>JBHLMQ010000084.1:0-9652 GCA_048938005.1 Promethearchaeota archaeon | reverse complement strand
GTTCTGAATATTTATGAACCTACATTTCCTTTAGAAATTACAAAACATAATGATATCATTTTTATTAACTTTGACATGATTAAATCTTTTTTTATTCAGCGAAAAGATTCTTATACAAGTTACTTTATTGGTTTTGACTTAAAATGGCCTTATGGACAAGGACTTTTTATCCCTTACGAAATTTTCCCTGAATTTATAAAAATTTTAAAAGAACTTATTCCAATTAAAAGAGAAGTTCATGCTAAGCATGGGGTAATATATTATTACCGTGATTAAATTGTATTCGTAAAATTTTCCTTTACCTTAATTTCACTATGAAATTTTTTTAGTAGATTAAAAAAATTTTAAATCCCTTATTATTTATAGTTAGCATAGTGAAAGATACAAAATTAGTGTAGTGATTAAAATAAATAAGGAAAATAATACTCAAAAAAATAATGAAAGATTATATGAAGAATGGGTTCCAGCGGGAAGATTTGTAAAAGCTATGTTCCTATTTGTATGTTTATTAATAATTTCTCTCGGTATAATCTTTTCTGCTTTTGAACCAGAATTATTGGCGTTTATAGGTATTATACTTGGTCCTGTAAGTTTGTTTATTTTTCTTATATATTGGAACTACAGGGGGCTAAAAATTATCTTAACCAATAATCAACTTGAAGTAAAGTATGGTATTCTTAACAGTAAAAGAATTCCCTTAAAAGCAATAACCAGTTGTGATATCACTAAAGCACGGTTTAGAACCTATGGTGGAGCAGGAATTCGATTAGGATTAGATGGGTCATCGGCCTATAACACAGATTTCGGAGAAGCTGTAAAATTAACCTTTCAAAAGGGTAGACCATTTCTTTTCTCTACAAGAAATCCACAAAAAATATGCAACCTCATAAATGAATTAGCAATTATAAAGTGACTTTTAGGATAATTATAGATTAATAATCTTTTTTAATTCAAGTAGAGTTTTAATATTAAAATCAGCTATTTCATTGGTCTTCCCCTCGGGGTTGAAATAACAGGATATAACATCAATTGATTTTGCTGTTTGGATATCAATCTCTCTATCTCCAATAGCAAGGATTTTCTTTTTTGGGAGGTTATATTCATTGATTAAGAATAAAAAAGCGGAAGGATCAGGCTTTCTTGGAAAATTATCATCATAGGTTAAAAGCTTTTCAAAAAAATGTTCCAGATTGTTATATTTTAATAATCTTGATAAACTAGTGGATCTTCGATGGGTGACAATAAAATTCTTGCCACCCCTATTATAAATATATTCAATCATTTCTTTAGCTCCCGGAAAAGGAAGCTGTTTAGATTCTATATTTGTCATATATCTTTTTGAGAACTGATTCTGAAGATCCTTGTTATCAATATTGAACTTCGAAGAGATTTTATCAAAACAATAATGCACACTAATTTTAGCCCATTTCTCAATGTTCTTCATATTTAAATCTAAGTTATATTCTGACTTCATAGTCTTTATTATAATTGAAGCTATATGTGGATATGTGTCAAATAAGGTACCATCAAAATCCCAAAAAACAAATTCAAATTTCTGCAAGAAAATATCTCAATTATTAAGTATTAACTTTTTGATTAAATTTAAAAAGATAATAAATGATTATAGATTTAACGAAAAAGTTGATAATAGAATGGATTTCTCATTTAAAGTCATAATTGTTGGACCAAGTGCGGTTGGTAAAACAAGTTTACTAAACAGATTTGTACATAATGAATTCGCTTTAAAATATAAAATGACTATTGGTGTTGATTTTTTAACTAAAACTGTGGAATATCAACCATCTAAATTTGTTAAACTCCATATATGGGATATTGGTGCTCAGGAAAGATTTAAATTTTTACATCGTAGCTTTTATGAGGGTGCATCGGGCGCATTGGTTACGTTTGATCTTTCAAGACAAACTACATTCTCAAGTATGAAAACTTGGCTTTCAGAAATGCGAAGTGTTATGAAAAATGAAATTCCAAAAGTAATAATAGGAAATAAATCCGATTTAATACCTCTAATTGGTTTTATTATAGATAGAAGTGCAGTAGAACAATATGCACAAAATCAAAACTGTTTCTATATCGAAACCTCTGCTAAAACTGGTGAAAATGTTGAAAAAGCCTTCCTTGAACTTACTCGACTCATGGTAAAGAATGAAGGACAAAAAGCATAGAATCCAGTTTTATTTCTTAATTGGATCTTAAATGTAAATATTTTATAGTAGCTTATTCAGTTTTTCTATATTTAGGACTCTTCTCTTTTATGCATTTTCTAATTTAGAAATCAGTTTTAAAACAAAATATATATTTAAAATAAAAAAATAAAACATATAAGAACTTTAAAAAAACTGAGAAAAATGATTTGGAACACAAGAATAACAAAAATGACGGGAATCCAATACCCTATAATAATGGGGGCTTTTGTGGGTTTAGGAAGAGCCGAATTCGCTGCCTCTTTTTCAAATGCTGGAGGATTAGGAATTATAACAGCAGTTAATTTTAAAACTCTTAATAAGTTTCAAGAAGAGATTGAAAAAATGAAAAAATTGACAAATGAACCTTATGGTGTTAATTTTTCTGTAATGCCTCCACAATTTATAGAAAGAACTGGAAGAGGAAGAACTGAAGAATCATATCTTGATTATGTAGATTTTACCATAGATGCAGGTATTAAAATCTGTACTACATCTGCTTATAAAGCAGCAAGAATCGGAAAGAAATTACATGATGCTGGATGTTATTGGTTCCATAAATGCGCTACAATAAAACATGCCTTATCAGCCGAAAAAGCTGGCGCTGATGCTGTGACAATCGTAGGACTTGAGGGAACAGGATTTAAAAATGTAAATCAAAACACTACACTCGTCAATATGACTATGGCAAGAAAATTACTCAAAATTCCTGTCATCGCGGCAGGAGGAATTGGCGACGCTAGAGGATTTCTTGGTGCCCTCGCTATGGGGGCAGACGCCGTATGTTTTGGAACTGCAATTATTCCAACTAAAGAAAGCCCCGCTTCAGAATCATGGAAAAAAGTAATAATAAACCAAGATATTTTTGACGAAAAATTTCATAAGAAAATTTTCCACCTTCAAACAAGAGATTCTGCCGTTGGATCTATGGCTAGTGGACATTGTGATGAAATTGTCTCAATTAAAGAATTTATTAATAACATTACATCAAACGCAGAAAACATCCTAAAAAACTGGGGGTATCAAGGAAATGAATTCAATACATTACAAGATTGAAATTTGTATTTGAAGGAAAAAAAAGATATATTTAGAGTATGAACGTTTAATGTATATCATCAACAAAATAAAGTCTTGTTTTAATTAATTATTTTAAGATCATAACCATTCAGAAGATTATACATGATGGAAATATTTAGAGTTAGTTAAATTTCAAGTATTCCATCCCAAGCTCTTCTTTCTTTTTCAAATAATTTATTTGAAATTTTTATTTCTTTACCAAATAAAAGTGTAGCTCTGCTTTTCTTATCGTAAGTAGGCCATTGTGGAATTCCATCATGATTCGGATTACCATTACGAGCAAATGAAAGCCAAGACTCCATCATATTTTCACATAAATTTCCTGTATCAGGTACATTAGCCACAAGAGCCTTCATTCCAGGCTCTTCAAAAGTATTAAATATAAATGGGAGTTCAAGGGCATGGCATGCACCAAGAAGTCCATTATATGCGGGAGTCTCCCATGTAAATAGGTAATTATAAGTATTTGGCTGGTATTTTGACTGTGCTTCAAGTATTTGCAGTGTTGCAACTCGAAACATTAAATCAGTAACAATAGAATCCAATAATTCTTTGGGTGCATTTGAAAAGATTCCTGCTCGTGCTTCTTTATAAGTATTAATAATATTTCGAGCATTCTCAGAATTTATTCCCATCGAACCTAAATAAAACATTATAGCTTTTTCATCATTAATTTTGCGTATTGTGGGATTCAATGAAGTAATGAGTTTGGCTTCATGTTGGGTAGTTCCCATCATTAAATCAATATTCTTACATTTACCCTCCTTTAATACGGTTAAGGGATGTACAGGAAATGTTTCACCATCGATAATAGGTCTAAAAGCTAGTGTATCTTGTTTTGTAATTTCATTTTGAGCTTTTATAATCTCTTCAGGAGCTACTTCACGTAATGCATTAATATCTCCAATTTTAATATCTAAAGCACGCATCAATTGTTTTGTGGGTTTTTTTGTTACTTTTGGATCGATAAAAGGCATACTTTGTGCTATAATTCGACGAAAAAGACCCTTAGCAGCGGGCATCGATGTTAAAGTAATTACAGAATAAGCACCTGCAGACTGTCCAAAAATCGTAATATTATCTGGATCACCCCCAAATTTAGCAATATTATCATAAACCCATTTTAGTGCTAAAATTTGATCTAGTTGTCCCACATTTGCAGTGATACTGGGAATGAAAAGATAACCAAAAGCACCCAATCGGTAATTTATCGTTACTATAACAACATTACCAAGTTGAGCTAAATTGGCACCATCATAGGTAGGAGCTCTACTTCCACCCATAATGAAAGCCCCACCATGTATCCAAAACATCACTGGTCTTTTCTTATTATCAATGGCAGGAGTCCAAATATTAAGTGTTAAACAATCTTCACTTTCAGATCGAAGTTTTCCGACTACTTCTTCCAGTGTTGTATATCCTTGAAATGCACAAGGTCCAAATTTCGTAGTTTCTAACACACCATCCCAAGGCTTTTTAGCTTGTGGAGGACTGAATCGTAAATCACCAATAGGAGGCTCAGCAAACGGAATTCCTTTAAATATTTGCAAATTATTTTTGGTATAACCGTTAATTTTTCCACAATTTACTTCTACAATTGTCATAATTATATGTAAGAGAGTACTAAATTTAAGAAATATTTTAAATCAAGAAAGTTTTAGTTTATCTTTCTATAATTCATAAATGAGTTATTTCTCCATTTTTTATTATGTATTTTTCCATTAGTAATTTCGGATTCTCCTTCATTGTTTTCATGACTTGGTTATTTAGACTTTCTGAATTTTCAAGGATTTTTAGAGATGGTGTCTCTCCAATTGCCATTTGGGCTAATTCAGTAATATAATACGAATTAATTTTCCTTTCAAGGGCATATTTAGACAAAGTTGTCAAGCATCCTGTACAGATATGTGCTATTACATCAACATTTACACTCTCTGCTTCGGAAATTCTCTCTTTTGCGATTTTACGTGCTAAAGATCGATTACGTATTATAAGAGGAGCTCCACAACATAGAGATTTTTCTCTATTATGTTTCATTTCTACAACTTCTGCACCAATAATTTCCAGAAATTCCCTAGGGCTATCATATATTTTTTTGTCTAGCAGTCTCCAAGGACAAGGATCTTGAAATGTAATTCTTTGATTGATCTTGTTTTTGATTTTTAACCTACCTTTATGGTACATTTCAACAAGGTATTCAATAATGGTTTGACCTTCTACGTTAAATCCTTCGATAATTGAAGGATAAATGCCTTTAATCATAGTATCACATCCAGGACAAAAAGTGATGAGCTTTTCTACACCAAGTGCTTTAAATTTCTTGGATAATTCTAATCCTTTTATCTTTGATTCATCTTCACCAAAATATATATGAACATAACTACCACAACAATATTTCATACCCCCTAATAATGGCAAATCTCCTAATAATTTAGTTTTGACCAAATCCGGAAAACAATAAGGAATTCCACATCCCACATAAAACATCTTGCTACTTTTTATGGGATTTTCGTATTCATTTAATTCTCGTTGTTTTTTCTCTGTGTTAATTTTTAAAGCTATTGACATTAAATTATGAGGAATCTCTTCAGTTATAAGTCCTATACTTCTGACACCATTTTCACGATAATTTTTTAATCGTATTTCTCTTATAAGTGAATATGGATTTGACCCTGTCGGACAAATTGTATTACAATAAGAACAACTTGCACAACTTTTAATTATTTTTCGTGAGATTCTCGTCTCAATCATTTTAGAAATTTCTTCTTTAGCATTTTCTGTAGGTAACTGCAAAAAAGGACACTGTTCAAGACATGTACCACACCGTTGGCAAGTTTTTTCATTAAATATTTTAATCATCTCTAAATTTTAGCTCAAATATATTCATAATAAGTCAATTGAAGAATTAAAATATATTTTTATGCTTCTGGTATTAAAATTACAAATGAATCTCCTTCAACCCATATTTTCCCATTGTAATTATTTAAAACACGTTCGACCAAAAGAAAACCTAAAATTATTTCTTTTATTCTACCATCCTTTTCTCTTTCTTTCTTAAATATCATTTCTTTCCCGATGTTTAAAATCTCCTTTTGAAAATCTATAAATTTAATCTTAATATAATTTTGGTCATCCTTTCGATTTCTTAATACAATTATTCTAATCTCTATTCTTGGTTTTTTATTATATCTAATCGAACTTATAAGGATATTGACAAAAACATCTATTAAAAACTTGTCAGCTTTTACATAAAGATCTTCTTGAGGATGGTCAACGATTATATTAATTTTTTTATGAGAATAGCTGTTTCTTATAAATTCTATGACATCCTGAATAACATTAGCTAAATTTACTGGTTCTATTAAAATAGTTGTTTCATTAAGCGTAGTTAATTTTTGGATTATATATATTAAAAGTTTTGCGTTAATACATTGATCCTTAATATCTTCTAATATTTCTCTTCTAGATTTTAATAAAATTTGATTATCTTGCTTTTTATAATCGTCTATTTGAGATTGAATACTCTTTATTATTTTCTTTATATCATTCACAAATAATTCTTTGTAAAAATATTCTCTATCAAATTCTTTGTGGATAATTTCCCTACTTGTACGTAAATTTTCTTCTGCTGATTTACGAAGTATAACATTTTTAAGTATATCAGATATAATACTTAATAATTCTAAATTTTCTTCGATCCAATAATCCTTGTATGTTAAGTTATCGAAACAAACAATTCCATTTAATTTACTATTAATTTTTACTGAAAATATTAAAAAATTTTTAATTCTATGAATTTCAAAAAATGTTTTTAATTTTATGGCATGCTCAGGAAGACGATCTATATTTTTAATTAATAAATAATCGGATATTTTCAATTGCTCTATTAACCATGGAAAATTATTAATTCTTATATTTTCAGGTAAATTAACCTGAGGATAAATTAACCTACCATACCACACATAATTTTTTTTCATAAAATCAAAATTATTATCAAAGATATAAAGATAAGCTCGTGAAGCATTAACAAATTCACCAACATCTCTAAGTGAATCAATTAATGCTTGACTAAAATCCCTTATACCCACAAATCTAGATACAATTCCAGTAATAATCGCCTTTAATTTTGATAATTTCTTCAATTCTTGTTCTATTCTTTTCTGTTCTGCTATATTTTGACATATTATTTGATAAAATATTTCATCACCAATTTCAACAAATGATGATTGCATATTTACCCAAATCAAATTACCATCTTTTTGGTAAAGTTGAATCTCTAAAGGAGGAAAAACTTTACCCCTTTCTTCATTTTTAAATCTTTTAAGAACATCTACCATATAATCTTGATGTATTATTGAAAGGTCCATAAATTTTCTCCCTATTAATTCTTCTTTAGTATATCCTAATGTTTTTTCTAAAGCAGGATTAACATCGACTAAAGAACCATTGTGGTCAATTAAAAGAATACTAAAGGGTGAATCTTTGAAAAGATGGCGATATTTTATTTCTGAATGCTTTAATTTTATTTCAGCTTCTACTCTATTACTGATATTACGAATTATATATTGAATGAAGATTTGACCTCCCATCTGGACTTCATTTACACTAATTTCCACCGGAATAAGATTACCAGAATTATCAATAACCTCCAATCTTAAAGGAAAAGGATAATTAAGTTGATCAAATACTTCCTCATTAAAATCTATATTAATAATATCACTTAGTATTTGACTTGAATGCAAGCCAATGAAATCTTCAAATGGTCGTTGGAATAATTTCTCAGCTTCTTTGTTAGCATCCATTATTATTCCTGATTTTTTATCAATTATTAAAATAGCATCTCGAGCAGCTTTAAATAAGGCTTCATAACGTAATTCAGCCATTTTAAGTGCTTCAATTGAAGGTTGATATAAATCAATTTGATTATTTATTGTACTATGCATAAGTTCAAGAATTTCTATAACTTGATCTTTATCTAAATAATGCTTTTTTATATCTTCAAATTGTTGAAGTATGATTGAACTAAATTGGTTAATAATATTTTTAGGAATTTTTTGATTGTAATAAATTATTAAAGAAAGTGGTAATACACCACCCCTAATACTCTCGTTGTCAACATAGTCAAAATATATCGCTGCATTTGAATTTAAATGGGGAAATGGAAGAATTACAGAGGTTGGCCTAAATTGATCACCTCCAAAAATAAATTGTGAAATTGATAAGCTTTTCGCAGATATTAATTCTGGATTCTCGAAAGCATCTTTAGGATAAACTGCTTCGATTTTAATGCCCAGATTTTCATCCCAGCGACAAAAAATAATTCCCACTTCTCTTCTTGGAATATAATGTTCAACTCTCTCTGCAATTTTAAGTGAAAGCCAATTAAATGCTTCATCAATATTTATGTTCTTAATCCCACTTGTCAAAAATGATTTCATTGGCCTTTTTCCGAGTTTTTTCACTCCCATAGCTTCATCTAGATTATTTATGTCAGGTTGTTTCATATCAATCTTATTATAAAGAATAAGAAGTGGCAATTCACTTAACTCTGGTTTCCCTGCAATTTCATGCAATAATTCACGTGCATATGAGAATTTTATTTTATCAGTAACATCTAAAACAAAAATCAATCCATCTTGGTTTTTTAAATAAGGTTTCCATAATTCTTTAGCTTTGTATTTTCCAGGGATATCATAAGTTAATAATGATACATTATTAACTAAAATTCTAGAAATATCTACATTTATAGTTGGAAATGTTGCTCTTGAAACTGATTTTCTTCTTGTTTTAATTATTGTTGTCTTCCCTGCCATAGAAAGCCCGAAAATTAATATCTTCGCTTCTTTTTGTTCAAATATGACTTCTTCTTCCGGAAAAGAGATATGAAAAGTATTGAGTAATTTTCTCATTTCCTCAAGTTTAGAAGGATCTCCTTTATAAATTCTAGAGTCTACATAAAATGCTTTGAAAAGATCTTCGATTTTTTTGAATTCTTCAACAATTCCCTCTAAAAATTGTTCAGCTAAAATAGAATTAATTTCGGATTTGCCATCAATAACAAGTGAAATTAAAAGACGTTCTTTCATTGTTTTTGAGTATTCACTTGGAATATCAAAGATTAGATTAGCCGTTTTAAAAGTTCCAAACGTATGTTTAAAAAAACCATTTTCATAGAGATCTATCAATAAAGGAACCTGTTTGATATCATCTCTCTGAATCTTTTCAGGCATTTTTAAAAAGATATATGGAGGAAAGTAAGGATTCCTATGACTTAAGATTAATAACCTCATTTTAATATCCTCTAATCAATTTTATTAAAAATTACTCTAATACTAAACAACTGAATTATCTTATTAAAATTTATATGATTAAAA
>JBHLMQ010000028.1:19187-40408 GCA_048938005.1 Promethearchaeota archaeon | reverse complement strand
TTTTTCTGTTAATTTAATCTTTCTTAAATCTTTGTGTGTTAGAAAAATACTTTTTATTTCATCATAAAAACAATCATTTAGGTCTGTATAATGTAAACTATCAATATCTGATTGATTTATGAAACCAATTATAGCATTACCTACTTTGTAATTGGATTCAATATTTGGTAAAGTCCTACCATTCTTTGTATATGCTTCCCTTTTTTCAAGAGCTAAACTTAATCTCCGCTTGGTAATCTCAATTGCTTTAATCTCAATATCGACACCAAACAAATTATTTGAGATTATATACTCTCTGATCTTATAATTTGGCCAATTTATTATTCCTAAGCGTTTTAACTTAAAATAATATTCTTCTAAAACCTTTAAAGCCGCTAATATGAAGTGTCCACTCCCCACTGCTGGATCTAAAACGGTTAGACTCTTTAATGTTCTAAAAATATATTCAAATTGCTCTTTATCATATTTTATAATAGATGAAGCTTCTAAAACGTAATTATTTCCATTTTCTTGAATGTATTTTTTAAATAAGGCGTTCAAACTCGATATTTTAGTTGAAAAATAATTATTTATTTTTTCTAATAGAAATTTTTCAATCGTAATTTTAGCAATATAATTTGCTATATTTTCTGGTGTATATACTGTCCCTTGTTTCTGTATATCCATTTTTTCTCGAAATAAATCTTCCCTAAATTTGGAATCTAAATATTTTTTACATCATTTTAATAATTATATTAAATTAAATATGAATTTTAATTGAAAAATTCGAATTTTAATTACAATGGAAGAATTGGATAAATTTGATAGGAGGCTTAGAAATTTTTCATTGATAATAATACTCATCGCTGTTTTGCTACTGATCATTTGGATGGTAAGTTTTTTAAATTCCCCAGAAAAAGCATCTCCATTATTGATGTCTATTGCTATAGCATTATTGTTAGCTGGAATTTTATTAATCACAAGAATCCAATACGTGATATGGATGAAAAAAAGATATTAATTAATATTCGTTGACTTCTTTTATAAATAAGTACACAGAATATTAAAATATAAATCTATTTTAAATTAATATATAGATAAATCCGTTCATTCTATAAAAAATGGGGCTTAAATATCCTTTATATAAAATTTGTATTGTTGGTGATTATAGGGTAGGTAAAACAACCTTACTTAATCAATACTTAGAAAAGCGATTTACCCCTAATGTGGCTGCTACTATAGGTTCTAACTTCTACGTAAAACGGATTAAAATTCCTAATGTTAAGAAATTAATTACATTACAGATATGGGATTTAGCTGGACAAGAACACTTTAAATGGGTTAGACATGAATTTTACAAAGGTGCAAAAGGAATAGTATATGTATTTGATTTAACAAATAAAAAAACATTTGAAAATCTTACAAACTGGAAAGATGAA
This sequence comes from Promethearchaeota archaeon, assembly GCA_048938005.1. Taxonomy (GTDB): domain Archaea; phylum Asgardarchaeota; class Lokiarchaeia; order Sigyniarchaeales; family SOKP01; genus Loki-b32. The sequence continues at coordinate 38,990 of JBHLMQ010000028.1, read as the reverse complement.
ATAGAGAAAGTGATTGAACGTTTCTCTAGTATACTTGTCGGAAATAAGCTTGATTTGATTAATACTGAGAATAGAGTAATTAATAAAGAAGAATCTGACAACCTTAAACAATTTTTAACCGCGTGTGGATATTTTGAAACCAGTGCAAAATCAGGCACAGGTATAGATGAATTTTTTTTAAAATTAATATCACATATTTACAAATCCTTAGAGAAATAATACTTTTGTTTAAATACAATGATTATTGTACAAATCTGGATAAATTTTAGAAATTAAATTAAGTATAATATAATCTAATTTTAATTAAACTCTTGGAATTATGGAATTAATCAAAATCTTTAGAGATATTTATAAGTTAATCTAATATATGAAATTCCCCAAAATTTCTCTTTAATATATATTTTTATAATGTGTTATCTTCTTTTATAACTGCAAAAGAATTTAATAAAAAAATTTTGGACAAATTAGTTAAAAAAAAATAAAAGAGGGAGTCCACATATGAAAAATGTCTATATCAAACCTGAGAATTGTATTGGTTGTAAGCACTGTGAAGTTGCTTGTGCTGTGGAACATTCGGAAACAAAAAACCTCTATTCTGCAATTTCTGAAAAACCATTACCTACTTCAAAAATCCATGTAATGCCTACTTTTGGAGTAATGACTTATCCTGGTAAATGCATGCATTGCGATCCAACACCTTGTATAAATGTCTGTCCTTCTGGAGCAATTACCAAAGATCAAGAATTTGATATAATTCTGATAAATGAAGAAAAATGTATTGAATGTGGTATGTGTGCAATTGCTTGTCCTTTTAATGCCGTATCGTTTAATCCTTCATGGCGTGTTTCCATAGAGAGAGAAATTGCTAACAAATGTGATAATTGTCATGAACGTATCACAAATGATTTGATTCCCGCATGTGTTGAAGCTTGTAAGACTGGAGCCCTTTCCTATGGAGATATTAATGAAATTATAAAAAAAGAACGAAGAGCTATTGGTAAAACAGCAGCACAATTTGCTGCGGCAGTACCAATTGAAGAAAGGATACCTGAATTATTAAAAGTATGGCGTGATATGGCTCTCTCTATGACACAACTAGGTGAGAAAAAATGATAAAAAAAGATATTTTAGAAAGGACAATAGATCGAACTGCTCAACCTATACTAGAAAAAGCTGCTGAAGAACATATTGAAACAGCTTGGGATAGATTAGAGTCTCAAGAACCGCAATGTGGATATGGATTACTAGGAATATGTTGCAGAAATTGTGTAATGGGCCCTTGTAGAATTAATCCTTTTGGTGATGAACCAACCCGAGGAGTATGTGGTGCTGATTCAGATATTATTGTAGCTAGAAATTTATCAAGAATGATTGCTGCTGGAGCTGCTGCTCATTCTGATCATGGAAGAGATATTGTTGAAGTACTTCACTTAACTGCTGAGGGTAAAACTCTAGGATATAAAATTACTGATGAAGAAAAATTGAAAAGAATAGCTCAAGAATATGATATTTTCACAGATACTAGACCAAAGGAAGAAATTGCTAAAGACTTAGCTGAAAAAGCAATGGAAGAATTTGGGATGATTAAAAATACCATTCAGTTTGCAGAAAGAGCACCAGATAAAAGAAAAGATTTATGGAAAAATCTTGGTATTTGGCCAAGAAGTATTGATAGAGAGATAGTCGAAATCATGCATCGTACACATATAGGTGTTGGTGCTGACTATGTAAATATATTATTGCATGGTCTTAGAGCGTCGCTTAGTGATGGTTGGGGGGGATCCATGTTAGCTACAGAATTTAGTGATATATTATTTGGAACACCAGAGCCAAAAGAGACTTCAGTAAATTTAGCTGTATTAAAGGAAGATATGGTGAATATTATTGTTCATGGACATAATCCTGTTTTATCTGAAATGGTTGTGGATGCATCTAGAGATCAGGAAATGATTGATTTAGCAAAACAAAATGGAGCTAATGGTATTAATATAGGTGGAATTTGTTGTACATCTAATGAACTACTAATGAGAAAGGGAATTCCCGTTGCTGGTAATTTCTTAGTACAAGAACTTGCCCTCATCACTGGTGCTATTGAAGCCATGGTTGTTGATTACCAGTGTCTTATGCCTTCATTGCCATCCATAGCGAGCTGTTATCATACTAAATTAATAACAACATCTCCTAAAGCAAAAATGCAAGGGGCTATGCATATGGAGTTTGAACCAGAACGTGCATATGAAATCGGTAAAAATATAATTAGAGAGGCTATTGAGAATTATAAAAATAGAAATCCTAATAAAGTGAGCATTCCTAAAAATCCTGTTAAATTAATGGCTGGATTTTCTACTGAAGCTATAATAAATGCTCTTGGTGGGACCGCTCAACCTCTCATTGATGCCATAAAAGATGGTAAAATAAGAGGAATAGCAGCTCTTGTTGGTTGTAATAATCCAAAGATTAAACATGATTATAATCATGTGACCCTTGCAAAAAAGCTAATTGAAAATGATATTTTGGTCGTTGAGACAGGTTGTTCTGCTATAGCGTGTGGGAAAGCAGGATTATTGGTTCCAGAAGCAGCAGATCAAGCGGGTGAAGGATTAAAAGAAATTGCAAAAGCTCTTGGTATTCCTCCCGTATTACATATGGGATCTTGTGTAGATATAAGCAGAATTATGAATGTTGCTGCCGCTATTGCAAAAGCTTTAAATGTAGATATTAGTGATTTACCAGTTGCGGGTGCTGCGCCAGAATGGATGTCAGAAAAGGCAGTTAGTATTGGAGCCTATGTTGTTGCTTCTGGTATATTTACTGTTCTTGGCTCTATACCTCCAGTATTAGGAAGTCAAAATGTTACATCGCTTCTTACACAAGGACTAGGTGATGTTGTTGGAGCTACTTTTGCAGTCGAACCCGATCCTGAGAAAGAGGCTGAGTTGATAATCAACCATATTGAAGAGAAGAGAAAAGCACTCGGATTGACACAACCTCCAATTACAACTCCAATGTAATATTATATATAAGAAAGGGGTGGAAAAGAATGAGATATGCAATAATTGGAACTGGAGGAGCAGGTATAAGTGCAGCAGAAGCAATAAGAAAGTATGATCAAAAGTCAGAAATCATAATGATTTCAAAAGAAGATGTTCCAGCATATTCCGCTTGTCTTCTCTGTCATTACATCTTGGAAGAGAAAGAAAGAGATAAAATCTTCTGGAAAGGTAAAGATTTTTTCAATCTAATGAACATCAATCCAATTTTAGGCAAAGAAGTAAAAAATATTCAACCTGAAAGTAAAAAGATTTTAGTAGATTCAGAATCGATTGATTATGATAAACTTCTCATCGCAGGAGGCGGCCATGTTGATATGCCAGCTATAAAGGGAATTGACAAGGAGGGTATTTTTACATTCAAAACCCTGAATGATACTGATGCTATTTACAATTGGCTTAATACACAAAAACCTAAAAAAGCTGTTGTACTTGGTGGGGGGTTTGTAGGTCTTGATGCTGCTGAGGGATTGAAAAAAAAAAATATAGATGTGACTATTGTTGAAATCTTGGATAGAGTCTTACCTCGAATGCTTGATAAAGAAATGTCGGATATAACAAAAAAGATTCTTGAAAAAAATGATATCAATCTTTTCTTAGAAAATAATATTTCCAAGATTATTGGTAAAAAAAGAGTAAATAGTGTTAAACTTGCTGACGGAACTGTTTTAGATGCGGATCTTGTTATAATTGCCACAGGTATTAAGCCAAATTTAGATTTTTTACGAGATAGCGGAATTAAAACAAATTCAGGAATAATAATAAATGAATATCTTGAAACAAATATTCCTAACATATATGCTGCAGGAGATATTACTGAATCTATTAATATCTCAACTGGAAATCGAGAGTCTATTTTGCTTTGGTCAAACGCATTAACTCAAGGGACTATTGCTGGTTATAATATGGTTGGAAGAAAAACTAAATATGAAGGTTCTGCTATACAAACCCTTATTAAGATATTTGGGACGCCAATTATTTCAGATGGAGTATATGAAGGAGAAGAATTGAAATTTTTTAAAGATAACATTTATAAAAAAATGTATTTAAAAGACTCAACCATAGTTGGATATATGCTTATTAATACATTGCAGAATGCTGGGGTATATCATTCATTACTGGTAAGTAAACGCGATGTTTCCGAATACAAGAATCTCATTTTAAAAGATAAATTCAATGTAGGTATGATCGAAATAAAAGCTGCTCTACTACAAGAAATATATTAACCTTTTTAACGATTAGATATTTGCTATTATTCAAATAACTAAATCTTCTTTTTTTTTAATTTAAATTGACATATCCTATATTAAATTTGTAGTCTTTAAAATTTTTAAAAGGAAAAATTATCTCCCAAACAAACGTGTTTAAATTGATTCGGAAAGTTCGTTTTAATTAATTCTTTATGTTGCGTGCAATGGCATGCGCCAATAAAATCAATATTTTCCAAATATGAAAATTTTCGAAAACCATGAAAACCTCCAATAATTGCTTTAATATTTGCTATTTCTTGAGCTTTTATTATAAAACGCTCCAAACCAGGATGAGCACATCCCACAAGTAAAATTATTTCATTATTAATAGTCTTTAAAAAAAGAGATTGTTCTGATATAAAATTTCCTTTGATTTGACCTGAAATTATAATATTTTTCTCAATTTCTATTAGATTTGAGATTCCATGCACTTTATTTTGAGGAAATTTCTTAATATATGATTTTAAATTATCTAGAGGAATATAAATTTCTATATTGGGATTAATTCTAACCAATCTTTCCAACCCTCCAGCATGATCATGATGATTATGAGAAATTATTACTTTATTAATTTCTAAAATACCAACACCAAATTGCTTAATATTATGAATTAAAATATTACCATTTCCACCAGTATCTAATAATGAAAAATTGCCAGTAAATTGGTTATGTATTAAGGCAGAGAAACCAAAACTAGGAATAAATCCTGGTTTAGGGCATTTATTATCAAAAACAATTTTAATTTCAAATGAAATATTCAATGTCATACATCTTAATAATATTTTCATTTAAATTAATTAAACTTCATAATGTTCCAATAAACCACTCGAATAGGGGTGGAATATTCTCAATTATTCGATATTTACAATCTCTGTGTAAAACAACGATATAAATTTCCTGAAGCTGTTTTACATATTGGTAATATTCATTATCCTTTATTTCCTTTAGATTGTTGTTATCTTCAAGATCAATATGGAAAATTATATAATCTGCCATATTGGCATAATCAGAACCCCATGAATATTCTATCTCACCTTGTATAAGTGTAAGAAACTCTTCAAGGGAAGTCTCCATTGAAATCCATCCATGTAGCCAAGTAGACTCATCCTTATATAGAACAAAAAAATTCGCAGTTACCCCTGGAGCTTGATAGTTTTTTATGATTTTTTTAAAATCAGGCATTAGGTGTTTTAATAATAAGCAATATTAAAAACTTATTTAACTTAAATCGTGTATGATTAAATAAGTAAGGTATTGAATTAAAAAAGCTTTAAATATCATTAAATGAAAATGATATTTAACTAAATTATAAATAAATTTAGTGATGAATCTAATGGAAGAGATAATATATACCATAGAGGGAGTTCCTTCGGAACTAGGACTCGTTTTTGAAAATTTCATAGATATTCTTATAACAAAACAATTTTGGGTAAAGGGGACACAATACCAAATACTTGAACCAGGACCCCGAGAGAATTTAACAACAGTTTTTCAACTTATACCAACAAGTAATGGCATAGTTAAATTTGATATTAAATTTATAGAAAAACAAACAGGAATTGATGTATTTTACGATAGAACTATTGATTTTAATGTGCCAGATATGATAGCAGGTAAACTTCTTAAAAGAATGATTGAGAAACAAAGAGATTTTATTGAAAGAGGATTTGACTCTCAATTAATTCCCTTAATCCAAGTATCAATAAAAGAAGCTATTAGAAAGGTTGAAAAGTCATTGGAACAAGATTTGGAGGAAGGTAAAGAAACTGCGAAGGAAGCACTTCAAATTTTGAAAGTTAAATTTGCTAAAGGAGAAATCTCCGAAGAAGAATATTTAAGGAAAAAGGAACTTCTTGAAGAATAAAGATTTAGTATTTTACTTTTAGAAAAAAAAATTCTTTATTTTTATTTATTAATTTTTCTTTTTACAGGAGCTATTAATCCCATGGTAATCATTAATTGCTTAAGAGAGTAGAATTTAGATTGCTAATTAAAGAAATATAAGAAAGAAAATGATCTAATTTATCTTCTTAGGGAAGGATTATTTTTTAAGAATCACAAACATTTAAATATGAAAGTCACTATTTTCTTTTTACAGTAAAAAAAAATTTTACGGTAAAAATATGACAAAGAAAAAAGAAAAGAAAAAACCAATTTTTGAAAAAGTAGGACTTGTATTTAGAAGCCCCGTAAGAGCTGATATTTTACAACAACTTTCAGATAATCCACAGAGACCAATTGAGATTGCTGAAAACATTGGACTTCAAAAACAAAACATTAATTATCATTTGAATGCGTTAAAAAGAGGCGGATTAATTAAAACACATAGGGAAGAATTAACAGAAAATGAAATACCAAAAGGTAAAGGAACAAGAATTAATGGGATAAGTAAAAGTGGTAAATTAAAAGTTGCTCAGGGGGTAGAACTTACTAAAAATGGAAAAAATATTGTAAACCAATTTATAAGTCCACTTTATGAAGAAAAGGTTGAAGATAAAGAACGTTTAAAAGAAAAAATTAAAAATAATAAAAAGGAGGATGAATAAGTATGAAAAATGAAAGTATCCAAATTGTAAAATCTATGTTTGAAAATCCCTTAAGTTTTCTTAAATTAGGTACTCCTCAAGTTTACGAAAATATGGCTGTTATTCCTATCATAATTCAAGATGACAAATTTATTGATTTTATTAGCATTAAAGAAGCTGAAGAATTAGAGTTAGTAGAGATACTCGAAACTGAGACAGTGGGACAATTAGAAGTCATAAATAAAAGTGATAAGCAGATATTAATTCCATTTGGAATGACTGTTCACGGTGGAAAGCAGGATCGAACCATCTGGGAACCAATATTACTTCCAGTAGGAGGAAAGGAAAAAATTGTCAAACATAATCCTGGAACAGTTAAACATAAATATAAGATCCCAGCTAAATGTGTAGAACAATCAAGATGGACCTACACTAAAGGACGTGGATTTAAATCTTCAAATACTAGACTTCACCCTAATGTTGCATTTGAGGCTATTTCAGCTGCAGGTCAGGGAGCAGTCTGGGATGAAATTCAATCTCATAGGGCAGAAATGAATTATGCCTTAGCCGTTGCTCCCACTCAAAGTTATCTTGAAATGACAAAAGAATCTGAAAAACAAACTAAAGATCTCGTTAAACATTTTACGAATATTAAAGATCAGTGTGGAATTGCTGTGTTTATTAACGGAGAGTTTATAGGTACTGAGATTTATGCAAACCCGGAGGCATGGAAGGCTATGAGTAATGACATTCTCAAAGCTTTTTCCATTGAAGCGCTTAGGTTTAAAGATAAACCTCAACGTAAAGTTAATGAATACCATGATGAACTTATAAAAACTTTACATAGTTTAAACTTAAATTACTCCACTAGAGAAGGGGTAGCTCTTGGAAATGTAGTAGAATTTAATTCTAGTGAAAACAAATGGCGAGGAATTACTTTAGTTCACAATGATAGTTTGGTTCAGTTCTATCTTGTTTCAAAACGAGGAGGTTATCAGGATCAACCACATTCGAATATACAATTTCAAACACTTATTAATCAGCGATATACAATTTAAGTGAGAAATTTAATTTAAACAAACTTCTTTTTTTTTTATTTCTAGATTATCTCCTTTTAAAAAAATATAAATGATTCTAGATTTAGGAGTCCAAATCCACTTTCTATTAGTTCACCAAGTCGAGACACAAATCGGGTTGCTGGAGCACCATCAACAACATCATGGTTAAATAATATAGTTGTTGTCAGATATTCACGAATTTCAATCTTTTCATCTACTACTCCTGGTTTTTTTGTAATGGTTCCTACACCAAAAGCTAATGGATGATTAGTAGTCGGAATTGGCCATCCATGAAGTTTACCGAACATGCCTACAGAGGTAACTATAATAGTTCCCATGAGTTGTTTAACTTTAATTGGATCTCTCAATCTCCTCTTTATTAAAAATCTTCTAAAAGATTTAGGCAGAGAAAGATAATATTTCGCTTTTTTTTTAATGTTATGATTTCCTAAGACTGTCGCTTCATTTACTCGTTCTGATTGTGCTTTTCTTATTTCGTCATTGATCTGCTTAACAGTCTTTTTATTCGTTTTTCTGACTACTAAAGGCATTGGGGACTTCATTTCATCAACTGTTTTCTCAACTGTAATGGAAATATCAACATCATCAAATTTAATGATTTTTTTCCTTCCCATCATCATAGAATGGACTTCCTTATATTCACTCGCGGCTTGTCCTATACACTTAAGGAGCCAAGCTGTGAAAGATATTTTTTCTCCTGTATTCTTCTCATGCTCCCGAATTTTAGTTTTACCCTCTGTTACATCAAATTCAATTAATCCTTTCACATAATGCTTATTATCTCCTAGTGCTAGGAAATCCAAAGTTGGGATTCTTACTTTTGGAAATTCGGAAATCTCATAATGCCCTATGTTGTTTGATTCTTTCATTTTTAAAAATTTTTTTAATAGATTTAAATTTATGATAATTTGGATCTTACGATTTATAAACTTAATCTTATAATTCAAGTGCTTTATATTCTATTAATGGCTCCTTACCTCGTTCTATATAGAAGAATTCTGATTCTTTAGGTTTAAAACTACTTTTTAACTTTCTTAAAGCTTTTAAGCCCTTTTCAAACTCATCACAAATAAAAATATCAATACTGATATAGCCATGTTCTGGCCAAGTATGGAGAGCAGCATGACTTGTTTCTAAAATAGCAATGATAGTATAGCCATAGGGGATATAATTATGATTATATATATCTAATATTGTTAAACCAGCAGAATTAAGAGCATCTAGGAATATTTGACGGATTCTTTTATTGTCCAAAACTAGATTTTGTGAGGTAAATCGCATTTCTCCTATAAAATGAAAACCAATTGGACGAAATTGCGGGTAAACTTGAGATTTTACTTCAGAAGTATATATTGGAAGTGAACTTAAGCTAAGGTTATATTTATCACTTGGATTTATTACTGATTGTAAATAGTAAAGATGGCTAAATTTACCTATTATACTTGCACCCTCGTAATGATTGAAGTCAGGGATCATTTCATTAATAATAAATCCATGATCTAATATCGATAATTGTAATTTCTGCATTTCTTCTGGAGGCTTACTTCCAAAACTGAGAAGACATTTTTTCCCAATTATTGGATAGTTTTTACCGTTAATATTGATATTTGATTTTAACACTTGGCTTGCTCTTTTCAGAAATAATCTTAAACCTTGATTTGTATAGGGAGGATCCATTACAATAACATCATATTTATTCAAGATATTTTTAGGACATGGTTCTCTCAAATCATGAAGTAGAACCTTAAAATTATTTAAAGAGATTTGCTCTGCGGATTTTGAGAGAAAATTCAAAATTCTATTGTCTATATCCAATACAGTGATTTCTTTTGCTAATTTAGTTAGACCAACTGCTAGCGATATAAGATCATCATCCCCTAAAAAAATAATCTTTCTTCCTTCAATATCTCCCTTTTTGAGTAAATATAAGGTCTTTCTTATAACTGTGGAAAAATCCGCATGTGATTGATCAAGAGCAAATTCTGGTTTTGGACGATTATTAAGAAAATCCTTAATCTTGTTTAAATAGTCAAATTCTTTTGGTAACTCCCTCATGGTACTATCAAAATCTCCTGGAAGAGGATCATAATCAAAAATTAAATTTAGCTTTATTCTTACCCATTCTCTCCCTTTTTTACCAAGAAAATTCCTTTTCTCAATAATACCAGCCTTTACTAACTCGCTTCTAACAGCAGCAATAGTTGGAATAGCAATTCCTGTTTTTTGAGCTACTTTTTTATTTTTAAGAGAAGGAAAACGATACATTGTAAGTAAAATTGAGCGAATCCCCTCGATACCCTCAGCTAACTGTGCTCTCTCAGCGACAATTGTTAAAGTCTCTTCTACTTCAGTATCCATGAGTTAACTCATTGAGTTAATTTTTTATACGCCTAAAGAATTTAATACAAACTTGCTAATAACCTTATTCTTTTAATTTAAAATAAAAATAAGAATAAATTTACTACAATCTTGATAAACTTTTAAAAATATTAAAAAGCACTAAGGTAGATAATATAATAATATGAAAGATTGGGAAGAAGAGTATAAAAAGAAGGTTACCTCAATTGAAAATGCAATTCAACACATCAAGTCTGGGAATCGAGTAGTAATTGGACATGCAGCTGGGGACCCAATTATGTTAGTGGATGAATTGGTTAACCAGAAAGATCGGCTCCAAAATGTTGAAATTGTTCACATGGTTCCATTAAGGGAATGTAAGTATTGTTTACCGGAAATGGAAAAGCATTTTCGCCATAATTCATTATTTGCAGGTGCTGGAACTCGAAAATCAATAAGTGAAGGGCGAGCTGATTATACACCAGTTTTCTTTTCTGAAATTCCACGCCTTTTTAAAGATTATATCCTTCCTGTTGATGTTGCACTTATTCAACTCTCTCCACCAGATGATAATGGCTATTTAAGTTATGGAATTTCAATTGATTACACCATGGCTGCCGCAGAAACTGCTAAGATTGTAATTGCTGAAGTTAATAAACAAATGCCCCGAACAAGAGGTTCTCATATTCATATATCTCAGATTGATTATGTGGTAGAAACTAATAGAAAATTATTAGAAATCCCCCTTCCTCAGATTACAGAATTAGAAGAAAAAATAGGGAAATATATTGCTTCATTAGTTCCAGATAACGCTAATCTTCAGTTAGGAATAGGAGCTATCCCAGATGCAGTATTACATTTTTTAACTGATAAAAAAGATCTAGGAATTCATTCAGAAATGTTTTCTGACGGAGTTGTTGATCTTTATGAAAAAGGAGTGATAACAAATAAGTATAATAATCTTAATCCCAGAAAATTTACAGCAACTTTCTTAATGGGCACAAGACGCCTTTATGATTTCGTTGATGATAATCCGAATGTTGACATGCAGCCTGTTGATTATACTAATAATGTTACAATTGCAGGAAAAATTAATAATCTAGTCTCGATTAATTCTGCAATGCAAGTCGATTTATTCGGGCAAGTATGCGCAGATACTCTAGGTTATCAACAATATTCTGGAGTTGGAGGCCAAGTAGATTTTGTTAGAGCATCAAGTTTATCACCTGGTGGAAAATCTATAATTGCCTTTCCATCCACTAATAAAAAAAAGACTATCTCTCGAATAGTTTCTAGACTAAACGAAGGCGCGTGTGTAACAACCTCTCGTTTTGATGTTCATTATGTAGTTACTGAGTATGGAATAGCGGATTTACGAGGAAAGACTGTTCGTCAAAGAGCTAAAGAATTAATTAGAATTGCTCATCCAAACTTCCGTGACCAATTAAAAGAAGATTTTAATAAAATGTTTTAAAAATCATTAAAATCCTTTAATATCTTTTTTTTTAAAAGGAGAAATTTAAAAGATGTTAATTGTGATAGTCCTTACTTCCTCAGATCCTAAAAATAATGAGAATTTAGAAAAAAATTTTAGATATTTTTAATTTAAAAATATGTGGATATTGCAACTCTATTTATAACTTATGGGATATTATTTGTTGGTGAATTAGGCGATAAAACTCAATTGATTGTGTTCAATCTCGCTTTAGAATACAAGAAGTTTTATAAAGTTGGTATAGGAGTCACTATTGGATTCGCCTTTTTAGTAACCATTGGTGTTTTTTTTGGAGCAATTATCACTCAATTTATTCCACTTTTTATAATTTCAATAGCCTCTGGAATTATTTTCATTATAATTGGAGTTATAGAAGCACGAAATCTTAAAAAACTTTATTTAGAGAGAAAAGAGAATAAAAATTATGAAATAGATAATAATCTAGAAGACTCAACAGAAATATCTAAAAAATTTCATAAGTTAAAAAAAAATCCATATCTAGCGGGATTTATATTTATATTTCTCATGGAATTAGGAGATAAGACCCAAATTTTAACAATTACTCTTGCATCAATTTACAACTTTCCACTTGAAGTCTGGTTGGGAGCATTTTTAGCTTTAATCTCGGTAGCATGGATCGGAATCCTTTTTGGTGCTTTTATTGCACGAAAAGTGTCAAAATTTTATCTAAAGTTAATTTCGACCTCTATATTTATTTTAGTTGGAATATTTATTTTAATAACATCGTTCTAGATTATCAAAATATAACAAGGTTGCTAGCCATGAATTCATTACTTGTGTTTTATTCAAGGAAAGGTAGAACTAAGGAAATTGCTGAATTAATTTCCAGCAGTCTAAATTGTGAATATGAAGAAATTATTGACACTAAGAAGCGAACTGGGTTTATTATCGGGTTCCTTAAATGTGGATACGCTGCAACAAGAGAAAAACTTACAACAATCAAAGAATGCAAAAAAAATTCTGAATTATTTGATTTAATACTATTAGGAACTCCGATATGGAATAGTAGAATGACGCCTGCTATAAGAACATACATTACTAATAATCTAAGTAAATTTAAGAATGTCGCATTTTTCTGTACTGAAGGTGGAAGTGGTGGTCCTAAAGCATTTAAAAGTATGTCTAAATTATGTGAGAAAGAACCATTATCTACCTTAGAGATTACCAAAAAAGATATAAAGAATGACATACATATTGATAAGATCAATTCTTTTATCCAAGATATAAAACGTGCTTAATATTTTGCTTCTTATTTAATTAATACGTATTCTTCCAAATTAAATTTTTTTTAAAATTCGAATTTTCGTTATAATATCACATAATCTAAGAGTTTTTAAAAGGTATATAAGTCTTGAATTTATTAATTGTTTGCTGGGAACTTAGATAAGAATGTGTTAATAATAATGTTCTTTAAGATTCATATTAATTAAAAAGTAAATATTAAAAGATATTCGATTTAAATGGTATATTTTCAGATTAGTCCAGTGGGATTTGATTGTGGATTAGATAAAAATAATTGTGAAAAATATCCAGATTTCTGTAAAGAGTGTGTTAAAGCTCAACTTGAAAAATTTGGTTTAAACCTTAATCAAAATTTAAAATTCACGATTATTGATTCTGAAGAGAAACGTATTCAAATGTTCCAAGATTTAATATGGCAGAAATTTTTAGATGTTTTGAACATAAAACACATTTTATTAATGGCTAAAGAGTCTGGGTTAGCAATAATAGATTATCCAATTTCTGGGGCGGGGGTCAATACGCAATTATTAACGGGATTCATTCAAGCAAATATATCCTTTTCAGTATCGAGTACTGCATCAAATGGAAATGCAGCTAATGGAAAAAATCATCACTTTTATGAATTTCACTATGAAAATTTCAATATTTTACTTAAAAGTGGGGAATTTATTAACACCTGCTTAGTCTTAGATCATAAAGCTTCCGATAGTCTGAAAGCTCTTGTTACTGATTTTTTAAATGACTATGAAAGTAGATATCGTGATAAAATTAGCGAACATTTAAGAAAAGGAATGATGCATTTTGGTGATACACTAGATTTCATAGTTGATACTTTTAATGTTAAATTAGTCTTCCCCATGGTTCTAACCCACACATTTTTACCAGATACATTGGAATTAATCAAAAAGAATCCTATACAAAAAGCCATAATTGATTTTGCTAAAGAACTTTTAATTTCAAAACCCTTTTTTTTTATCATTAATCTACTCGATAAAGTTCAAAAAATTGTTAATATTGATGCAAATACTCTTCTCTATGAAATTTATCAACTTTTAGAAAAAAATATAATCCTTCCAACTACGATTGAAACTGCTGAAACCACCATTTTACAATTTCAAGAATCGCAAGCGATAAGAATTGCGAATAATGAACTAATATCTACAATTATAGCCAATGATGATGCAATAAATGAATTAAAAGCAAGAGCTAAATTTATGAACGAAGAGGAAGTTAGAAAGGCCATCAATTCATTTATTAAAAAAGCTGAAACTGCTGAAAAAGCTTTAATTTATAAGGAAGCACAACAAGAGTATGAGAAAGCTCTTTATTTAGCCACTGGTTTTGATTTAAAAGAAGATATTGGTAGAATCTCATTTATGGTTTTAGAACTAGATAAGAAAATTAAGGAACTGGAGCTAGAATATGCCTCAAAAGCAGGAGAAAAAGCCGAGAAACGAAAAGATTACATCAATGCCATTAATTATTATAAACAAGCATTAAATGTTCTAAGAGACTTTCAAGATTTAAATGGGAATGAATCTAGAATTAAAAAACTAGAAAAAAAGATTTTAAACCTTCAAAAACATTTGAAATAATAAAAACTAAAGATTTTTGGATATATCTAGATTATTCACAAAAATTATATTTTAGTCTTTCAAGGCAGTAAAATGGAGCCAGAAACAGAAGAAAAATTGAATAATGAAACTGAAGGTTTTAAAACAAAGCTTTTAGAAGAAAGAAACATCAGCATTAAAGTGGCTCTTACTGCTATTACTGCTGCCCTTTACATTACTTTGGGATATCTTTTCCAGCCCATAAGTTTCCTCGGTTTACAATTTCGTGTAGCTGAATTAATTGTAGGAATGTGTATCATATTTCCTTTTGAAGGTTTATCTGGAAAAGTAATTGGTGTTTTTTTTGTTAATTTAACATCACCATTAGGACCAATTGATTTAATTAGTTGTATTGTGAATGTTCCGGCACTTTACTGTATTGTGGTATTAAGAGATAGAAAAATATTAAAGTATTTAGGTGGTGTAATCTATGCTTATATTATTTCACTCTATGTTGCGATTGTTCTAAATATAGCTTTTGGTCTTCCATTCTGGCTGAGTCTTATTCAAGTTTTAGTTTCTGAAGTAATTCTTGCGACACTCGGAATAATAATATTTGATATTATCAAAATAAGATTGAATATGTAAAAAATTTCGGTTTATAAACTACTGAAGTTTAATTCATTTAATAACACTCTTTTGGAGCCAATGAATATGGATAAATTTCTTGCATAGATTTCCTTAATTCATAACATAGATGACATTCATTAGCAAATTGTTGATTTTCTTGAAATCCGTGATTTTTTGCAATATTTAGTAATCCAATGGGACCTTGATTTAGAATAATTGATAAAATAGAGTGTTTACTAACATCATAATCTTGAATAATTTTAGTTAATGATTGAATGTTTGTATTCCCCATACAGATTCCGGGACAAAGTGTAACATTACCTTCGCAATCGATTTCAATAGTTTCTGGATTTTGGAGATCCCCTTCTATCCAAAATGGTACAGGACATTTTCCTGATGGTAACTCTACCCTTAGATTTATAAATTCTGTTAAATCTGTCGCTCGTCCTTCTACACTCATAAGAAATCTGTGAACTTCAATATCTTCGATATCACTTAATATTTCTAAATTACTTTTTGATATCTGATTAAAATAATTGTCCGCAGTAATATCATTTACAAAATAACAGTCTACATATATATTATCAAATCCAATAGCTACTGCTGCTTTAAGGGCATTTCTAACATATTCTAAGGGAATAAATTCTTGATGAAAAAAATCAGAACTGAAGGTCAATACAGTTAATCCAACTTTTTTTAATTTTGCTAGTTTTTTATATGCTATTTTCTCATTTTTTGCCCAGAAGCTGTTAGTAATAACACCTCTACGAGTAATATCTAACTTTTTAGCTTCTTTTATTATATGCTCTAAACAATCAAAATAAAGAAAGGGCTCGCCTCCATGAATCCAAACAGATTCTATTGGCTGTATCTCTGTCAATTCTTTTAAATATTGGGAAGCTTCTTTTGGTTTAATGTATCCAGTTCGATTCGGTCCCGCCTTATAACTACAATGCTGACATTTCGCGGGACATTTAAATGTAAGAAGAAAATTAACATGTTTAACTCGCAAAAGAGAATCACCCTTATTTAAAAATAGTTCATGAATATATTAAATTTCTGAATTTTTATTCTCATAATAAAATAATTAAATAGTCCATTATCGAAATTATTCATATGAATAGTTTTAATCGAATTTGGTCCGCATTGAATCTTGAAGAACCAGATAGAATTCCAACTCATACAATAAATATTGATGGAAATGTTGCTGACAAGATATTAGGAAAACCAGAGAAAACAGCATTTGATATCTTTGATGAAATGGAAGAAAAATACCCCAAAGAGTGGGTATCAAAGATTAATCAAATCCTTGATGATATCGAAATTGGTGTCTTTGCAAAAACAGTTCGAGCAGGTTATGAACTAGGTTTTGATGGTGTTGGTATTCAATATATCCCATTTGTCCTCGAAAGCCAAACTGAGATGACAGATATATTTGGAAAGAGGCATAAAATAAGAAATATAGATGGAAATCCATACCCTGATTATTATGGTGGATATATTAAGAATAGAGAAGATTGGGAAGCATACCCTAAACCAGATTTAAAAGAAGAATATAGAAAAGCTAAAAAATTCTATAAGGGAGTTTTAAGAAAGTGCCGTGATATTAAAGATGAAATTTGCATTTTTGCTCAAAACGCCCTTACTTCGGTATTTCCCCCCGTTTGGCAAGGAATGGGAATGACAAATTTCGTAAGGGCATTGAAAAATGATCCCAAATTAATAGAGGAACGTTTTAGATATACCACAGATTTCGTTTTAACCGTATTTGAAGCATACTCCGATTGTGGAGCCAAAATTTTTCTCGAGGGTGGAGATATTGCTCATAGTGGAGGACCTATGATAAATCCCAAATATTTTAATGAATATTTATTACCTTGTTATCAAGAAGTAGCAGATGCTATTCATGAATGGGGGGGAAAATATATCTTGCACTCAGATGGAGATATCACAAGCCTTTTAGATTTCATTATTGATTCTCGCTTTGATGGACTCCAATGCCTCGAACCTCCACTTGTAGATCCTTATTTAGTTAAAAAGAAAGTGGGGGATAAATTATGCTTGTCAGGAAACATTGATACTAGACATATTTTAGTAAAAGCACAGAAAAATGAAGTCATTCAAGCAGTAAAAGAAGCAATAAGAGCAATGGGTTATGGAGGTGGATATATGTTGTCTCCAGCTAATTTTCATCCTGAGATATCTGTTGAACGATTAAAATGGATGATTGAAACTACCCTAGAGTATGGGAAATATCCTCTACAAATATAGAATTTCTATGCTAGTATAATTATTATTTTAGAATTAACTTAACATATTTAATAAAAATATAGACATATGTGAAAATTAAATGGTTAGACCTAAAGTTATTTTACCAGAAAATGGAATTTCAGAAGCAGATCTATTGAAAGAAATGGAATATATACGTAAAGATGATATCAACTGGAGAAATGGTAAAGTGTGGAGTTTGGTATATCATGCTACAGATGAACATACTGAAATGCTGAAAAAGGCATATACAATGTATTTTTCTAAGAATGCTCTCAGTCCGATGGCTTTTCCAAGTTTGAGGAAGTTTGAAACAGAAGTAATTTCAATGGCTATTGACCTTTTTAATGGAGATAAGAGATGCTGTGGAAGTATGACTTCTGGAGGGACTGAAAGCCTTCTTATGGCGGTTAAAACTTATAGAGACTGGGCTGAAGAGAAGTTTCCAAACATAAAAGAACCAGAAGTAGTTGTACCTAGTTCAGCCCATCCCTCGTTTGATAAAGCTGCCGAATATTTTAAAGTAAAATTAGTTAAAGTGCCTGTTGATACCGAAACTCATTTAGCAGATGTAAATGCAATGAAAAATGCTATTACGGAAAATTCCATATTAATTGTTGGTTCAGCATGTGATTTCCCAAGAGGAGTTGTCGATCCCATTACTGAATTGGGAATTCTCGCTCAAGATCATGGTATTGGATTACATGTTGATGCATGTCTGGGAGGGTTTATGTTACCCTTTGTCAAAAAACTTGGCTATGAAGTCCCAGATTTTGATTTTTCTGTACCCGGTGTGACATCTATCAGTGCAGATGTTCATAAATATGGTTATGGTGCAAAAGGAGCATCTACAATCTTATATAGAAAAGAGAGGGTTTGGAAACATCAATTTTCGGTATATACAGATTGGACGGGTGGAGTATACATTTCCCCTTCTATGAGAGGAACTCGTCCAGGAGGAGCAATCGCAGCAGCATGGGCAGCTATGAGGCATTTAGGAATGAATGGATATTTAAATTTAGCGAAAATCGTAATGGATGCATCAAAAAAGTTGATTAATGGTATTAATGAAATTCCCGACTTATATATTATAGGAAAACCGGTAATGAGTGTCTTTTCTTTTACATCTGATAAAATAGACATATATCAATTAGGAGATCGTATGGATAAGAAAGGTTGGCATTTAGACAGAATTCAATTTCCAAATGCCTTACACATGATGGTTAATCCCCATCATGCTGAGATTGTTGATACATTCTTGAAAGATCTCAGAGAAACTGTGACTGAAGTCGTAGAAAATCCCGGTAAATCTACAGATGGAGATGCTGCTATATACGGTATGGTAGCCAGCTTACCTGACCGAGAAAAAGTCAAAGATTATATAATCAATTTCTTAAAAAGCCAGTATAAAATTAAATAATCAACTTTTTTACTTCTTTTATCAATTGGAGAATAACTAAATTTTAAAAATTAATTTATTATTAAACTCTCTTTTTTCAAATTTTGCTATTGAAAATTATTCCTAATAAATACATATAATCTTGATGAATTCAGGTTTTCTTAGATGGTAAGGGAATGAGAAAGGATACCTTACTTTTATATTCTAAGTATGAGGTACCAAATCTCTTCTCCAAATTTTTTTCTTCCCAGACTTTAACCATAATAATTAATAATATTGTTATTATGAGCGCAAATCCAATCAAGAGAATAATAGAATTAAATAGAAATCCTAATCCTACCCACATAAGGGAATATCCGAAAATCATAGGATTTCTTGTATATTTATAAGGTCCACTGATAACTACTACCGTTGTTTGAGTTCCTTTTAAGGGAACTGGACTTCCTTTTCCTCTTTCATATAATTCGAGATTTGACCAAATCGCCCAAAATAGGCCATTTACTAATATTATAATACCTATTATAACATTAATGGGAAATGGAATAATGTCTGGTAAATTAAATAATGAATCAAAATATAATGAAACCAAAATGCATATAACTGGCAAAATTATAACAACAAAAATACCACTAATTATTAATGCTAAAATACGTTTTACTCTTCTGCTCCGATTTCCTTTGATCTCTACTTCACTCATTTAATAAAAAAATTTGTAAAATTAAAATAATCTTATGGTTTTAGACTTTTTTCGTTTACCGCAGAATTATTTGATTTAAAAATTTTTAGCGAAATCTGTTTAAGTTTAGGTCTGAGTAATATCATAGTTCCGCTCCCTATAGCTCCACCTAAAGCTCCACCTAAAGCTCCTAATAATAATATCAGGATAACTATTATCCATCCATAGCCTAACTCACCGAATATAAAAGCAGCAAATTGATCCAAATTTATATAAGC
>JBHLMQ010000028.1:12861-19087 GCA_048938005.1 Promethearchaeota archaeon | reverse complement strand
CGAAAATCCTACGATTAAAAATGTTGTCAAAATAATTATAAATATAGGGTCTTCTCCAGCAATGAAGCTAATCTGAGATTCAATATGATTTTTAGGAAAATCAACTGTATTATTGTAGAAATACTGTCGATGATATTTACCCTGCAGAAATAATTCCTCAAGTTGATCGGAATAATGTTTAGAATTTGAAATACCTCTCTGTCCTGAAGGGATTACACTCCAAGAATTCTGAAAATCACTTAAGTCGTAGATGGCTCTTTCAGAAGCACCACTCCGTGCATAACCCACCCCAGTACTTATACTCGCTCCTGAAGGTGTAATAGTATATCCTTCCCCATCTCCATCATATGGTCCTTTACTTAAACTATCAAATCCAGGTATTAAGTGAGGGAAAGAATATTTATGAATATCTCCCCATCTCCATGTACTTACCTCATCTGTGCCATAAAATCCTAAAAGAAAGTTAATTGTAGAATTCAATGCTTTTCTAATTATATGGGTCCTATTTTCTGTTTCAGGAGTTTTGATATCATCAAACCACTTTGAATCTGATTCATCTCGAGTTAATTTTTCTAAAACATCCAGAGATGGTCTCATTGGGGCTCCAGTGGCTTCAATTTCATCATTGAAAGTATAATCCATATAATAATCTCTCCATTTACGATAGATAGTTGGTGCTGCTATTTCTTTATCCATATCATAATTCCAATTTTTCAATTGAGTTAAAATATCTAATATTATTGGTGTTTTTTGAGAAGAAGGTAATCCTTCGGTTGCATTGATAAAATACTGAGTAAATGCTCTCGCAGGAGTAGATTTAATATCAAGCTGTATTTCTTTCATTTTTTCTACACCAACTGACCCATTTGCTGAATTATTAAGTAATTCATTAATCCTTCTTGCTCGATAACCTGATGACCAACTGTTTTGAAGCGAGTATTTTTTATAATCAGGTCCAACAACCTTTTGGTTTGCTGATGCTAGATAATGTTGAGATGGATTTTCCGTATTTGGTAATTCTTCAAAAGGTACATAACCAATCCACTCACCTTCACCCTTTGTTCCGTTATATGGCAGTGTACCGTTTCCAAAATGCCCAGGTGGAATTAAACTATCATCTCTTCTAGGTACTAATCCAGTAGGTCTAATAGCAATATTACCATCCACATCTGCGTATACATGATTCTGAGCAGGACAATGAAAGTAAGTCGAAGATTGATTAAATTCAGCTCTATTTTTTGCATAATTATACCCATATATGGCTATATATTCGGTAGTTATATTATTTCCTGTCCATCTAGGAGCTAATACTATTTTTGTCGAATTTAAAGAGTTGGGAATGGCCCCACCTAAAAAATCACTAAGAACAGGTCCGTGTACGGTTTCCTTGACCGTGAACTGTTCAGATCCTTGATCTTTTATCTTTATATTATGAGTTCTTGTTGTATATTCTGTTATCGTGCCATTATAAATATAATGACTTGCATTTACTTCTTCATAATAATACCAGTCCATAACATCATAACCCACATTTGTGTAGCCCCATGCTACATAATCATTATGACCTGCAATAATAATATTTCCCCCAGTAAGTGAAAATCCATATACATTTAGATCTGTGCTTTCAACAACCAAATGTGCTTCATACCATATTCCAGGCATATTCCACGCTAAATGCATATCATTACATAAAATTGGTTTTCCGGTGCTACTCTTAACACCATCAACAACCCAATTATTAGAGCCTATACTATTTTGTTCTTGAAGATCCATTAAATTCTTCTCTGATGGAATACGCTCAACATTTCTCAGAAAGTTGGAAATACTTTGTATAACCTTTGAACTAATCTTTAATGATCCCCCATTGTAAGGGAGTGCTGAACTATCATTATAACTCCCATAATTAGGACATACAGGAATTTGGCCATAAGTTGTCATGGACATTAATTCGGTATAATTAGCTTCACCTAAAGCTTCTAAGGTTTGTAATCTATATAAATCATCATATTGCCAAGCAAGCATTTTACTCATATACTTAATAAGACACATTGTATCTAATGGAGTCCATTTCATAGGTTTAAATCCTAAAATGGCGTATTCTATTGGGAGGTCATTTGGATGAGTATTAATATAATAATTTACCCCATCAGCATATCTACTAATTGAATCGTAAATATCAGTTTCTCCTAACTCCTGCCTTCTTATAAGATCATAAAGAGTTTTATTTGCCCAATATTCCATTCCCATTGCGAGATTGTATTTATCTTCTTCCAAAGCTAAGTCTCCTACTACTTCAGAAAGTTTTCCTCTAGTATTCCTACGAGCTAAATCCATTTGGAATAATCTATCTTGAGCATGAACATAGCCCAATGCAAAACTCATATCTTCTTCAGTAAACGCATATATATGAGGTATTCCCCACTCATCACGATAAATGGTAACTGAACTATTTAATCCTGGTATATATAGTGTCTCATGTTCTGGAACTTCTCCTGGAACGTTCCATAATCCGGTACCAGGGAATAGTATATTTCCAAGTGGAGCTATAATACTAATCAGCGGAATTGAAAGAATTGTCATGATTATTACTGTTAAAACAATTACAGCTGATAACTTAACTACATTCTTTTTATCTCGAATTCGCATTTCAATATTTCATCTTTTTGATTTTTTTAAAAAAATTAATATTAATTACATTACAATTTCTATGAATTCTTATAAATAAGTTTAATTCTCATTTTTACATTAATGAAAAACAAAAATATATGAAATAAGTTATTTTAAGAAAAACATAAAAAAATGAGACAAATAAAAAATGTAAGACCTATAACAAATTTTAAAGAATTTAAGGAAATTTATAAAGATCAGATTAGCACAGAATACATGCAGCACTGTTTAAATTTTGAGATAATAGAGGATACTCCTAATAAATTAGCATTAAACTTTACTAAATGTCTTTGGGCAAAAACATTCTTAGAATTGGGGGCTTCTGATATTGGTCATTCTATGTGTTGTTATCCGGATTTTGCAATGGCTAAGGCTTTCCATCCTAAGCTTAGGTTAGAACGTATTTGATTGATGAAAGGTAATGATTATTGCGATTCTACTTATATATGGGAAGAATAAATTGCGAAATTTAGTTTTAGCGGTTAATATAGCATAATATTCTGACTACTTGTTAACTAAATAAAGAAACTAGAGTTGCATTTGATAAAAGATAATCATTGTGTTTATATATATTCAAATCATATATCGCTTCTTTAAGATATTGAGTTATCTCTCTCAATTCTATAGTAAAAAATCTAGTATAATTACTCTGAAAATCTACGTGATCTCTTATTGCCTTGATTTCACCTAAATTATTCTCCTTAATGAATATAAACTCTGGTTTTTTACCAAGGACATAATCTGCTGCAGATCTATCTCGAGCAATTGTTTCATCACATATTCCCCAGAGATCAATAAATTCTAATTCTGAGTAATAAGGAATAACTCCCATATCTGTAAAAGCGATGGATACATTATTATCTACATTATCCTTGAACCAAAATGCTAATTTATGGTACTTATCAGCTACATCAGTGCTTGATGTATTTATATAAACGATTGGGGCTGTAAACGGATAAATAATAAGCCCAAAACTACACAATAGAGGGATTAATTTATTTAAACTGATTTTAAATTGTCTATAATTCAATTTAAATTTAGTAGTTTTATAATCATTAAGGACTTTAAATGAATAGCACCCAATTAATATCATAAAAGGTACTGAAATAAGAGCAAAACGAAATCCTTGTCCAGCATAATGTTTTTCAATATTTAAAATAACAGCAAAATTAATTAAAATAGGGATAATTGCTGGTAAAACCATTTTTATCATTTCTTTTTCTTTATTAAGTAAAATTTTAATTACTGCAAAAATCATTAAAATGACAATTGGTGCAGTAAAAACAAGAAATAATAATAAATACTGGATTCCTGAAGTAGTAATAAGAACAAAACTCTTGGATGCCTTTGCGTAATAAGAATTTGGGAAAAATTGGCCGTAATATAAAAATCTCCATAAGAAGTATATCGTATATGGAGTTCCTACAAATAACAATGAAATTATTCTCTGATAGACAATATTCTTTTTCTTATTTATAAAAAGGTAATAAATAATTACTGAAAATTCAATACCTATAAAAAATATGATTCCGTCAATTCTCGTCAATGCGTGTATTAAAAAAAAAAGACTTGAAAGTATTGGAAATTTGGATTCTTTTAAAACTTCCTTAAAGAGGAAATAAAAAGCAGCGATTAATGATAGGATCAATATTGGAATTTCTAACCCTCCAACTATCCATAATTGTATAGGATAATATATACTATAAAGCATTGGACAAAAAAGTGCAATTTTATTGCTATAAAATAGGGTTCCAAGCTTATATATTACCAAAATTGAACCAATATTAATGATAATTGATAAAACTTTAAACCATATAACAATGTCCAAATTTAAAAGGATAGGAATTGCATTTATTAATACCCAAAGAAAATTAGAGTATCCTTCTACAGGATTATTTGTATTAGAGTTAAATACAAGTCCATATCCATCCACAAGATTTGTTGCATAACGAAAGCTTATGAATGCATCGTCTGATGTAAATGAAATATAATAAAAGTTTAGTAGAAGTGATATAGCAATACAAATAGATAAAACAAACCGAATAAAAGTCTTATCATTTTTAAATCTAAAAGAAATCCGTTTTTTAATTAAAGTAAAATAAATTAATATAAACGAAATAATAAAAATCGTTGAAAAAATTATTATATTAGCTAATATAAAAGGTGATTCTAAAATATAACGTAGAATTTGTTCTAATGGAAATGAAAAACTAAATATCATTCTTCTGTTTTAGAATTATATTGAATATTACTTTATGTGAACATCTAATGGATAAAAACCTTTCTTTTTCATTTTTTATTTAAAAAATTATAAATCTTAGGTTTAGAAGTATATATCGTTTAGTTATTTAACATTCTCTTTTAATTATTTACCACTCCTAATTGTTCCACTATAATTTGAAAAAAATTTAGCAAAAAAACTAAATAACTTTCTTCCCTAAAATTTTCGCAATTAGTAGTTTTTATTACTATATTAAACTTTCCGAGACAACAACAATCTCTGAAATTGGAATATAATATCGGCATTCGGAATAATCCGTTTTTTCCATTATTGCAATGTTCTCATCATTAATAGATTCTAATATCCCAGAAAACCAACTCCTTTCAGCCACATCTTTCACATAAACAGATATCTTTTTATCCTTTAGCCTTTCAAGAATTCCTTTTATAACTATGATTACCACCTATTTATATATTTATTTAAATAATTTAACTTACCTTCATTAGATCTGATTCATGCTTATTTAATTAATCTAATTTTTTGTAATATTCAAAAATTAAGGTGTGATACTAGACATTATCCCACTCCATGTTTACCCGCATAAATCGCGCATCCTAACTGTAGAAAGTACGTAATCCCTGTAATTGCTCCAAAAAAGACTCCTAATGTCCAGGTTAGACCCCACATCAAAATTATACTAACATAATATAATATTAAATAAGGGACTAATATTCGATTGTTTCGAGGATTACGAAATTCGATTTTTTTTACGTAATCTACGATAAGCTCAAAAACAATAAATACTAAAAAAAGTATTGGAAATACCCAAAACCACCATTCTCGTTGAAAAAAAATATTAAGAATGGATATTATTAATGTAGGAATGCCAAGCACTAGGTAGAAAATGCCCAAACCATGTTCTATTCCTGGCTTTTTAACTCGTGATATAAAAATAGCAGATATTATGATGTTTGCACTATTTATAGTGATAAATAATATTAAATCTAACAAATAATAATTCATTAAAGAAATCACCTTTAGCTTATTTCTACATTTTTTCTTCTTAATAAAAATAGAAAAAATTAAATAAAATTATAATTTTAGCAATAAAAATATTTAGAATAGATTCTTTACTCTTCTTCAGAATTAGTATCGCTTTCTTTCTTCTTAATTTCTTTAATTTCTTCTGGTTTTTCTTCCGGAAGGGATTTATATATTGGTTCAGGTTCAGTCTCAGGTTCAGGAATAGGTTCATATACCGGTTCAGGTTCAGGAATAGGTTCATATACCGGTTCAGGCTCAGTCTCAGGTTCAGGAATAGGTTCATATACCGGTTCA
>JBHLMQ010000028.1:0-12761 GCA_048938005.1 Promethearchaeota archaeon | reverse complement strand
TCAGGTTCAGGAATAGGTTCATATATCTGTTCTGGTAAAAATTCATATATTGGTGCCGGTTCGATTTCTCGTGGTGGTTCCTTAATCTTTTGTTTTATTTTTCTCTTAACTTCTTTTTCTAATTTCTCTTCAACAGTTATTTGAGTTATAGTAAAGGGATTACCCTCTGGTTTTATCATTTCTGAACCTAAAAATATACTTTTTGCCTTAATTTTTTTTTTATTTATTCTCAATTCTAGTGTGAAATTTCCAGGGGTAACGAAATCTAATCCATTTATTTTTGTCTTTTCTATTGTATTCCATTGAATTGTTTTTTCTCCTGTTTCTTGAATTTTAATTCCAGTTTCGGGACTAACTATTTTTGTAATTTGCAATTTAGGGTGAAAAATTATCTTTCCTTGAAAGTTGTATGCTTTTTTTCCTTTTGCGGTCCATCTCAAATGAAAGCCATCAGTTTGTTTCCACAAAATATATCCTAAGAATTGACCGGCGGTGAATTTAGGACGTCCTTTAATGTTGTTTACATTCATCTTTTTAGCTAAATTATTTTAACTTAAATGTAGATAAAATATGGAACAATTTGTTAATAAATCTTTTCATATTAACCTCAATTTTTAAACCAAATTCTAGAAAAATCCCGATTAAATACCCTAATATTTTAAAATAAAATAAAAAATAGAAATTAAAATTGGATTTCAGTCCAAAGTGCGGGATGATCTGATTCTGGAACATTAATAAAACGCGTTTCTAATACTGTAAAACTGAAGGATACAAATATATGATCTATACGTTCTGATAAATCATAACTAGCACCATCTACTCCTCGTGACGATGCGTTTACCCAAGTATCTTGTAATTCTGCAGTTATATCATCATAATAAGTTGAGTCATTTTTAAAATTGAAATCCCCCATAGAAATTACATTAGTTTTACCACTGATGCGATCCAGTAAAGCTTGCATATGAGCCGATTTTGCATCATCACTTCCAGCGGGATGGTTTACATAAACATTAAATATTGTAGCTCCAATTCTAATTTGTACTTCAGTTGTACCTATTTCATCAATATTGCTGTAAGTAAAGATGGTTTTCGCATTAATAATTGGAAATCGAGAAAGAATTGCTGCTCCATATGTTCCCGTTACTGTCCTTGGCCCATAGAATGAATAATAATTCAATTGATTAGCAAAATAACGAACTATATCTAAATTGTTATAAGAAATTCTGGCTGTATCAGATTCTTGTAAACCAAGAATATCTGGATTAACTACTTTAATAATAGCTAATTGATTAACAAAATTTTTATCCCCCGCAACGTTTACTCCCTGTTGAATATTATATGTCATTACTGTTATAGTCGTAATTCCACTTGTATCCTGTGCTTTAGGACGTAATTCCCATACTAAAGTTGAAACACTAGTTCCAATTAGTAGAGTTGCTAAAAATGAGGCTATTATTCTTTTGTCGCGTAAATTGGTAATAATTGACTTAAATTCTAATAACCTCTTTTTGAAGATTGCTTGTCCCATAATTGGAATTGTTATTCCTACTAATAAGAAAGGAAGCCAAAATAAATTACGAAAAATTGTACTTACGGGTTCTACATAACCCCAAACATTTGTAAAGATAATAATAAATGTAACTAAAATGAAAAATAGACTACCTACTCCAAAACCAGAACCCAACTTTGAAGGGCTTGGTTTTTGCCTAATAAGCTCTCGAGATAAGAGTGTAAAATCTATAAAGACAATCGGTAATAGTGCTATCATTATTACTAGTGGAACATAATAATACCAACCAAGTGGATGGTTTATAATTACAGGAACTGAAGCAGGACTAGTTGGAAAGGGAAAGGTATGAACTGCTATTGTTAAAACAAGTGAAAGCACAAATAGACCATTCCATATCCACAAAATCCGTGAATTTAATTTTCCAAGAATTTCTGGCTTAAGTGCTAATATAAGTATGGTTGCCGCAATCATTATTGCTATAGTAATTGTAATTGCTATATAATCTCCTCCAGTCCATCTTGAAATAACGGTTGGACTAATAAAAGCAAAATAATTAAGAGTCAATACGCTCATAAAACCAAGAGACAATAATTTAACGCCTTTAAAGCGTTTCTTTTTTTCAGATACTCCTTCTCCTTGAGAATATGATACTCTTTCCTTAGTAATCTTCAGGAATCCCTCTACTTGTTTTAACTTAATTCGAGAAATTATTGAAAGAATTGCGATTATAGCAAGAACCCAACCTATTATTTGGAATATTCCATAAGTTGAAATATCAGCTGTAGAATTAATTGCTCTGAGAGTAATTGAGAGTAAAATAGCTGAGCCAAGCCCCGCACCAAATCTTAAACTTAACTTTTCCCCATCGGCTATATTATGACTTTTTATATATTGGGATAAATATGTAGGGAGGAAAAGCATGAAACACCCCACACCTAATCCTGTGCTTATGATTCTATCTGCAGTGCCTAAAAATGGGGAAATTAAACGCGAAATTATAGTTATTACTGCTACAGCTTCAAGAAAATAGTTAGGAATCTTTTTTCTAAACGCTATCAAGATAATAGGAGTGAATAAAAATAGTATTCCCAATACCTTTTCATCCAATTGCAGATTTAGAAGATCTAAGATATATATTGCTTCAATTAAATCACCAACCAATTGGAAAAAGAATAAGAACATCACCGTTAATAGCGCGAGTTCAGAATTGATTTTTTTATAAAAATTATTTGATAATTTCATGATTTATGATTTCTTTTTTAGACTTTATAAATATTTTCACAAAAACGCAAGAAGCTCTTGTCTTATACTTTAAAAAAAGAAATCCCACTTTCAATATAATTAGTATTTCATTATTAAAGCTCAGACAAAGAGTTCTATATTAATTTTGTTTTTAAAGATGCTTACATTTATTTTAATTGGTATTTAAATTCATCGAGGTGCTAGTATTCAAGAAGTTAAAATAACAATAATTATCGATGATTTGAATGGAGCAGAACCAGGATATATCAAATCCTTTGGATTTTCAGCATTAATAGAAGTAGATGATTTGAAAATATTGTTTGATACTGGTACAAAAGAGAATGTTTTAATCGCAAATCTAACTAATTATGAAATAAAATTGTCATCCATCAATGCTGTTATTCTGAGCCATAATCATTATGACCACACAAATGGATTATCCGGTATTTTAAGATATAGCGAAGATTTACCTGTATATGTTCATAAATATTGGGAAAAACCAGTGCGTCAACAGGGAAATTTGATTCCTTCCAAAAATAAAATCATTATCGAAAAGGGAAGGTTAATTAAAGAATTAGGTAAACAAATCTATATAACTAATGCTTACATGTCTCAAGATTATGGCGGAATATATGAACAAGCTTGTTATATTCGAATTAAAGATGCATATATCTTAATATGTGGATGTTGTCATCCAGGATTATTCTATTTTTTAAATGATCGGAAATTTTTAGACATTCCTGTTAACTCCCCTTTACATATTATTGGAGGCCTCCATGGCTTTAAGTTTGATAATCAATATGCTCATTTACTAAATCCTCACATCCGTTCCATAATTTTATGTCATTGCACTAAGAATGTTAAGATCTATAAACATCAGTTTGGAGAAAAATGTATTATTGGCACTGTAGGTAAAACATTAACATTTTAAAGAATTCAATATTTCTGAGTAAAAGTTGCTCTATTTCCTCCAAGAATTCCCTTTTTTCTTCTATTATAAGTAGAATAATAAAAATAATAAATTAATTTCATTTAAAATTACCATTTTTACCATTTAAAAAACAATATGAGAATTAAAATTTTAAATATTTTGAGAGATAAAATCTGTTAATAATAAAAAAAATAAAGGTGAGAAAATGGAATTTGAAACTATTATTTATGAGTCAAAAAACAAAATTGGATATATTACACTTAATAGACCTGAAAAGCATAATGCCTTGAGTTATCAGCTGCTTGATGACTTGGATGCTGTATTTGACCATGCTGAAGGAGATAATAGTGTAAATGTAATAGTATTAAAAGGTGCTGGTAAAAGTTTTTGCTCGGGTTTTGATTTAAAGGGATCATATTATATAACACCACCAGAGGGAGGTTGGACTTATAGAAATTCTTATGAGATATTAAATAAAAAGATATATGCTAAATACCCGCGAATTTTATATTTTCCAAAACCAACTATTGCTCAAGTTCATGGTTATGCCACTGATGCTGGATGTTATCTGCAGCTTTTATGTGATATCTCAGTAGCAGCAGATGATGCATTATTGGGACACCCTATTCAGCAAGTATGGGGTGGTACTCCGAGCTTACCTCTCTGGCAATTTTATTTAGGCGTCAAAAGAGCGAGATACCTTCTGTTGACTGGTCAAAGGATCACAGGAAAAGAAGCAGCACAGTGGGGACTTGTAAGTTTAAGCGTTCCTCGAGAGAATCTTGAAGACGAAGTAAACAATATTGCATCCAAAATCGCAGAAACTCCCCCTGATGGAACTTTAAAACTTAAGATTGCCCTCAATACTGCACTTAGAATAAGAGGGATCGATGCATTATTCGATTATTACGGTCAGATGAATAGATACGGTAGATTATTTAGAGAGCAAAGATAAAATAATATATTTTAAATATATTCAAAAAAAAATTAGTGATTTAATTATTTGAAACATATAGAGGGAGAATTTAAAGGAATAAAAGGTTTAAAAATTTATTATCAATGTTGGATTCCAGATAGTCCTAAAGCAGTTATTCAACTTGTGCATGGAGGATTTGAGCATTCTGGTAGGTATCAAAATGTCGTAAATCAATTAATACCTGAAGGTTATGCAATTTTTGCCAATGATCATCGCGGCAACGGTAGATCCGAGGGAATACGGAATTATGTAGATTCATTTGATCAATATATAGAAGATGAAAAATTATTTTACGATTTAATAAAGGAACAACATCCTAATTTGCCAATATTTATGCTAGGACACTCATTAGGTTCATTTATAGCAATTTATTTCACAGAAAAATACGAGAAGTTCTTACATGGGCTTATTCTTTCAGGAACAGGAACAGATCCGGGTAAAGAAACTAGTGGATTTTTAAAACTACTTGCCAAGGGTTTCTCAAAAATTGCTCCAAAAATGAAATTTAACCCTCGGATTGACGCGAAATTCTTAAGTCATGATCCAGAAGTAGTAAATAATTATAAAAATGATCCTTTAGTCAATGCTGATAAAATTACCGCAAGATTAAGTTATGAAATGCTTAGAAATTTCAAAAAACTCCAGACAACTATTGAGAATTTTAAAATTAATTTATTAGTTCAATGTGGTTCAGAAGATAAACTAATAAAAGGTAGCGAAAAACTTAAGGATTTGTTTAATATGGATGACAAAACCATTAAAATTTATGAGGGATTATATCACGAAGTATACAATGAAATTGAAGAAGATAGACGTATAGTCTTGAATGACCTTACTGATTGGTTAAATCGACATATCTAAAATTCGGTAAGAAAAGTTTTCAATAATGATTTGAATATCTTAAGTTTTTAGGACAATCTGTTCAGATAAAGTTGCGGATATTCGTTCTAATATTATAATAATATTATTTCTTTTGACGGTTATCTTTAATTTCTAATAATGTGAAATCCTTATCAAAAATAAACTTGTCGTTGTAATGCTCAGTATATAGATCATCCATTTCTGGAGGATGTAAGAATTCCGTCTCCGTGTAAACGTCATATTTACAATCCACTTCATAAATCAATTTCTCCTGGAATTTTACTTCCTTTAATCTACCTATTTTAATCTTACTTATAGATCTATAATAAAGATGATCACTCCCTCTTCTTGCATGCTCTCCTAAATTGCGTAGCTTATAAATCTCTTCTTTTATTTTCTTTTCTAATTCTTCGAGGTTTACCATAATAATAAAATATTTTGATATTTTAATCCATAAAATCATTTCTACTTAATAGGCGATTCTTATTAATTGCTCTTTGAAATGTACTTTTTTGTAGCTTCAAAATATTTTTTATCTTTCCTATGACATTTTAATCGCTCTTAACATTCTAATAAAAGGTAATAACAAATTTAGACATTTAAAATTTCTTTATAACATTATTATACTAGTAATAGTTTAAAGTAAAAAATTTGCAAACAGAAAATTAAGAAAATTTAAAGGATAAGAGTAAATAAAATATTTCTAGAAAACGAATTATATTCATCTCTATAGAAAGTAATTATGGAAGCATTTTTATTTGCGCTTATTTTAACTTTAATTGCTGGTTTATCCACAACTATAGGCAGTGTTATTGCTTTTATTGTTAAAGAACCAAGTAAAAAGTTCATTTCAATCATAATGGGATTTTCTGCTGGGGTTATGATCCTGATTTCTTTTGCAGAATTATTGCAACAAGGTATAGAAACTTCAAATTTCTTATTAGGACACACTTTTTTCTTTATCGGGATGTTTCTAATGTTAGTAATTGATATTACAATTTCACATAAGTATGAATTTGAAGATAAAAAAGGATATTCAGAAGATAAATTACAAAAAACATCATTATTAGTTACACTTGGTATTTTTATTCATAATTTCCCAGAAGGTATGGCAACCTTTGTAGCTGCTTTAAAAAACGTTGAACTTGGTGTCATGTTATGTTTTGCCATAGCACTCCATAATATACCTGAAGGTATCGCAGTAGCAGTTCCAATTTATGCCTCAACTAAGAATAGAAAAAAGGCTTTCTTTTGGTCATTCATATCAGGATTAAGTGAACCAATTGGAGCTCTAATTGTTGGATTGTTTCTTTTTCCCTTTATTAATGATTTTATCTTAGGAACTATGCTGGCAATTGTGGGAGGATTCATGGTTTACATTTCTTTGGATGAATTGCTCCCTGCCTCTCGGGATAGTGGGTTTGAACATCTTTCAATTATAGGAATTATCCTTGGAATGGTAGTAATGGCATTGAGCTTAAATTTTTTATAAGATTTTATTCATTTAGTCATCTTTTATTGAAAAGATTTTAGTCACCTATCATTTGGTCCATTAAAAAAAGATAAAAAACATTAATTATCTAAAGATTTTGCTCTTCTTTGAAAATTGGAACTATAGGGTCAACATCAAGGTTTACGTTAATTCCTTTCTCTTCCTTATGGGAAGCATCGATAGTTTTTGCATGTATTTCATAGAATTTTTTTGTAGCAATCTGTAATTTTCGACGCAATTCAATAGAATTATAATCACTAATTAAAATCCCTGTAATCCCCTTATAAGGTTCAAAAAGGATAGATCTCTTATCTTTTAACAATTGGCGCATTGTTCCAGATTTTTTAAGTATCTCATCTATTATCACTGAAATTGAAGTTATAGCTCCTCCATAAGCATCAATTAATTCATCTTCAACATCTTCTCCAATATTTTCTTCATAGATATGTTTAGCAATAAAAATACTGTTTATATTATCCATGAAAAGTAATATTTGAGGTTTTGAAGGTTTAAAGTAGGTGTTATTCCACTGCATAATATCTTTAGTAGAAACAACTCCAACTGGTTTATTATCCCTTCCAATTAAAACTCGTTTGAAATTATGTTCAATCATAAATCGAATAACCTTATCTATTGGTGTGTTAACATCTATCAGGCTAGTTGGTCCCTGCATGATTTTTTTCACTGAAACTTCTGAAAGATTTTGTTCACCCATAGCACCACTATTTAAAAAATTAATAACATCGGTCTTAGTAATTATGAAATATTCACTTTCAATAGTATCCTCAATAAAAACTGCCGAAATGTTGTGTTTTTGCATCTTTTCAACAACATCTTTGAAAGTGGCAGTAGTATCTAGCATAACAACATATGGAGTCATAATTTGTTCAGCAATAGCTGAACTCTCATTACTATTTTTTCTTTTATTTGACATTTGGAATCATCCCTCTATCTTTATTTAACTCTTAGCAATGATTTAAAAAATTTCTACAAGATTAAGGATGTGTTTAATATATATAAAACTTACATTTTGATAAAGTTGCTATTATACTTTTTGTATTTCTGAATCCTATTAATTAAATTCTTTGATATATTTTAACAAATTAATCAAAATATTCTTCAGTTCTTAATAGTTTTCTATATAAACACAAAAAGAACCTGATCTATTCTAAAATTAAAATTTTTACTAATTAAAAGAGTATTACTATATGAAAAAGAAGAAAATATTATTAACGGGTGCTTCTGGTACAATTGGCAAAGAACTTTTTAGAGAATTAATCTCTCGAAAAGGAAAGTATGATATCTGTTTACTTTTAAGACAATCTCGTAAAAATAAAAAACTATTTAAACCCTACAAGAAAACTATTGAAATTATTTGGGGGGACATTCAGAATTATGAAGATGTTAAAAGATCAGTTCTTAATAAAGATATAATTATTCATCTTGCAGGAGTTTTACCTGATATTGCGATGTATAATCCAGATCTAGCTAAACTTACTAATATTGGTGGAACAGATAATGTTTTAAATGCTATGAAAGCTCAAGAAATTAATCCAAAAATTATATTCACCTCTTCTGTGGCTGTTTATAGTAGGAAGTTACAAAATCCAGTCATTAGAATCTCAGATCCTATCGAGACTTCTCCTGAAGATATTTATGCTTATACAAAAATAGAAGCAGAAAAATTAATCATAAATTCTGGAATGGTTTATTGCATTTTTAGAATTTCATATGCGGCATCAGTAGATATGTTAAGATTTAGACCAATTATGTTTCATATCCCTTTAGATACACCTTTAGAGATAATACATGTTAAAGATCTGGCTAATGCGATTGTTAATGCAATAGAATCTGATAAAGTTTGGGGAAAAATTTTTAATTTAGGTGGAGGGAAAGATTGCCAAATAACTTATGGGGAGAATCTTAGTGATTATTATGAAATCATGGGTTTTGGTAGAAATTTTTTACCAGAAACGGCATTTGCTAAAAAAGGTTTTTACTACGGAATTTTTGACTCACAAGAAACACAATATCTTCAAAATTTATTAAATTTTAAACATCATACACTTCAAGATTTTTATGATGAAGTTAGAAAATGGATTGGGGTAAAAAGATATCTAGCTCACTTGATTAAACCTATCGCAAGATGGTACATCTTACGGAGATCTGAAATTTATCAAAAATTAAAAAAAAAAAAGTTATTTTAATTAATTAAACTATGAAATTGAACATTTAAATGAATGTTTGAATTCAATGTACTTCTCTTTTCCTTCTAACAACTATTACTAATGATATTAAAGCAACCATAGCAAATATTAGATAATAATTATCAAATGGAATTATAAAACCTGCTGTGTCTAGACCAGGTTTACTGAATAAATATACAGTTCTACCATCCGAACTTCCAGCTGCATAATAATTGCCTTCGGGTGTAATTGAAATTGAAGCTAATCCTCCACCAATTTGATAATTCCATATTGGAGTGGAATCTGTTGTTTCGAAAAAATAGATCTTCCCATCCGAAGTTGCTGCTGCGGTATTATTACCATCAGCAGAGATCGCCACAGTAATTACTGAGTCATTAGCTGTATAGTTCCATAAAGGAGTAGGACTTAATTTATTGAATGAATATATGTTATAATCATCACTTCCTGCTACTATATTATTCCCATCAGCAGAGATCGCCACAGAATTTACTGAATCATTGGCTGTATGGTTCCATAAAA
Organism: Promethearchaeota archaeon; assembly: GCA_048938005.1. GTDB lineage: Archaea > Asgardarchaeota > Lokiarchaeia > Sigyniarchaeales > SOKP01 > Loki-b32. Next base: position 3,023 of record JBHLMQ010000028.1, on the reverse strand, counting down.
GAGTAGAACTTGATTTTTCAAAAAAGTAGGTAATATTATCATACTTACCTCCTGTAACAATATAGCTACCATCAGCTGAAAGATCCACGGACCAAAGAATATCGTTTGTTGTATAATTCCACGTTGCTATAGAACTCGCTGTATTGTATAAACTAAGATTATACTTTCCAATCTGCCAATTTACTATAGCAATATAATTCCCATTAGAAGACATCGCTGTAGTCATTATATCTTCTCCTAGGGCAAAAGTTCTTAGGGGTATACAACTTGCTTTATTAAACAAATATACACCCTTATGTGATCCCGCTACTATTTTATTACCGTCAGGTGTTATGAAAACGTACCCTACTATGTGAATTGTTGTATAATTCCATAATGGGATTGCACTCGATTTACTAAATAAATATACATTACGATCATGACTTCCAGCAACAATATAATTCCCATCAGCGGAAATATCAACAGACATGACATCTGAACCAGCATCAAAACTCCATAACGGTGTAGAACTTGATTTACTAAATAAGTAGACATATGCATCATTAATCATTGAAACATGACCAGTTCCCACAACTATATAATTTCCATCAGAAGATATCGCTACTTTATTAATGATAAAGCTAGTATTATAACTCCATTTCAATTCGATTGGTTCTGCACTTAATTTAAGAGAAGTTAAATTTCGTGATTTAGTATTATTTAGATCCTTAAAAGTTAAATCTTCAATTACAATAAAAGAACTAAAACAAGCACCTATCATAAAACTCAAAAATATAAGCGAAATCATAATTTTTTTATTTTTTCCCATTAGATATCGCCTCTTATGAGGATTTTTTTTAAAGCTTCATATTATTATTTATTGAACTATTATATTAATCTTATTATATCATTTATGTGATTATATATGTGAATAAAACAATTATATACTGAGAGAATACCATAAAAGATTTAAATAAAGATCTTTTCTCTATAATCTGATTTGACTGCAAATAAGATTCATAACAGTTTGGAACAATTAATTGATACTTTAACTATTACAGAGAATCAAAAGATATTCCTTCAGGAAAAAGCTAATAATTTGTTTAATAAGTTAAAAGCTATTTCTCAAAATCAAATCCCTTACTGGTCTTCCCTTTATTTATCAAAAAATACCTATCAATATATTATAGACAGATTTTGGTTTGGAGGAACTTTCGATAGGGGGCTTTTCATTAAAAATCGGTTTGATGTTGACGTATATTTTGTATATAAAAAAGAAAAGCCCGACCCATTTGAACAAAATAATATAACTAAAAGCCTACTTTTCGAATTACTTTATTCTAATCTTAAAGTTTATGAATATAATCAGAAGGAAAATATGAAAATATTAAGAAATCCTCCATATAAACATGCTATTCCCATTAGAATTGATTATTCAGGTATTTCGATTCTTTTTGACTGTATTCCGGCACTGGAATTACTCAACGGAAATTATCTTATCCCAGGTGGAAAAAAAGGGATTAAAAAAATAAATCAGGCATTAGAAGAACAAACGCTCTTTAAATTAAATAAGAAACAAAACGGAAAAATAAACAAACTTCTTATCCTTATGAAATATTGGAATTTTAACTGGGGTAAACCTTTAAAAAGAGACATAACTGAACGTCTAATTGAGTATATATTTGATAAAATTGAGATAAGTAGCTGGGATCGAGCTGTAAAAACCTTCTTCACTCAAGCAATTCGTATCATAAATAATAAGAAATTTTTGCCTGATAGAGTAAATGAACACTATTCTATATTAGATGAATATCCTAGTAATGAATTAAAAAATTTCCTTGAAATATTTAGAGAAGCCAAGAAATATGCTCAGAATGGCGAATGGAAAAAAATATTCAGCAATTTATAGCCTTAACCTATAATTTTTATATGCTTTAACTTTTTTCTTAATTTTATCAATAATTTGTTTTGGGAACTTATTGAATGGTGTGTTCTTGAACTTATCATAGCACGAACAACAAAACCTTAATTGAAATACTTCAACTTTTTTATGAAAAAGATGGTCCCTCCTTTCTATGGTATGAAGTTTGCGTTCACAATTAATACAGTATTCAAAAAATCTGGTAATCCTTTTATCTTCAACTTCTATCTCTAATCTCTTAGCAAATTTCATTTCCTTTATTAAATAAGATCTAACCGCCTGGCGTATAAGTTCTGATCTATAAATACCAGTGCATAAACTACTCTTTTCTAATAACCTTAAATATGAATCTGGTATATTTACCGTAACTATTTTCATAAATTAAATTATCCTAAGAAATTATTCTATTTCTGTTGAAATAGTTGATGCAATTTAGCTTTATAAATGTTTTCCCCATTCTAATTATTTATAAAGTGGATTAAATAATTTTTATCATGATTAAATGCGATTTGAAAATATTTTATCTAGATTATGAACGCGGAAAAAATATTTTTCAATTATTAACTTCAAATGGTTAATATCTTGTTGGTTAATATCTTGTTTGAGGAAAAACCTTCAAATTATAATTTTATTTTTTTAGGATCAATAAATTATTTTTTTTCACTCATCTTTAACTCTTTTTCTAGTAATTTAATCTGTTGGTCAATAACTTTCGTTTTACTTTTCTTTTCTTTATCAATTGCCTTTAATTTCTCGTTTAAAGCTTTCTGCTTTTTTTTTTTCAAATTATTATATTCATTCTCTAAATTTTTTATAATAGGAGTTAATTCTTTCTTTTGGGATGTTAGGCCATCAATTTTTTTAACTAGTTCATCAAATATAGCTTGTTGATTCTGCAATTTTAATTCAATTTCACTGATTTTAGGATCAAATTCCTCATTCAGTTTATCGTTAATATAGGATTCTTTTTGCTTCGCTATTACTTCAAGTTTCTCTATTTCTACTGCTATTTTATTAATTTGATCCCTAAGTTCTTCATCTGACATTTTAATTTTCTTTGTTTTAATTTTAATACAATTTGTTAGGTTAAAAATTTCTATATTTCTGTAATTTTAATATATTT
>JBHLMQ010000083.1:0-9863 GCA_048938005.1 Promethearchaeota archaeon | reverse complement strand
ACATTTAATCATAGGGAAAAGAATGAATATTTGCTTAAGATAATCTTTAGGAAAAGTTAGCATACTTCTTAGAATGAAGGATAAAAAAAGTTAAGAAAAGCAGTTCAATTTTTTCTATTTTTATAGTCTAATATTTAGGTCATAATACAATTTTAAATTGGAGAACTGAAAGTAAATTAATAGAAACTGAAAAAATGTTAGAGAATTTCGAAATTGAAACTTTAATAAAAGTAGAAAATATATTCAGTAGAATTCTCTAAAAATTCTATTAGGAATTAATAACATTAAATAAAAGGGTGCTTCTTTTAAGTTAGAAATTTTGCATTCTATTATTTTTTTATAAATCATAAGAAATAATTCTAAAAATTTAGATGTATTGTTTCAATGAATATTCAAAAAGCATAATGGGTTGTTCGTCATTCCAGTAAAAAAAATTGATATTCTTTTACTTATCCCGTGTTTTAATGAAGAAGAAAACATTAGGCAAATATTAGAACATCTCCGTTATGTAAAACAAAATTTGCAGAAAAGAAGTGAATTTAATTTGGAAATTCTTATCCTCAATGATGGATCTACTGATAAGACCATGCAGATTTTGGAGAAAAATAATCAAGATTCACTTTTTAAAATTATTAGCTTCAAACAAAATAAAGGTTATGGTTATACACTTATAACAGGCTTTAAATACGCTAAAAAAATGAACTTTTCTTGGATAATATCATTCGATATGGATGGTCAACATGAACCAAAATGTTTATATAAATTTATTGAATTAATTCTTGATAATCCACAAGAACAAATTATTTCTGGGTCAAGATATAAAAATTCTGAATTATTTTGGCAAAAACCGTGGAAAGATAGATTTCTTGTAAATAGCATTATCACAGGAATTCTCAATACTGTCGGACTTTCTATTACAGATGCATTTTGTGGATTAAAGGCATACAAATGTAATGCTATTAATGATTTGGAATTACAAGTGAACGGATATGAAATACCCCTCGAAATCTGGATTAAATCAATGAAACTAGGATATATTTTTGTTGAAATAGGAGTTCCAGTAATATATAAAGACAGAGATGCAATTTTAAAAAATGCAAAAGATACTTTTTTATTTAAAAAGGGAGAAGAAAGAATTGAAAGATATATTCATTTAATCGAATCACTCTTGACTAGTCCTTTAAAAACAAATATAAATGTTTTTAAGTCAATTTTTTCAAACTATTTCAATAGTGTTGATGAAATTAATAAATATAATTTTAAAATAATACAAGAATCAATATTTTCACAAATTAGAAAACTAGAAACTTAGTTGATCAAAATGGATCTTGAATTAGATATTTTAGTGATCGGAGCCCATCCAGATGATGCTGAAATCGGATGTGGAGGAACAATTGCCCATTATAAGAAAAAGGGAAAAAAGATAGGGATTTTGGATCTATCGAATGGAGAACCAACACCATTTGGTAGTGTTGAAAAAAGAATAGTTGAGGCTAAAGCAGCTTCTGAGATTTTACATTTAGATGTTAGAATTACTTTAGATATGACAAATAGATATATTGAAAATACAATAAAGAATAGAGAAAAGGTTTCTGAAGTGATCAGAAAATATAAACCAAATATTCTTATAACTCATCCCTCTAATGATTGGCACCCAGACCACATCGCTTGTCATCAGATTGTAAATGCAGCCAAATTTCAAGCAAAATTAACAAAAACTGAATCCAAATATCCTGAATATTACCCAAAATATGTTTTTTATTTTGATCATTCACATTTAAAAGATAAGAATCGAAAATTGGATTTTTTAATCGATATTTCCGATTCTATTGAAGAAAAAATAAATGCCCTTAAAGTCTATAAATCACAGTTTATTGATAATAAAAAGTATTTAAGGATCTTTGATTATATAAGGGAACGTGCTGGCTATTTGGGATATCAAATTGGTGTGAAGTATGCTGAAGGATTCATAAATTCTGAATATTTAATGATGGATTTTGAAAATTTTAAATTTTAGGAAAATAAGATGTCAAACGATAAATTCGAAGATCCGTTAAAGTATTACCTTTTATATGCGTTAGAAGGACAAGAATCTTGGATTTCCAGAGGTATGAAAGATCTTATACCCCAATCTATGAGTGATGCCATTTTACTTGCCAAAAAAATAAACAGAGAAATGAGAAAAGATACAGATCACAATGAAATAAAATTAGCATTAGGGAAAATTCTCGAAAACACAAATGATAAATATAATCTACTAACTGATACAGCTAAAAGGCATTTGGAAGACTTCCTTACTAATAATAATAGTTTGGGTTTAGAAGTCTCACATCAGCCTAAATTTTTAGGGGGTGAAAGATTTCTTTTTAATAAAATCGCATTGGGAGCAGCTTTTACGAATCTTGATAATTGTATAATTCCAATTTTTTATGTTGCTGATTATGATAAAGTCCATGCTGAATTAATAAAAACTAAATTTTCTCAAAGTGATTCATCTACCGGATTTTCAATTTCAATAGCTCCTGAAATAGAAAAGAAATTTCTTGGTATGAGAATAAAAAATCTTCCACTACCATCTGTGTCCTATCTTTTGGAAAAATTTCAAGAAATTAGAAAAAAATACATTAATTCTATTAATAACTGTTTAGGGGATAATTGGCATAAAAAACTCTTAGAAGAACGGTTAGAGGAAGCACTTCGATTAATTAAAATTGCGCACAATAACGCTGATAACTATACAGATTGGTTCATAAATATAATTGGGACAATTTCCAATATTATATTTGATCAAGGATATCTTTTCATTTCTGCTTCAGATTTAGAATACAAGAAACTATTAACACCCTTCTATGAAACTTTGTTAGAGAGCCAACCTAGATATGTTAAGACTTATTTGGATTTAAGCAAACAATTTATAGAGCGCAATATTCAACCTCCCCTAAGAGATATTAGACGTGATTTTGTCCCTTTTTTCTATGAATGCAATAATGAACTGTGTTCCTGCAATAGAATGGAATTATCTTGTGAAGATTACTCATCTATGATCTATGTGAAATGTAAATGTAATCATTGTGGAAATTTAATTGATTTTAGCCTTGAAAAAGATAATCCAGATCTTTCTGAGCATGTGTCTTTTCTGACTCCAAGGGTTGAATCCCGACAATACTTAGTTTCAAAAACCATCCAACCAGTGATACATATTGCTGGAACAGGCGAAACTAGATACTATACAATGGGAATACCTTTGATTAGACATTTTGATAAGAATATCTCTCTACCCGTTATTTATTTTTATAATAAAATAACAATGAATACATTTATCACTAGGAGATTAGAACAAGACATTATCAACTTAAACGTTCCACATTTTTTAGAAAATATAAAAGGTCTAATGAATAATCTAAGGAAGTTTAATAAGATAGTTAATAAATTCAAGGAGACTGGTCCGGAAAGGGCAAAATTGTTAGAAATTTTAAATAATTTTCAATCATATATGAAGCAAATTGAAAATATCTTAGTAAAAATCCAATCAATCGATATAGCTCCTGAGGATAAAAGTATCATTTCAAGTTATTTAAGTAACATGTTCGGCAAAATCTCAAGTGAAAAACACGGACAAGAGGTGGTGTTTAATTGGGTGGATTTATGTCTGAAAAATGGATTATCAAATTTTTTTAATGATTACTTTCGGATTTATAAGCCGTGGCTCCCTCCTGGAGTAGAAATCTTTCTGTAATATTTAAATCATTTTAATTTGAAGAACTTATTCGCATTTTCCCAATAAATCTTCTTTAAAACATCAAGAGGAAGATCCAAACCATTAATTTTAGTATTATTATCATTCTCTGGATCTGGAAAAGGTAAAGGTATATTTCGACAATGAGATTCTAAAAGTGCTTGGAAGGTAAAATAACGGGTTCGATAATAATCTGAAATAGGTTTGTTTCGATCTTGCACAAGGTCTGTCCCAAAAAGAATTCTATCTGAATATTTAATAAAAAACTCTCTGGCTTTTTTTGGGTACCTTCCAAGCTCACGTGCCATCCATCTTGCTGAAGATGTGTCAATATAATAATTTGGATATGATTCAAACCATCTCGAGAGGTTTTCTAGATTTTCTGGTTGACTTCCAAAGTGTGCTTGTTGTACCTTCAAATTAGGAAAACTTGATAAAATCTCCTCAAAATCATCTAAGTGTTCTCTCTTAGTACCATACCGACTAACTGGCTGATACACTTTCTTGTACCAAAGATCTGGATCACTAACATGAATTAATAGAATTAATCCTAATTCTTCTATCTTGGCAAATATTGACTTAAAAAAAGGATCAGATAATCTAATTTTTGGTGGATCAATTTTAAATTGTTCTCTTACAAAATCTCTCACTCTCGGACCAAACCAAAATTTTATAATTGGAAATCCTTGTTGATAAATATTTTCAATTGAATCTAAGGTTATTTTAAGGTTTGGCTTTATTTTAAAAAGCTGCCTACTTCTAAAATACCTAGCTAACACAAACTTTCCAGGAAATTTAGTTTCTAATTCGTTATAATCATTCCCCCAGACAATGCCTACAGATTTTTTGATGTTAAACTCTTCTCTGAATTTAATCAAATTATGAATGCCATCTATACTCCCTAAATGAACATGAGCATCAAATTTTGGACCATCATATTTCGAATTAATCGAGGTATCATCATTATTGTACTCTGAAATATATTTTTGCACTGGTAATTCACACTTAGAATATTTTTTTTTAGGAACAGGTTACTTTTCAAAAATATCTATTTTTTGATTAATTGATCAGATGAAGCTTAAGCTAATTATTTTTTGAAAAGTTTACTAGAGATTTTGAATGGCTTTTACTGCCTTTGCTATTATATCATCATTTACAAATTGTGGAATAACACAACCAGGTGCGATTATTAATCCTAGTCCTTTGAACTTTGTATAAACGGATGAAATCATTGAAGAAACTTCCGTGGGATCTGATATATCCTTCCATGATTCTGCATTTAATCCCCCGAGAAGACCTCCTTTAAATACTTGCCTTGCTTCAGAAAGACTTGGCGAAGTTTGCTGATCATGCCAATTAATCGCATCTATAGGTAGTTTAGTTGCCAAATTATAATCAGGATTGTCACCATGGAGATGAAGAACTAAAAAATTATTCCTTTTTAATGAATTTTTTATTAGGGATTCCATAGGATTAAATGCTAAATCTAATCTCTCTTCATCAGTTAGTCTATTGTTAAAATGTTGTGTGGCTAAAAATATACCATTAGCACCCGCTTCTAGTGAAGCTTTAGTAAAATTTATCATAGTTGAAATAATTATCTTAAAATGTTCTTTAATTTGTTGAGGATCCTTTCTGAAATGCAGAATTATATTGGGATCAATTTGGGACGCTACCATTAAAGGTGAAAAAACTGTCATCATGATTGGTACGTTTCCGTCAATTTCTTGGTAAAGGAGTTTTAATGCTTTAATTTGATTTCCAAATTCACCACTCTCTATCTCAATGTTCTTAATTTTCCTCCAATCTTCTATTTTTTTTATTGGATATTTCACACAAATTCTTGAACCCGAGACTGGATCATATCCTCCCAATTCTGCTCCAAAATCGGAAGCAAAAGCACGACCTGAGATTGAGATTTTCATAATATCGGAATCATATTTTTTTTGAAAATCCATCTGTGCCTTTAAAAGTCCTTCAGGAGTTTTATCGAATTCAGGGAAATGTTTCCAAATTGCATAGGGAACTCTCTCGGTAATTTCAGCTTTAAAAGCTTTTTTAATTAGTTCGAATTTATCCATTGTATTGTCCTTTTTCCTTGTAATTTTAGTACTCGATACTTTAATATAGTAAATGATCTCAATAGAATCTTTAAAAAACTTTTCTAAAAATTTATAAACTTAACTTCCTATATTAAAAATTATGCCAGTAAGTATCAAATCATTGAAATTTGTATATGATTATGTTAAGGAATTGTTTGAAAAACGAAAAGATAATCATTTTGAGGAATCTTTGAAAAATCCACTATTTGAAAAAGAGCAAACAGCTATTGATCTATTTATCCATGCTGTCAGTCTACTTAATTGGGCATCAAGAAAAACTATTAATCCTAATGTAAATGATAAGGAGATAGCAATAAAATTAGACCCAGAATCCACTGCACCTTTACAAGACCAATTATTAGACTTGTTTAATACGGCAATTGAAGCCTATGTAGAGGCAAGGTCTAAATATAAAGAAGAAGATCTGCAAAATAAATTTAAATCCCCTTTTGGGAGAGAAATGACCTACGAAGATTGGTTTGGATTCATTATACATCACACTATCGGTCATATTTATCAAGTCTTAAGACTCCAAGCAATTTATTTAAGACAAAAAGTTTAGGCGGAGCATTAACTGTAATAAGATTGGAATTATTTTTTATGAATCAAAATTTTTTTTTTTAATATTATGAATGAAATATCTAAAATATTCTCAGATGCAATTTACGAGCAATATGGTGCTGCAATTGGGATGTTGGAGAATAATCTAAAAAGCTGCCCAAAAGAATTATGGGATGATAGAGTTAATGGTCCCCCATTTTGGTATGTAGCTTATCACGCCATGTGGTATTTAGATTGGTATCTATCAGATTCACAAATAGCCCGTGAAAGTTTCAAATCGAAATTTGGTGAAGACCTCTCGCAAGATTTAAATAAATCACCAGAAATTACATTAACACGTAAACAGTTACTCGAATACCTATCAGAAATCAAAGAAAAAACTAAAAATCGGTTTGGAGATCTAACTACAGATGATTTACTAAAACCTTCCATATTTGAGTGGCACGGAAATAGCGTTTTAAGTTCATTACTTTATAACCTTCGTCACATAATGCTCCACATAGGAACTCTTAATTTGAGGCTTCATAGAAAAGGTGTAAAATTAAATAACTGGATTTCGAATCAACGAATTTAATTTCAAGTTTTCTCTTTCAAATTAGTTTAAGAAATAAAAAAAATAAATAAAAAAATAAATTTTATACCCTAAGATCCATTTCTCCAGCACTCCAAGGTTTTAGTTGAGGTAAATTCCATCGCTCTACCAAGAATTTTATTAAGTAAATCGAAAATAATCCTACAATTACTGCCCCACCCCCAGCTATTATATAAGCAGTAGTAGTATCTTCTTCAAATGTCGCAATAAACAATATAACATTTAGAGTAGAATTCCAAAGATAGTGGCATATTAAAGGACCGATCAAGCTAGCAGTCTTTAAGAACATATAACCCCATACTAAAGCAATAAGAAATGGGGAAAGAGATTGAATAATTGATTGTAATATGAAACCTCCAAAAGAGGTTTCACCATCAATGAAGTCTTTAATTGGCCATGTTATATGCCAAATTCCGAATAAAAATGCTTGCAGAAAATTAGTTCTCCAAAAGGACATTTTATCCAAAAAGTTACGAGTCATTAAACCTCTAAATAACCCTTCTTCCATCAATACATTCACGATATTTCCAAATAATAACCACAGAGCAAAATAAAATTCACCTCGTAACCCCGTCTTTGGATCTGTTGGTGTAAATTCAAGCCTCCCTTCTATACCAGAAATGCTGTTTACAACTAACGTTAGTATATAATACACACCTAACATTATTGCTGCGATTAAGAAACCAATTGCAAAAGATTTACCACTATTACTTTTATGAATACCTATAGCTTTTGGCTTACGATTTATTGACCATAAATATAGAATAATAAGAATTAAACCTAATGATTTGGAAAGTATCAATTCTCCCACTAATTCAGTTACTGGTAAGACGAATGTATCTAAAAGTCGTAAAATTAAACATAAAAGCGCAATTATCATTACAACCGTAATTGGATATCGACTAGCAAATTCATACCATTTATTTCGAAAACTTTTTAATTCTTTTTCATTTTCTGACATTTATTCTCACTTATTGTAGATTTTACTAATATACAATTAATATATTTTAAAAATATAATTTGTTAAAAACAAATTTAAATCTTAATACTTGAATCTTACTTTCTATAAGATCATTTTAATTAGAATTTCATCAGAAGTTAGGGTATTTGCAAAGAAAATAGCATAAAAATTAAATAGTAATAACTCTTAAAAATTCACTAACTTATTCTTTTTTTCCTTCAATTATAACTTGTAAGAATGATTTATTATGATGCCGAATCCCTTACATTTTATTGCTCCATTTGCGCTTGTATTTGCAGGTTATATTCTGATACTAATTGCAATACTTTATGTTAGAAAAAGAATGTTTGAAGAAGGGAAAGATTGGGTGAAATTTCAAGCGATTTTGGGAATATTAACAATTATCGTTATATTCGCTTTATTTTATTTTGGCTTTTTTGTTTTTATGTATTATTTTTTTTTTATTATTCCCTTTTTTATTGGAATACCCCTTATACTAGCATACAGAGTAGATTCTCAAAGAGTAAGAGAGGAGAGAATCCATCACAAAATTGTTGGGATAAAATCAGAATGGAAGTTAATTGCGGGGACAATAGGACCATTCCTTATAATGATTGGTGCTTTCATACTTTTATTTTATCCTGCGACATCTTTAATTTTGGGAGGTTATGATAAAGGATACACACTTCCATTCCTATTTACTGTGTTATGGGGATTACTCGCTTTTATAGGAATAATTTTAGAGGTATATGGAGAAAAATTTGGTAGATGCTTTTGTTTAATTGCAGGAATTTTAGCTATTGCAGGGCAATATATTCCTATTGGTAGATACCAATATGATTGGGGTAGTTACTATACGGTTTTTTTGTCTGTTTCCTTTATGCAATTTGAACCTTATCTAATATTAATAGGCTCATTAATCAGTGTCGCCTCGAATGACGTATTTTTTAAATATTTTTCAATAAAGCGTGAATTTAGAAAGAAATACTTCGATATAAGGGAAAAGATTGATAATGTTGACGACTTAGAAACATTTTTAAGAGAAAAACTTTCCTCGGATTGGGAAAAAATAAAGAATAGTTATAAGGCTTATGAGGCAGGAGAATTGGAAAAAAACACATTCATAGAAACTGCCATAAAAAATATCGGGGATAAATTCATTGAAATATTTAGAGAACAAAAAAAAGGTAAACTTGATGAATCTGAATAATTGGAAACAGAAGGGATTTATTCTAGCTATATTTGGATGCTTCCAAGCACTAATTTTTACTACACTTGCTATGTTTTTCTATCCTGGTGGAACATTCAACGACCCTAATACGAAGGGATATTTATTCTGGAGTAATTTATTTAGCGATTTGGGTAGACTTACCGCTCATTCTGGAGAATCTAATCTTGTTTCGTCTTTAATGTATAATATTTCTCTGTTTTTAATGGGTGGTTTGCTAATTTTTTACTTTATAGGAATGCTCTTAAGCTTCAATGAAGTAAAGCAAGGGAAGATGTATATTTATATAGGCTCTGTAATTGGTATACCAGTCAGTCTTTCATTTATAGGTGCAAGTTTAACACCAGCAGATCTCTTTTATGGAATTCACGTAAGTTTTGGAATTTTTGTGTTTACATTTACGCTCCCCTTGATTATTTTGTATACATTTGGCATCTATATAAATAAGGATTATCCTAACATATATGCTTTCATCTATATTGCTCTTGGGATTATATTGTTTATATTTTTGTTAATTATGTCTCTTGGTTTTACCGAAAAAGGTGTTGAAGCTATTTTTGCAGCTGGTCAAAATATTGTTGTTATTGCTTTTACAGTATGTTTTGCCATCCAAGCGTACGGTGCTTGGAAGTCTAATAAAGTTAATAATTAAAGAAAAAAATTTATTAGGAACATTTATAAAA
>JBHLMQ010000027.1:16771-41775 GCA_048938005.1 Promethearchaeota archaeon | reverse complement strand
GGGAGGTTTTTTAAGGATATGACAGAATTTTTAAAACAGTTAAAAGAATTGGGTGAGGAGTTCCTTGAAACCCTTAGGCACAAGACTAAGTTAAGTACCATTTTTGATCTTTATACAGAAAAGGTTATTCCCACATTTGTTTCAGAAAAAGATTTAAAAGAATATTATGAAAAAAGAATGGAAGAAGTTAATGATTTTATAGATAAATTATAATAAGAGGTAATTAAAAAATGAGTGAAATAAATGAAGATTCAACTCCAGAAATAAAAGAAGAAGGAGATAAGTTAAATCCAATGGCAATAGCTACTGATTTCCTTTATGGTGCTGTAAAAGGATTAAGTGGCTTATTTTTCAAAGCTTTTATGGATTTAAAAATCGAAGGGCAAGAAAATATTCCTTTGAGAGGAAAAGCGATTTTAACTACAGTCACACCGAATATTATCCGTGATATGTTAATAATAAGTCAAGTCACAGGGCGTAAAATACATTTTATGCTTGATCCTAAATTAATGAAGCATCAGATAGCTGGTCCAGTGTTGAAAAGTCTTGGAATGATACGCGGAACAGAAAGTAAAGAAGATACGGAGCCTATCGATAAAGTTTTTGAAATATTAAATGAGAAAGGAGATCTAGTAGGGATGACTCCTGAGTCTAAGCATGAGAGAGAGGTTCAAATAAAATCGATGGCAGCAATTATTAAGTTTGCTGTTGTTGGAGAAGCGCCTATTATTCCGATTGCGATATATACGGAAAAAACAAAGATATTAAATATGTTTACTGGAGACGGTATAAAAGTAAAGATTGGCACACCCTTGAAGGTTGAGAAAAGACTAAATCGAGAGAAATATCGAGCTGAACGCTATGAACTCGCTGAAGATATTATTAATATTATTGAAGCCCTTAAAGAAGTACCCGAAGCTGAAGAAGACAATAATTATTAATATGATTATTTTAAGCCAATATTTAACAAATTCTTCTTTTTATAAATTTTTTTGAAAGGTTTAGAAATCCTTTATAGTTACAACTTAAGTTATTATAAACCTATAGTAAAGTTTACTATTAAAAAGATAGCAAGTATTGCTGTTAAAGTTATTCCATCATTCCATTTCATCGATTTTTTCTTTGAAATCCAATTAAAATAGAGAATTATAGTTAATAGAATTAACCAATTCCAAAACATAATCAATGAAAGGGTAAAATTCACTATAATAATTGCACTAATTCCGAATGTAAGTGTTAGATTCCAGAATATTTTTCCAATCATCCCTCCTAAGCCTATTTCAACACTCTTTTTTTTTATGGATTTTATAACTAAAGTTAATTCTTCAACATTTGTAACAAAAGCAATAATTACAAGCCCAAAGAATGTTTCAGGGATATTTGTTAGAATAATGATTTGTTCTGTAGAGAAAATTAATAGTTCCCCTCCTAAAAATATGAAAATAAAACTAATAATTATAAAAATTATTTTTCTAAATTTTGATTTTTCTCTTAGTTCCTGAATCTGGATATCATTTTGTCCTGAATTCTCCCTAGGTATCCCTTCCAAAGTACTTTTTTTATAGAGATTTTTTATATTCACAAAAAAATAAATAAAATATACAAAAATAACAATAATTCCAGCTATAAATAATCCAAAATTAACTAACATTCCAATAAGAATTAAACTCATACAACTGTATAATAATATAAAGTAAAATTGTGGTGTGGAGTTAAAACTGATTTTATAGAAAAAAGCAGGTATTGCGAAACTTATTGTCAACGCTATGATTGAATTGCCTATGACATTTCCAACTGCGATATAAGGTAATCCACTTATTGCAGCAATAATCGAAGCAATTGATTCTTCTGGATCAATACCTATGATTAATGCTCCAATAATGAAAGGAGATAAACCGTATATTATACATATATCTTTTAGATTATCTAAAAAGACATCTGCAGCGAAAAAAATTAGTAAATATCCAATAAGGAATAGCAAAATCCATAAAAAAAGCTCTAACATTTTGAATTATGATTCTTTTTTATTCCAATGTATAAAGATCTGGAATTTAAACAGTTTTCCTTTGTATTCGCCATCACTTATAGCAGAGAATACAAATCCATTGTACTCATGCCAATAAATTGATGCTTTATTAAATAGTGGTTTTTCTACAATAAAAGCAACAATAGGTGTATCTATTTCTTTTAAAGCTTTTTTAAATATTGCTGTACCTACTCCTTTACGTTTAAATTCAGGCAATATACTTATTTGGTCTAAGTATGCGAATTCTGTATTTTTATTAAGGAGTAATTTTTTTGTTCTATCATTTTCAAATGAAAGATTGCCAATAACATCCCGAACTTTTATTATATTAAATTTTTTTTTATGAATAGTAGCAAAACCAATAATATTTCCACTATTTTCTTTAGCAACATAAATTTTAGTATCAATATCTTTAATTAAGTTTTCATAGTATTCTATTTCTACTTCTTTGCGCAGAAAACCTTGATCTTCAAAAATTTTTCTTTCTTTTTTTGTAATTTGATCAATATCACTTATTTCTACTAAATTTTGCTTTAATACTTTATGAATTCCTGCTGCATCTTCCAAACTAGCAATTATGACATTAATATTTAATTTCTTGCTCATCTATCTCTGTTGCTCAATAAATAAAATTAGTTTTATTTTTCCTTATTATTAAGTATTGATATTAGATTTTAATAAAATAGACTTAATAAAAAGTATCATTTTTATATTTTCTTTTAAGTGAACAAAATTATAAATTGATGAGATAATATTGTTTTTTTAAATAAAACATATTTATAATGTCAGTAAGTTGAGCGACACAAAAATAAATGAAGAGGAAATAAGTCAAGCTAGATTATTCAAAAATATTCTTTTAAGATGTCCTGAATGTCAAACACAAAAGAATTTAAAAGTTCCTTCAAAAATAATTGATCAGAGTCAAAACGTAATAACGATTAGCATTCCTACAGGAATGATCTGCGAACATCACTTTCAAGCATTCGTTGATCAGCAAGCTTCGGTAAGAGGATATCAAGTAGTAGACTTTGAATTTCCGAAAGTAGAGTATTATAAGAGTAGAAGAGTAGGCGATGCTGAAGACACTAGAAATTTAGCTTCTTTACCACTCTTTCAAGACATAATTAATCTTTTAAGAAATGCTGTCGATGATAAAGAAATATTGGGTAGTGCAATATTTACAGTTAAAGGTACTGTTTTATATACCTCTATTTCCCAAGACACCTTACTAGATACAATCAGAGAATTCGAAGTAAGGGATGAAAAAAAGATGCATAGCATTTCAAAAATGTTCCTTGAATTAAGGAATCATCAGAAAGTTTGTGCAGAATATATTAAAATTAATAGAATAGAATTCATTATAGTTCTGATATTTTCAAGAACCGTAAATTTTGGGATTGGAAATTTGCGTCTAAAAAATATTGCAGATAAAATAACAGAATTAACATAAATTCATAAGAGAGAAGATAAATAGATATCTTCTTTTGCTAGATAAAGAATTAATTTATTAAACCAGTTAATATAATTACTTGATTCTTAATATTGGTTTTTAACTCACATTACAAAATGTGATGATTTAAGTTTTTAATAAAATGAGATTATTTTAAATTTTTGAGAAACATAGTATATATTAACAATTTTTTACGAGAGATTTATGACATATTCACCATCAGAAGAAGAATATATCTTCAAAGTAACACTTATCTTTTGGAAGTTTTATGAATTAGGACTTTATTTTGAGCTTCCAGAAATGCGGAATTATCTAGAAAAGGAAGGATCTTTAAAATTGTATAAAGATTATCGGTTTAAAATTGAAAATGCTGATGGTACAAAAATATCTCAACCTTTAAAATGGATTTCTAGCCAATCAGATAATTTTGCGCCAGTATGTTTCAAGATAGGGAAGTCGGATAGATTTTCTTGTGCCACCGCTCAACATATAGTGGGAAAGATCAGGCTAGAAGGACATATTCACTATGGTTCTGTATTAGTTATTCATTGCGAACTAATATTTGATAATTACCATAAGATTGAAGATTTTATTGAGATTTCACAACCCACTAATATGATTCTTCAGAGTACTGGTAAGCCTATAACTGAAAAATTTATAGAAGTAAGAGATAATGTTATTTCTCTATTGAAGAAAGCAAATTATCCAGATAAAGCTAAATTGGAATCAGTTTTAGAACCTTGGCATCATACATGGATAATTTGGGATGCTAAACCAGAATTCAATAGGGCAGATTACCGTTTCATTGGAGAAGAAATTGGAAAAAATGCTAACTACTCAATTGGACTCACACTACGCACTGATAAATATAGAGAATTAGATCCTATAGCATATAGAGATCAAATTAAACTTAAAAATCTTGCTCCATATAAAGATGAATTTGTTATGATCACACATGCAGGTAATGTAGTAATTCCCGGACCAGGTCTTTTAGATCCTTATACGATGAAAAATTTTCTTATAGATACTTTGTTCGGTCCAGAAGTCGGTAATGTTCAAAGATTTTTAATTCTTATGCACATGGAAAACATTTTGGTTGTAGCAGAAAAGTTTGATAGAATTATTTCAGAAACCAGAGCAATGGAAGAAAGGTTAACTTTGAATGAAAAGATTGATAGATTGGAACAATTGGAGACTGAACTCAATAGAATCATACTTGAATTAAATAAAGATGTAATTATATCAAAAATTACTCGATTATTATTTACAAGCACATTTAAAACAAGTATGTTTAATGAACAAATCGAGAAATTAGACGGATTTACATTCTCAAATGCTACAGATGATGTTATTACGAGGATTAGAAAGACACTTAACAGACAAAGAAACACACTTAATACTAAATCCTCAGCTATCGAAAACAAATTTCTGGCAATTCTAAATTATCTTGCGGTTTTCGAAATCGCCATTTTGGTTATTTCCTTGGCATTAGGTGATTTAATTGGACAAGAATTTTCCCCGATTGTTGGACTTATTCAGATAATTGTTGCTGTTCTTGTTGTAATTTTCGCATTTGCCATATATAGATGGCAAGCGAAGAAATTGTAATGAATAAATAAATCCCTTTTTTTCCTAATTTAAGAAAAAATTATAAGATGTAAGTAAAGAATTATCATGGTTGATTTTATTAAACTAAAGGGAAGTCCTGCTGAAAGAGGTTCACAACAGGGGAAACAATTGAAAGATAAAATTCAGAATATGTTTGATATTGTTTTTCACTCAAAAATGTTTTCAGAAGTAACATCTAAATTAATACCTCTGTCGATTATAAAACTTGCTTTAGGTTATATGGGTAAAAAGAACATAAAAAAATCTCTACACCAACTTCTTCCTAATCAATATGAGAAAATGATAGCGATAAGTAAAGCAGCTGACATAAAAGAAAGAATTATTTATGGAACTCATTTTATAGAAGTTATGTCAGGAGATCCAAAATCTATTTATAAAAATCCTCCAATCCAAGCATGTTCAATGATTTTTGCGTTGCCTGAATCTACTGCTGATAATATATTAATATTTGGACGAAACTATGATTTTCCTAATGTTCTCCAACCATTTCAGGTAGTTCGCGAAGAAGAACCTGACGATGGATATAAAAATATAAACTTCACACAATTTCCTCTTACTGGTTGTCATATGGGAATGAATGAGAAAGGATTAGTTATTGGTTATAATTACGGACGCTCATGGAAAAAAGAGCCACTTGACTTTAGATTGAAAGGTGTTCCTGGCACCTTTATTGTACAAGAAGTTTTAGAAACTTGTGCTAAAACCCAAGAAGCTGTTGATTCTATTACTAACTTCATTGGCCGAGCAAATGGATGTCATTATGGACTAATGGATACTTCTGAAGATGTATGTGTTATTGAAACTACAAGCACTCGTCATGCCATTCGACGACCTGAAGCAGGGATTTTAGCTCATACCAATCATTATCAAACTGAAAAACTTAAAGACGCTAATTTACCTGATTATGTACGATTTAAAATGGATGATATGGATATAAATCCTATTGAATCTCCAATAAGACGTTATCAGAGAGAAATCGAGTTATTGAAAGTACAAAATGGACATATTACTATGGAAACAGTCAAAAAAATTTTGAGTGATCATGATAAGAGAGAACCAGATGATTTCACAGTCTGTACACATGGAACTGCAGCGGGAACCTTAGGATCAATAATTGTCCTACCAACTAAAAGGGAATTTTGGGTTACTGATAATCATCCATGTAGTTCTGAATATGAGAAATTTAAATTATAAATAAAAATAAAAAAAAAGGAAATAAAAATTTTAATATCTTGTTCTAGTTGCCTGAATTCGGAGTTTGGCTTTTATGTTCTCTTTTTTATCTTGTAGAACAACATATTGCGTATTTGATGGCAATTTTATTTCAAATCCTATTGAATCTCCAATAAGACGTTATCAGAGAGAAATTGAGTTATTAAAAAAACACATTGGACAAATTACTATGGAAATAGTTAAAAATATTTTAAGAGGAAAAATCTTATTTTCAACATATTTAGATAAATTCTGGGACTATCGCCTGAAGTGGTTTTAATTGCAGTCAGAAGCAGGACTATTGGGTGAAATGGATTATTAAAAATCAAAAAATGGAACAATAATCTGTAAAGATGGATTTAAAGCAACAACAATACAACCAAAACAATTTCTCTCAATAATGGATGGATTAAACATTGATTTAGAGATAGTAGAAGTAGAGGAATCATGTTTGTTTTATAAATTTAAAATCTATTGAAAAAATTCAGAAGTAATCCTTTTTATAGTTTTAATTTCAAATAGTTAATTATGAAAATTGAAAAAATATTATTAAAAACGTTATTATTATCTTTAATTGGAATATTATTGATAACACCTACTTTATTAGGGAAAGAACCACAAAATCAAATCATTAATCTCTCTTCAAGTTATGATTGGGTTTCAATATGGAGTAGATTTGATGACAGAGATGATATGGCTATAGATGTTGGGATTGATGATAATGATAATATTATATTTGGAGGAATTTCCAGCAATACAACTATGGACCTATTTATAACAAAATTTGACGAATTTGGAAACCAACTTTGGAATGCTACTCTAAACGGTGGTAGCCAAGATTGGTTTAGGGCACTTGCAGTTAATGGAACAGAAATTTATGTGGCTAATGATTATTATAATCCGAGTCTTTTTAGATCTGAATTTATGTTGATAAAATATGATAATGGAGGAAATTATCTCTGGAATAAAACATGGTTTAAAGAAGATGCTACTGGGTGTTATGTGCAGGATATGGTATTAAGTCAAAGCGGGAATTTCTATGTCACTGGAGAGATGGCTTATGGATCTAATTATAAATACTTTCTCCTAAAACTTGACGCAAATGGAAATGAAGTTTGGAATGTAACCTTTGGCCAAAAAAATACAGTCAGGAAGATTGTTTTTGGAATAAGCTCATTTGAAGATTTAATTTATATTGTAGGTCAATTTTTTAACCAAGCAACTGGGGAGAATGAACCCTTAATTTTAAGTCTTAACGCAATTACTAGTTTACAACTTTGGAATAAAACATGGAGTTTTCCTTCATATTATGGTGGACAAGCCAGTGATGTTGTCGTAGACGACTTTGGTAATATTTACGTAACAGGTTATTATGGAGTGTTTTCAAATAGGTTGTTATTTGTAAGAAAATATAATCCTTTCGGCTCTGTAGTGTGGAGTAAAAATTTTCAGTATATGGCTTCAATAGCTCAAGGAATAACGTTGGAAGATAATACAAATATTTATATTGCAGGATCCAAGGAAGGAGACTACCCCGAAAGTTCTGCGTTATTAATAAATTATGATTGTAATGGTACTCTACTAGGATTTGGGACATGGGAAGGCTCAATTTCAGGCAATAATGTTGGAAAAGATGTTATAGCTAATGAAAATGGAAATGTATATATGGTTGGATATACACCAGGAGTTACTATGAATGATGCGTTTATAATAAAAAATTTAGAATTAGAACTTCCACGTGATAATGAAGCCATTTCTGGTTTCGAGTTAATTAGTTTTGGAATAGTACTATTTTCTATTATTATTATCCAACTATTTGGAATGAAAAAACATTTTCAATAATTTTTTTATTACATCATAATATTTTGATAAAAAATTTCAGAATATAGTACTTCTAATTAATATGGATTGCTTTAAAAAGCAAATTGTAAAAGTTAGGTACAATTCCAGGTAAGAATTTAAAGCGTTATCCATAAAATATTCAAAATGTTGAATCAAGAGCTATTTCTTTATAGGAAACAACCATTAGAATCCTGTTCGGCTCAACGAATAACCAAGAAGACAACCTTCAGAACCTTTTATTGATAGCTGATTAAAATTACCGTTTTTAGTCTAAGATATTACTTTTTTTGCTGCAGATAAAATCGTATGAGCTATTCCTGCGATCTTTACATGCTCAACATCTCGAGAAAGAGTTGATTTAATTTTGGGTTACTGATAATCATCCATGTAGTTCTGAATATGAGAAATTTATCTTATCGTAAAAAATAAAAAAAAGAGAAGTATTAATAAAATTTTAATATCTGGTTCTTGTTGCCTGAATTCGAAGTTTAGCCTTAGTATTTTCTTTTTCATCCTGTAAAATAACATATTGTGTTTTTGAAGGTAGCTTTATTTCAAATTCTTGTTCACAAACAGTATGATCCTTTTTCATGTGATCCCTTTCTCTTAGGATTACTTTTATCTTTTGTACATTGGGATCATCTACGTGAATTGTTTTAAATTGGCTCCATAGTGACATATCAGCCTTACTTGTGAATTCTTGATTCCTTTGTAATTTGATGGTACCCTTATTTGGCCATCGGGCCTTGAACATTTTAGGTCCATCTACCTTAAAGTAAAATTCTCCACGCCATCCAAAAATATCGTAATCTTTTAAAGTCTTTAAGCTCATCAATTCTATACTGATTAGATAGCGTTCTTTTTCCTCTCCTACTTGATCTTGTTCAAAGGTTTGATCTTTTGCATAAGTTTTCTTCGATTTGGCATAATAACGCCGAGGAATTTTATTTTCACCTTAAAATTTTGATAATATTTGAATAATTTTTTTATAAATAATATCTATATATGTTTTTTTGTTAAATAGATGGTTATTAGTATATTGGTAAATAGAATAAAATCATTTTATTAACTATATTTATTCATAAAAAAACATAAGAATGTTTTAATTGAAAAATTAAAATCTCAAAAAGTGTGAAAATTATGTCAATCATCGACGTTGAGTTGCATTTATCTGGAATTTTTGGATTTTTAGGTGTTGCTATAGCTTGGTTATATGGTGGAATGGTTCTCTATAAATATATTAAGACGAAAGAAAAGATGTTATTTTATTTCTTCCTAGCAGTTATATTTACAATGTCTCCATGGTATCCTAGCGGTTTAGGATATATTTATTGGTTGATTACATCTCAGGAAATTGTGTATCCCGCATATGTTCTATTAGGAACGATAGGAGTCCCTATCGCTCTATATTCTTGGCTTCAGATTTATATGCCAGCTTTACATCCAAATCAGAAAAATCTTGTGACTATAATTACAATAGTTATTTCAATAGTATTCTATATATATCTATTTGTATCTCTCTTTGCATTTGGTGATCCAACAAACTCAATATTTATAGGTATTAAAAGAAATGCAATTGATATTGATTATAAGGGATTTGTATTAGGATTTCTAGCATTCTCTCTACTTGTTAGTACTATTACAGGGAATGATTTTTCGATTGCTTCACTTAAAGTAAAAGACAATCCTGTGATAAAATGGAAGGGGAGATTCTTAATATTATCATTCAATTTATTTGCAATAGGAGGAATAGGAGATGGATTCTTACCATTGAATCCTTTTACTTTGGTCATTTTTAGAACTATTTTGATGCTCTCTAGTACATTTTACTATATCGGTTTCATTATGCCTAATTGGATGAAAAAGATACTCAGATTAGAATAATATTGATAATAGATTTTCTTTTTTTTATTTATAATTTATAACAAGAACAGCAATTAAGACTATAATGCCTCCTACTATATTCCATAAGACTATAGTTTCACTTCTTTGAAGTAATAATGAAAATAAAAGTGTAAGAAACGGCTCAATATATAAAAAAGAGGCAACCTTAGATGACTTTAACTCCTTTTGCGAATTTTGCCAAATAAAATAACCTACTACATAACAGCCAAACCCTAAATACAAGGCACAGAGAAATAATGGAACATTCATAAAGTTTTCAATGAAGATTCCAAACTCACCATTAATTAAAACAAAAAGAGAAAGTTCAACTGTACCAATATAAGCAACATATTTATTTATGCTCATACTTGACCTACTTTTAGATATTTGTTTAGTTGCTGTTGAATAAACTGCCCATAATAATGGTGTCATTAAAGCAAATAAGTATCCTAAGAAGTTAGCAGATTCAGGTGTAAGAGTACTAATGTTACCTCCTGTAACTAATAGAAATCCTCCTATGGTAGCAATTATAAATCCAATTATTTTTAATTTATTTAATTTTTCCTTAAAAAATAGTATAGCTAAAATCGTTATAATAACAGGTGTTATTAAGCATACAAATAAAGCGGGAAGAGATGGACCAATAATTTCAATTGCAGAATATTGAGCAAGAAAAAATAATGAAACTCCTGTAAAACTTGCGAGTACAATTAAAAGCCAATCATTTTGTGAAAATTTCTTGGGTTTGATCTCATCATTTTTCTCTATTACTCTTTTTTTTTTATTTAATTTAATATAAAGATCAATTATCAGAAATGTGCATGAGGCAATTAAAAATCGATATAGCGCGATTGATAAAGGTGGGATGAATTCTACAGCGATATCCACAATTACAAAAGAAAAGCTCCAGATAATGACCATAAAAATTAATTCTAAATAATTACGTAGCATTTAAAATCAAAAAATGACAATTCTTTAATCATTTTTTAAAAAAAAAATTCAACTAAAATGATTTATTAAAATAATTTAATACTAGAAAATTAAATACAATAATAATTATTTTTGGAAAGAAATCTATTGAAGAAAATTAGTTATAGTTTGCGGATTGGAATCATTGGTAATAACGCGTCTATAAGGGAAATTTTTGTTGATAAATTAAGTAGATCTGCCGTAATGTCAGAACTTTCTGATGATAATTATGAATTTTTAATAGTCTTCAAACAAATTCCGATTAAGATCAAAATATTCTTTGCAGAGAATCTTGATGATTTGATATCTAATTTCGAACAGATAAATAAGCTCGATGCCTTAATTATCACTTTAAATTTATATGAACCAGAATCAATCAATACTATTAACAAGCATTTGATGCAAGAATTTATTGAAACTTTCTCATTCCAAGGAATATCTGTTTTGG
This sequence comes from Promethearchaeota archaeon, assembly GCA_048938005.1. Lineage (GTDB taxonomy): Archaea > Asgardarchaeota > Lokiarchaeia > Sigyniarchaeales > SOKP01 > Loki-b32. The sequence goes on along the minus strand of JBHLMQ010000027.1, from coordinate 30,315 downwards.
TTGGAATGGATATCGTACAAATATTCAGTAGTACTCCTCCCAAAAATTTTAAAATGAGTAGATTTCAATTAGAAAAAACTACAAAGGATTTGAATTTGATATACTGCTTTGAAATATTTAATAAAAACAGAGATATAAACGAGATTTATAATACAATATTAAACGACTTCATTTTAAGATTTCAATTTTCGAGTCCAGAATTATTCGAGACGGCAAAAGATTATGGAAAAAAACTTTTAGAGGAGTTATAAAACTATCTAAATTAAATTGAAATTAAGTTGTTTTTAAAAGAGATATAAATAATTTCAATAGAAAAAGAAACAAAATCGAAAAGTTATAAAAACTATATAATACAAATTAAAATATAATCTGAAAAAATGCTATTTTGGATGATCTTTTTATCCAAAAAAAATAATAAATTATGAGTTGAAGGATGTAAAATGGGAGAAGAGCCAGACCAGATACTAACAATTGAGAGAAATGAAGGACGTAGGAAATGTCCTAGTTGTGGGGAAGAAAATAAGAATATGATTCATGAATCAACAGATAAAACAAATATCATAAGCGACTACCCCAGGGTATACGGTCGTAAATATAGGTGCGGAAGATGTGGTCAAGAGTGGCGTGAAAAATAATTTATGCTTAGATTTAAAACTTATTTTCTTTTTTAATTTTTATTATAATCCTACCCAATTTCAATAATACATTCTAATAATACTAAAAATAGACTTAATTCATTAAGTTTTAAAGTATAAAACTACACTTATATCGTTATATCTAATATATCATGGTGCAGGACGTTAGCTCGAGTAAATATTGCTTTATCAGGTCTTTAATAGACTGAGATGTAGATTTTTTTTATAAGAAAATAGCAACAATAATAAATATAAAAGGATAAATAAATACTATAACAAATTTTAATAATAAAACTAAATAACTGATTTGACGTGAAATTTTATGTTTCAGGGCCCATTGGATGATCCTATACGATTAGTAACGATTTATGGTGCACAAGGACTAGTTTGTGTATGGTTTGCTTATTTAGCATATCGAGTTCTAAAGCGAGATAGGAAGAGATTAAATTTAATATTCTCTGGATTTTATTTATCTACTGTAGTAGGCACCATTTTTAATTTTATTTATGGCCCGATTGCGGACGTGCAAGTTGTACTAATCTTAAATTTCTTTACTAATTTTGGTGTTTTTTATTCTCCAATATTTTTCGTTGTTTTTGATTTAATTTTATTAAAATCAGAAAAAGTAATCACTACAACTAAACAACTGCTGATATTTATCGGATATGGTATTTATATGTTTTGCATGATCTTTTTTGTGTTAGCTGGAACAGGATGGGGGGTCAGTCTTAACCCAAAATGGCAACCAGTATGGCACCTACCTTTCTTTCTCTATGTGATCTTAGGTGTTTCAATATTTACAATTGTACCGTTAATGTATTTCTCATTTCGAATTTATAATAAATTTGAAGATGAACAGTTAAAAAAGAAATGGAAATTCTTTATACTTGGCGTTTGTGCATTAATTGGATTTATGTATGCAATATTCTTTTCAAATTTATTAAACATTGATATAGTAAGGACGGTAGTAGGTGCAATCGGTGTAATCTTAGGAATTATTGGAGGATATTTAATGTATATCGGTGTTGGGCGTCAATTAGAGAAATAAATTCCTAATTTTTTTATTTTTATTTTAATTTTATCAACTTAAATTTTATTTTACCTAATTAACATTATATTATATAAAAAGTTGAAATAATAGATTCAGAATAAGCTTTTAGGTTTAATTTACTTATATCATTAATTATTCTTTCTAAATTTATAATTTGTGGATCATTCATGATTGAAGAATTGATAAGAGTAAGAGGAATTGGTCCAACAGCTGCGGAAAGGTTAATAAATGCGGGTGTTAAAACAATAGAAGAAATTACCAAATCTAAACCAGAAGAATTGGCATGGATTAAAGGTATTGGTATGATCTCTGCTAATAAAATAATTCAAAACGCTAAAGAATTAATAAATTTAGAAAAAGGAATACAAAAGGTATTAAATTCAATTAGAGAAAATTTTGCTAAAAGTTGCCCCAAATGTGGGGGAGATATGAATGAAAGACTTATTATTTTGGGTCCGGAACGGAGATTAAGGGCAAATCAATGTATCTTATGTAAATTTTATATGCCAATTTAGAGCTATTTTCAAGAAAAAAAATACATCTATATCCAAAAAGAAAATAGGAATATATAAGATATAAAATAAATTGATATAAATAGAATTCCTGCCTTTTTATCGATTTTCTTTCTTGCTGCAATTGTTATAAAGACTATGAAACTAGCAATTAAAGTATATAAGACTGTAGGGACAGCTAGAGATGCTGTTACCCCCCCATACCAGTCTTGTGGGAAAATTATTTGCCCTATACCAATAGAAAGTGTTGAATCTACAATACAAGAACCAACAATATCTCCAATAGCGATTTGGTGATGCCCCAATCTTAATGCATTAATATCAACTGCCAACTCAGGTAGCGAGGTGCCCACCGCAACTATAAAGAAACTTATGATATATTCGTGAATATTTAAAGCCCTTGAAATAACTATAACAGAGTTAACAATTATATAAGCTGCTATTGTTACACCTCCAAATCCTAATACAGCGATAAGCAAATGATATTTTTTACTCTTTGGAGATTTTATTTTTTCAATCATTTCCACTCTTTGTAAAATACTTTCCTTATTAGTATTATAGATAAGCCAAATATAGATACCTAAGCTTCCAACCATAAGAATCGCGTCTAATCTTGTAATATACCATTTTTCAACAACAGTATAAATCAATATTAGTGATAAAATTTCACATGCACCTAAAATGATAATGTCTTTCCTATGAACATAAATTATCCCAGTAATTAGTGGTAATAGACCAAATATTAGAGTAAGTTGGGTAAGATCTGACCCCACAGAATCACCTACATCTATATCTCCATGGCCTAAAGAACATGATACAATGGAATTAAAAATTTCAGAAATATCTGTACCAATAGAGACTAAAGTTACTCCAATTATTAAGGGTGAAATCCCAAGTGCAGCTGCAAGAATAGCGGAATGTCTAACTGCATGTATACTTGAAAAAATAATAAGAGTCAGTCCAATGATTAAGCCTAATACTGCTAATATTATTTCAACCATTTTTTTAAAATTTCATTTAAAAGTTATATTTATTTCAAAATACCTTTTTTCTATTCAATATGAATTAAGAGAGTTGATAGAATTTAGGTCCTCAGTACTGGAATATCGAAAGTTATTGAGGTGAAAATCTGTTGTTATAGATGCTAGTAACCTATAATACTTTTTTCTCAAATTTTACTAATGGCAAACTCATATATAAAATTATCCATTTTACATCCAATAATATCCACAAAAAATCCAAAATATAGTAAAATTATTAAATAAAACTATTAAAATCATTATTAATGGAAAATGAAAAACATGAATTTCATATTTCTCTAGAAAATGAAATATTTGATAAGTTAGAATCTATCAAAGATTATCATGGAATAAAAAATATAACCGAAATAATTAGATTTTTAATAACTAAGGAGTATAGAGATATAAAAAAATCTCAATGAATTCGGATAAAGTTTTTATATTTTAATCAATGTTCCTAAGATTTTACTCTTTTTAATAATTCAGTGAATATCTCTCCAGCACTGCCTTTTAAAAAAACATCAGCAAGATCATCCATAATAGTATTTTCTCGATTTATAAAAATAAGCTGGGCTCCGTATTGCTTTGCAATTGAAGGCATGAAATTTGCTGGTGATATTAATAAAGAACTTCCTACTACAATTAAACAATCCGCATCACGACACTCATCCATAGCTCCTTCCAAAACACCATAAGGGAGTGATTCTCCAAATAATACAACTTTGGGTTTGATATAACCTGAACACTCACATATAGGATATTCTACATTTTTAGTATCTATCTCATCATAATTAAATTCTTTATTACATTGAACACAATGAAGTTTCCCATACTCACCATGTAATTGGTAAATTTTAGCGCCAAATTTTCCACTTCCCGCTTTTTGGTGCAACATATCAATGTTTTGCGTAATAATCGCTTTCACTTTGCCCATGATTTCTAATTCGGCAATAGCTAGATGAGCTTGATTAGGATTTGCTGTACCAACTAAATCTTCAACCTCTTTATGCATTTTCCAGAAAAGAGAAGGATCTTTCAAGAAATATTGATAACTCGCATAGATACCTGGGTCGTATCTTTCCCATAATCCTCCTGGACTTCTAAAATCATCGATACCAGATTCTGTAGATATACCAGCACCAGAGAATATTATGATATGATTCGAATTTTTAATTATCTGCGCTGCTTTGGATAGCTTTTCTTCATCAATCATTTTATTAATTCTAAAATCTTATAGGATTTGATTTTATTAAAAATTATAAATCTTTTTAGAAATTATTTTTTATAAGTTCTTAAAAATAAATTAAGTGATCTATATAGATATTATAAAAAAAATTGAAGAATTAAAATTAATTCCTGTTGCTATAATAGAAAATCCTTCCGATGCTATCCCTCTAACTCAAGCACTAATTGACGTAGGACTTCCTATTATTGAAGTAACTTTCCGAACACAAGTTGCTGAAGAGTCAATATCTATCTTATCGAAAAATTTTCCAAATCTCCTTGTTGGAGCGGGAACTGTACTAAAAATCGAGCAAGTAAAAAAGGCGATGAATGCGGGAGCAAAATTCATAGTTACACCAGGTTTCAACCCAAAAGTTGTTAATTATTGCATAAACAACAAAATAATAATTATTCCGGGTGTTAATACTCCAACCATGGTGGAATGGGCACTTGATAGAGGTTTAAAAGTCGTGAAATTCTTTCCAGCTAATCTTTCTGGAGGAATTAATATGCTCAAAAGTTTGGCAGGACCGTATCCTGAAATGAGGTTTGTACCTACTGGTGGCATAAATAACGATTCTTTTATTGATTATTTAAAGTTAGGAAATGTTCTTGCATGTGGGGGTAGTTGGATAGTAAAAAAAGATTTAATTTCTTCAGGACAATTTGAAGAGATCAAGAAATTAACACAAAATGCACTTTCATTAATTAAATCTGAAATTGGATGAGTCTTTAAATCACCATCGCCAAATTATATCTTCAGCATGTCCTAACAGATCTTCAATATGAATTTTCTCTCCATTATCAAGAACGAGATCACCTGCATATAAACCATGAAGCAATGAGGAATTTAAAGATATAATCCCAAAATTAAGTTTCTCTCTATGGGGAATGAGAGGTGTTAAAAACATATTAAATCTATCATCATTACTGGTAAACTTCCAAGGTTTCGTAGGATCTCGATTCTGATGGTGAAATACTACCTCATCAATCTTATGAGCTTTTCCATCATAAAATATGATATTTTCTGTATGGGTGGATAAATCTCCAAAACCATATCCAATATTAAAGGCTACTGGCACACCATTTACAATTCCACATGCCGAACCCCATAACCAATGTGTCTTGTAAGGCCATATTCCACGACCCCAGTCCATAAGTCCAAAAGATGTTTCAGGTTCGAATGTATATGAAGTATCACCAATTTGAAGTGATCCTTCTGCGGGTATATAATTAATTTTATGATTATAATAGAAAAGTCGCGGATCCTCTTTATAACCGGTCACGACCACTGTATTATCCATTTTTGGATTGTCTTCAAGTGTAATGGACCCCTTTAATCCTCTTTCTTGAAATTTAGGATCTTCAATCGAGAGAATACGTTTATTCTTACTTTTTGTTATAGTTGCTTTAAACTTTTTAGTTGGAAATTTAATAATACTATCTGTTAATGAACTTAATGGTAAAAGCTTTGATTTTGTAAAAAATTTAAAGATACCCTTACCATCTCTTTTCTTATTCTCAAAATCAAGCCATACATAGCTCATTTGGGTAAGATAACCAATATCTCCTATCGTAAGTTGAAATCCAAATTGTTTGTTTAATATAGAATAGTGATCCCATTCTTTAATGCGTAGCCATCCTTTTCCAATATTTTCTTTATTGTAATTTAACATTGGTTTTCTTGCCCAACCGCGTTGAACCAGAGAGCCATCTTTATTAAATAAATCTGAAGGTTTAGTAATTTCGTTTTGTTTTCCCATTTTTAATCTAATATGAAAATTATTTGAAATTGATAAGCTTTAAAAAGATTTGGGGCAAAATAAAATATATGGTAAAAGTTAAAAAATTATAATGTGAATCCAATGTCTTCAGAATTTGACAAAAATTTAGAAAAATATGCTGAAGTCATAGTTAAAGTAGCTCTCAATCTCCAACCTGGACAAAAATTATGCATTTATGGTCCTTTTACATTTGGCGTTTCTATCGAATTAGCTCCTTTAGTAAGGGAAATTGTGGAGAAAGCTTATAAGAATGGAGCTAGACATGTTGATATATGGTGGTACGACGAGAATATACGGTTGAACCGTTTTCAACATGCTCCTTTGGATACTTTCACCGAATTTCCAACATGGAAATATGATTTCCTTTATAACTTCATAGAAGAAGGTAATGCCGTCCTATCAATTATAGCATGGAATCCTGATTTACTTGCTGAACAAGATCCTGAAAAGATAAAACTGTTCCAAGCCACTTATTTTAAAGAATCTGAACCAGTATCTAAATTAATGATTAATCGTCCAACTAATTTTTCTTATATAGCTGGTCCTGTTGAAGGATGGGCAAATAAGATCTTTCCTGATTTTCCACAAGAAAAACGAAAAGAAAAATTATGGGATATGATTTTTAAGATGTGTCGAGTAGATCAAGAAGATCCGATTTCTGCCTGGAGAAACCATGTTAATCAGCTTAAAGCAAGACAAAATTATCTCACCCATAAGCAATATTCAGCCTTGAAATTTAACGCACCAGGAACAAATTTAACAATTGGTTTACCCAAGGATCATTCGTGGGCAAGTGCTTATATGACTACACAAAATGGCATAGAACATGCAATAAATGTGCCAACTGAAGAGGTTTATACTACACCACATAAAGATAAAACAGAGGGTTTCGTAACCGCAACAAAACCTCTGTATTATGCAGAAAGTTTAATCGAGGATTTTAAATTGACATTTACAGAGGGGAAAATTACAGAAGCAGTGTCAAAAAAGGGTGAGGAATTTCTTCACAACTTCATCAAAACTGATGAAGGAGCATCCCGATTAGGGGAAGTAGCTTTAGTTCCACATAGCTCACCAATATCTCAGATGAATATACTTTTTTATAATACTCTTATAGATGAAAATGCTTCTTGTCATTTAGCCTTTGGGAAAGGTTTAAGACTTGGAATAAAGAACGGTTTAATGATGACTGATGAGGAATTCGCAGCAGTGGGAGGAAATTACAGTAAAATACACATCGATTTTATGATAGGTTCAAAAAATTTGGATGTTAATGGAATAACTGAAGGAGAGAAAGCCGAGCCAATAATGAGAAATGGAGAATGGGCTTTCGAAGTTTAAGCTTTATTCAATTTTCTGGCAAATCTTTTCAATTTTTTGAATTGTTTCATCAATTATTTTATCTGTGTGGAGGATACATGTATAAAATCTACTTCCTGCTACAGAAATTAACTCTTGATCTACTAAAGCAGCACCCATCTGCTCCATAAATTCTTTACGTTCTTTAACGTAAGGAGCTTGTTGTGGATTTGTTATATCGATACCAAAAACACATGAAGTATGAAAATGGACAGTTCCACCAAAATTGTAGGAAAACCATGGTAAATTATATTTTTCGAATACATTATTCAATCCATTAGAGAGTCTCGTTGCTGCTTTTCCTGCAATTTCAGTCGCATTAGTCTCTTTAACAATTTTAATAGCCCAATATGCTGCGGCACAAGTTAGAGGATTAGCTGCTAGTGTTCCCCCACAATATGCTCTTTTTGCCCCTCCTCCTACTCCAGCTGCGACAGTTGCCATGATATCCGCTCTTCCGCCTAATGCTGCCGCTGAAGGATAGCCATGACCTACAATTTTCCCAAATACAGAAAGATCTGGAGTATAACCAAAATAAGCTTGGCCACCACCCATATGCAGTCTAAAAGCACATACAACCTCATCGGAAATAAGTATCGTATCAGTTTCATGACAAAGTTCTTCTACTTCCTTATTGAATCCTGGGCGCACTGGAATAGCTCCGCTCTCTCCTCCCATCGGTTCCAAAATTACAGCAGCAACTTTTTTCTTTTCCTTAAATATTTGTCTCAAAGCATCAATATCATTTGGAGGAACTGCATCTATATATTTAAAAATCTCCCTAGGAATCCCATGTGCTTCATTTCTTTTCGTTCCAGGTATATGCAAATCATAAACCAGCTGATCCGACCACCCATGATAACTCCCCCCCACTTTTATAATATGTTTTTTTCCTGTAAATACACGGGCAACTCGTATAGCTAACATATTTGTTTCTGTACCACTTTGAAGCCACCTTATTCGTTCACAGGAAGGAAAATATTTCTGTAGTTCTTCAGCAGCTAAATATTCATATTCGCTAGTTATTCCATGACAGGGTGCTGATTCCTTTATGACATTTATTACTTTTTCTGTAAATTTTGGATAATTATGTCCTAAAATTATGGGGCCCCCATCCATGAGAAAGTCTGTTAAGATGATATTATCAAGCGTCTCCATAAAACAATCAAATACCCGCTTGCTGGTTAGGGGAAAAGGATAATTAAAGGCCAGATTATGTTCTACTCCTCCTGGGATGATTTTTTGGGCTCTCTCAAATGCTTCCTTTGATTTTACATGATTTTTTTCATACCTTTTTACAATTTCTTCTAATTCTTTGGGTTTGAATTCTCTGAGTGGCTGACTAACAATGTTTTCAATCTTAGCTTTCATTTCTTCATATTTCATACTGCTCATATTAAATCAAAATTAGTAATGTTTTGGTAACTAAATTAATTAATAAATTGTAACATCAAAAATTAAGTTTTTTTATTTAATGAATAAAGAGAATTTTGGAGATTTCGCTCTGAGAATCTTTATTTACATTAACAACATTTATATTAAATATGTTAGATGCACAAAAAAAATATATTTTAGCAATTGATCATGGGACTGGAGGTCCTAAAAGCGCAATTGTCTCAACACAAGGGGAAGTAGTTGATTGGGCATTTGAAGAAGTACCTCTTCATGTTTACAAGGGTGGGGGAGTAGAACAAGATCCTGATGATTGGTGGAATGCAATAATTAAAACTTCCAAGAGAGTAATCGATAACGGGCGAGTATCTGTTGACGATATTGTAGGTGTTTGTAATACAAGCCAATGGAGTGGCACAGTTGCCGTTGATAAGGATGGAAATCATTTAATGAATGCTATTATTTGGATGGATACTCGAGGAGCTCCCTATGTAAAAAAACTTCATAAAGGCTTATTGAAATTTTCAGGTTACAATATAAGAAAAGCCCTTATATGGTTAAAAAGAACTGGTGGAGCTCCAACTTTGAGCGGAAAGGATCCAATCGCTCATATGTTATGGATAAAACACGAACACCCAGATATCTATGAAAAAACTTATAATTTCTTAGAACCACAAGATTATATAAATCTCAAATTAACTGGTAAGTTTGCTTCTTCTTATACAACTATAGGTCTTAATTGGCTAACAGATATTAGGGACATTAATAATATTAAATATTCAAATAAATTAATTAGAATGGCAAAGCTTGAAAAGAATAAATTACCAGCCGAATTAGTAAATTCTACAGATATAATAGGTACTATAACCAATGAAGTAGCTGATACCTTAGGATTAGACAAAAGCACTAAAGTGATTGCTGGAGCGGCGGATGTACCAGCGGCAGCAATAGGATCCGGTGCTGTTAGGGATTATGAAACCCATATTTATATAGGTACCTCCGATTGGGTAATTTGCCATATTCCTTTTAAAAAAGAAGATATGTTTCATAATATTGGATCAGTTGCATCTGGGATTCCAGGAAGATATATGATAGTTAATGAACAAGAAATAGCTGGGGGTACTTTGTCCTTTTTAAGAGATAGAATTTTGTATCATAAAGATGAACTTTTGAAAGAAGAAGCTATGCCTGATGTTTATAAAATATTCGATAAAATTGTAGAAAATGTTCCAGCAGGTTCAAATAATCTTATTTTTACTCCATGGTTAATCGGGGAAAGATGTCCTATTGATGATCATACAATACGTGGGGGTTTATATAATATATCGTTAGAAATGTCACGAGAACATTTAATAAGGTCAATATTTGAAGGTGTAGCGTATAATGTTAAATGGGTTTTTACATGCGTTGAGAATCTAATAAAGAAGTTTGTTAAAAAAGAACGAGGTGAGAGGATGAAAAATCAGGTTGTTGTTCCGGAAGTAAATATGATTGGAGGCGGAGCTCAGAGCAATATATGGTGTCAGATTTTTGCCGATGTTCTTAATAGAACAGTGAAACAAGTAAAAGATCCTATTCAGGCAAATGCTCGGGGTGCTGCATTTATAGCTTCGGTAGGACTGGGATACCTTAAATGGGATGAAATTCATAGGTGCTGCGAGATTTCAAACGTTTTCACACCCAATCCAGCAAATAGAGAAACTTATGATAGACTCTTTGAAGAATATCTAAATATCTATAAAATTATGAGAAAGACGTATAAGCGTTTAAATGCTTAAAATAAAAAAAATAAAAAATAAGAAAAAAAAATAAAATTTATTTATCCTTTTATTGGTTTTCCATCTTTGAGTTTAGCCAGATCTTTTTCTTGAAGTTCACGTCTCTGAACTTTACCCGTCATACTAACTGGTAGTTTTCGCGCAAATTCAATATATTTGGGTGATTTCCATTTAGCCATATTGTTTAGGCACCATTCTTTTAATTGGTCACTTGTAATGTCTCTATCAGCTTTAAAGCCCTTTTTAAGTATAACCCATGCTTTCACGGCTTCTCCAGTCATTTCGTCTGGAAGCCCAGCTACAGCTACTTCATCAACCATTTCGTGATTGCCCATAAGTTGTTCAACTTCTTTTGGAAATACAGAATGACCCGAGACTTTTATTAATGACTTTTTTCGGTCTCGGATTTCTACAAAACCATGCTCATCCATAAATCCAATATCTCCGGTTAGTAACCACCGTTTTCCTCCCCAATATTTTAAGTTGTCTTCTTGTTCTTTTTGAACTCCTAAATAACCTAACATTACATGTGGACCAGCAATGCAAATTTCACCTGTATGTTCAACTCCAAAATTTCCTCTTTCTTTTGTCCCATCGCATATAGGTCCTGCTTCAAAATTTTCTGAGTCAAATATAGCCCAGTCAGCTCCAGGAATAGGTAATCCTAATTTTCCAGTTTTAAATGGACCCCAGTAGGGAGCTACACTATGAATAGGCGAAGTTTCTGTCAAACCATATCCTTCTCTGATTGGGCAAAAAATTTCTTCGAACGGTATGCGAACGTAATCATGTAGTGGTCCTGCTGCTGAATTTGCATAAGTTAATTTCTTCCAAAAATCATATTTCTTTTTAAATTCTTCTACTCCAAGACTATGTACAAAGTCAGTTAATCTCTTAAATAACATTTCCACTCCAAGATATAATATTCCTTGAGGTGTATCAATTTTATTGATAGCTTCGCAGAGAACATCATCGGTGGGTGGTTTTGGAAAGAGAAGCATCTGCATTCCTAAACTAAGTGCGCCCATCATTACACAAGTCATTCCAAAACTATGGAAAAACGGAATACTTCCTATAGTTACCATTCCTGGCTTTAAATTTACATAGGGTTTAACCATGTTTAAATCAATAACTAAGTTAGCATGGCTAAGCATAGCTACTTTTGGTAGTCCAGTAGTTCCTCCTGTCATTAAATAAACAGCAGGATCAGTCCAAGGTTCAATATCGACTTCAAATTCTTCTGGTTCCGTATTATCAATTATTTCTTTCATCCAAAAGACTTTATAATCCTCTGTTTCATCAGGTATCTTATCCTTTGCATTTGGAACTCCTAATTGTTCTATTGTTTGTTCATCAGCAGTAAAAAAGTCGACAAAATTTGTAGGTATTACATACTTTACACTTGTTTGGGGGAGGATATCTTTAGGCCCTGCAATATATAACATATCCATCATAACAAAAACTTTTGGTTTAGTCATTGTTAAGCAGTGAAGAAGTTCCATAGGTCTGTATGTAGGGTTGATCCCTTGTACAATAGCGCCTATATATTGACAACCCATAAATGCAACAACAAAATTAATGGAATTTGGTAAATCAATTGCAACCACATCGCCTTTTCTAATTCCTAACTTGTTATAAAGAAATGTTCCAAACTTTTTTGCATAATCAAATAAAGTTCGCAATTTTACACGTTCTATATATGAACCGTATACAAAGATGCAAATGTCATAATCTAAAATTCCATAATCATCTACAGCTTTTAACCAACTTTTCCAAGTAGATAAGATTGCCATACCCTCAACATCTTTTGCTTGTTTTGGAACTCCTTCAGGCCAATAACCTCCCTCTTTAGGAGGTATAAACCATACTTTATTTTCATCTACTAAAAATTCTGGATCGCTTAAACTCGGCATATTCAAATCACTTCTACTTATAACATTTTTTCTAAAATGAAGATTAATTTTCAATTATTATAATATTATTGATATAATATTATATTATAATTTAACTTGATTCTTATCTAAGTTTTAGAACTACCTATATTTTTTAGAGTTGGGCATGACACTAGTGCAAAAAAATTTATATATATTTATAATCACTATAAATTAAGACAAAAACCAAAAATAAAAATATATAATTATGCCAGTAGAGACTTCTTCAACAGTTATTTTGGCGCTAAAGAAAGAATTAATCGATGATGTAATTAATGATGAATTGGATTTAAAAAGATCTATAAGAAAACATTTAGGTATGTTATTTGAGAAGCTTGGTATCAATCATGATGAGGCAATAATGTTTTCACTCGAAAATTATAACGTTGAAACTTGGAAGAGTTTTTATGACGTAGATGTCAAAGATTATATAGATGATTACTACATTTTAGTTTCTGAGATAAAGTATTATGATTCAGGTGCGGATTGGGAAGGCCCCGTCCCTGATGATGAGACACTTTCAAAAGAACCTTATTATTGGTTTTTTCATAAAAAATTCGGAAATGATGATGAAAATATCCAATTAATAGATGATAAATTGATACTGATTAGTTCTATATTAAATGAATGTTGAATTCACCTAACAGTCCCTACTCTCAGCAGGATTAGACCGTTGGAAAATAGGAATACCAAATATCATTCCTGCATTTAGTTTACTGTCTTTTTTTCTATTCTTAGGAATAATAGTATTATTAATAAAGGCTTCTTCGAAATTTGTTTTGAATTTTCCTATATTATAATATGATTGATTTATTATTATATAATAATTTAACTTGAATCACTATAAGTTCTTATTTAA
>JBHLMQ010000027.1:0-16671 GCA_048938005.1 Promethearchaeota archaeon | reverse complement strand
AATTTTCCTATATTATAATATGATTGATTTATTATTATATAATAATTTAACTTGAATCACTATAAGTTCTTATTTAAAATAATTTACACTTTTGAAGATTAATGGGTTTTAAAGATAAATTAAAAGAAGAACTACAAGGAGAATTGACAGAAGAAGAGCTTTCAATACTTCCGAGAGGATTTCAAACTTTAGGGAAAGTAATAATTTTAAAGCTCAATCCAAAACTTTTTGAAAAAGGAAAATTAATTGGAGAAGCCTGTTTGGAATTATTCCCTAGAATCAAATCTGTTTATGTTAATAGAGGTAGAATAGTAGGAACTTTTAGAGAACCAGAAAAAATCGAATTTATTGCGGGAGAAAATAATCCTATTGTTGAACATAAAGAGCATGATATAATTTATAGATTTGATATAACGAAAATCATGTTTAGTAAGGGAAATGTTAATGAAAGAAAACATCTCGCTACGCTTGTTCAAAGTGGAGAAGTCATTGTGGACATGTTTGCAGGGATTGGATATTTTTCATTACCCATTGCAAAACATTCTTCAGTAGACAAAATATATAGCATTGAGTTTAACCCTGTATCATATAAATTTTTAGTGGAAAACATTAGGATAAATCATTTAGAGAATAGTATTATACCAATCAAAGGAAATTGCAAAGTTGAAGTTTTAAAACTTAGTAAATCTGGAATTAGAGCCAACAGAATAATCATGGGGGTTTTCCCGGCACCAAAAGAGTACATTAAGGAGGCATTAACTTTAGTAAATAATAAAGGAACAATGTTTCATTATGAAGGAGTGGTAGAGAAGGATAATTATATAGCCCTATTTGAAGAATTTAAGGAAATCGCTCAGAAAGAAAGCTATAAATGTGAGTTAAAATCGCATAGATTTGTTAAAAGCTATGGTCCGAATTTATTTCATGTAGTTTTAGATATATTTGTTTTAAAAATGTAGATAATTTTATTTATAGAATAGAAGAAATATATCATATATAGAAGTAGGAAGAGAGAACTTATTTTTATTCGAATTTAATATTAACAGGCATGAATAAAATTGAATGGAAAAGCAGCAATTGGCCTAGATTATAGTCATAATAATATTTTAACGATTGAATCATCGAGTTTTGCTGAATTTACACAATTCTTATTTACATCGGGATATAAATTGGGCAAAATTGAAACTGGTTTTACCTCTTTAGGTGATTTGAAAAAATATAATACAATAATTCTCTCAACACCGAAAAATATTAGCTTAAAGGAAAGTGAAATCAAAACTCTCGAAAGTTATGTAAGAAATGGAGGGAGTCTCTTAATTACCAGTTCTACTGGAGGAGATTTAGCAAATAAAACTAATCTAAATGAATTAACACGAAAATTCGGTTTTGAATTTGTATCAGACGAGATATATGATTCAGTGAATTATGTTAATCTTCAGAAGAGGCCCATTATTACTAGATTTAAACCCCATGTAATTACTGAACAAATAAAAAGAATTGTTTTTTCAAGCTCTTGTTCTATACAAATTTTGGATTTTATTGAAGATGAAAAGAATGTAAAATTGGAATGGATATTACAATCTGGATTAAATGGGTGGCGTAAACGGTATGATGGAGAAAATTGGATTGAAGAAGACTGCCCTAAAATTCCATTAATGGTGGTTGTAGAATATTATAAAGGTAAGGTTGTGGGTTTTGGAAATCTTAGTATATTTTCATCACTTACACGCGAGTATGGATTCTCTGCTTTTGATAACGATATTCTAATAGCCAATATTTTAAGTTTTTTAATGGGGAGTTTAGATACGGAAGGAAAACCCGTAACAATTGAATTAAATCTGGATTTATACTATTGGGCAGAAAATGTTGTTAAGCAGGAAAAATGGGATAATGTTTCAGATCTTATTAATGTAAGTTTAAAATATTTTAAAGATAATTATAAAGAAATTATTAAGGAGATAAAAAAATTAAGACTTGAAAGATTAGAGAAAAGGAAAGCCTATGAAAAAGCTATTAAAGAAGAGGAAAAAAAAGAAATTAGTGAGGATGAAATAATAGAAAAAGTTCCGGTTCTTGTCAGAAAAAAAGAAGATCTTGAAGAAATTATGGATGCTTTAGGAGATATCACTGGTGAAAAGTATGAAATTTCTATAGATTTAGGGGAAGTTGAGAAAGTTGGGGATGCGACAAAATTAGAATATTCTGAAGAGGATGTTATTGAATTTGAGAAGGAATTCCCCAAAAAGGCGATTTGGAGGGGTAAAGCTACAATAGCTTTTAAAGAATGGCTGGAAAAGAAGGATAAGAATTAATCCCAAAATAGAAATTGGATCTATTATTCTATTTCTTAGGTATAGATTTCATCTAAATATGGAAAGATTTTTATTCGTTTTAGGATCAAACTGGCAACTCTCAATTGCAGAATTAGATAATTACCTAAACTATTCTCAAAACAAAGGAAAAATCATAGATTATTCTGCTAATATAGCAATAGTTGAATTTGAGGAATTACATCAAGATAGACAGTATATTAATAAACTCATGGAGATTCAATTTATTTTAGGGGGATGCCAAAAAATTGCGAAAATTTATGATTTTATTGATATTAATACCATCCAAGATGCCTTTCCAGCTCAAATAGATAAATTTAAATTTGTAGAAAGAACTAGGAATAAGATCATTAATATTATTGATAATTTAATTATAGGAAGGAAGGGGATCTTTCCGAAAGTTTACGAGAGTATGTTTTTTGCCGTTTCAATTTATCCCAATCTTTATGATGAAAAATATTATTCGGAAATTTTGATTAAACATTTTTTACCGTTTCTAAATAAAGAAATAATGGAAATAATTAAACAAAAAGGAGCAATAAAAACATTATATTATCAATATCCTGAAAAAAACATAAAATCAGGTAATCTGAATCCAATATTTCCACATCATTTGATTAAATATGAACTTCTCAAAGAAAATAGAGCAGAAATAATTTTTGGCTTTACAGAGGAAGGTGTGTACATTTCTAGAACATTTACTACAGATGATCCTAATTTTAAAAAGAAGATTGATGAAGAAAGACCTTATAAGGAATTTAAAAGTGCTATTTCTCCAAAACTAACACTAATGATGTTGAATTTTCTGAACTTGTTTGAACATAGAGAAAATAAGATAATCCTTGATCCCTTTGTCGGAAATGGAACAATCGTATTATTTGCTTTATTGCAGGATTTTGAGATTTATGGGTCAGATAATAATAATCAGAAAGTTAAAAATACAATACGTAATATTCATTGGTTATTAGATTTATTGGAAGAAGAAATACCTCCATTTATTAACAAAAGATTTTCAAACCATGATGCGAAAAAGTTATCAAATTTTTTTGATCCTTATTTTTTTGATGGTATCTGCACTGAACCCGAATTAGGACCATTTTACACTGAAAAACCTTATTATACTCAAGCTAAAGAATTAATTGAAACAGAATTAATCCCCTTATACGATGAATTTTTTAGGGAAGCATATAAAATCCTAAAACCTAATTGTAGAATGTGTTTTATTTCTCCAATTATTAGTACTGTAGACGGAGATGATATTCAACCAAATATTGAAGAAATCGCTAATAAAAATAATTTTAAACTGATACCAATATTAGATCTCAACAGGATAAATATTAAATCTAATCCAAAACTTAGATTTCGCAAACAGTATGTAAAAACCATGATAGATGCTAAGAAAGGGCAAATAATAAAAAGAAAACTTTATGTTTTAGAAAAAAAATGAGGAATGATGAGTTATAAAGAGATTTTAGATAAGATTGAAATACAATTAGAAGGAGAAGCTCATTTAGATGAATTAGCTAGAAAAAAACAGGATCCATTTAAAATTTTAATATCAACAATATTATCCGCCCGGACGAGAGATGCAAATACTAGAATTGCCACTGAGAAACTATTTGCTAAATATAATACTCCAAGAACTATTGCTGAAGCCAATATTGAAGAAATTGAGCAGCTTGTAAAATCTTCAGGGTTTTATAAGGTTAAAGCTGCTCGAATAAAGGATGTCTCAAAAATGTTAATTGAAAAATACCAAAGTAAGGTTCCCGATAATTATGAAGAATTGATTAGCTTACCTGGTGTAGGGAGTAAAACTGCTAATTGTGTGTTAGTTTATGCTTTTAAAGTACCGGCAATCCCAGTGGATACCCATGTACATAGAATTTCGAATAGATTAGGTTGGGTAAAAACTAAAAATCCTATTAAAACAGAAAAAGAGTTAAAAAATACAATTCCAAAAGAACTTTGGTTAAAATTGAACCGATTATTTGTAAGATTTGGACAACAAATATGTTTACCTATTCGACCTAAATGCGATATTTGCCTAATAAATGATACTTGTCCAAAAGATTTTTCCATGGAATTAGCAATAAAAAATAGGAAGAAGAAATAATATTAGTCTTTATAATTCAAAAAATAATTAATAACCGATTCTAATTTTTCTTTTGCGTATATAAAATAAGTACCCGAAAAGAATTCCTCCTAATAAACCAAATAAATGAGCCCAATAATTAATATCGGGAGTAAATGAAGTAATAATAAAAAATCCGATGTAAAATAAAGCAAAAAGTAAGAGTGGAGGGAAATCTGTTGCAACCATTATAAAAGCAACTCCTATTAAACCGAAAATTGCTCCTGAAGCACCTAAACTAATTGTATCTAAAGGAAAAAGTAATAATGAAAAGATATTACCAATTAAACCTGATATAAGATAGATAATTAAAAACTGTATCTTAGATATATAATCATTATTTTCTACTGTAGCTCCGAAGATTAGCAGAGCAATCATATTTGAAAAGAGATGCATCGGATCAGCATGAATAAAAACAGGGGTAATGAGTCTCCAAATTTCATATTCATTGATAATATTTCTATTAATTTGTACAAAAAACATTATTATATCCTCAGGAAAAGCAAAAGCAAATAAGAAAAAACTCAAGATATTGATAAAAATTAAAGTTAAAGTTACTTTAGCTTCTTTTAAATTTTCAATATCAAGAACCATCATAGTAATAGTATACAATTGAAACAGTTAGCAAATATTATAAAAAAGTATAATAAAGTATAACAATATTATTTTTTTAATATAAAAAGTTGAGATAACCTTTGGACAGAAACGAAAAAATAAAGGAAAGATTGAAGTTAAAGAAAAAACGCTTATTAGATTCATTAATTTTAAATGAAATCTTGAAAGACAAGCGATTAATACAAGCTTTTATGGATGTACCTTTAGAAAAGTTTATTCCAGAAAAATTCATTAATTTAGTTAAACTTTATGAGGATGTACCAAATCTTTTTTATTATGATGAACAAAATCCTCACAATTATAGGACTATATCTGCCCCTCATATGATAACGATAATGCTTCAGGGGCTTTCTTTAACTGAGAATGATGACTTATTAATTTTGGGAGCTAAAAGTGGATATATAGCCGCTTTAGCGCATAAATTAGCACCAAAGGGAGAAATAATAATTCTTGAAGCTAACTCAGAAATCGCTAAAATTACTTCTGATAATCTAAAGAGATTAAAGTTAGATTCAAATATTTCAATAATTGTTAAAAATCCGCTTAATGGAATGCCAGAATTAAGTCCTTGGCAAAAAATTTTGGTAACTGGAGCAATTGAGCAATCAAAAATTCATCCTCTATTAAAACAACTCGATAATAACGGGGGAGTCTTATTTGCACCTATTGGACAAGAATTTATGCAAATGTATACTCAAATATTAAGACAAAACGACGAATATTTCGGACATAAGAAATTACAGGTAAAATTCTCACCGTTAATTACCAAAGTAGAGTTGGATGAGTTAGAATTAATAACTGATCTTGATAAGTTTGGGACAAAAGATGATATTAATAATGTAGATATAATGTCAAGCAAAGCATCACATAAAGTTAACATAAAATACACATCAGATATACTCGACGATATAAGTTCAGAAGCACGCATTAAATTTGAAGCCATAGATAAAAAACAGCAAGAGTTAGTACTAGCGTATTTAATGAGCATTGAAATGATTATTAAAAATTTAAAGAAAGAAGAAAATATTGATAAATGTTTTAATTATGTCGAAAGTATCGAAACAAAACTCGAAGATCTAAAGAAATATAAGAAACTATACGAAATTAAGATAAAGAAAATGCAAAATATATTGAATCAGATTAGATCTTATAATATTGTAAGAAAAGAATTAGAGAAAAAAGATTTATCGGATTCAGAGATTATTGATAAAAAAATTGAAATAATCAATAAACAAATGGAACAAATAACCAGCTTTCTTGAAATTCTTAAAGATGATGTAAGAAGGGTTAAATCCCTATATTAAATAAGTCAAATCTTTTTCTATTTTTCAAGAAATTCCAGTACAGCTTTCATAAATTCAGGTAAGTCAGCTGGCATTCGTGATGTAATTAAATTTTGATCTATTACTACAGGAGAATCTTCAAATACTGCACCAGCATTTATCATGTCATCCTTTATCGCAAAATAACTTGTCGCCTTACGTCCCTTTATAATTTTTGCCGATATTAAAACCCAACCTGCATGACAAATAGCAGCCACTAATTTTCCTTGATCATTAATTTTTGCTACAAAGTCTAGCACATCCTTATCTCTTCTTAGATAATCAGGATTTTTTGTACCTCCAGGAATAATCACACCATCATAATCATCAGAATCTGCTTCCCTTATTAATTTATCGGGTTTAATAGGGTATCCATGCTTTCCTTTGATTTCTCTCCTATGTAAACTAATCAATTCAGTTTTATACCCTGCTTCATTTAATCTAATACGTGGATAATGAAGTTCAAGATCTTCATATCCATCTGTAGCAAGAATTGCTATTTTTTCTTTCATGTTTTATTATACCTCAAATTTTTGATCCTAATTGTAAGGAATTATTTTGTAGTCCTAATTTAATAATAGAGAGACTTATGTATTTTATTTTATAGTTTATAAAATATTATTCCTTATTTCTGAGAGCTAATATAATTATAAGAAGATATAAGGAATTTCTAATATTCTAAATGATATTCAAAAAACCAACATAGACTATTATAAACGCAATGACTATTAATAAAAAATTTAAAGGTGTTGGTATAATTCTATATGGCGTTTTTTCTTTATATTGTTCATAAGTTTTACTATATTTTGGAATAAGGATTAAATTTTCTTCGATTATCGCATTAACTTCTAAGATGAGTAAAATCAATGAACATATGATCAAAGAAACGAAGGAATCTGAGATTATCGCAGCTCCAAGAAATATAATCCCCCAAGCTGAATATATTGGATGCCTTATAATTCTAAAGATTCCAGTAGTAATTAGTTTGGAACTAGACTCATCTAATGCTTTAACTTTATACACTTTATTTGCCTTATTGGCAAAAATTATTCCTACTATAACAAAAAATATACCAAGCAAGGCAAAATATATCCAATATTCATGAAAATAGCTATTATTTTGGGGAAAATATATATTTAAAAAGCTTGAATTTAAAATTGGTATTGGAATCAGAGAGATTGTCCATAGTACTGGAAAAATTTTAAGAAAAAACTTAACCAATTTATTTTGCTTATCTTTTACTTTTAAAAATAATATCCAATATGTTATAAGGTTTAAAATAAAAATAAGTACTAAAATTATAGTAATTAACAGGATCATTTTCGTTATAATACAATTAAATTTAATCTAATTAATATTATGTTCATTTAATAATTTCTGATGTTAGAAAATCAGTATTTTCCATATTTTCTAGCAGCATTAATAAAGGCTATAACATTCTGTAGTGGTATTTCTTTAAAAATCACGGTACTTGGTCCTATTATAAAATGTTTATTTTCTTTAAAGATATCCATCAAGTGTTTCACATGCTCTTCAACCTTATTTTTATTACCATATGGTAAAATATGACTAACATCACCAAAACCAATTACTATAAAATCAGGGAAATTATCATTAATAAACTGAGGATCCGCTCCTCCCTCCCAACCTTGTAATCCCCGAAAACCTGCTTTCTGAAAAGAAGGAATTAACTCTGTGGGGTCACCGTCAGTATGAATTTGAGGAATTAATTTCGCATCTGAAATTATCGAAAGAATCTCTTTATAATAAGGTAGAAAATCTTGGTTCCAGCGTTCTTTTGATATCATCAGGCGTCCTTTAAATGCTACATCATCTAATAATGTAATTACTTTCCCTCTATTTCCCGTTGCGCTAATTAGTCCCTCAATATTTAGTTCAGTTAATTCGGCATAGAACTTTATTAATTTTTGATATAGTTTTGTCTTTTTATGGAAATTACGGCTAAATAAAGACATCCCCATACTTCTCCAAACTCTATCAAATAAACCCTCTACTATTAATACTGGAAAAATAAATGGAGCCAGTTTTTCATATTGCGTAATTACTTTTAGAATATTTTTGCTGTTATCAACTTCTTTTAAATTTGTCCATAACTCATTTAAGATTACGTTAGAATGTATAAAACCTCCTTCATAATAGGTTGATTTTTGTTTCATTGCCTGACCAGTTTCCTTAATTATAACTAATCTTCCATTTTCATCACGAAGTCTAAGTGATTTGATTTTAAAACTCGGAGGAAATGGTGCAAAAATTGATTCAAATCCTAATGCGAGAGGTATATCAAAATATTCATTATTAAATTTTTTTCCATCATAATTTTTTGTAATCTCATTTTTATATTTTGAAATAAATTCCTCTCTTATGTATTGAACATGAGTAGGAATTTTATCTAGATTTTTTCGTGCTTTATCATCAAAAACAGCAAGATATCGCTCACGAGCATTCATGAATACTAATTTTTTAAAACATTTCTATAAGATAATTCTAATTAAAATCAATTAAATTTATTTCTTAATTTAATAATATTATATAAAACTCAAGGTATTAATAATGGAAGAGGAAGAAGAAAAATTAAGTAAAGAAGAACAGGAGTTATTCTACGAAGTTTTATTCAAAAGAATATTGGAAATAATGAGAAAACCAGAAATGGAAATGGATCCTTTTGGTGAAATGATACATAGACTTTCAGTGTTATCTGGAATTTTTAGTTTCAGAGCCATGATCTCTCTAATTCCAGAATTAGTGGCTTTTGCCATGAGATACGGAATGGAAATTGAAAAAGCGTATGAAGAAGAGCAGTTAAATTTAGAAGAAGATATACAAGGATTCGATGAAGAGGGTCAAGAAAAGCGCATTTTAAGAATTCAAAAAGATGTTGATAAACTCAATATATATTTATAAATCTATTTTTGATTTTTTTTTATATTATGAAAATATACGAGTTCTTTAAAAAAATGTATAGAATAAGATAGTTCATATGATAATATCAAAAAATTTAATCATATTTACTTTTAAATTCTTTTAATTTATTCATTACTTCGTCTCGTAATGACCCAACGATTATTTTATCTCCAAGTGCTTTCATTTCCTTAGCATAAGATAAGATTTGATGAAGAATTGGTCCTGGGGGTAATTCATCTCTTCTTTTTTCTAATAAATCCCCCAAAACTTCACCAGTTGGGGCTTGATCAACGGATTTATATATTTCAATAAATATATCATGTATTTTTCCTGCTTGTGAATCTCTTACGTGAGCCTTTGGAGTTTCTGTACCTCTTAGAGGTGCATTTGAAAAACTTGATAGCTCTCCAGCACCCCTTCCTTCAACAATAATAACAGGTTCAAAACGAGGATAATCACCTGAACCAGAGCAATTATAATTAATGCTCACGGAAGAATCCCCTTTTATCTCAGCAACTCTTACATGTAATTCAGATTGATCTCCTACTCGTATTACTTTATGTGTGGTACCAGCTGGAGGTGTGAATTCTGTTACACTAAAACTAGAGGGAATCACATCTTTAACAAGAACATTTTCCAATTCAACATCTCCTTTGTTTTGTACTCTGACAGCGATACTAAATTCTCCTTCAGAAAAACCTGGTTTGATGCTTTTGAGTGTTTTTAATTTACGTTTTACATATCTAACCTTTAATTCTGGTTCTTCATCTGGTGTTTTAATAAAAAATTTACCTTCTACTGGACTATTAATTTCTATTTTTACAGGTGTTATATATTTTGTTTCAGTTGGTGGTCGTGGATTTCTTGCTAAAAGAGGATATGAAACTATCATCTCTTTCCCGGGCAGAAATACAGTCGAAAGATTATATAATTCAACATAAATTTGATGTTTTTCAGAAAAATCTTGATCGCTTGGATCTATTAATATTCTTTTGATAAATTCCTCTCTTGAACTTATATCTAATACTCCTATAGTTATTTTTATATCCTCAACTAAGGGTGGAACAAAATCAGATGGAATCTCATCCAATAGAAAAAATTTCTCAATTACTGAAGAACCTTTATTGATAATGGTATTGACAATTGATATATCAGTATTAACATATGTATCAACTTCGGGTGGATTTATTTCTTTACGGATAGTTGCATTCAATACATTGTAAAAAGTTGATTCTTTTATAATTTCACCAAAAACTCTAGGAATTACTACAAACATTGGAGTAAATCCAATTTCAGAGCTTAATTCAGGTATATCCTTAGCTTCAACCTGAAAATTAAAAGCCCAAGATTCATCAGGATTTAAAACTCTATTTGGAGTCTGAGAGACTACAACTTCACTCCCAGTTAAAATTTTTTGAGTAACCTTTGCGTCTTCTAACCTAACTTGGAATTCGGATTCATTAATGAATTCGACATTACATTCCCACATGCCAGGTTCAGAGCTCTCATCTCTTTCAATTCCACTCATCGAATCAGTCGACCCTCTAATTTCAGGGTTCATCATTGTTAATTTATAGTTATTAATTGAATAAATAACCCTCAAAACTCCAAGTTCTTGGGGAGATAATTCTTTTATATTCACTGTAAAGAAAATCTCAAGCTCAGCTCTATTATCAGCATCTAGAGATATCAACTCCCAAGAAAGTACTCTTTTTCCTCCTTCTTCTTTTAAGAATGCATTACCAATAGTAGGATTTCGCATTTCAATTTCTTGAATAAATACCGGTATATCCCTCTTAACTTTTATATCGAAGATAGGTAAGTTCAAAGGATTTTTAAGTATGAGCTTTAAGCTGCATTTATTATCTGTTTTATAGAGAAAGGTATTATTTACTTTACCAGGATTGGATATATCCGTATCAAATATTTCCTGAATTTTCAAGGAGGAATCTTTAAGTTCTCTTATTTCATATTTTTTAAGAAATTCTTGAGTAGGATTTAGAACCCCTACATTTATTTCTTTAGATTCAAGAGATGTATTCACATTTTCTTTAACATTACATATTAAATTCCATAATCTACTTGTTTGTGACGGATTTTTTATGATAAGCTTTCCATTTCCAGTAATTTTTTTCATATTTTGTGTACCATCAAGAATTATGTGCTCCTCATCAGTAATATCTATAACTATAAGATTTTGCGACATTCGATACTCTTCTCGGATTCATATTATTTAGATTTAGAAATAATTTTATTCGAAATTCGTTCTCAAAATTTACTAAATAATAATATTATTCTAATTTAAAATTATTTACATAGAAAGATATTTTATATATGAATTTTAAATGATAATAAATCTTGAAAATTATATATTATAATTACGCTGATTAAACTTACTGTGGTTGACGATAAATTTTGGGAAGTTGTTATAAAGTATAATTTTTTAATGAGATCGGCAATAGATGGTCCAAATTGCTTAGTTGTTTGTAATGCAGATTGTTGTTCAATAAAAATCGATGTTCCTAAAATTTTAGCTAAAAAGTATATTGAAAAAGGATATGCAACTAAAGAAGATTTCATTAGAAGCGATACTTTTAGTTTTAAATTGAGATTTGATGAGGAAAAAGCAAAATGTTTTCTATATAAGAAAGAAATGAATGGTTGTTCAGTTCATAATTCAGGTATAAAACCTCCACAGTGTTGGATTTATCCTACGAATTTTTCTAATCCGGAATGTAAAGAAATAAGTTGTAAAAGGGCCAATGGTTGGAAAATAGTTGATTCCGAAAAGACAAAAGAAGCTGAAAAATTATTGAAATATTACATTTTTCTCTGCCAACTTGAAGCCAAGAAGGAAATAAAAAATATTAAGAATCGGTTAAATAAAAGTTCCTCCGAAAATAATTTAAGAAATTTACTCAAAGAAATTCCTCCAAGTCAACTTGCAGGTTTTAAGGATACTTGGGATTATGTTATGCCTCTACCTGCTCAAGGAGTATCCTTACAGATGAAAAAATTTTGTTCAGAATATAATAAGAATTGTGACATTGATTTCCTAAAATGTACTTCTGTGTGTGAAAAAGTATATGAAGGATTATTAGAGTTTTTACAACAAATTTTGTTGAAGTATGTACAAAAAAATCCTGATAGTGAGGGAGAATATTCTTTTCTTAAATTAACTAGTTTTAGTAAAAATTAAGATTCTCTAGGTTAAAACTACGTTGATATCTTTTTTATCTTGTTATCTATCACTTAATTTAATTAAACAGATAAATGCATAATACAGACGTAATACATCAGCTTATATAATATTCAGATAATTCTTCAAATAATATTTATATAATACATTTATAGTGTGTATTTATGTCATTAGGAGATAAAAGCTTAATTGATTTAGCTAAAAATGTATTTTCCGAGAAGTATGAGTTTAGAATTGGTCCTTCAAGGTTGAAAGGTGTATCTGGAAAGGTCTGGACTTTTGATGCTATGGTAAAAAATAAACTTAATACGTATGGAGTCTTCATCCGAGATTGGAAAAGAGAGATATCAATTACACAATTACGACAATTACATAAAGCATGTATCGATACGAATATTGAAGGTGGAATAATGATTTGTAATATAATAACTGATTTTTCTAGAGAGTATAGCTCACAATTTGGCATTCAACTACTCTCAAAGGGACATCTCATTTCAACATTGCGAAGAAGGAGATTCCAAAATGATCTATGAATAATATAAGAAGTTAGTAAAAATGTGTGAAGGTTTTGATTGTTTAGATTGTCCTGCATATTACGCTGAGAATTGTTATTATTACGGTAAAGATTTTATGGATTATTACAAAAAAATTCAGCAAGAAAATAAGGCAATATCATCAAGCTATTGGTCTATAAATTTTGAAAATGTTGATTTTAAAACTAATTCTGTTTTATAATAAAATCATTTTACTTAACTGAGTAAACATATTTCAAAATGATTATTAAAAGGTTTTATTCTCCTTTACATTGTCTATCAAATTGTTATATACAATTATTTCTATTAAGATTTGAAAATAAATTTCTTTCGAATTTTTAATTACGTAAGATATTGTAATATGCTTTTATTGAAATGTTAAAAATTTATAAATTACCAAGTTAAAATAATATATATAATAAGAAAGAAATTCAAGCGATTAAAATTTGATATTTGTATATCAATTCAAAGAAGAATTAGAAGATTTTGAAGAAATCGAAGTTAAGGAAAATGTTCCTTTATTTGAATTATTAGATTCAGATAAAATTCTGCTTTTTGTTGATATGCATGATAATAAAGTATGGATTTGGGAAGGAGCAAATACAAATCCAAGAATGAAATTTATTTCGGCGCAAGCAGCCCCCAAGATAAGAGATAAACATGATTTAACATTTACAATTACATCTATAGACGAAAATGAAGAAACTGCAGCCTTTAAAGTATTAGTAGGTCTCATATAAAAAAAATCAAAAGACTTTTTAAAAGAACTAATAAGATTTTTGGCAGATCTCAAAATTTATTAAACAATCTCCCTTAAATTATTTTTTAATTCTGCATTATTGAATTTTAATACTAAATAAATTATTTTAAAAATCTTGAATCAGAAGAAAGAAAATATTGAAGAAGAATACATTTTTGAGTTCTATGATGAGGATTATGCTGAAACTTTAGAAGAAATAACTCCTCAAGTTATAGAAGAATATAATGAGATTAATTTTGAAGAAGAATTAAATGAAGAACAACTTGAAATCGTAAATAGTATTAAAGGTCCAATTTTAGTAATAGCGGGAGCAGGGAGTGGAAAAACCAGAACTATTGTTTATTCAGTTGCGAAATTATTATTGTTGGGTATAAAACCTAATCAAATTATGTTAGTCACTTTTACAAATAAAGCTGCAAATGAAATGATTAAACGAGTAGAAACACTTCTCGGAAAGCGTCCCAAAGGAATCTGGGCTGGCACATTTCACTCAATAGCAAATCGTTTTATTCGAAGATATGCAAAACTATTGGGGTTAAGAACAAATTATACTATAATGGATGAAACGGATGCTAAAGCATTGATGAAACTTTCAATTGAAAAGGCTAATATAAAAGAAATCGAAGAACGTTTTCCTAATTCTAGAATGGCAAAAGATATTTTATCGTATTCTTTTAATTGCAATAAATCAATTCGAGACGTCATATTATGGAAATATAATCAATTTGATACTGAGACGGTTATTAAGAAATTAGAAGAAGTCTTCAATATTTATAAAACTAAGAAAGCAAAAGATAATTTAGTAGATTTTGATGATTTATTAATATATTGGGATCAATTACTTGACGCGAGATCAATAGCTCAATTAATCGCTAGGAATATAAAATATGTTCTTGTTGATGAATATCAAGATACAAACTACATCCAAGATGAGATTATTTATAAAATTGTAAAGCAGAATCCAGAACATAATGTTATGGCAGTTGGAGATGATGCTCAAAGTATATATGCATTTAGAGGGGCTAATTTTCAAAATATTCTGAATTTCGAAAATAAATATAAGAATTGTAAGAAGTATACAATAACTTATAATTATAGGAGTGTACCTGAGATTTTAGATTTAGCAAATAACTCAATAGAGCATAATGAAAAACAATTTAAAAAAAATATGCGCTCCACCCGCTCCAAAGGAATTTTGCCATTTCAGGTTAATTTAGGAGATGATATGGACCAAGCGAGATTTATTACTAACCAAATTTTAAAATTACGTTCAGATGGATATGATTTAAATGAAATGGCGATATTAATTCGTGCGGGATCTCATTCACTTAGAATAGAACTTGAATTAAGAGCTAAAAACATACCCTATGAAGTTCGGGCAGGAGTTGCATTTTTCGAAAGAGCTCATATTAAAGATATGATAGCTCATTTACGAATAATTGAGAATCCACATGATGAAATTTCTTGGACTAGAATTTTTTCAATCATTCAAGGTATAGGAACCTCATCAGGTTCAAAAATTTTTGAGGCAATCTCCAAAGTAGACCATCCCCTCGATGTTTTAATCAACAAGATGTTTTATGCTGAAAAATTAAAAGGAACTCGTATATCTAAGGGAGCTATAAAGAATTTAATATCATATACAAAAAACCTAATAGATTTTAAACCCGAAGACAATCCCTCAGAAGTTATCAAAAATTTAATAATAGTACTTGAAGATCATTTAAAATCGAAATTTGATAATTGGCAAGAACGGGTTGAGGATTTAAACCAATTGAGTGTGTATGCTCAGAATTTTCCTACTATTCTAAAATTTTTAGAAAATTTAAGTTTAAATTTATCTAATTTAGAATCTAGAACAGTTCATTTAGGTGAGCAAACAGAAGAAGAAAAACCATTAATATTATCTACTATACATAGAGCAAAAGGACTTGAATGGCGAGTGGTATTCATCCCTATGTTATGTGCGGATTCATTTCCTTCAAGCAGAAGCATAGGTGATTCAGATGCTTTCGAGGAGGAACGTAGAGTATTTTATGTTGCTCTAACAAGAGCAAAAGATCAATTATATCTTATATCTCCCTCGATTAAACAAACATATCGAGGACCACAAATGGTAAGACCATCTCAATTTGTTTCTGAATTAAATCCCAAGGTTTATAGGAAATCCTCAGTCCAATTCAAACCCCAGAAAAAAAAAGGGAAAATTGATAAAAAAGATTTGTTCAAATCAGCAATAGATCTTTTATAGACTACTAAACTAGTTAAGTCTTTGAACTTTATATATTAAGACAAATAATACAATCAAAAGACCATATATCAAATGTAAGTCTGTATTAATACAATTTTTTATTTATTTAAATTGAATAATAGTATTAGTTAATAAGAGAAAGGATTAAAGATAAAAATGATAATTAGAATAAATTCTCTCGAGAGTACAATTGAAATTTTTTATGAAAAATATATCCATCTTCATGGGTTTATTAAACTCGAATCTGAGAGCGATGAAAAAAATTATTATATAATTATCCAAATATTAAATGAGCAAACTATTTCGGATTATGTCTTAACACGGCAAAAATTAAAAAATGTAAAAATAACTAAATATATTACCGCTGAATTGGAAACTGAATTACAATACGTAATTCAGGGTCGTCCTATTATATGTACAGAAATAGATAAAAAAACCAACAAAAAAGTAGACCATACAATAAACGTATTTTTTATTATTGAAGATTTAATGGAAAAAGAGATATTAAAACCTCATTCGATGAAAATATCAGAAGATCAAAATGATAGAGCTGACTATTTAAAAAAAATATTTAATCCTGAAGGAATTTTTATGGGAAATTTAGC
>JBHLMQ010000082.1:0-10242 GCA_048938005.1 Promethearchaeota archaeon | reverse complement strand
GATTCAAATTCTTTATTTTCTATTAATTCTGCTAGTTTTTTTGTAATAAATTTCTTTAAATCGAGTTTTAACTCTTGAAGTGAATTTTTCTTCAAATCATCCATTTTGAAATCTTGTAAAATGTTCTTTTTTTTAAAAATTTTTGAATATCTTTCGAATCCAATCATTCTTAGAACTTTATTCTTATGATCGGGTTTATCAATTATTTGTAAATAAGTTTTATTAAGATCTTTTGCAATTTTCTTTTGAATAAATTCATGAAAGCGTTTTTTACTACTGTCTTTATTTGGTAAAAAACTGTTTTTATATGTCTCGTATATTTTATCTACGGCATCCAACTCATCAATTCTATAATTTTTTAGGTCATCAACTATTTTTAGGGGTAGATGAGATGCAATATATTCTATACCTGACCATACCAACTCGATAGCAGTGTTTATGCTAATTCTTCTTAGAGGTTTCATTATCTTGATATTGTTGCTTTTTAATGCGATAGGTTTTTTCTCGCATAATAATAAGTCAAATGGTCGTATATAATGAGTTAAAGGGTGAGTTTTATCTGGTATTAGGTACCCATCAGAAAATTGGCAAATATAACTGCCTAATATTGGTTTTTGCGCCAAATCCCATTCAATTAATACAAATTTTTCTAATTCTTGTAAATTAATTTCATAATCTAATTCAATAATAGGGTCATCTTGTACAATGTTTATAATCTTTGGTTCGAAATTTCCCCAAAAGTTTTTAACCTCATACCCAACTGGATTGTTTGCCCCAAAAATCTCTTTAAATACGGGATAATTTTCTATAAAATTATTAATTTCAGTATATTCTAAATGATGCCTTTCAAATCCACACTTTTCTATTATGTAATAATGGAGTGGCGATTCATTTTTGTAAGCCGAGCCCCAAATCAAGGATGGATAGTTATATTTTTTGTTAAATTTCATTTGGCGCAATTTATCAGAATTAGTATTTGCTATTACTAGAGATCTTAGAAAAGCATGTTTTGATTTTAATCCTTCTATATACACTTGCCTTAATTGGTGCTTATAATCTTGAACCTTGGAATATACATCATCACAATTATCGAATTTACAATTTGTCATTATCTTTATAAAAGAATCAATCACTTCTTCTGATTCCATATTCAAAATTGCTTCATTAACCATATCAAAGGTTTTCTTTGCTATTAATGCTTTTAAATCTGTTTTGGAATCTTTAGAAATATCTTTAAAATGATCACCAATATAAATCTTAGAATCTAAGTTATGTAATAATAAATATTTAAGAACTGGATTATTTAATTTATGAATTTTGGATTGTTGTAGTGTGCTAATTAAAGGATCTTTTGGAAAATTAATTATAAGTGTTTGAATATTAATTATAGTTTCGACTTTCTTAGAAAAACTATAATCCTTTAAACTAGAAACTGTCGAGCTTATTACATCTGGATAATCATTTAAATATTTATTTACTAAATCTTTGTATTTCACTGAATATTTCAAAAATAAATCATACAAATTATATTTTAAAGCTATTTCTCCTATTTTCAGTATGTAATCAAAATTTCTAGATTCTTCGAAAGCTTGATTCAAAAAATTTATTGCTTCATAATATTTGGATTGCTGAATCAAATCCTCAGCTTTAATAATATAACTTTCTGTTTTGCTTTTTTTAACTAAATCAAAGTTTGATGAAAAAACGATTTTTAAGTAGTTTTGACAAATTGATTTGCATATTTCAGTATCAAGTATTAACAAAATTTTTATGATGTGTTTACAGAATTTATTTCCTTTTTTGAAATCCGGACAATCATGGATAATTTTGAATCCATTAACCTCTTGAAAAATGTTAACAACATATCTAGTATTACCTGAACCTTGAATATCAGCAATAACTTTAACCTGTGGAACTTTTTCGACATTAAAATTAATTATATTCTTATTTGGGATGTTCTTTCCCCTATTTAATCTCGCCCCATGAACATACCTTTTGAAAAAATCGGCATTTTTAAGATTATTCTTTAGATCTAATATAAACACCTAATTTATTTGAAATAAAACATAACTATTGATTAGTAATAATTTCAGATATTAATTTAGGGAAATCTCTCCATTGATTTAAAGTTAAGAGAACCCCATTTGCTTCTTCTACCATTTTTTTAGCCATAACCGGAGAAAAATTAAATTTAGGAACAACCATAACAAATTTTACATCTTTTTCGCTCATTTTTTTTAATTCCCTGATACTATTACTAAAGTCAAACACATCAGCATCTGTGAAAAGAATATTTAATTTATGTTTTGATCTCGCCTTCTTTTCGAATTGGTGATTTGCCCATTTAAGAGCAGAATTTATACATGTTCCTCCTCTTGCAGTAATATCTAACAATTCATCAACAATTTTTTCTAATTCGGTTTCCTCATCCAAATCCTTTAATCGATGAGTATTTGATTCAAAAAAAGTAAGAGCAAATTCCTCAGGTTTGAATGCATAAACTAGCATAGTAGCACATAGTGCCATTTGAGAAAGTTTTTGACCTGTCATACTCCCACTGATATCTAACTCCATAACTAAACAACGGAGACCTTGAGTCGTTTTGGAAACTAAAAAATCTTCATTTGTAATTGTTTCAACTGTTTTTCCTCCTTCTAAAAGATTGCTTACAGTTTCTTCTAAATCTATTAATTCAAAATCATCTCCAGGTGTATAAGGTATGACGATATTCTTAACAATTGGACCTGAATTTGCGGATCCTATAAGTGAATTTGCAGATCTAATACCTAAATCTATCATGATTTGTTTTATAATTTCTTTTAACTTTCTCTTAACTTTCGCAGAAATATTATGCCTTGAATAGAACCATTGTTCAAGTAAATCTAAGCCACTTCCTGCTCCCAAAGTAGAAAAAGCCATATTAAGAGTTTGATCTCCCATTTGTTCAGCTAAATTTAACACTTGAGATAAGTATTTTTCATTTAATGCACTAAGAGCTTCTAAATTTGTAGTTTGGGGAGATGAATCTCCTAAAGCAGCCCTTACAATCTGATTAACTTGCTGAGGAGAAAGCCTCAATTGTTTTAGATAATCCCTATAACCTTGATAATTAGAGCTTTTTTCTTCTACCATTTGTTTAAAATATTTGAAATCTGCTTCAATTAAACTAAGAATCTCCACTTCCGTCATATTTAATTTTTTTCCTGCTTTTTTAATTGAATCTATATGAGGTAAAAAACCCATTTCATTGAAGTTTTTTACATAATTTCTCAAATTATCTTTACTAGCGGCTAAGCTTGTAGTTTGATTAACTATATCTTGAATTTTATTATTTAATTGAGCTCTACAAACAAAATCTGTACAATTTCCCCGTTTAGCTATTAATGTATCAGCAAAATTCTTCATTTGTGCATTAAGAACATTATTTTTATTAAAATCATTTTTAATTGATTGAACTTCTTTATCAATCACATTAGATAATAATTTTCGCCATGAAGGTATCTTAGTAGGATTACTGATTAAATGATTTCTCATATCTTCTAAATTCGAATTTTTAGCAAAGTTATCAAAATCTTTATCGATCTTTTCTAAATAATTCTCAGTTAAATTTCCCCCAAAATATTGATCATATTGTTTAACACTTTGATAAGCATCTTTAAAAGGTAGGTCTAAACTATTATCCACGATTTTTTTTAGTCCATCCTTTCCTAAAGTTATTTTGGAGCCCATTACTTTTGTTGCATTGAATAAATCGTTTAAGTTCCGATTAGATTGACTTAGATTTTGCTTAACTAGGTCTTTCATTATATTCTGACTATTATTATCTAAAAGTTTTCCTTTTAACGCAAATTCAGCTATATTTAAAGCGTCATAAAAATTATCTTGAAATGCTCCTTCTAAAGCAGTCTTGAACTCGAAATTGTCTATCTTTTTAATTTGCTCTTTTGCCTTTGAGACCGTATTATTCCCTTGTTTTTGGTCTTTTGCATATCGAGAAAGGATTTTTTCTCTTGATAAATTAGATTTTTTAATAATTTCCTCTAAAAAGTCAAGTTTTTCGGCAAAACCAATATCTTCTGGCTCTAAATGGTCAATTTTTTTTCTTAAAAGGTCTTTAGCGTAATCTAATAATGAATCTAAATCTTGAAACTTATCAAAATTTGTAATTGCATTTCTATCAATTACATCTAAAGCAGTTTTGTAGGGATCTTCTTCAAGTTCATCTCTAAACCTATCAAAAAAATTATCAGAGGTAGATTCCATCAGGTCATCTATATCTAAATCTTCAATTTCATCAAAGTGATTTTTTAAAAATTCAAGATCATTATAAATTTCATCTAATTCGTCAAAATCAATTCCAAGATCATCGATTAAGTTTTTTGGCTTACTACTGCCAAAAATATCAGAACTACTTACATCGCCTGAGGTTTTTCCTTCAGAAGATTCTGTATATGTTAATAGTTCTTTTGCAATTTTTCGGGCTAAATCTTGGTTCTCTAAAGGGCTTGTTACGGCAGCAATTTCTACAAAATCTTCGGCTTCGCACATACCCCTATTTAAAAATCGAGCTAAAATTAATTTACATATAGCAATTGCTTGCCTTACAGATGGTTTATACATACATTTCTCATGTTTCCTTAACGCAGTAATAAGTTTAAGACTAAAATAAATTGGATCTTCAGGGAATATCAAATTATTTACCTTAAATTTTTATTTTTTATTTTAAATTAGATAGAACCCACTACTTGGGAGATAATATTCTTAATTACATCATTTACTTTAACGCCTGGCTTTGTTTGTATCGCTCCAAATAATACACTACTCGCTATTTCTCGAAGAATATGATTGGGTTCTCTTTTTGATTTTTTTTGTTCAACACCAGTAAGACGTGCTAAAGCGATACCACTCCTTAAACTTGCTGGAGTTTGTACTTGATGATGTGTACGTGTTCGATTGATTATTAAATAAATTTTTTCAAGTGTACTCTCATCAATTTTATAATAAGGATTATTGTGTTCAATTATTTTCATCTCTGTCTTTTTATCTGGATAATCAAGTTCAATCCACACATTGAATCTATCTTTTAGTGCTTCTCCTAATCTGTGTGTCCCTACTAATTCTGAGGGATTCATTGCACCAATAAAGAAAAATCCTCGTGAAGATTTTATGCGTCCAATATGAGGAATTGAAAGTGTTTTTTCCTCAAGTGGTTCTAATAGTGAGTTTTGAGTATATTCTGTTGCCCTATTCACTTCATTCGCAAGGAATATCCCACCATTTAACATAGCTTTTACTAGCGGACCTGGATTAAATGCATCAAATGAAAAACCTTTTTGTATTGTAGTTGCTGGGTTAAAAGAACCTATTAAATGAGCCGGTTTAGTTGATTCATCAAAAGTAATCCATTCAAATGAATCATTTCCTGTAATTTCTGCTCTTGATTGGGCATAATATCGGCATAATGTTGTTTTACCAATACCCGGTGGTCCTACTAAAATTGGATATAGGTTTGATGCATCTGCTTCAAAAATTAAATCAAGAGCTTCTTGATACTGACCAGATAACACAATTTCCATATTTTCTTCTTTATGAGAGAGTAAATTCCTTTCAAACAATTCTTTTAAAGTATGTTGTTTTTTAGAAGTCTGAGATTGAACAGGTTGTTTTAAATATGGGGAATTTTTCAAAATTGTAAGGTTGTCCAATGGTTTTTTTGGTGTTTTTTTTTCAGCAGGTTTTTTTGGAGAAGGTTTTGTTGTTGAAGCTTTTTGTGCTGGTTTTTTAGAAGCAGATTTTGATGTTGTTGATTTATTAGATGCTGGTTTTTTCGCCATTTTTTAAACCTTAAAAAATGAATTTTGCATTTTTGCTTTTCTAAAAATAGTTTCAAAATGCTATATAAAAACTACATCTTAATTGAATTAGTAAAAAAAAAGTCTAGAAAAAATATTATATAATACTGATTGGAAAACCACAATATTTACAATTTCCATTAGAATCTAAATATAACTCCTTGATCCCTAATATTCTTCTCTTTATAACTAATTTAGAACATTTTGGACAATATGTATTGTCATATTCGGTGGTAGGCATATTCCCAAGATATACATATTTCAATCCAACATCCTTTGCAATTTTATAGGCGTTATATAAAAGGTTTACAGGTGTTGGCTCAGTAAGTCCATAATCAGACGATTTATAATGAGGAAAGAATCTACTTATATGATATGGTGTTAATTCACCCAATTCATTATAAATTCTTTTAGCAAGTCTTCTGACAATCTTATCTTTAGAATTTAATTCTTGTATCAATAAAGTTGTTATTTCAACATGGACACCTAATTCCTTTGCTAATTTTGCATTTCTCCATACTTTCTCCACATCAGTACCGCAATATTTCTGGACCATTTCAGAATCTCCTTTTATATCTATGTTCATTGCGTCAAGGCCAGCATTTACTAAATCTCTTAGAACTTCCTCTGTCATATAACCATTTGTAACGTAGGTATTGTATAAACCATTCTGTTTTGCTAATTTAAATACTTCTAATGAATATTCAAACAATAACGTGGGTTCATTAAAAGATATTGAAGTACCTTTACATTTTCTTTTTAATGCAATCTCTATAAGATTCTTAGGGGAAAGAAATATCTTAGATGTGGAAATCTTGTCACTTTTAAAAGGATTTGTTTTAGATAAGTGATAATTTTGACACCAGAAACAATCAAAATTACAACCATATGTCCCAATTGTTATTGCAGTACTTCCTGGATAAAAATGATATAAAGGTTTCTTTTCAATTGGATTGAATGACAAAGCTGGGATTAAGCCATAAACGATACTGTAAATTTTTCCATTATAATTAATGCGCGTCCGACAAAATCCAGAATTTCCCTCTAAAATTTTGCATCGACGTTCACAAGTTAAGCATTGGAAAATATTTTCATTAACTCTTTTTTGATATTTCGCTATTTTTTGAAATTTCGGATTGATAAAATTCATACATTATCATTCTATACTTTTGATAGGTGATAAATATCCGGAGGTTTTTCCTCCCATTCTTCAAAAGGATCATCTTTAACAGCTTCTATCATTTTTTCTCTCGCGGCACTCCAATCCTCTTTTGATTTCCAAATAGCAAGACCGACTAAACGGCCTGTATCTTCATCTTTGGTTGTATGTGCCATAATATAACCTTTTAATCCTTCCATTGCCTTTCCATAGCGATGCATTGAGTCAATGAGGAATTTTTCTTTTTCTGGTTTAGGATAATGGATTGACATATGCACAAACATTTATTTAATACCTCTGAATGTTATTTTATAATGGTAATTTTAATACTGGACATAAATGAAAACATAATCCACATAAATCTTTTCTAAATAAGGGAGTTCTTTTACTTTTTATCAATAATATCAACTATAATAAAATGTTTCATTTCTCTTTAAGACGCATAAATCAAGATAAACATATATGCAAACATTAGATTTCCCAAAATAATTCCAATATCTTTTAATGATGTTCTTCCTAAAAGATCAGTTCTAGGTTTTCTAAAGACGTATATAATTCCAAATGGGAAAAACATAATCGGTAGAAATACTAAGAAATTTGTAACGATAAATGAAATTACTGCTATAATTATAGAAATTGAGCATGAAGTTAAAATTACTAATTGAGATGTTCTTGGTTTTAATTTAGCCAATGAATCTCCATCAATCATTTCATGAACCATTTGTCCTGTAAATGCTACAGCTATTATAGCGGCTAATATAAGAGCCTCAAATAAGTTCATATCTGGAAAGATATTCATAGGGGGTAATAAATCTCCCTCATTAATCTTGATCATAAAATATGGTAATAATATATGAGAAATGCCTAATATAATATGATTAATAATTAGAAGAGATTTGAATAAACAATAAAAAACTACCATTAATACAATTATTATTAAATAGATCCCTAAGAGAGGATTTGCTAAAATATCATTCATAAAACACATAGTTCCTAGTAAAAAACTTGCGATGGAGAGAACTGATATTTCTTTTCTGCTATATCCTTTCACTCTTTGCAGGGTTTCTTTTTCATTAGGATCTGTCATATCAATAACATCATTAAGAGTGTTTCCTGTAATTGCATAAAATGCAAAACCAGCTAAAATCCAAATATGAGAAACTAAATCATATCCATTCAAATAAATACATAATAAACAAGGTATAAGAACAGAAAAAAGATATTCTACCCGAAGAAGCTTGAAGCCTTTACTCATATAAAAAGATCACTTTCAGAATTAATACTTCAAATTAAATTTTAATATTATTAAAAAGATTTAAGATTTTTTAGATTAATCTTATTGAATCTGAAAAAAAAAAGCAATATTCGATAAATAAAATAAAAAAAATGAGAAAAAAATTATTTAAAATCTCTAATTCCAAATTTGAATTTGTGTGGATTTAATAGATAATACCCCAACGTTTGTTTCCATCTTTTTATTTCTCGCTTTTTATCTATTGGATCAACAGTCTCTTTCTTTATAACAACTTTGTCTGTTTCTTTTTTTTCTTTTACTTCTTCAATAGTTTTATATTTAGGGAGTTCTTTTAATGTTAATATAATTTCTTCTTCTGCTGTTGTCATTTTTTATATCCCTCCATTATTTTTTTTAATTTCATAT
The DNA here is from genome assembly GCA_048938005.1 of Promethearchaeota archaeon. Taxonomy (GTDB): domain Archaea; phylum Asgardarchaeota; class Lokiarchaeia; order Sigyniarchaeales; family SOKP01; genus Loki-b32. Next base: position 1,571 of record JBHLMQ010000082.1, on the reverse strand, counting down.
AAATATAAATATTTCTTTCCTTGACTTCCATATGAAGAAATTGAAATTCTTGATTTATGATGATTGGTTTCGTTTAAAACCTCTTTCAATATATCTTCTATTTCTTCCTTATTTGTAATCATTTTTCTTTCCTCCATCATATTTTGTTTTTTAATTACTATATAATTTAAAGAATTAATTAATGTTATGTATAAAAAATTAAAGGAAGATAAAAAAGTTTAAACAACCTTAAATAAAAGTTAATACAATAGTTAATTATGGAAAGAATTTTTAGAAAACTACAAAAAATAAGTGGCTCATTTTTTGTGAGTTTACCTAAAAAATGGATCGAAAACTTTAATTTAGATAGTAAATCACCAATAGCAATAGATGTTCGCAGTGATGGATCCTTAATTTTATCACCGAAACTTGAGCAAGAGGAATTAAATCTAACAGAGGAACTTACACTTCACTCAAGTCCTTATATTGCAAGAGAAATTGTAAAACATTGTTTATCAGGTCAAACGAATATAGTTGTAATCTCAGATAAAGAAATTGATAAAGATATAAGAAGTAAAATAAGATGGTTAGTTAAAGGCCTTCCCAATACCGAAATAATTGAAGACCAACGACAAAGAATGGTGATTCAAAATTTTGGTTATAAGAAAATTCCTACAAAAAAATTAATTCAACGGTTATTATATTTAATAGCTGATATGTTTGAGAATTTAACAGAAAATATGATCGATGATTTGAAGTATAATTTCGAACAGCTGCGTAAATTTTATTTCATATTAGTTACTCATATAAGAACCTATCTTAGAACAGGAATATATGTAACGGAAGACACAGATTTTACACCACTCGAAGCAATGGATTATCGAATGTTTTGTGAAAAAGTTGAGGAGATTGGTAAAATCTTAAGGGATTTACGTCTTAGTGAGAACGTTAAAGATTTCTTCTTAGAAATTAACCAATATTTCAATGATATAATGAATGCTTATTTAAAAAAAGATTTTGTTTTAGCCTACAAAGCTTGGTTAAGAAAAGATGAAATAGTAGAAAAAGCAAATTCTTTATTGAGTAAATTAGATTATGGAGATAAAGATAAGATAAACAATATGATAAGGATAGCTGTAAAGTGTAAAGATATGGCTGCTTTTATTTAACAAATGAAACAAGTAAATTATATAATAACAAATTTATGGTTTTATTTCATTATCACAGGTCCAGCACTTTTCTCCATTTGCTTTTAAAGAGTAAGCACACGTTAAGCAATAGCAAGTTTTACAATTTGGGCAAATATATACAGTTCCTACAATTTGTCCTTTATGGACAACACAGATAAATTTTTGTTCTTCTATTTTAAGCTCAGATTCCAATTTCTCTAATTCTCTTTGTTCTTTAACCGATAAACCGGTTTTTTTACCACTTTCCTTTATCTTCAACTTAATTTGAGATGTGGGCTTTTTTTCAAGATCATCTTCATTTGGATTGGCTTCAGATAGGTCACGAATTTCACTTAAATTCGTTGATAAACTTGTTTCTAAAGGACAGGCTGGAGCGGTAATCCCAATAGTACTTCCAGAAAC
>JBHLMQ010000081.1:0-10285 GCA_048938005.1 Promethearchaeota archaeon | reverse complement strand
TAGTTAAAGTTTCAAAAGGTCTCACAAAAAAATTATTTTTCATAATCCGTGGGGTTTCATCCCTCAAATCTTTATCTGGTTCTTGTTCATTTGATTTTAATTCTTCGCTCTTAAAAGGTTGATTACGAATAGGTTCTTTTAAATTTAATTCCTGTTCTTTTTCTTCTGAAATTACAAGCGGTTTTTTAGAAATTTCGACTGAATGGATTGTGATTTGATCTTTAAAAACATCCATTAATCTTTGTTGTATGGATGCCTTATTATTCGCTGGAATAAAAAATTGGAGTTGTGATCGATTAGATGATATATCTTCGAATTGCCGCTCAGCCCAATTATATTCTTCAATATTTGTAACTATTTCATGCATAGCGGCAAATAATATTATATTATCATCTCTGAGTCTCTCTAATTCTTTCTCATACTTTTCAAGTGTATTATTTATTAAGTTAATCTCACTATGTATCCTTGTAAAATTTATTCCATCAGCAAGTAAATATTTTTTCAAGATTGGGATTTCTTCAGCGTGAATTATGCGAATTCTTTCTTTTAATTCATCTTCTTTATCTAATGGATACATGGTATAAAAAACGATTCTATCATCTGAAATTTCTTGTGTTTCATAGAAATTTGGAAATTTTGAGAATTCAAAAAGATTTTTTACATTAATTAAATTTTTGGAAAAAGTTATGAAAACTCTAAATGCTAATTGATTTAAGTATGATAAGTTATCTCGAGTAAGATTAACTTTCTCCAAGAACTTATAACTTTCCTCAATCGTTTTCATCTTATTTAGTTCAATTTTAGCTTTTGCCATATATCTTTCTAATTCTGCAACACGATTGTTGTAAAAATCTATTTCTTCTAATGTATGGGTTATTAATTCATTAATATCTTTCACTTTGAATTCTATCCTTTCACTTTTTTTTGTTTGCAAATTCTGTAAATCGTAATCCGAGATTTTAAGAGCTTTAAATAAATCTTCTAGATTAACTCTTAATTTCTTGATTCTTTCAAGATTTTTATCTGATTTCTTTTGACTCTCCTCTGTTTTTTGTTTTGGTTTTATATGAATTAAATTTATTTGAGACAATTCCTGCAATAGAAGATCTTTATAACTATTGCGAATGCTAATATCGAATAAACACATTACTGTCTTGTTCGTCATCTAAATCACATATTAATTATCTTCTTTTTATAAATTAAATCTTTAGTATTTTTTAATCTTACAAAATTCTCTCTTTGAAGTTCTTCTAAGATATCTTTAATTTTTTTAATTTCTGAATTAAGGGCAGGAATAATTATGTTGTCTAATCCATGGATCCTTCTAGTTATTTTTTTATAGCTAAGAGAATGTTTTAACATAATATCTTCAATTTCGGATAAACTAATAATTCGTTTAAAAAGTGATGTTAACATAGTTATCAAATCGTCTAAATAATGGCTCGTATATTCAAAGGAATAGGCGGGAAGGAGTTCATCTTTTATAAGTTCATACTCTATATCGGGTACGACATTTCCGATTTTTTTAATATATTTGATATTAATTGATGGTTTAAATTGAATTTTACTCAAACTACTAATAATTTTAAAATTATTCTTACCCATTTCTTTATAAGTTTGGTGAAATTTGATCATAACTTCTATTAATAAATTTAGAAATTTCTTACGCTGTTTTTTGTAATCATTCCATAAGGTTTTGATTTCAAATATCAATTGTTCTTGTTTCAACTCTAAAAAACTTTCTCCTTTTATAGCAAAATTTAGTTTTTTCTGTAAATTAATTAAATTTGTTTTTGTGGGTTTAAATTCTCTAAAACTAATTGTTTTTTACACCTTTTCTTTATAATATTTATTTATTAAGTTTTGGTGAATTCTGAATAACTGATTTTTAGGTATTTCAGATAAAGCAGTCCATGCAATACCAAATGTTTCTGAAAAATCTCGATCTTCATCAATTCCCTGGTTCAAAAATTTGTTTTCAAAAATTTGTCCAAAATTTAAATCAGCTCTCTGATTAAAGGTTAACCCATCTTCTCCCACTATTGAAATAAGATCTCTAACTTCAAGGGAATTTGAATAAGATGCTAATAATTGGGAACTTATATCTTTATGATCTTCCCTTGTTGTATCTTTGCCAATAGAATCCTTCATAAGTCGAGATATAGAAGCTAAGACTTCAAATGGAGGGTATATTCCTGTTTTATGTAAATTTCTATTAAGAACTAATTGTCCCTCAGTTATATATCCTGTAGTATCTGGAATTGGATGGGAAATATCATCATTTGGCATTGTTAGAATTGGTATCTGAGTGATTGTACCTTTTTTACCTTTTATTTTACCTGTTCTCTCATAAATAGATGCGAAATCAGTATATAAATATCCAGGATAACCCTTTCGACTAGGAATCTCTTCTTTTGCTGAACTGAGTTCTCTTAAAGCTTCTGCATAATTGGTCATATCGATTAAAATAACAAGAACATGCATATCTTTATCAAAAGCAAAATACTCCGCTGTTGTTAATGCAACCCTAGGAATGATTAAACGCTCCATTATAGGATCATCCGCAAAATTAATAAAAGAAATAATGTTTTGTATGTTTCCACTTTCTTGAAATCTATTTAAGAAATAAATCGCTTCATCTTGAATAATTCCTATTCCACAAAAAATAATTAAAAAAGGTTCTTCTGTTAAAACTTTTGCTTGAGTAACAATTTGAGCGGCTAATGCATTATGTGGCATTCCTTGCCCACTAAATATTGGAAGTTTTTGTCCTCTTATTAGGGTAAAAAGCCCATCTATTACTGATATACCTGTTTGTATGACTTCCGAAGGATAATCCCTCGCAAATGGGTTAATAGGAGTACCATTAATATCACGCTCTACTTCTGTTATTAGTTCAGAATCTAAAACCTTCTTAGTATTAATGTCAATTGGTTTTGCAATTGAATTGAATGTTCTACCAAACATATCATTTGAGATCTTAACTTTAAATGAATCTTCTGTGAAAAGAATTTTAGAATTTTCTGAAGATAACCCACCTGTATCTTCAAATACTTCGATTATTATGGTCTCTTCATTTATTTTTACAACTTGACCAGTGCGTTCCATTCCATCATTTGTAATAATTTTAACTATCTCTCCATATTGTGCATCATGTTGATTACTTAAGAATATTAAAGGTCCAACAATCTGCTGTATTTTCCCATATATTATACTCATTTCTCTTTTGAAACTCCATATGATAACTTTAATGATTCTACTTCATTTACTAACTTTTTCTTTAAGTTCTCGATTTTAAAAAAATCATCATTAGAAATCGAATAACTAATTCTTAAAATGTCATCGATCACATCAAGATTCTTAATATCTTCAATTAAATACCCCGATTTTAATAATTCTTTCCCTTGTTTATATAATAGAAGAATTAATTTAATCTGTCCTATTAATTTTTTGACATTCGTGAAATTATCTATATCATCAAAAGCATTTTGTATTAAATAACCATTTCTTATCAATTTTGTAATAAAAAGAATTAATTGCTGATCTTCAGGTAAATTTTCTTCACCAATTAATTGCATTATATTTTTTAATTCATTCTCTTGTGAAAGAATGTTATTTATTTGGTTTCTAGCTTCATACCAATCAACGTTTATCTCAGACCAAAAGATATCCTTTTCAGCCCACCAATCAATTATATAATCTGGATAATTTGAATACGAATTTAACCAATTTATAGCGGGATAATGTTTAGAATAAGCTAAGTTAGCATCTAGTGCCCAAAAAGCTTGGACAAAACGTTTAGTTGTTGCTGTAACCGGTTCGCTAAAATCTCCAGATGGGGGGGATACTGAGCCTATTATCGTTAAAGAACCTAATCTCTCTTTATCTGAATTATTTTCCCCTAAAATATTTACAACTCCTGCTCTTTCATAGAAACTTGAGATTTTTGATGGTAAGTATGCAGGATATCCCTCTTCAGCCGGCATTTCTTCTAATAAGCCTGAAATCTCTCGTAAAGATTCTGCCCATCTTGAGGTACTATCTGCTAGTACTGCAACATCATACCCCATATCGCGATAATACTCGCCAATTGTAACACCTGAAAAAATACTTGCTTCACGAGCAGACACTGGCATATTTGATGTATTAGCAATTAGTGTTATACGATCTAACAATGGTCTTCCACTTTTTGGATCAGTAATTTCCGAAAATTGTTTTAAAACATCAGCAATTTCATTTCCTCGTTCTCCACATCCAACAAAAATAATAACATCAGCATTACACCATTTTGCTAAAGATTGTTGTATAACAGTTTTACCAGTCCCAAATCCCCCTGGTACTGCAACAGTTCCTCCTTTTGCTATAGGAAATAATAGATCTATTACACGCATACCTGTTATTAATGGTTCAGTTGGGCTTATTCGCATTTTATAAGGTCTACTTCTAGTGATTGGCCATTTTTGCATCATTGAGAATGATTTTTCACTGTTTTTAGCCTTCACATGATAAATTTCATCCTTAATCGTATAATCACCTTCTGATGCAATATAACTCAATTTTCCTGAGATTCCAATTGGTACTAATATTTTATGTTCAATTAAAAAAGTCTCTTGTACAGTTCCAATTATATCTCCACTACTTACTCTCTCATCAACTTTTTTTTGTGGTTTGAAATGCCATTTTTTAGTTCTTGATAATGATGGTAAATCATTACCTCTATCTAAAAAGCCTTTATGAGTATTTTGAAAAGTGGTATCTAATGGTCTTTGAATACCATCGAAAACATTACCTAATAATCCAGGACCCAATTCCATTGATAATGGTTCTTTTAAATTAACTACTTTTTCACCAAGTTTTAAATTATCTGTATTTTCGAAACATTGAGCAGTTACGTGATTTGAATAAATCTGAATCACTTCTCCTAAAATATTATGTTCAGATTCTCTTATCAAGTCGTGAATGCGAACTTCCTTTTCAAATCCTTTTATTTCAATTAATGATCCATTTATTGCGGATATATAACCAGAAGTAAGCTCTTCATATACTTTTTCGTTAGCTTTAGTCATAATTTTTTAAATATTCTTTTATAGCCAGTTTTTGATTCTGGACGAATTTTTCGTAGTTTTGTATTATTTCGTTAATTTCTAAATAAATATTTGAAAAGATTTTTGAAAATTCAATTTCAATTAGGGATCTTTTTTTATTGATTAAACTTGTAATTGAAAAATCATAAGAAATATTCATCTTAGTTTGTAAAATTCTAAAACCCCCTATAAATTCTTCTTTTGAAGGATTTAATGTCACATTATTTTCAAAAATCTTTTGAATTCTATCGAAATTCTTAATAAAATATTCATAATCTTTTGAATTTAAATTTATAACGATTTCAGGGGGCTTATCTATTAAATGTTTAATTTTTTTAAATATTCCTAATAAAAATTTTAGGTAATTTGTATAATTATCTTTTATCTTCTTTTCCAATATTAGATTTAAATCTATAATTAGTTTTGAAATTAAAGAGTTTTTAACATTCAACGTTTCTTCCTTTATTTTTAGAAGAGTTGAAGATAAGGCGTTATTTAAACGTTTATTATAAGTTTCAATAAAATTCGTTTTAATTTTTGATGAATTATCTACTATTCTCTCTCTATACTTTTTTTTTATTTCTGCAATTTGAAAGAGAGTCTGCTGATCTATAAGTTTAATTTCATCTTTAGCTCTTTCAATAAGATATAATCCAAGTCTCCCAAATCTTTCTTTTAATGTATTAATGTTTGATATAGCCCTACATCTCTTAACTTATAATTTGTTCGATAGATTCAAAAATTTTATTAAAAAATATATCTCGATTCTCAATATCTGATTGAAATATATCTGGTATTAAATATATGAATGGACTTTTATTACTTATTTTGAATTCTAAAATAAAATCTATAATTTCATTTGGTAATTTCATAAAGATAATAATCATTCCAATCGAAGAGTCTTTAGTCAATGTGTCAAATTTCTTAAGAAAAACCTCACTATTTTCAATTATACTACCATCTATTCCTAAAAGCCCAAACAACAAAATAATATCTTCGTCACCTAATACATGAATTTTCTTTCCAGCCATTAAAAATCAAATCCAATATCTTTTATTATTAATTCACCTAAATTTTGTTTAGAGTTTTGATATTCTTTTTCCATTTTTTTTTTAAAATCGTTTAATTTTTCTGTAATAAAAATATCTTCATCTTTTAATTTTTTTAAGAGTAATTTTAAAGCTGAATCAACCATTTCACGATTGTTTTTAATCCTTTTTTCCATATTCTTTTCTTGCTCAGATCTTAGATTTTCTAATTCAGCAAGATTTTCTTTCTTCGCTTTATCAATTAAATCTTTATAAATTTTCTCGATTTCTTCGACCCATTCGAAAATTTTCATTTTTATAACCTTTAATGACTCTTAATCAAGTATTTTCAATTCTTCGAATTTCTTGTTAATAATTTTAATTACTTTAGGAATAATTTTAAATTGAATTTCATTCTCTTTTTTGATAATAAGCTCTAATATCCTGAAAATTGTAATTGAATCAATATCATCAATCTTTATTTTAAATTTCTTAAAATAATACTTTTGATAAATCTCTTGAATTGAGTAAACAAAATGCTCCTTATCAATAACAATGTTTTTATAAAACCTTTTTATTTCTTTAACATTTTTAATGTAATTTTCTATTAAAGATGATAATATGTTAAGATCCTCTATACTTAATAAATAATCAATCTTACCTTTATCTAAAAATAAATAATAATCTATAAGAAATTGAGCTAATAATTCTTTTTCAATATGATTTTTTAAACCTCGATAGATAATATTTATGTTGTAGATTTCCGTTTTGTATTTTACAAAATCAGTTATAATGTTTTTTTCTTTTGTATTCAAATTCTTTAACTGGCTTATCATATTTTCATAATAGAATTTATCTAAAAAAGCTTCTAATACAAAAATTTCATTATAATTTTTAAAATAAGAAATACCTTCTCTTATGGGGATTCTATATTTAGATTTTTTAAAAAATAATTGAAATTCTTCTAAAGAAGAGATCTTTAGCAGATCTTCAATAAATTCTGTGTTTTCTAAATATTCCTCAACTAAAAAATTAACCATTTTTATCTTCTTTTTAATTTCTATTCCTAGAATTGAACCAATAATAATTTGTTTAATATTGATTATTTCAAATTTTAAAAGAAAATTTTTTAGAAATAATCTCATATTTGGTGGTGAATAAAGCATAATTTTTCCAATCATTTTAATATAATTATGATACAGGGCTAATTCAATATTCCCAATCGCTATTTTTTTAATATTTAAATCTGGGTAAAAAGGATTAATAGACTCTAAAACTGCTTTAATATCCTTGGCTTTATTGAAATTTTGCAAAGAAATATCGTCAATAATTAGATTTTTCAAAAATGCAATTTTAATAAATGTATAAGCATAAGAAGGGATTATTGTGCTCAAAAGTTAACCACCAGATTGTAGAAAAAATAAAAATTTTTACATAAATAAAATAAATTTATGTATATCCGGGAATTTTTGTCCATAAGAGTATAGCAATTATTAACCCATATATTGCCAAAGCTTCACATAAAGCAACAACTAAAAATGCTTTGAAAAATGTTTCCTCTCGCTCAGAAAGTGAAGAGATTGCTGCAGTTCCCACTGTTTTTAAAGCTATAGCACTTCCTAATACCGCAGCTGCGACCGATATTGAGGCTGCAATTGCAAGGGCTGCCGCAGTTATTGAATTATAATAGTAATAATTATCATCAGTTGGTTGAGCAGAAACAAATGTTACTAATCCATCCACTGAAAAAAATACAATAAAAATTAATACAATTTGGTAAAGTCCCAGTAATAGATAAAATTTTTTTTTCCCATTCATATTATTCTCAACTTTATTTATTTTAAAAAAAATATAAATTTAAATTAATAAAATTAAATCATACGTATAAATTTATCTATTACAGTTCGAAAGCACGCTCCAAAAGGATTAAATAAAGTAATTGGATATTTTTATAATGTAAATTTGGGTCATAGAATTAATCTTACTTCCAATTATGAATCAAATACTAATTCTATTCTATTAATGTGATTTATTAATTTTTATATAATAGAATTAATGTTGTTGCCAAAATATGCGGAAATCTTGACAGAAGGTCCAATATAAAGAATATACTAATTGATACTATTGAAAGAATCTATAGTTTGTTAAATAAGTTGAATTTTAATTAAGAATATGATAAAGTATTAATTTTTTTATAATTTATTCTAAAATAATTGGAATAAAAATTACTATATTATTTTTTTTAAGAATGATATTTCAAGGATTATTTAATATTTTAGAGATGTATCTAAACAATATTGATTTTTTTTATAATAATATAGATATTCATTTTCAAACAAAAATCATAAATTCTTTTGGTAATAGTATAATAGAAAAAAAAAATGTAAAGAATGTTTATAAAAAATTATGTTTATTCCATGTAAATTATTTTATTGATTTAGGTTTTAAACAAACTGAAATTGAGGATAAATTTTCAGACCCATTTTTAGAAATAAAGAAAGAAGAAAAAGAAGATATTTCTTCGGTTATAGATCTTTATAAAAAAAAAATAGCTCCAATAGTATACGAAATTTTTTTGGAAAAAATAATTGCTTATCTCGTTGAAGTGGGAACTGCACCTCTTATGTTAAAATTCAAAGATGAGGGTTTTCTTTCGATTGAATTAATTATGGAATTAAGAAATTTAAAAACTCTTATTGAACGAGTTCCTGAGAAAATGGAAAAATTAAGAAAATATATTCATATTCAAGAAAAAGTAATTAGTAAATTAATAAAAAGTAAGCAAGAGATTGAAAGTTTGGAGGATTTAGAAGAACCTCAGTATAAGCTTCAGCTAATTTATTTAATTTATAGAATTATTGATTTTTTCCATCTCCAAAAAAAGTTTGATTTTTCTCATATAAAGTTATATTTAGAAGAAAATATTGATGAATGGTTGATAGATGTTCCATTAGTTTCTTTAAAAAATCCTGATCTTTATTTTTGTGGAATTTATTTGGCAAAATCTTTGAATGTAAAGCTTGATAAAAAAAAAATTACAGATTTTTTATTGAATTTATTCGATGAGGCTATAGAGAGATATGAATCTCCACTTCTCGAAGCTACAGATGGTGCTTATTATTTTTTTAAATCAACTATATTAATGAAATTATGGCTAAAACATGAACAAATAAATAATCTAATTAAAACGGACCCAAAATTTTTAGAATCTAATTATTTACAAAGCCTTGAGACCTCACAACTGGTAGTAATTTTAAAAATTTACAGACAATTAGGAGTTAGTGATTTGGATAGTGAGATTAAAGCAATTTTAGAAGAACTGGAAACACGTATCGTTCCTGAAGGTATAAGACAGTATAGAGATGGATTTATTACTTCCGAAGCTATTTATTATGTCCTGTTTATTAATTATATGCAAAATACTCTAGAAAAGCTAAAAGATTATAATATTCTGAATAGTGTCGTAAAGAGAATTTATAGAAATTTAGAACTTCTTGAATTTTCTGTAGATACAAATTATGATTTGATAAGTGAATTATTTTACTCAATTGAAAGTTTAAAGTTATTCAATTGCATAGAAACTAAAGAAATGATCATTCATCTTGCAAAGTATTTGTTTCCAGATGAAATTGTTAGAAAAATATTAACCAGTGAAGAAATTGGTCGAGTAAGTGCTAGATTTCGACACTTTAAAGTAAATAGAATTACTGGAGAAACAATCTAAAAATATTATTTTAGATTCTTTTGAATCTTTTAACAAATAGTCATAATAATTTAAAGATTTGATTTGATTTATCCTTTAAATTGTCTTTTATTCAAATCCAGTCATACTTTCTAGAGGTTTAGATTTTGAAATTGATAAGATTATTTAAAGGATATGAAAGTTGTTAAGTTATTATATATAATTGTTTATTTTTAATTTAATATATATAAATTTTTTAAGATAAAAAAAGATTAAATGTTGATTTATGTGAGTAAAAGATATGAACACCGAATAGAATCTCTTAAAGACCATAAAAAAGAAAAAAAAATAGGGGTCCATCGATCAAAAAATAAATCCCCTAACTTGAGAAGTAAAAAGTTAAGTACACAAAAGAAAGCGTATAAAGATTTGCGTAAAAAATTAGAAAAAAGCAAACAAATCTGGTAAAGTTTTATCTCCTTTAAGGATTT
>JBHLMQ010000026.1:0-42847 GCA_048938005.1 Promethearchaeota archaeon | reverse complement strand
CGGTGAATACGTCTCTGCTCCTTGCACACACCGCCCGTCGCTCCATCCGAGTGTGCTAAAAATGAGGTCTGGTCAGACTGGTCATATCGAGTTTCTAGTATGCGAGGAGGGAGAAGTCGTAACAAGGTAGCCGTAGGGGAACCTGCGGCTGGATCACCTCCTATTTATTTTATGTAACTAATTAACTTTCTTAGGTAAGTTCTTAATAAACTTTTTTTTAATTTTTATTGATTAAAAATTAAATAACTAAATTGTTTTATTTAACGGCTTCAAATCGTTTGTTTCAAAACAATAAAAAATTTTAATTATTAATGTTTTCTATATAAGTTATAATTAGTAAATTAAATGGGCCTGTAGATCAGTGGAAGATTGTTGGGTTCGGTGTCGTACCAACCTTTATCGCTTGACTTGCATTCAAGAGGTCACGGGTTCAATTCCCGTCAGGTCCATTTCTTTTTCAACTATATTATTAACATATTCTTTATATTTTTTGAAAAATAAGAAATTTTTTAATTACTCATTAAATATTCAATATAGGTATGAAGTTGTATGTAATTTTGATAGGTATTGTGCTTTTTTTATTTCAGACTGACGAAATGTTTAATTTCCTCTTGGTTTTTTTCGGAATCATTTTATTAATTATAATTCTTATATATATTCTCTTGACTTCAAAACAGGATTGATTTTTTCTATTTACTTTTTGATGTGATTATTTTTATAATATCATTATTTTGTAATTCATAGTTTTCTCCTAATCTTTTTTTTGTTTTAGCATCAATACCAAACATAAAATTTTCAGCTAGATCTGTATGAATTTTATCTCTCACAAAATCTCTTAGTAATGTTCCTTTATTAACAAGAAATGCGTCTGGTAATACATTATCTTTGTTATCTGAAAAAGTATTAATATCAGATACAGGATAAACGCAAATTTGATTTGCTATATTAAATGAAGCATAATCCAGTACTTTTTGAACACCTGTACCATTATATGTTTCTAAAATTTTTAATTTTATCTTTTTTAGCATATCTAGCTCTTTTGAGTTCAATTTGTCTTTATCAATAATTTCAAAATCATTCGATCCTGGTATGTACTTAATTAAATTATCTTCATGATATTTCCTTAAAAAATGCTCTGCTAGCGCACTACATGGGATTATTGGGCCATCATATTTCTTTTTTAGCTCTTTTAAATTATGTTCACTAATTTCTTTATCAATTTTATTTGCTATAATTAAAATTGGTTTAGAAATTCTCCTTAATGTTTTTGCAAAATCGGAAATTTCTTGATCTGTCCATGTTGATGGATTTTTGCTTTCTAGCTTTGAATTTTTCAATGATAGAATAATTTGTTGTTTATTTATCTTTATTCCGGATAGTCTTTCATAGAATGCCTCAACAACTTTTCTTTTTTCAGCTAAAATCCATTTTGTAAATTTGGTCCAATCTTCTCGTTCAAGAATTTCTTTAAACCATAAATTTATTTCATTTTCTAAGAAAATCATATCATCATATGGGTCGTTTTCCCCCATAGATATTAATTTTCCAGACTTATCAAGAGATCCAGTTATATCTACTATATGCAAAAGAACATCTGCTTTGATTAAGTCGTTCAAAAACTTATTTCCTAAACCTTTTCCCTTATGGGCATCTGGAACTAATCCAGCTACATCTATTAAATTGATTGGTATAAAACGACTCCCATCAATGCATATTGAATTTTTTGGATTATCTTCAACATGTAATTCTTTACAGACACATTTAGTTTTTACATAAGCAACTCCTTTGTTTGGTTCGATTGTAGTAAAAGGTATTTCACTTACCTTAGCATGTGTTAAGCAAGCTGCATTTAAAAAAGTAGTTTTCCCACTGCTAGGTTTTCCAATAATTCCTACTATTAGTGTCATATGTATATTGAATTTTGATATCTTAAAATTATTCCTTTTTCTTTTGTAATTTATAGAGATGATTAATATAAGTCTCCAATTTATTATATGAATTCAGCTCATAGGCAGAATCTTCGGCGTTTCTTTTTGTATCAACCTTATCTTTGGATTTTTCGTAATTTCGAGATTGTTTTTCTTTAGATTTATCTTGATCTAAATCTTCATTTTTTACGTTAATTGAAAAAATGTTCTTAATTGTATTTACGGCTCTCTTAAGATAATCCTTAAACTTAACAATCTTTAACATTGAGACCGAATCAAAATCCTTTTCTTTTTTTTTTAAGATTAATTGATTAATATTCTTAATTTCTGAAATCAGTAGAGATTCATGTTTAACGAAGGGTATTTTTAATAAAAAGGGGTCTTTAATTGAATTAACTCTTATTATACATTGACCTTCCTCTAAAATTGATAAAAAATTTTTATTTTCTATATCAATATTCAATAATTCACACATAATTTCTTTTTCTATATGATTTTTGAACGTTAATACAATCCCATTATTAGCTAGAATCTCCTTACTTATATCTGGACGTGTGGCTAGAGTTATCAAACATTCACCAGTTCCTCTTTGAAGTAATGCAATATCTTCTAAATAAGTAGTTAATTTACTCTTTTTGATTAAATCTTGTGGAGCAAAATATTGCGCATCTTCAATAATGGTAATATGTTGGATTCCGTTGAAATTATAAGCTCCCTTAGTTAAATTTTTATCCCATAGATATTTCAAAATCATATTTAGAAAGAATAGAGCATCTTCTTTCTCGCCTCCTAACCGAATAATTGAGCTTAAATCCATTAAAATGTTTCTTTTAAACAAATCATTAATATTAATCTCATTTTTCTTTTCAAATAATCTCTTCAAAGGCCCTATTGAAAATCTTCTGATTCGATTTTTTATACTTATTAGAGTTTGGTTTAACATTGGGATATTATCTTTGTTTTTTCTAAGATAATCTTTACAAAAGTATTCAAAACCTTTCCAATTTTGAAAATCTTTGTTTTCACAAACCTTTACTAATATTTCAACTAATACTTTTTCCATTTGCGGAGAAAACTCCGCATTCTCATCTAAGAATTTTCCACTTTTTAAAATATCAAAAATTCTTTCGGCATGAATTATAGGACTTATCTTACCCGGATTAAAAATATTTATGGAAAAATTTTCACCAGGCCATAGTATAAGAACATCTTCTATTTTTTTTTGTAGAAAGTGATATTCTCCTTTAAATTCCACCAGAAAAAAAGGAATCTTATAAATTTTTTTAAAATTGATTAAAAAATTTTGAAGAAAGTTGCTTTTGCCTGTTCCGGTTGCCCCACATATAAACATATGCTTCTCAAGATCTTTTATAGAGAGATAAAACTTTTGTTTCTTTGCTTTTCCTCTTAAAATTCTTCCAATAGGAATATTCCCTTTTTTATTACTCAATTGGGAAGGAATCTCAAGATCTATGATGTTCTCATCGACCCTTAAAAAAGTGAATAAATAAAGAATAATTGAAATACTATATAATACATTAGCTAAGTTAAATAATATTGTAGGAATAAAGAATCCATGTTTTTTATCTATAAACGAATTAGAATCATTAGTAATAAAAAAGGGTAAATTTATAATAAGAAATATTGTATTAACTATTAAAATGATGAAGATTAATATTTTAATTCGATTTAAATAATATTTTCTTACCTTATAAAGATAAAATAGAATATTAACAATAAGAGAGATTATACTTAAGCCTAAAAAAGATAAAATCAATATCATAATTAGATGTTTTATTTCTTTATTATTCTTCAATTTTAAAAACATCAATAAAATTTTAAAAAAAAACCAATAAAAATCAGGTACTGAATTAATTTTCGTAAACTTTTTTAATTTTATGACTTAGAGATCATTATAAAGAAATTTTTTAAATTAACATTTTAAAAAGTGAATAAGAGATGGCACAATTATCCGGTGTTCCAATTCTTATATTGAAAGAAGGAACTGAAAGAAAACGTGGAAAGGATGCTCAAAAAAATAACATTACTGCTGCAAAAGCAGTAGCTGAAGCTGTTAGAACCACATTGGGACCAAAAGGCATGGATAAAATGCTAGTTGATTCCTTAGGAGATGTTACAATAACAAATGATGGAGCAACGATTTTAGACACAATTGATGTTGAACATCCCGCAGCTAAAATGCTAGTAGAAGTAGCTAAGACTCAAGACGATAAAGTTGGAGATGGAACTACTACAAGTGTAATTATTTCAGGAGAACTATTAAATCTTGCGGAAGAGTTAATGGAACAGTCAGTACATCCTACGATTATCTTCAGAGGCTATAGAAAGGCATTATTGAAAAGTAAAGAAATACTAAAAGAATTAGCAACAAAAATAGAAATTAATGATACAGACACTTTAATGAAAGTAGCAGAAACTTCCATGAATAGTAAATTAATTGCTGGTGTGAAAAATCATTTTGCTGACATTGCTGTTAAAGCTGTTAATCAGATCAAAGAAGAACGTGGAGCTAATATCATAGTAGATCTAGATCAAATTCAAATAATTAAAAAAGAAGGAAAAAGCCTTTTAGACACTGATATCATTGATGGGATTATCGTAGATAAGGAAGTAGTTCATCCAATGATGCCAAAATCAGTTAAAGATGCCAAAATTGCTTTAATCAGTTCATCATTAGAAGTAGAAAAAACAGAATTCGATGCCGAAATCCGAGTTCAAACACCCGATCAAATAAATAAGTTTCTTGAAGAGGAAGCAAATATGCTAAAAAATCGTGTAGCAAAATTGAAAGATAGTGGTGCTAATGTCGTTTTTTGTCAAAAAGGTATTGATGATAAAGCACAAAATTTTCTAGCAAAGGAAGACATATTAACAGTAAGAAGAGTGAAGCGGTCAGATATGGAGAAATTAGCAAGAGCTACTAATGCAAAAATTATAAATAATATTTTCGAAATCGGTGCAAATGATTTAGGGGAAGCTGGTAAAGTTGAAGAAAAGAAAATAGGAGATGATAACATGATTATTATTTCAGAATGCGCAGATCCAAAAGCAGTAAGTATATTAATACGAGCGGGAATTGAACATGTTGTGGATGAAGCAGAGAGAATGCTACACGATGCCTTATCAGTTGTCAAAGCTGCTATTGAACTACCTTATATTTTACCAGGTGGTGGCGCCTCTGAAATAGAACTTGCTAAACGGCTAAGGGCATATGCCCGTTCAATCGGAGGAAGAGAACAATTAGCAATTGAAGTATACGCTAATGCCTTAGAGGTAATTCCAAAAACTTTGGTCGAAAATGCAGGATACAATCCAGTAGATTTAATAGTTGAGTTAAGATCTAAACATGAAACTGAAGAAGGGAATTCTAATGGTATTAATATTGATACAGGAAAACCAGACGATATGGTAAAGTTAGGTGTTCTAGAACCCTTATCAGTTTTAACTCAAGCCGTCCAGTCTGCAACTGAAGTCTCTTCTATGATTCTTAAAATTGACGATGTTATCGCAGCATCTAGTCTCTCAAAGGGCCCTGAAGAATAAATTAATTTTTGATTTTTATTTTTATTACTTTTTTTTAAAATTTGTTTAAATCCTTGAATTGGCTACCCCATGAAAATTTAGAAAGGATTAAGGTAGCATAATCAATAAAATTAGTAATAAAGAGTGCACCTGCTAATGCTTCTGCAGAACTTAGTTTTTCCCATTTCCCATAATTTGTTGGATTAACAGCAATTAAGCGAGGTAATTTACGGGAATTTTTAAAATCAAATTTCTTTAAAACCATAATATTGTTCCATGAACAGTCGATAACAGTTAATCCATATCGTAGAATTGTATTTCTATCATTATGAGATAATTCTTTTCGAGCAAATGGATTTAAAATAATAGAATTCTTCAATATTCCTTTAACATTGTTTATTATTTCTATAAGGTGAAGTTTGCTTAATTTAAATGCTGTACATTTTTTCGGATTACATTCTCTATAATGAAAACAAAACAATTTCGGTACTTCTTTTGCTGGATTGGAAATAGGCATTATTAGATTTTCAAAAAAGATCTTTTAAACAAAATTTTCCACAAATAAAATAATTTAGTTGTTATTAATCATATTTAAAACTTGTAAGAACATTCACAGATTTTATAAAATTTTCAGTTGTTTTTTCTTCACCTATTATTTGCAATATTGAATAAATAATGTTTCTTGATTCACAAATAACCGGTATTCCTCCATATGTTAATGTAAATAATCCTATAAAAGAAATATCCTCAGTATTCGATGTTTCTTCTATTATAGAGAATTTAATCTTACCTGAGGGACATGTAATTAGACCGTAAAAATTTTCTGTTTTTTGACCAGAAATGGCAATATAACACAATAAATCTCCAATTGAACTCCCTTCGGATTCTTCCTTCATTTTTTGAAAAGCTACATTAGCATTTGCGGAGAATGCTTCAATTGTTATAGGTAAATCTTGTCCACTTACCTCTCTCGCATCTAAAGTCAAACCAGAAGGGCTAACTAGACTATATCTAATAAAAATTGGATTCTGAACTGAATCTAAAACTGTACTTATTGAGGATAATAAATTTGAAGGTTCAAGAATCTCAGGTTTGTATGATACAAATGGAACCTCTGAACCCATCCCAAAAAGATAAATCGCACTACGAACTTTATCACAAAAAATTTCTATTTCTCTTTCAGATTCATCTTTAGTTCCAAAAAATTCTCCTAATTTTTGTTTTAAATAATACATTGCCGTTGCTAAATTATCTGCATCTAAAGGCCATTCTTTATGATAATCGTGCACTATAGTCATAAGTGTTTCATTAATTCTAATGGTTGCTAAACAAACTTTATCAAAATATGAAAATGAAATAACTTGGTCTTTAATATTCAAATCTTCCCAATTTTCTTCGCTTGCAGAAAAAGCTGCTGCTGCTAAACTTGTAATTTGATTTGGATTTAAATCGATCTCACTTTTTCTACCTATTTTTGCTATAGAAAGACCATTCTGATCGCATAGAACCACTAAAATAGTGCCTTCTGATGCTCGTAGGATAGAAGTCAAATGTTTTATTAAGGATTCTCTTACGCTCATTAAAGAAACCAAGATTTTTTTGTATTAATCTTAAAAATATATTTTTTTGTATTATGTATAATTTTTGTATTATGTATAATAATAAATTTTTATCTTTTAATTCAATCGTATTTATGTTTTAATTCTAAGATAAAAAATTTTTTTACTTTTGAGGTATTTTAATTA
This sequence comes from Promethearchaeota archaeon, assembly GCA_048938005.1. Classification (GTDB taxonomy): domain Archaea; phylum Asgardarchaeota; class Lokiarchaeia; order Sigyniarchaeales; family SOKP01; genus Loki-b32. The sequence goes on along the minus strand of JBHLMQ010000026.1, from coordinate 35,631 downwards.
TGTAATAAAGCTATTTTATAACATTAAATCGCGGGAATTGCCAAGTCTGGTCAAAGATTAGATCATGCTTAATCGAGAGTCGACAATAGGCGGTGGACTTAGAATCCATTCTCGTAGGAGTTCGGGAGTTCAAATCTCCCTTCCCGCATTATTAAGACTTTTATTCATAAAATTTTTAACGCAAAGTTAATTACAAAATTCCAACTAAATAATAGTTAAACAAAATCTTACAAATCGAAGGTTTTAAAAAACTATTATCCCGTTATATATTTAAACATAATCTGCTCCCGTAGTGTAGTCCGGCCAATTTTTCTTTATATAATAAGGAAAGGGCTTGGCATTGCGGGCCTTCACCCCGCCGACCCGGGTTCGAATCCCGGCGGGAGCATAAAATAAATTATTTCTTTTATCTATTATATTTTAAAAATCTAAAGAAAAAATTTTTAATCTATATAGTAAAAAAGCGCCCCCGGCATGGTTATCGTCTTGATCAGAGATTGAACAATGAAATCGAACATGCGACCGCCCGGTTAACAGCCGGGTGCTCTACCTAGCTGAGCTACGGAGGCACGATAATGATAATTTTTTTAATATATTATTTTATTAAATATAGTATTTAGCTTTTTCTCTATAAAGGATGATTAAATTTATGAGTATAGAAAAAATTCTAATTTTATTTTTAATCCACCTGAGTTGCATAATATATTAACCATTTAGCCATAGCGTGAAAAGATTCGTTGATATTAATGTTATCTTTTGAAGAACAAAACACACATTGGTTACATTTAGCTTTTATAGCATAATCATTAGCTATATTAAAATTAACTTCATGATTCTCCAGATCCCATTTCATTCCCATAAGAATTATAGGCACAAAACCTGCTTTTTGGCGAACAATCTTTAACCATTCAGGGATCTCTCTAAAAGTATCATAATCACTAATGTCAAAACATATAAATGCACCACTAGCACCTTTACAGTAATCAGGTAAGAGTTCGCGGAATCGTTTTTCTCCGGCGAAATCCCAAAGTTGCATCTTCACGGCTTCACCAGTATCAAGTGTTTCAGACTTCGTATGAAATCCTGCTCCTATCGTCATTTTGTAGCCTTCCTCAAACTTTCCAGTACAATACCGAGTAACCATTGCGGTTTTTCCTACACCGCCCGCACCAGCTACAATTACTTTAAAAATCCATGAGCCCTGCATTTTAATGGATCACATAATTATTCCAACATAAAGAATAAGCTTATTTATAAATAATAAAAATTTTTCTTTAAATATTTTTTGTTAAGAAAATCATTTCAAGATTTTAAAAAACCTACTTTTGAAATTTTGGATTTTTGAAAAAAAATTGTTAATAAGCACTTTTTGCTTATTGATCCCGCTATTTTCATTCATTTTTTTTAAATAATGTAACTAATTATAAGTCAAAATTTTTATTTTCTAAAATTTTGAAGTGAAAAATCTTTTCAAATGAATAAGTATTATTTTATAAAAGTTTCTTTCTAAAATGAAAAAGATTTTTATAAGATTTTATTCTATTATTTTTTAGATCTAAATTTTAAAAGTTTTAACAATAAAGGTTGTGATAAGAGAGCATTAAAGACGACGAAATTTGTCCTATATGTAGTTTTCCGAAAGAACTATGTATATGTGATAGTTTAAGTGCCGATGAGCAACAAATAATAATTTCAAACGATACAAGGAAATGGGGGAGGGTTGTTACTGTTGTTAGGTTCGTAGGAAATTTCGATGTGAACCTAAAAAATATATTAACAAAAGCAAAAAAGAAGTGCGCTTCTGGAGGAACTGTTAGAAATAATGAAGTTGAGCTTCAGGGAGATCATCGATTCAAAATGAAAAAATTCTTAATTGACCTTGGATTCCCAGAAGAAAACATACTAATACAAGAATAATCTCTGAAAAACCTATAAACAAATATATACGTTTAAAAAGGCGGAAAACTTTAGTATTAGATAAATTAACAAAAAAATTTAATTTAAAAAAATATCTATGGATTCTATTATCTATAAAGTAATTTTTCAAGCGCACGAGCAATTTGAAAATAAAAATATCACCTTAAGTTTTAAAAACTTGAATATTAAAAAACCAATATCTATTCCTCCTAAATTTATCTTAGAGTTAAAAAAATTAAGTGAAATTAATCAACATATAATTAATTTTCAAAATATTGAAGAAGTTCTTACAATTGGAAATCCAACAGTCGATTATACGTATAATTATTATCTCGTAATTTTATTTACAATTAAATCAAATGGGAAGAAAAAAGGATATTTGATTGGAAATGTGAAGAATTTTGGTGATATTATTATAGGGATTTGGCCATTCAATACTAATCTTGAAGAAATAACAGGAGAAAAAGTGATAGAAACTTATAATGATATTATTAAGAACCCTGATAGTTATAGTAGTATATGTCTAATCTCTCAATAAAAGAAATTTCAAATAAAAAATCAAATCTTTTTCGTTATTAAAATTTCTTTATTATTGTTAAAAAACAATGATAAATTAGATTTCGATCTTTTTCATTACACTTTCTAGTTCATCATCGACATCAATATCTTTAAAATCATATGCAGATATCTCATACATATTTGTATAATCACTAAATTTTGCTCTACCCTTTATAATAATATCTTTACCTAAAAATTCGGATGATTTTTTTTCTAGAAATTTCTCAAATTCAGGTGTTTCTTTTAGTTGTACAATTTTATATGTTTCTACACCTATTAATTTCTCTGCTAGATCTCCCATAAAAGTAGTTCTTATTGTTCCAGTTCCATCATCAATAATAAGATTAATGATCATCCGAAATTCAGTATTTTCTCCTTTGCCACAGGTACAATTTTCAACTTTCTTAAAACAATTTTTGCATGCTTCATAAACAGTTATATTATTAAGATCTTTGGCAATGAATCCTTTTATTTCTATATTGTTTGGAGCTTCAATTGTATTGATTTTATCATAATTCCCTGAAAAATAAGTGGGTCTCTCTTTCTTAGTTAAATCAATGCTTTTAAGGTTCTTTATTTCTAGCTCTTTTAACTCTACTATTGACTCATTAATTAGAGATATTTCATTTCTATTTGAGAAATTACTATATTTGAGTAATACATTTTTTAATGATAAACCTTGTCCAACAGTTAATAAATTTAAATATTCCTCTGCTTTTTCACGCCATACGGTTACTCTAATACCATCAGTATTATCACTGACAATAAAACCTAATAAAGAAACGTTTTCACCAGATTTTAAAGATACATTTTTTATATTATCAATGGAAGTTATAATTCCCTTAAATGAGACAACTCCTTGAGTATTCTGAAGTACTTTTATATTGTTTATAAATTTTCCTTTAATATCCAGTTTTTTATCTTTCTTAGTGATAACTGTATTTTTAGTTGCATTTAGATCAATTGTTTTTGAATCTAAAGTACTCAATCGAGGATTTAAATTAGTAATTGAGACGAAGCTATCAATTTTCACATTACTTAATTTTTCTGTATCTTCATTCCAAAAGGTAATTCTTATTGATCCGGTAGAATCTAATAATGTTAAAGAGATAACATTTCCAAATTCGCCATCTTTTCTAATAAACTCTCTTTTAGGGGATATTTGAATTATTTTTCCTTCTATTGATATAGATTTAAGATTTAAATTAATATCATTTATATTTACTGATTTAAATGTAATTTTAGGATATTTTTTGTAGTCAGCATCATCAGGAGATAAAATAACTTTTCCATATCTACCCACATGTATTTCAGTATCGCCAAATTTTCCTTTTTTCCCAATACCATTAATAATTTTGACAAGTTCATTTTTCTCGAAATTAGGTTCTTTAAAAATCTTCACTTGATCATCCCAAATTACAACTCGAGCATCTCCAGTAGCATCATGTAATAGAAAAGAGCCTACAAAACCCTTACTTCCATCATTTTTTTTAAAACTATTAAGATTATAAACATCTTTGATTCTACCAAATATTGTTATGTTTTTCATATTTTGAGTGATGTCAGAAATAAAAATTTCAATATCTTTTAAAAGATCTTTATTTTCATTTTTTATGTCAACACCCAACTCTTTAGCTATGATAAACAAAGCACCTTCATCAGAAATTAAACCTTTTAACTCATTTTTTTTATCTTCAACTAAATTCTGAATCTCCATTCTTGTTAAACCAGTATCCTCAATAATTTTATTAACATAAACCTCAGTTTTCATTTCAATCACAATAATTAAAAAGTTGCTCGATTTTTAAAAATATTTTAGTAGGGATTATTTAAAAAAAAAATTATTTAATTGTAATTAAAAAAAGATATTCTTTTAAAATTAAAGAGTATTAAATAAAGGTAATTTTTCAAATTAATTTAATTGACTCCATTAGTAGGAGATAATTGATATTTAAATTGAATGTAAGAATTCAATTTAATCAATTTCTATTGTTGTATATGACAAGATTTAAAATCGTACCAGTAATAGATATATTAAATTCTAATGTAGTTCATGCTAAAAAGGGAGAAAGAAATAGGTATAAGCCTTTAAAGTCTTATTTATTTCAATCATCTAATCCCGTAGAAATCATTAGAATCATAAAAAGAAAATTTAATTTTAATGAATTTTATATAGCAGATTTAGATTCAATTTTAAAGAAAGCACCTAATTTTCAAATATTAAACGAGATTTTAGAAATTTCAGATATAGATGTAATAGTGGATCCTGGAATTACCGACTTGAAAGATCTTCTACAATTTTCTAAATTCAAAATTAAAAGTTTGATTTTAGGATTAGAAACTATTAAAAATTTCAAATTAATTAGCCAAAGTCTAGAAGTTTTAAATCAGGATAATATAATTATTAGTATTGATATGTTTAAAGGACAAATTTTATCAAACGCCAAGGATATTAAAAATCAAAATCCAATTATGCTTATAAAGAAAATTGAATCTCTTGGTATTAAAACTATTATTCTTTTAGACTTGTATAGAGTAGGTCAGAAAATTGGAGGAATTCCCCCGCTTTATCTTGATATTTTAGATAATTTTAATGGAAATGTTTTTGTAGGTGGAGGGATAAAAAATTATAGAGATCTTTTAAAATATAAACAAAAAAATTTCTCTGGAGTCCTTATAGCAACAGCTTTGTATGATGGAACGATTAATATTAAAGAATTAAAAAATTTTCCCTAAATTATATAATTTAATCTATAAAAATTACACCAGTACTCGAAACATTTAAAGATTTTTTACATACGGGACAAGTATGTTTCATTCTAACCCAATCTGTTAAATGCTCTTTATGGGCTTTTGCTTCGCAAATGGGACACCCAGTTACTTCATCAAAAATTTCAATATTTTTTCCACATACAGAGCATTTGGTTTTTGATGCAGTAGCTATTTTTATTAATTCTTTTTTAATATCTAAAGTTATGTTATCGGTATTCTCAGCAGTTGGATTAATTTGCTTTAATTCATCTCTTGTATCGACGCAAAATATGGATCCTTCTGTATCATCCTTTTTATTCCCAATCCAGACTACTTTACCTTTAAAATAACTTGATCCTTGATCCTCTAATGATAAATTCAGTCTTCGATCCTCCATAACATAAGTTTGTATAACTTTAGTGTATTTTAAGCCTAAATGTGAAGATAATTGTTTAACTACTTCTATTGGTTCTTTAAATACTTCATCTGTAATATCCACTTTTGTGATTTCCTTAGGTGACATAATAAACTCTCTATCTTTTTTTATATTTAATAAAAACGTATTAATTTAAATTTTTATATAAAATTATACAAAAATAAATATTTTGGATTTACTCGATTGATCTTTCTCTTAATAATAATTTTAAAATCGTCGGAAAAATATCGGTATTAATCTCGTTAATTAATCAAAATGAGTTAAATTTCTAAATTTAAATCCTAAATAAGTTTTTTAATATTTTTACATTATATATGATACACAATGTCCCATAAAATCAGACTTTTAATTAGCCCTAGAACGATTGAAGAAGCGAAAATTGTTATTGCAAATCAAGTAGATTATATTGATTGTAAAAATCCAGATGAGGGGTCATTAGGAGCAAATTTTCCGTGGATTATTAAAGAAATGAAGAGTTTAATTCCTTCTGATAGTTCTCAATTATTGAGTGCTACAATTGGTGATTTTCCAAATCTACCTGGTTCTGCCTCGTTAGCGGCTTTAGGAGCGGCTGTATCAGGTGCAGATATAATAAAAGTTGGATTAAAAGGCCCTAAAGACGAGAAAACGGCAATAAAATTAATGCAAAAAGTTGTCAAAGCAGTAAAAGAATACAATAATAATATAAAAATAGTTGCCGCGGGATATGCCGATCGAATAAGAATGAATTCATCTCCAGAATTTATGAGTATCCCTACTATTGCATCTGAATCCGGTTCAGATATTGCTATGCTTGATACATATATTAAAGATAAAATGGGATTATTCGATTTCTTAACAACACCTCAATTGATTCAATTTAAAAATAAAGCAAAAGACTTAGATCTCAAAGTAGCTTTAGCTGGAAATTTAAGGAAAAAAGATATCTCCTCAATAAATTATATTGGCCCGGATATAATAGGAGTAAGATCAGTTGTATGCGAAGGTTATGATAGAAATAATGGATCAATTAAAGTAAGATTAATTGAAGAGCTAAAGACAGAATTGTACAAAAAAGTCAAACAAACATAAAATCCTTATTATAATCTAAAAAATTGAGTCAAATATATCATATCAGATATGTAATAAAATCTGCGATTTTCAATTTATTATTAAAAATCAATCATAAATTTATATTGCTATTTATATTAATTTAGAATCATGTATGATAAAGAATTGGGAATAATCGGGATTGGAAAAATTGGCTCAACTCTATTAAAAAGATTAATACATACTAAAACAATTGAAGAAAATAAAATAATTATTTATGATATAGACGAAATTCGCCTTAAAGATCGATCTGTTGAATTTAATGTAGATCCCGCACAAAACAACATAGATCTAGTTAAATCTTCAAAATATATATTAATCGCAGTTATTCCGCAAGTAATTAATAAAGTTTTAGAAGAAATAAGTTCAGTTATAACTGAAAAGCAAACTATAATTTCAATAGCGGCAGGAGTTTCATTAAATCACATAAATAAAATTATTGATAAAAATGTAGGATTGATAAGGATTATGACGAATACCCCAGCTCTCGTTGGAGCTGCAGCTACTGTCATCGCTTATAATAACAAAATAAATCAACAAGAATTAGAGTTTGTAAAAAAAATTTTTAACGCAGTTGGGATGGTTGTAGAATTAGAAGAAAAACATCTAGATGCAGTTACAGGCTTATCTGGAAGTGGTCCCGCATATATTTTCATCATTATTGAAGCTCTTGCGGATGGGGGGGTAAAAATGGGTTTACCTAGAGATGTAGCACAAAAACTAGCAGCTCAAACTGTATTAGGTGCAGCAAAATTATTATTAGAAACGAATAAACACCCTGGAGAATTAAAAGATATGGTTGCCACCCCTGGAGGGACAACAATAACTGCCATTCACGAAATAGAATCGGCAAAATTAAGAGCCACATTGATAAGAGCTGTAGAGGCAGCCACGATCAAATCAAAATCCTTAAATTCAGCAAAATAAAAAGATTTTTAAAAGTTTTTTATCCCTTCTTTAATTTTATAGATTTTCCATCATGTATTGACGTATTATATACTTCTATATTAGGTTTATAGGATTCTAAAATGTCTAACACTTCTTTTTCATCTTCTTCTCTACATATTGCATAAACTGAACGGCCCAATTGATTCATACTTGCACCAATGATATTTAATTTATTTAAATCATTTATTAATTCATTTACTTTCGATAATTCAAGAATTTCAAGTATTTCGGTATTTTTTACAAATTCGATAGAAGCATCGATAAAAGTTTTAATGTTAGGTTTCATTATTAATCTCTTTAGAGCATTTTTACCCGCTTCCTTTATTCTTAAACTTAAAATAGGATCAGTTAAAATTGATTTTGTATGAATGATTCCAAAGGAACCACATACAATTCTTAAATTTTTTGGTGGATTAATTCGTTCATATACACAAGGATATCCTGGTTCTTTCAAGATGCCCATACCGCCATTTAATTGACCACAAACAGTTCCTAAACCTGTATGATTTACAACTTCTGCAATATGAGCGATCCGACCTTTTTCTTGATATGATAATCTTAAGTTTAATAAATAATCTAAACCAAAAATAGTACCAAGTGCACCAGAACCACTACCACCATATCCACATCCAACTGGTAAATCAAAAAAATGATTAATTTCTATTTTGTATGATTTTCTGATAAATTTTTTAACATAATTAACTATATAATATGTAGTTTCAGCCTTTTGATTTAACTTCTTCCCATTAATATAAATCTCTACTTTAAATTCATCATTTCTATCAATTACTTGAGATACAATTTCTGTTTTTCCCACAGCATTAACACAAAAACCCGCTCCTCGAGAACCAATTCTCTCTGGATCCTTGATTTTAACGCCATTAATTTTATCAACTATTTCAAAAAATCCGGATATTCTATGAGGTACCTTAATTGTAACTCTTTTAATTCTTTTTGACATAAATCTTATGTAAATTAATTTATCTTATCGACTATATTTTAATACAAAGAAAAATAGAATGAAAATATTATGAAAGGGAAAAGTGTAATTAAAATTGGTGGATCATTACTATTTACTGAAGATAAAGAACTTAATAAAGAAAAAGTTCAAGATTTCTGTCAAATCTTTAAAAAAATGAAATATTTTGGAACTCACGTTATTGTTTGTGGTGGTGGAAAAATTGCAAGAGAATACATAAATGCTGTGAGATCCTTTTCTGGAAATGAAGCATTATGTGATACATTTGGAATAGATTTATCTCGAATAAACGCCAAGTTATTAATTTCTGCTTTTCAAGAATTCGCCTATCCCTTAGTTCCAAAATCATTAGAAGAACTCTCTACAGCATTACTATTTGAAAAGATTATAGTTATGGGAGGCCTACAACCAGGGCAATCTACAACTTCGGTGGCTCTCGAAGTAGCGGAGTTTATAGACGCTGAAGAATTAGTGATTCTCACGGATGTAGAAGGGATTTATGATAAAGATCCAAAGAAATTTGAAGATGCTAAATTGTTAAAAAGCTTAACTTATGATAAATTACAAGAAATTATTATTAAAGCATCTGGAGAAATGCAAGCGGCAGCTGGAGAATATCGTATTTTTGACGCAGTGTCTTTACAAATATTAAAAAGAAGCAACATTAAAATCAGAATTATGTCTGGTAAAGATCTAAAAGAATTTGAGAAATATTGGAAAGGAGAAAAAGATATAAATTGCACTATTATTTCTAATTGAAAATATTCAATAAATTATTTTAATCTTCAAAATTTTATTATTTTATAATAACGCCATTAAAACCGAGTTAAAAGATGTCTCAAACTTCATGGAAAGATCAAATTAAAAAAAAATGGGGGCCTCATAGTCATTGTCCGATTTGCGGCAAAGCAATGCCAACAGATAAAAAATTTTGTAGCCAAGCTTGTAGGGATAATTATCTTGAAAAAGAGAGGAAACAGAAGAGAAAAGGAAGATTACAATGTATATTTTTAATAGTGATGTTAGTTGTAATGTTTCTAGTAATGATTTTACCAGGATTTTTTGGCTAAATAGGATTTAAAAAGAGAACTGGAATCTAATTTTTTTAGCTTTTCTTAAATGGGCTGGCTTTTTAAATTATATCAAATTAATAAACTTTCGAAAGAATTTATAATGACATTAAATTATATTATTTTGTAAAGTGCAGAGATAACCAAGCCTGGTCAACGGTGCCGGACTCTTTTGAGAAGAAAAAATTCTCATAAGTCGGACTCAAGATCTGATAAATATAATTTCCGTTGAATTATACAACCTCTGATGAGATATCCGGTCTCATAGGAGTACGTGGGTTCGAAAAATTAATGGAATGACCAATTATTCGAAAATCCCACTCTCTGCATTATTCCAACTTTTTAAGTGCTTCTTCTAAAATTTTATTCAGGAAATTCATTAAAGGTTTTATTATTTCTTCATCTTTCTTTTTGCCCTTCAAAAATAAAAGGAGAAGCACTGGAGCCTTTAGTATATTTGAAGCTCTTTCGGCTATAATCGTACTTAATAACTTTGTATTCATTCCAAATAGATTATAAGATAAAGTTGGTGGTTTTATTCCTTCGATCATTGGAGGACTTCCAAGTGTTACATTGCCAATTCCCATATTTGATTGATCAGAAATCAATAATAAAAAGCTTTTATGTAGCTGAAAAAGCTTTAAATAAATTGTTATATCATCAATTTTTATGTCATCTTCAGCTAAGTGCTTCATTTTTATGATAATTATGTTTTTTTAAGGTATAATTGTATCCTTATAAAATAATTATTTATTATACCAATATTTACGTTATTTAAGTAAATACTAATCAGAAGATATCACTACATCAGAGATCCTCTGTCTTCGAACATCAAAATCATGATCAAGATGGATTGTTAAACAGTGTTGATCTTTCTTTTTTAGATTTTTATGAACATAACTTATGGGGACTACAGGTAGTTCAGATTCCAAGACTGCTTTTTTTGGAATTGGGACTGGGATAACCTCTTTACAACGCTCGCAATTAACTAATACCACCTTTATATCAGGCGCTTCAAATTTTTTCATTCTTTCTAACACATCGGTGGAAAATTTTGAGGTATCTAAAGTTATTTTTTCTTTTTTCTTAGGTGCTTCTGGAACAACAGGTATGTCTAATTCAAGGTCTTCTTTTGATGAATATTCTGTTTTTATTTCTTCTTCTTTTTCTAAAGACTTTGTATCTGTTTCTTTTCTTTCTATTTTTTCTCCAGAAATTAATCCTTTAATCTTTTTAAAAATCGAAGTTTTCTTTTCCTCAGCTTTATTTTTCTTGACCAATAGTCTCACAATTAGGTAAAAATTGAATTATCTAATTATTAAGATCACCTAAAATTATAAAAATTTATATATTTCGAATTCGAATTTATCATTTCTGTCTATAAATATCAAAATCCAAATAAATACTTAAGAAATAAATAAAATAGCAAAAAATTAACCAATAAAAGATGTTTGCAGATGTATTTATTGGTTAATAAGTTTGTTAAACACCAAAAATTTGTCTTAGTTCATTATAAATTTTAGATAACTCAGAAATTATTTGAGTATTATTTTGTTGAAGATAATAATTTATATAACCAGCTAAACCCTCTTTATCCTTAACCCAATCTAAAAATGACTGAATTTCACCTTTTAACTGAGGATCTATACTTGTACTCACACCAACTGAAGGAGTAACTCCTGTAGAAGTCGCTTGGCCCATTTCTGCTGTCGGTTGCCCTAAATGAGCACTTAAATCCATATAAGGTGTCTTGGTGCTCATTGACCCTAAAGCTCTCTGAACATCCATAGCTGCTCCAAGAGCATATCCATCAGGATCCATATAAGCGATTAATTTGTGTTCATCATCTTTTGCGGCCACAATACTGCCTTCACCTTTATATGACATCGCAACTAATCTTTCAGCTTCTATTTGTAATACTGAATACTTAACACCGGAAATCATGATAAATTGGGCATTCTGTCCAGTCCAGCTTGATACTACCCTGTCAACATCTGCACTAATATCCCAATTATCTGTTGTATAAATAATTTCTTTTCCTTTAATTACTGCTGCTGCTATAATATGGGGATCAGTTTGCATTAAATTATAAATTGCAGTTTGTGCATCTACTGGCATTTTTTTTCCTCTTTCTTTTGGTACTGAATAAATAAAATAATCTCTTAAGTCATTTAGTTTTGTTATAAAATAATTATATACTAATTTATTAAAAATTTATCGATAACATAATTTTAATCATTTTTATTCTCATTTTTTATATTTATTTTACCAAATTTGGGTCTATCATAAGTTTCGATTTGGTCCAAATCTTTTTGAATATTCTCTTTATTTTCATCTAAAAATGAAATTTTATCATCAAGAAAAAGCTTATGATAAATATCACTTTTTTTAGAATTTTCAAAATGGTCCTCCAAACTATCCTTGTTTTTAAATAACTTCCCACATACAGGGCAACTTGGAGATTGATTATTTAGAAATCTTTTAGGTTTTTTTACAATAATTTGAATTTTTTTCTTTAAATTAAATTTTCCATTACGATACCGACAATAATGTTTCACCAATTTTCCGTAAGGTGGATACTCAAAAAAAACTTTACTCCCATGAACACATTCCCAATATAATACACTAGCATGACATTTTGGGCAATTAGTTTGAAAAGAGCGAAGATAACAATGCTTTCCATGTGTCTTAGAATAATGTCGCATTATATTAAGAGAAAGAACAAACTTATAAAAATATTTCGATTTAACATGAAATTCAAAAATTATAAACTGAGTTTCTTATTAACGGATAAATCCTTAAAACGCAAACATTTAAATTTGCAAGATTAATTATGAAAATTAAAGAAGAGAATTTTTAAAGGGTTGGCATTATTGGATCTTTCATTCCCTCAAAAAAATTTCAATTTATGCCCAGAATGTGGTAATAAAAATTTAGTATCAGATGATTCTCGTGGTGACATAGTTTGTAATGTTTGTGGTTTAGTACTACGGCAAAGACTTATAGATTCAGGCCCTGAATGGCGAGCTTTCACATCAGAAGAGGCGAATAAAAAAGTGAGAGTAGGTGCCCCTACTACTCTAACTCTGCATGATAAAGGATTAAGTACTATGATTGGTTGGAAGAATAAAGATGCTTTTGGAAAGACAATTAGTCCTAAAATGAAGGCAGAAGTTTATCGGTTAAGAAAATGGCATGTAAGGACTCGAACCAACAGGTCAATTGATAGAAATTTAGCTTATGCAATGAATGAATTAGATAGATTCTCCTCTCAACTTAATCTCTCTAAAGATTTAAAAGAATCGGCCGCTCATATTTATAGAAAAATGGCTAACAAAAATTTAATTAGGGGAAGATCAATCGAAGCAATGTTGATTGCCTCAATTTATCTGTCTTGTAGATTAAATAGCATTCCAAAAACATTAGATGACTTTATAGAATTTGCTTCAGTAGATAAGAAAAAAGCTGCTCGATGTTATAGATTAATTCTAAATGAACTCAAATTAAATATAAAAGTCTCCTCTCCAATAAATTTTATTCCACGCTTTTGTGCTGAATTAAAACTCTCTGGAAAAACTCAAAACAGAGCAGCTTCAATTTTAAAACTTGCAAAAAAATATCGTATCACTGCAGGAAAAGCACCAACTGGCCTTGCAGGAGCAGCTCTATATGTTGCTGCAATACAAGAAGGAGAACGTAGAACTCAGAAAGAAATTTCATCAACAGCGGGAGTCACAGAAGCAACTATTAGGAATAGATATAAAGAGCTAATTAATCATTTGAACTTCGAAATAAATATTTAAAAAAATTCTCTTCTTTTCGCTTTAAATATTAGAAAAAATATAGCATAAATTAAAACAAAAAACTCTAACGAACTTTAATTCGTTTTATAACATCTGGTCGCTTTTTATATAGAATTCGAAATCCACAGTGAGAACATTTGATACCAGGAAGTGCACTTAATTCTTTTTTACTAACTTCCTTACCACAACTCTTCCTAGCACACACATATTTCATATTAAATCAAAATTTCCCATAATTAAAATACTTTTTGCTTACTTCCTTTAAGAAAAAATAGCTTTTAAGAAGAAAATAACTATTAAATAAATATAACCTAAATATATAATGATTTTCGTTTATCATCTGTGTCGACAAGTTGGAGAGTATCAAGATCTTTTTCTAATTGATCTCTTTTAATCTGAAGATTTTTTGTAATATCCTCAATGTTCTCTAATGAATACTTCTTCTTAATCGGTAAAGTAAAGGATTTTTTGAGCATTTCTAAAAGAGTAATTGATGCTTTCAAATCAGTTATATCTTCATTAATCATGGCAATATTATCTGTTTCTGCTAGGAAAACCAAACCTTCAATATTAAATCGTGCTTTTGCTAAGGTGGGAATTAAACCATTTGCACCAATAATTACTCCTTTCTGAATTTTTTGACAATTACTCTCTTTAATATAGTTCTCTAATAATTCTCGATTTGTAGAACTTATAAAGATTTTAGGAACCTTTAAACTTATTTTTCTACTATTTACTGGATATGCCCCTAAAGCAACTATCAATTTTACTCCATATTGGTGGATAATTTCAGTAAGAAAATTAGATATTTTATATATTCCTTTCGGAGTGAGACTTTGGGCATCAGCGGTTATTAATATTATATCTCTTAATTCATTTGGATCTTTCCAATATAATATTTCAGCTTTAGGAGCAGATAATAGACTATCATCTACTATTGCCCCAGCTGGATAATCATTAAAAATGATGTCAATCAAGTTTTGGGCATCCAGTTGTCCAATAAGAGAATCTATAGCAAATTTGCCAACATCGGCAATCCCTGGCATTCCTATGATACATATGGGCTTTATAAAATTATCTTTAGCTAAATTATTATGTTTTATAATTCTTATTCCTTCCATAACTTGAACCTTATTTATTAAAATGTATCCCTAATAATAGGGTGATTTTATCAGTTTAAAAACGATGTATTATCCTAGTAGACACAAGATTTATTGTAAAAGTAATATTTTCATATTATTGAAAAGTCAGTTTTGAAAAAAATTATTGTTCTCCTTGTTAAAAAAATGTCCTTAAAATACAAGTGCAAATTGTGTGGTACATGCTGTCATGAGGTTCCTGGTGATTATGTGAAAAGAATTCCTTTATATCCTGATGAGGTAGATAATCTGATTGAGATAGCAAAGAAACGCGATATTGAATTTAAAGTTATAGAAGATTTAGTGTTTCCTGATGTTAAAAATAAAAAAATATTAATCCTAACATATCGAATTAGATTAGATAATGAGACTCAAGGATGCCCATTTTATAATGAAAGTAATGGGTGTACTATTCATGATACTAAACCTTTAGCATGTCAGGCATATCCATTATCGCTAAAACGTGTTGATGCTTTTAATTTTGCAATATCAATTGATCCTCTTTGTAATTTTGTAATACAAAATTATACTGAATTAGAGAATTTGAACTTAGAAAAATTAAAGAATATTTTTAAAGAAGAGTATCCAAAAGCCGAGAAATTTTACCAAAAAAACAAGAAATTAATATTTAAGATTAGAAAATTAGAAGTTACAAATAAAATAGAAATACCACGTCAGGTAAGCCTTGATGAATTCAATGAATATCTAAAAAAATGGGATCGTATAGATATTATTGTTAAATGAATCTTGAAAAGAGTTCTTATCTCAGATCTTCAATTTTAATTCCTTAACGAACTCTTTAAATCTCTTATCATCCAAAATAACTTCTTCGTATGTATTTAAAGCATCACTAATTATTTGAGCTAAGATGTGCTTGCAAAAATGACGTTTTTTCTTTATAACAACACTTTTATAGAAATCTTGACAGGAACAATACAATTTTGGGTAAATCATATGCTCTTGATTTTCTCCTTTAGCTGCCCAAACTATTCTATTTGAAGGTTTATATATGTATTTAATAATTCCTCTTTTTAATACATCAAGTACATTTGTAGATTTACCAGGGAAAATATTTTCTAAGAATGAAATAAATTCATCATCTATTTCTTTTTTTTTAGTGGCTTTTTGAAAAACATCTAATAATAAATCTTTTGACATTTGTATCTTATATAATAATAGTATTTTTAAATAAAAAAGATCACTAAACTATTGACCGCTATATTATACCTTCCGACTAGATATTTCCCTTCAATTTCTGGGGCTGAATTCTATTTTCAACGTATGGCAGAAATATTAACTAAAAAATACAACTATAAGATAGATGTTTATACCTCAAATGCTATAGATTTTAAAGCTTTAAGAAATTCTGAAGGAAAAGTAATACGTGAAGATAATAAATATTTCAATTTAGTTAATAATCTAGAAATAAATAGATTCTCTATCAATTACGACATCTCTGAAAATGATATTCTAAATAAACTGAAGACGATTCCTGCGTATAGAACCTTAAATTTACCTGATGAATGTGTAATAAAACTTATCCAAAATGGACCTTATTTGGGAGATTTATTAGATTATTTATTAAATAAATCGGATTTAAATTATGAAATAATACACGCTACTTTTTTCCCATATTTCAATTTAATCGTGAGTTTAATAATAGGAACCTGTATTAATAAGCCAAAAATTTGCACACCATTTTTCCACTTTTCTAATCCTCGATATTCTGATTTAAAATTGACAGAGATCTTGAAGAAATTTGATTTATTAATTGCTTGTACAAATCTTGAAAAAAAATTTTTAGTTCAAAAATGCAATATCCAACCAGAAAAAGTTGGAGTTATCCCTATGGGTGTAGATTATGAAAAGTTTAAAATTGGGCAAAAGTATGCATTGAAACACTTTTCATTTAAACAAAAATTTTTTAATAAAAAAGAAAAAAAGTACAAATTAGTGTTATTTTGTGGGCATAAGAATTATGAAAAAGGTGCGATTACAATTTTGAGATCAATACCTTATATTCTTAAAAAAATAAAAAAAGTCTACTTTGTCTTTATAGGTCCATCAACAATTGCTTTTAACCAGGAATTATCCAAAATTCAAAAACTTGAAAATGCTAGGATAATCAATTTCACTCCATCAAATTTAACAGGATATTTTGATAAAAAAAAAATATCCGCATTTAAGGAAGCAGATGTTTATTTAATGCCCAGTCGCAGCGATGCTTTTGGGATATCCTTTCTTGAAGCTTGGTCCGCAGGAAAACCTGTCATAGGTGCAAGAGTTGGGGCAACTCCAGAAGTAATCAGAGAAAATGTTGATGGATTATTAGTTAACTTTGATAATCCCGAAGATATTGCCCAAAAAGTCATTTATCTATTAAAAAATAAAAGATTAAGAGAAAAATATGGCTTAGCTGGTCAATTAAAAGTATCTAAGAATTATACATGGAATATTATTTCATATAAAACGCATAAAACTTATGAAAGTTTAATTAATAATTAAAACTGATTGAATTATGAAACTCATTTCTGGAAATCCATTTCTTAAAAAAGAAAAGGATACAGTTTTTATTGATTCATTATCATTTAATGAGATCATTAGTAGATTTAAAACCCCATTACTTATATTCTTGGAAAATAGAATTAGAGATAACATTAGAACGTTTACTAATGTTTTTAGTGCTGAATTCAGAAATTTCCATTGTTATTACTCATTTAAAGCTAATTTTCTTTCAGAAATATGTAAAATTATATCTTCTGAAGGAATTGGCGCTGAAATTGTAGGGCTCCCAGAATTGAAGTTAGCAATAAAACTTGGTTTTCCTCCCCATAGGGTAATAATAGGTGGTCCATATTTATCAAAAGAGCTTATAGAATTAAGCATCAAAAGTAAAGTGAAAGAATTAATAATCTATAGCTTAAATGATATAAAAAAGATTAATAATATTGCTCAAAAATTAAATTACTTTCAAAATGTTTGTATTAGAGTAAATTCTGAGAAATATGATAGTAAATTAGGTGTTAAATTGGATAAAAGAAAATTGAGCCAATTAAAAGAAATCTCTAATAATTGTAATAATATTAAGATAAATTCATTATTATCTCATTATAGCACCCAAATGAATGATATTAAACAATTTAAAAAAAATATCCAAGTAATTGCGTATAATTTAAAATTATTATCTGAATATGGTATAGAAATCGATAATATTAATCTTGGGGGCGGATTTCCAGAAGCTACTGTGATGACACATAATCAACTGAAAATCATTGCTAAAGAGATAAAAAGAACATTAGAGGAATCTGGAATTAGGTATAGAAATATCTATTTTGAACCTGGAAGATACTTTATAGGAGATGCTGGTTTATTTATTTCAAAGATCGTAAAAGTTGAACAGAATCGGTGGATCTTTTTAAATATTGGAAATCATATTTGCCCTAAATTTGCTAGATGCTCATTAAGGTTTTACAATGTTTCTCAAATTAATGAACCCCATAAATACAAAACTTCTATTGCGGGTATAATGCCCACAGACCAAGATGTTTTAGCAAAAGACTATTTTTTTACCGAAACTTTAAGAAAAGGTGATAAAGTTCTTGTTGCTAATACGGGTGCATATTGCCTTACTTTTTCTAATAGATTTCCATATTTATTGCCAAAAATCCTTCTTGTTAAAGATAATAATTTTAAACAAATTTTTGATCCTAAAATTGATCAAGATTTTTCATTGAATTGAATCTAAAAAGAATCTTAGACAATTTAATTGCGTAACATTTCGATATTACATTAATTCTAATTTTTTCATTATAATTCTTTTTGCAAATTATATTAAAATTTGATTAATAATGGAATCATTTATAAAAAACGCACAGAAAAGAGAATTAATTCGACCACAGATAGAAAATTTCGGTTATGCTAACATTAAAATTATGGGTTGTGGTGGTGCTGGAAATAATACAATCAATAGACTAATGAAAATTGGAATAAGGGGTGCAAAATGCGTAGCTATCAACACAGATTGCCAACATTTAGATAGTGTTGAATCTCATATAAAAATATTAATTGGGAAGAATTTAACGAAAGGACTTGGGGCCGGAGGGAACCCAGATATAGGTAGGGCTGCAGCTGAAGAATCTCGAGAGGATTTGACGAAAGTTTTACGAGAATCAAACTTAGTTTTTATTACATGTGGAGAGGGCGGAGGAACTGGTACAGGTAGTGCTCCTATTATCGCAGAAATAGCAAAATTAGAGGGAGCAATAGTAGTAGGCGTAGTAACATTACCATTTGATACTGAAATAGGACGAATTGATAAAGCGAAAATGGGTTTAAGCCTTTTGAAACGTTATGTCGACACATTAGTGGTGATCGATAACAATAGATTACTCGAAATTGCTCCAAATTTACCAATTATAGAGGCTTTCAGCGTAGCGGATGAAGTATTGGCAACAATGGTTAAAGGTATCACAGAAACAATTTCGTTACCATCCTTAATAAATCTAGATTTTGCTGATGTAAGAACCATTTTAAGCACGGGAGGTGTAGCAATTGTAGGAGTTGGTGAATCTAGTGGAAAAGAAAATCGGGTTGAAGATGCTATTAATGATGCACTTAATACTCCTTTATTAGATGTAAGTATTGATGGAGCAAAAGGAGCACTAATTCATATTTGCGGAGGGAATGATATGACATTAGCAGAAGCAAATTCCGTAGCTAAGAGAATTTCTGAAAAAATGGACATGAATGATTCAATGGTGATTTGGGGCGCTCGAGTCTCAGATGAGTTTGATGGACTTATAAGAATTATGCTTTTAATAACTGGGATTAAATCTCCTCAAATATTTGGCAGTGGGTATACTTTAAATCAATCTATTTATAAATCCAAAATTAAAAAAACTTCAAAGCTGGGTTTGTCTGATGAGGTTTTCAATATAGGGGAGATTGCCTTTGATTAAGAATTTTTTTGGTCTTCCTTTTTATATTTCTTTATAGATCTTTTCATATGGAAAATAAGTTTTCACTACAAACTCAAACAGAAATTAATGAAATTATAAACGAAATTCAAAAATGGAAGAAATTTTTTGATATTAAAATTGAGTTTTATTTTGATGGTTGGGCAATTTCCTTAAGGGAAAAAAATGTATATCCTCGAAATATTACTATTTTTAAATCCTATGAGAGAAATACATATTCAATCAAAAGCTTCGAAGTCCATCTTAAAAATTATAACAAGGAAGAATACAAAGAACTGTATTCTGTAGATAATATCAACGATAAAAATGATTTGGTTAAAGATTTAAAAGATCTAATATATGGAAAAGACCTATTAGAAAATGCCTCAAAAATTTATAAGAATAAGTTTTTAAATGATTATTAAAATTCAGGTTTATACAATTTTTTAAATTGTTCCTTTTTCTTTTCATTATATTTATCTTCTAAAAACCTTAAAACTACATGATGCGGTATTCCATTAATTAACATTCTTACTGCTTTTCTTGCAATCTGTAAGTTGTCATAATCTGCTATAATAGAAATTGTTTTCCCATAAACCGACAGAAAACTCTCAGCATATCTTTCAATAGCTTTACGCATCTCTCCATTTCTCCCTATTACTCGTCCTTTTATACGCTTTATTCTCTTGTCAGATTTTCCGAGTGATTCTAATAGATTAATAGTAAAAAATTCATGATTCTCTTCTAGTAATTTCATAGCTTTAATCGGATTAAAACCTCGATTAATCGCCTTTACTATTTTCTCTGCTGTGAAAATATTTAACGGCATATAATTTCTATTCTCTGGCTGGGGTAAAATCTCACAATCTCCCGTTTTACTATTTAAATTAACTTTAACTCCTAATTTCTTCTCAATCTCTTTTTTTGTTACTCCATCTTTCCCAATCAGAACAGCAATGCGATTTTTTCCAATTTTCATTTTATTGGCTTAATACAATAAATTGTGTCTATTAAATGTTTGTTTAATTATCAAACTTTATAACTTCGTAATAAAACTCTTTAGGATCCGGCGTTTCTATTCCTAATTTTTCAAAATAGTTAAAAATATTCTTAATATCTCTTGCTAAATATACTTCTGCCTTGGGATGCTGAATCGGTACAGCCTGAGAAATATCTATTACTACAGGTTTTTGATTATGATATAAAATATTAAATTCACTAAGATCTCCATGAACCAATTTAGCTTTTTGATACAAATCTTTTATAAATATTAATATTTCATTCATTAGGTTAATTGGATCTTTAGGCTTTTTAATATCTTTTAAGAGTGGGGCAGGAATAGATTCAAATCCAACGTATTCCATAATTAAAATGTTATTCTTAATTAATATCGGTCTCGGAACACTTAAACCTACTTTATACGCTCGCTTAAGATTTTTAAATTCTTTACTTGCCCATAAAAATATAACTTTTGAAACATTGCGAGGAATTTTTTTAAATCTGGGATCTCCGATAATATAATTTCTCATCCATTTTGAAGTATTACTGTCAATCTTATAGATTTTGATTGCAACCTCTTCTCCATTCAAATCATACGCTAAATAAATATTTGCTTCTTTTCCAGCAGAAATAATACCTTCTACTCGCTCTAATGGCCCATTAACTATTAACTTATTTAAATTGAAAACTGTACGTTCATCAAAGACAGATTCTATTGTTGCTCTTTTTTTTGATTGATCAATCTTCTTGATTCTTTTCGCATCAACTTTTCTTTTTTGTAACTCATCTATATTTGTATGAAAATCTTTATCTACTTCATTATTTGATTGTTCCTCAAAATCTTCCTCAATATTATTGTTACGGCCTTCCACTAAATTTTCCACTATAAATTATTTTTAATTATCTTTTCATTAAAGAAAAAAGAATAGTCTTTAATCAACTTAGTGTTATTTTCGCTCCTGAGAATAACTTTGTTTTTAGTAATTTTCTCTACAATATAATTTCGATTCTCAATTGAAATTATATCATTATTCCTAATAGGTAGAAATTTTATTAAAGTTTTCAATCTATAGAGGTTTCTACCTTTTTGAGAATCCCTTCCAACTAGTTTTTTTGATCTTTTCAATAAAAAGTAGTAGTTTGTCTTTAAAAATTTAATTAAGTGATTCATTAATTCATTTGTACTAAGGAATAAATCTACTCCATACTTTTGATCTTCTATTTTTGATATATATTGCCTGTGGTCTTCTTCAAAAAACCTTTCTACATATTCATTAATTTCTTCTAAAACCTCTTTAATTAAATCAAATTGTTTCTCATCTTTAACTCGTAATTGAATAATTGATAAAAAATACGTTCCTCCTCTTAAATTAGTACAGTTTTTACATAATGTATGGTTTAAATTTAACTTAATTATTTGTTTATGTGATATTTTAGAATTTTCTTTTAGAACACCTTGGATTGCTACTTCAAGTGAAATCAACAAGTCTTTTGAAGAAAATACAAAAGACTCTTTATTAAAAGAAATAGAAATGTCAATAGTATTTCTCTTTATAAAAGGTTTTAATAGCATTTTTTGAATAGCTTGGTCAATTATAGAAAATAATTCATTTTCTAATGGCTCTACCCACACATCCTTTTTAGAATAACTCCCACAATCAATACAAATATTTAAAGAAAATTGTTGAGGTAATTCGAATAAGGGATGTTCTTTTAAATAACACTCAAGACACATTCCAAAATGAGGATCATTTTCAACTAAAATTTTTCCACATATTGCACAAAATCGATTAGGCATTAAAACATCATCTTTAAAGCCATAGGAATCCCATTAATAAATCTAACTCCTTCTTTTGGTAACAATTTGCATTCAACTGCCTTTTTAATAATCTTTTCCCCTACTATATTAAAAAACGTGGCTTCTTTTAATATTAAAATCGCATCTTCGAGATCCAATAATCTCCCTCCAAAAAATTGGTTTGAAATTTCTATTTTTAGATTTCCCTCTTTGTAAACTTTATTCAGTAAGCCTTCATCGCAACAAGCGACTGTTTCAATGTCATTCTTGTTATGAACTTTTAGGTATACTCTCATCAATTTCAATTTGTAATTTTTACTTATTTTTCTTTAATTTCTTCTCTTGCTCCACAAGCAGTGCATTTTAAATAAATCTTTTTACCCTCTCTTTGAATTTGAGTATCAGGTTTATTACAAATACTACATAATACGTAAGTTTTTGTATAATTTTCTATTAACTTGTTTAGCACTTGAGCCTTATATTGTCCTTTCAAAAATAACTGCTGCCCTCTAATTTCACCCATAGTCCCTGCTTTTTTAAGAAATATCCCTTTAAAATGATTTTTATCTCTATTAAGCGTGCTAATTATTTTATTAAAATTTGTAATAAAGGTATTTCTACTCTCTATACGTATTTCTACTTTCGGGATTTCAAATCTCGATAATTTTCTGACATTTTCAGGAATCTTCTCATATGCTTTATCTAATAATTTTTCGTAGTTATTCAAATTCATAATTATATTATCTATTTAATTACTTATAAAAAAAGAAATCAACCATGAGAAAAATATTTTTCCTTTATCTTAGAAAAAATAGGAAAAACTAAGTTAAATTAAAATGCTTCAAAATTGTCATTATCTGACTCATAAATACGTGATTCTAAGATTAAGTCATTGAGATAGGATTTTAATTCATTGTCAGAGAGTTTTACTTCTTGCTTCAATTTTTCAAAATTTATTCCGCTACCCCTGGCAGAATATTCTTCAATTATTAAATAAATCTTTTCTTTTTTATCATCGCGAGGAATATCTTCACCTTCATTTTCGAATAAAGTTGCAACATCTATCTCATCAGAAAATTCTTCAATATTTTTTCCCTTATTAATTGATTCTGGAATTTCTTGGATTTCTCCATGCTTTATTTTTTCAATTATTTCAGCATTTCTTAATAAAATAAGATTAGGTTCTTCTACTTTTTTTAGAATTTCTATCCATAAAAACACAAATTCTCCAAATTTGCTTGCTCGCCCTACAACATCTACAATATCACCCTTATTAAATGATTTAAAATTTTCTGGGTTGATATTTCTTATGATTGCTCTGATCACTCCAGTACTATCATCTAAATCAAAATCAAGTCGTACATTTGAATTAAAATCTTCTTCTATTCTCATATCTACTTCATTTGACTCAACTAATTTTTCACTTTTATTAATAATTGTGGCAATACATCTAATACGCTTAACTCGTCCAAAAATTGTATAAAAAAATTTCTCCTCTTCATTATATTGTCCCTCTAAAACATGTTTTATCCAACACTGTATTGCAGGATTTCTTTTAAAACTCATTTTATCACTCATCTTATACCTTTTTCTTATTTTAATATTTTAAAATTAAACGATTTTTCAATAAAGAAGTATCTATTAAGCTGATAATATTAAGAAGCATCCTTTCTCAAAATGTTTATAATGCTAAATAATTTACAGAAAAGAGAAAAAAAGAAAATGGTAGCGGGGGTTCGATTTGAACGAACGATCTCAGGGTTTCTCTATGAGATGGGTATAAGTTCTGCGACTTATGAGCCCTGCGGCATAAACCAGGCTAGCCCACCCCGCTAAGAAGGTATTTATGGGTTTGATTCGTATGATATATATACTAATTATATATATAAGATTATAAACTAATAATTTAATCTTTTTCTATTTTTTAATAGCATATATTCTCTGAATAACAAATAATTTAGAATTTAACCAATAACTTTAACTTCTAATTTAAATTAGATTATAAAAAAAGAAAATAAACTGATGGAACTATATGTCTTTACTTGATGTAATTTTGGATTTTATTTTAAATCCATGGTTTGTTTTGTCGCTAATATTTTGGCTTATAGTTTTACTTTTAGTTTATTTGTTAAGAAATAAAAAAGGAGCTGCCTACCTCTTTTTTCCTCTTTTAGCGATGTTTAAAACAAAGAGGTTAAATAACTTTATCAAAAAAATCTCAAGGAAAGCTCCAAAATTTTGGAAGTATTTTTGGACTGTTGGAATATTTATTTCATTCGGATTTACAATCTTTGCTTTTTATTTCTTCTTTTCAAATTTTATCAATTTAATTATTAATCCTAGTATTGAACAAGCAATATTTCCTCTCATTCCGGGTGTGACTATCAATCTACCTATGTTTTCTTATCTAATTCTTCCTATTTTATTTATCCTCACAACTCATGAATTTTCTCATGGGATTGCTGCTGGCGCTGATGGAGTAGAAATTAAATCAACTGGCGTTCTTGGAGCGGGACTCTTCTTTATTATTGGATTCGGTGCTTTTGTTGAAGTTAATGAGCGAGAGTTAAATTCTACTAAATTTCATAGAAATACAAGATTGCGAATCGCAGCTGCAGGGACCTATGTGAATGGTATAACTGCAGGAGTAGCATTTATACTATTATTAAGTTTTCCACTAATAATCTCTCCTTTCTACGTGCAAGTTTCTCAAGTGTATAGTGTAATACCAGAAACAGACGGGGGATTTAATGAAGGAAAACTCGTCGCTGGTGATCTAATACTCGCAATGAAAGAACAAGGAACAGGAGATGAAGAATATGTCTATCTTGATCATTATGCCGGAAGAACTCTTTCGGCTATCTATGATAATAAAACTAGTTTAAAATGCTCAATAGGAGATAATGTAACACTCAGGATTTATAATCCTTCCACTGATAGTTATTCAGAGAAAAATGTAACACTAGCACCTCGTTACTACCTTGGAATCCTTTATGAATATGTATCCGACACTGAACTGCAAATAACCAGAATATATTCAGAAAGTGAAGGAGGAAATAACTATAATAAAAATTTAACTGTTGGATTACCGATAACAGAAGTAAATGGAATTCCTCTCAATCGAACTAGCGGAGATACATTAGGGAAAGCTCTTACAGTATTTAACTTAAAAACAATTAATTTAAGTACTGTTTCTGAAACATACACTTTGAATATTAGTGTAACAGGAGTAGCCATTGGTATTTATACTACTTCATATTTTATGCATAAAAATGCCATAGCAAAATTTTTTACACATTATTGGCCAGATTTTTGGTTAAAAGAAATATCTTGGCTCTTTATAGTAGCTTTTAGTGTTACCATTTTTAATTTACTCCCTTTACCAGTGTTCGATGGGGATAGAATCGTAAAAGAATTACTTAATTGGGGTTTTGGAGAAAGTTACAAGAAAAAAAAGAAAAAAACAGAAAAAGTTGCATTCAACAAAGATGATAATGATATAGAGTTATCAGAATACAGAGTAGAAAAAGTAGATTCCGTAAAATTAATCATTGAAAATCAATTAGTAAAACAAAAGAGCGAAATAATTCTTTCTGAAGATAAATATGATTTAATTGACAAAATTGGTGATGGATTCAAAGATACAATATCTTTAGATCTTCCTGAGCAAACAAAATTAGAAGAAGGCTCGTTATTCGAAATCTCATACGAATACTGGTATGATGAAAAACGAAAAATTAAAAGAAATATACTTAATAGTTTAAGATTAATCACGTTAATTATCATTGTTGGTAGTTTTATCTTATCTTTTATAAAATTTGGCGCACTACTTTTTTGGATTCAATAAAAAACTATACTTTTTTAAAGATTTTAATGAGTAATTATAAAATTTTTTTGAAAAAAGGAAAATGTTCACATTGTAAAAATTCTATTATAATCCAAAGAAAATATTCAGGAGAAAACCTGTGTCCCGATTGTTTTCAAAAAAATATTGAAAAAATCATTTACAAAACGATTTCCAAATATAAAATGCTCAATCCAAAGGACAGAATTGTTGTGGCATTATCCGGAGGAAAAGATTCAATTTCCCTTCTTTATAATCTAATTAATATTCAAAATCGAACCCATCATTCTGAACCAATTATTGCCTTAACTATAAATGAAGGAATAGAAGAATATCGAGAAAATAGTATTAAAAAAGCTACGGAATTTTGCCATGAATATGATATTGAATACAAGATTATTTCGTTTAAAGAAAAAATTGGGTACACATTAGATGAGATTATTAATATAAAAAAGCACTCTCCAGATTACCAATATGCTTGCAATTATTGTGCTGCAATAAGGCGAAGATTATTAAATGATGGAGCTAAAGAACTAGGAGGTACTGTTTTAGCTATGGGCCATAATCTTACAGATTTTGCAGAAACTTATCTAATGAATATTTTGTATAAGCGCTTGAATATAATAGCAAATCAATATTTTTTCAAAGAAGAAAATAAAGAAATAAGCAAATATTTCATTAAAAAAATAACACCTTTAATAAGAATCCCTGAAGAAGAAATTTTTTTATATTCAAATATTAAGAAATTCGATTATTATCCATCACACTGTCCTTATAGAGAAAAAGATCCAATAATAAGGAAAAGAGTCTTAAATTTTATTCAAGAATGCAAAAAATTTAGTCCAGAAATAGAATTTAACCTATTTAATGGGTTTTTAGAACTGTCTAAAACACTTTACAATCAAAAAGAAAAAGAAAAATATAATTCGTGCCAATCATGCGGTTATCCGTGCGGAAACGGTAAGATTTGTACATATTGTAGTTATTTAAAAGAATTCTCTCATTAATTATAATCAATTAAAAACTCTCCCATTTCCTTTAATCTGCCATATTCTCTTATTTCTTCCTTGAATAAAGGAACTTCAATCAAATTTTTATTTAGTTTCTCCCCAAAAATTTTTTTTATCTTACTTAAGTTTTTTTGCTGCATTTTTCGTCTGCCTTTACAAAAATCGCATAACTCAGTTGTATCTTGGTATAATTGATTCACAACAATATTGGAAACAGGAATTTCATGTTTAACCAATTCATTTAATAAACGACCGGTTTCAAATATTGCCATTTCTTCTGGAATCATTACAATTATAAAAGAATTTTTAATTGGATTGGTAAGATCTTCTCTTGCATTTAATATAGACTGATTTAATCTTTCTAAAACTTCTAAAGAATTATCTGTTTTCTTTTCTTCTCGAGTAAACAATCTTTTAAAAGCACCAAACATCTTTCCTAATCTTATTCTCATTTTTAAAAGCTTACCTATCCAACTTGACAAAGTTTCGGGTAAACCTAAAAACCTTAGAGTATGACCAGTTGGTGCTGTATCAAAAATAACTAAATCATAATCATGTTCAGTCTCTATAAACTCTAAAATCTTTCCAAAAGCTAACGCTTCATCAATTCCGGGAGGATTCGTTGAAGTTAAATCTTCCATATCACCCAATAATGGCATATTTTCCATTATCCCTTCCATTCCCATCTCTTCCATAGGATTTATATTGGTCAGCCCTCTAAATTCTGCCATATTCACTTTAGGGTTAATTTCTAAAGCTGTTAGATTATCAACATTTTCAATAGGAGTAGGAATGCCAGGAGGTAATTCAACTCCTAAACTATCACCTAATGAGTGTGCAGGATCTGTACTTATAATTAATGTATTTCTTCCATGTTCCGCAGCCCATATTGCAGAACTTGCTGCGCAACTTGTTTTTCCAACCCCTCCTTTCCCCCCAAACATAACAATTTTTAAATTTAATAAGAGATTTCTTAATTCCATTTTCAATTCTATAACTTTTTTAATTAATAATCAATCTTATAACGTAGAATTGCTGCGATTCCTCCAAAAGTGCTATGTAACATTTCTCCTTCTTCTGTTTCTGTAGATAAGATATCAACAATCGCGCCAGTTGTTTCAGCAAGTTCTCCTAATTCCTCGATTATTGAAATCTTTTCATTCATATTAAACGTATTTGAACTACATTTAGGACAAGATTCTTCCTGGGTATTTGCACTAACAGTATCGAGATCAATTTCTTTTACAATTCTTATTTCAAGATAACCACAGTTTGAACATTCTAATTTAACTTTATATAAATCCAATTTTTCTGAAAGCATTAATGTATCAACAACACCATAATTTAAGGCTCTTCGTACATCATCTAATCCATAGGATGCCAGACCCGAGTCAGTAGAAATTTCTTTCATAAACTGTTGCATAATCTGCTTCTCTCGTATATATTTTATATCCTCTATCTTATCTTTAATCTTATCTATCAACGCTCGAATCCCCTCTGCTCCTCCATAACCAAGATCAACAACGTCTAAAATTTTGTCTTTCAACCTATAATCCAAAGTCTCATCATTAACAAACCTTTCTTTTGATTGACCTGGACCACCAATAAAAATGCCCTGCAGATCTTCCATCGATAGAAAGAGTTCATTTACTGTGTCTGAAATCCTGCGATAAAACTGTTTTTCTCCTTCTTCGATCAATCTTTCATACCTTCTTTGTGATTGTCCTCCAGCTCTGTGCTTACCATGTATACCAGATGTAAATTCAGGCAAAATTTCAACTTTATTTCCCTTAATATAACCCACCGCAGATTTTGCTCTCCCAATAACTAATAAACCGTATGTTTCTTTAGATGAAAGCATTTCTTCTAAAGGCCATAATAAAAATTCGCTAGCGCAATGATATCTAAATGTTACTACTCTATCAGGAGGATCAACAATATACATTTCATTTTTTTCTGTACCAGGAGTATTGCCTTGAGGAATTGCTCCTGAAAACATAACTAATCCGTTTTCAGGAACTTCTTTTATGTTTTTTAGCTGACCTAAAAGACTATTAATACTATCTGTCACATTTTTTCGTGTTAATTTTGATTTAATATTTGCACTTTCACTAATTTCATTTTTTAGATGATTTGTCACATCAGAAATCTTTCTATCGTGAGGAATATATAATGAAATTAATTCTGTATGAAACCCTTTTTTACTTCTAAGATCATCTAATAACTTCTTTATTCTATAGAGATTTAAATCGTTAGGTTTGTTTTTCACTGCTGAACTCATATGCATCTACAAAGTTTAAAAATTATACAAAAGATTAATAGTTTTTCTTTATATCAATCTATATAAAGAACAATATTATTGGCTGTGTAATATCATGACTTCGAATGAAAATCCAAATCATCCAGTTCCTAAAACTCACCCCCGTTATGAAAGCCTAAAATATCGTGATAAAATAATCGAAGGTATGAAAAATTTAGTAGTTGCTGAAGCAGGTTTAATAGCTCATGGGAGGGGTGAATGTTTTGATTATATTTTAGGTGAAAAAACTACTCAGTCCGCTAAAAAAGCAATAGATGCTGCAGTGGCGGCACTATTAATAGCTGAAAAACCCGTTATTAGTGTAAATGGAAATGTTGCCGCTTTAGTGCCTAAGGAACTCGTAACCTTATCTAAAGTTCTAAATGCCCCTCTAGAAATTAATCTATTTTATCAAAAAAAAGGAAGAATTGAAGCAATCAAACACATTTTACATGAAGCGGGAGCGACTGTAATTTATGGAACAGATGCAAATAAAATGGTTGAACTTGAAGGACTTGAAAGTAATAGAAGAAAAGTAGAAATAATTGGAGATGCAGATGTTGTGATGGTCCCATTAGAAGATGGAGATAGAACTGAAGCTCTTAAGAAATTAAATAAAACTGTCATTGCAATCGACTTAAATCCCTTGAGTAGAACAGCATTATGGGCCGATATTACTATTGTTGATAATATCGTAAGAACTGTACCAGAAATGATAATTGTCGCAAACAAATTAAAAAAATTAAAAAAAGAAAGATTAAACAATATTGTTAAAAACTTTAATAATAAACAAAATATTCAAAATACTCTCAATTTAATTATTGAATATATTGAAAAACAAAAAGAAAAAGCATTTGAAATTATAAAATTTTGAATTTAATTTAATATGATGATGCATAAAAGCTTAAAAGTTTTTATTATTATAATCCATATATCATTAAAGCTATTTTTTATTTAAAAATTCTTGAACATTGATTACGATGACTACTAATAAAGAAATGGAGACTAACACCTTTGATAATCCGAAAAATGAACCAGAATTTCTTATAAGAAAATGTACTCTAGAGGATTTAGACGGTGTAATAGAAGTAAACGAAAAAGAATTACCAGAAGACTATCCATACTTTTTCTATAAAAGTATACTTGATAATTTTCCAGAATGCTTTTTAGTGGCTCAAAATAATGACGGGAAAATAATAGCTTATATAATGTGGAGAGTTGAAAAAGCCCCCTCTGTTAATAGTCTAAAATATGTTAATAAAGCACATCTTGTTTCAATCGCTGTCTCTGAAGAGTATAGAAGAAAAGGTATTGCTAATATTTTATTATCAAATAGTATGAAAGCAATAAAAAAATACAAAATTCATGATTACGTTTTAGAAGTAAGAGTATCTAACTACACTGCAATTAAATTATATGAAAAATATGATTATAAAATTGAAAGCATCAAAAAGAATTATTATCGAGATGGCGAAAATGCTTATTATATGACTTTAGATGCAAAAGCTTTCTAAATTGTTGAGCGCTCTAATCCCTTTATTAAATAAGTTAAAATTTCATTAATAGGCACTTTAATACCTAATTCTGTTGCATACTCTAAGATTCTTCCGTTTAAAAAGTCAATTTCAGTCGGTTGGCTATTTAAAATATCCTGCAACATTGAATTCTTATTTTCCGCTGTCATTTTAGCTACATCATAGGTTATTGATATATAATCTTTTTCAGGAAGTGTAATATTTTTCTTCTCCGCAACTTCAATTGCTTCTTTAATCGCTTCTCCCATAATATTTCTTAGCCCCTCTACTTCCAGTAATCTTCCATTTGGTGAACGAGTTAACGCCCCAACCGCATTGATCCCAATATTAACGAAAACCTTTTCCCAACACTCCGTAATTATGTCTTTAACTACAATAGTTTCTAAACCTGATGAAATTAAAATATCCATTAGTTTTATTAAATCTGATTTAACTCGTTCATTTTCAATTGCATCTAATTTGAGATCTTTTAGATATGGGAATCCAATTTTAGTTATCCCTACTCCTGTATGAATTAAGTGACCTGGTTTATCTAATAAAGCTCCATTTGTAGTCACAACTCTTATGATTTTTGCTTTTTCACAATATTTACTAACAATATCTTCATTTCCAATTCCATTCTGCAAAATCACTAAATATTTACTCACTTCAACTAATTTCTTATACTGAACCAGCGCAGATTCAATATCATATGCTTTTGTGGTAAGAAAAATAAAATCAAATTCTATAGATGAATCTTTTTTTATTCTCTCTTCAAAAAATCTCTCATCTTCATAAGCTCTTATAGTCTTGATTACCTTCATGTGTTGATTTCTATACAATTTTAGCCCTTTCTTATTAACCACATCAGCATGGGCTTTTGAAGCAAAAAAAATTACTTCTATCGAATACATATCAGATTTATTATCTGCTAAATATCCACCAAATAAACTACCTATGGATCCAGCTCCAATAAAACCAATTCTTAACTTAATTTTATTCAAAATCGTTGTATCTCAGGTAATTTATTTTAAAAATTTATCTAAACCTACCTGTCCCTTCGAAAATTCTCCGGATTTCTTCTTAATATCTAAAATACTCACTTCTTCTGGCGAACTTTTTGGCTCAACATCTAACTCCTTCATCAGCATCAAAGAATTCTTCGCTGCATATCCCGAAAAATGATTATTAAAATATATTCCAACTCGATCTGCTTTTTGAATTACCTCTCGAATTGGATGCACCCATTTTTTTATTTCCTCCTCAGTAAAACAATAGTCAAACCAAATCTTTTTACCATAACCATGAAATCTGATATAAGCGAAAGCTGGATTTGTAACATCCATTCTTGGAGGCAACAATGGCTCTATGACCGCACAATACGTCAGAGAATTATCCTTTAAATAATTAAATACCTCGTCATCCATCCACGACTTATCTCGAAACTCAACAACTAAATGATATTCATCACTTTCAGGACTTCCAGGCCAATTGGCAATAAATTCCTTTAAATTAATAAAATGTTCTTCCCTTGTAAATGAAGGTGGTAATTGAATCAAAAATGCAATTAACTTTCTTGATTCAATTAATGGCTCCATGACCTTCAAAAAATAATCTAAATCATCTAAACACATATCAATGTCTAACCTATGCTCATGTGTAATTGTTTGAGGGAGCTTAGCTGAAAATTTAAATTCACTCGGTGTTTTTTTAACCCAATTATCCACAACCCATCTCGATGGAATGTTATAAAACGTCGTGTTTATCTCATTAGTGTAAAAAATCTCCGAATAATACAATAAATAATCCTCTTTACTTAAACTCCTTGGGTAAAAAGAACCAACCCACTCATCATAGCCCCATCCAGATGTACCTATTAAAATTTTTGTATCTGTCATTCGCTCTTTATCCTTTTGAACTTCCCACTATCCCTTCAAAATCTTACAGGTGTAATAGTAATAATTTATGGTATTCATAATTAAACTATAAAACTTACTATATTTTCTGATTTTTTCTCTGAAAATCACTGAATTTTTTTATGAGATCACCACTTATTAACTACATAATTAATATTGATCAAACCCTTTGTTTTCACTATAAAAGTTTATGTATCTAGACCATAAAATTTTTAATTAAGTATTTACTCTAATACTTCGTCGATGGTAATTCTACCATTGATAATTATTGGTGAGAAAATATCTCATCCTATATGGATGACATACACCTTTAATTGGCAACGCCTCGTGGAAGTACACCTCATAAGGCGAAACATGCGAGAATTTGATGGCAAAGATACTAATATGTAAGAAATGCTTCAGTACGGCGCATGAAATACCCCATGAATGAGATGATACGGGAAACGATGTGCTACGCCAAGCATGAAAATCATGCTCATAGGAACATACTCCCTATTTAATAAAAGTCTTTTTATAATCGTCTCAAATCGTCATTAATGATATTGAGCAATCTCTAAAAAATGCTCAATTATCTTACCGTCTCCGAATACGCAAACCCTTATGCAAGCAATCTGAATCTTTCCTCAACTAGACGCCAATACGCCTCCGCTGTTTGGTGGATATCTTGGCTTGGGCACCGATGAAGAGCGCGACAAGCTGCGATAAGCTCGGGTTAGTCGCATGAAGACGCTGACCCCGAGATCCTCGAATAGGACATCCGCTTGCGGCCCAATAATCCGCAAGATTCCCGGTAGGGAAGGGGAACCCTGGGAAGTAAAACATTTTAGTACCAGGAGGAAAAGAAAACAATAGTGATTCCGTGAGTAACAGCGAGCGAAAGCGGAATAGATCAAACCGAATCCCATAAGGAAACCTATGGGAAATGTGGTGTGTGGGCCTCGTACGGCCGCCCTAGAGAAGATGAATACCCCTGGAATGCTGAGCCATAGAGCGTGATAGCCGCGTAATCATAATCTAGAAGGCTGCTGCGAGTGTCCCCGAGTAATGCGGGATGGTTTTCTCGTATGAACGTGCCAGATACACGCTGGTAAATCTAAATATGTCCCAAGACCGATAGCGTACTAGTAGCGTGAGCGAAAGATGAAAAGTAACCCGGAAGGGCTTTGAAAAGCGCTTGAAACCAAATAGCTTAGTAAGGATGCAGCCTGAAAGGACAGATTCTGTATGAATGAGTTCTGGTGACAGAATATCAAAATACAGAGGACTAGGGTTGCATCATCAGTCTGGAATCATTGGCCAGGGAGTTTATAGTAGTGGCAAGCTTAAGCGCCTTACGGCGCGTAGGCATAGGGAAACCAATATTCTTGCAACCTAATTATCACATTAGGAAAATCTACTCGTTTATGAGTGGTTCAGCCATTCTGAAAACGTTTAGCCAATCTTTCTAAGGAATTAGGCCAGAAGAATGGTCTTAAAGGGCCAAAAGTCTCTGCTATAATACCCGAAGCCGGTCGATCTATTCCTGGTCAAGATGAAGTCGTTCGAAAGGGCGATGGAGGTCTGCACCAGTGCTGACGTGCAATTCGCTTGGATGAACTGGGAATAGGAGCAAAAGGCTAATCTAGACCGGTGATAGCTGGTTCTCCCCGAAGTTGGTATCAGCCAAGTCTCAGACGAGGTCGCCAGTGGCGTAGAGCACTAATTGTGTGGTACGGGGGAGAGATCCCTCGCCTCGCTCTTAAACTCCGAAACTGCTGGCACCTAAGACTCTGGGAAACGGGTTGGTGGGCGTAAAGTCCATCGCCGAGAAGGGAACAACCTAGACTTGGGTTAAGGTCCCTAAGTGCAGGTTAAGTGTTAAACTAAAGGGCGTTATATTTCTAAGACAGCAAAAGGATAGGTATAGAAGTAGCCATTCCCTAACGAGTGTGTAACAACTCATTTGCCGAGAAATATAGCCCCGAAAATGGACGGGGCTTAAATCTGCCACCGAGACCCAAGAGCACGGGCGGAAGAACCCCGTGATCTGGTAGGGGAGCGTCCAGGTTGGGTAGAAGCAGGTGCGTGAGTTCCTGTGGACCGACTTGGAGTGCAGATCCTGGTAATAGTAAAAGCATAGATGGGTTAGAATCCCATCCGCCGAAAGGGCAAGGGTTTCTTTGCAATGCGTCGTCAGCGAAGAGTTAGTCGATCCTAAGCGCACCCTTAACTGGTATGCGCGAAAGGGAAACAGGTTTATATTCCTGTACCACGGCACTACAAATAGCGGTGACGCACGACTTTCTGCTGACGGTTCAGGGTAGGTGGAATAGGGTCGTCGAATATTTCCCTATTTAAATGTATAAAGCTGGTGAATAGTGTAAAACTTAGACCCAGCTTAAAGCATGAATAGCCATCCAATTGTGGAAGGTTCCGCTGAGCCCAGGACCTATTAAAAAAGCAAAAGTAAGAAATGCCGTGATCGTACCCAGAACCAACACAGGTGCCCCTAGGTGAGTAGCCTAAGGCGTATTCGTGTAAAGGAGGCTAGGGAAATCGACAAATTAGAGCCGTAACTTTGGGATAAGGCTTGCTTGCGAACTTCTACACGCAGCTTCGGCAGTGTG
>JBHLMQ010000025.1:0-42849 GCA_048938005.1 Promethearchaeota archaeon | reverse complement strand
TAGGAGGCTTTATTGCAACTCCAGGAAAAGCAGGCATCGGCGTAGTTAAATATGGAACAATGGAATCTACAATTATCTCTTTAGATCTTGTTAAACCAGATGGTTCAGTAATCAAAATTTCGAGGGATTCTAATCAAGAAATAGATATTTCAGATCTGGTAGGAACATATGGCATATTTGGAGCAATAGCTAGTGTTGAATTATCTATTACCACCCTTAAGACTTCATTAGAAATAATAGGTTATGGATTTAACTCAATCGACCAAGCCATAAATTTTTATTTAACAGTAAAAGAGGATCTACCCAATAAACCGTTATTTCTTTCAATTTCAGAAAGAAATTTTGAAAAATATTCACATATTGCTTTTCCAAAAGAAGAATGGATTGTTTGGGCAGTATATTATGATACTCCTGAATTAACTTCAAAAAGTATATCAGATGTTAAATACCATGCATCCAAGATAGATTGTATAGAGATAGAGAGTTCTTATTTAAAAGAAAAGTGGCGTGATATTAGTGACGCTGAGGTATCAATAGGATCTTCAACAAGAAACTTGATATTCCAAGAATATTGGATCTCTGATAAGAGATTAAAAAAGTTTATGGAATTATATAGTAAAAAAAATAAGAATTTTAAATTTCCCACCGCTTCCTATGCAATTTCAGGAGAAAAAGGCTGGACAAGAGTAAAAATTTTTGGTCTAACTGATATCGATAGAACTATCGAATTTTTCGCGGTTAAGGCTTTTTTACATGATTTAACGGTTCACGCATTCAATCAAGGAGATAGACTATATACTATTGGTATTGTCAATACATTTTACTTATTAAAATATAAACGAGAAGAAGTAAGGAAATGGAAGATTCTAAAGGATAAATTAGACCCAAAACACTTATTCAATTCGTATAGATTAATTAAAGCAAGAATGAAATTTTGGAGAGTAGCATTACTTTTTAGGACAGCAAAGCTATTGTATAAAATATTTAAATTAAAGTAGTCTAATTGATAAAACTAAATCAAGATAAAGATGAATAATATATAACGATTATATTTAATAAAAATTAATTACATTTTAAATACAACAACAACTAAAAAAGAGATAATCTTAAATGAGTGAAGGAAAAGGTAAAAATGATTTAAAAAATGTAATAACTTCTGGTCCACCTGTAGCAGGTTTAGTGTCTCCATCAAGAGACAATTTAGTCGAGCCTTCAGATAAATTTAAAGACGAAAAATCTTATGAGCGATGTACTCATTGTGGTTATTGCCGTCATGTTTGTAAAGTTTATAATACCTCTTGGTGTGAAACTGATTATGCTGGAGGGAGGAATAGAATCATCAAGGCGTTGGATCGAAAGGATATAAAATTCGACAAGGAAAAGATAATTCCTTCAGTTTTTCGTTGCATGTTATGTGGTAATTGTAAAGTTGTCTGCCCAGTTCAAGTGGATACATTAAGTGTTTTCCAGAATTTTAGGAAAAAAGTAGTAAAAAAAGGGGCAATGCCTGAAAAATTGAAAATCCTTAAAGGGTCGATCATGGAAAATAATAATCCATTTCTAGAAAAACATGATGATAGATTTAATTGGATTAATGTTTGCGAAGAAGGAGCTGAAGCTTTTGAACGGAGTATACAGAGACCTGAAATTTCGGAATTAGAGAAAGGAGAGTATTCTGTTGGATATTTCGTCGGGTGTACATCTTCTTATCGAAATAAAGAACTTGTATCAGCCACTAGTCGAGTTTTAAAGAAGTTAGGCATTGAGTTTACACTTTTTCCTGAAGAAAGATGTTGTGGCTCCGTATTGTTTCGAACTGGATTAGAGGATGAAGCTATGGACCTTGTAAAGCATAATTATGAAATGATTCGTAAAAGTGGAGTAAAAGAAGTTGTTTTTTCATGTTCGGGTTGTTTCTCAACGTTTTCCCTTGAATATTCTAAATTTGCCAACAACAATCTTGGATTTGATTTATATCATATCACTCAATATGCTTTAAAAATTGTAAAAGAAAAAAATCTTAAAATTAGATATACAAAACGTTCAAAAGATGACCCTTTACTCATAACCTATCATGATCCATGTCATTTAGGAAGATATTGTAATGTTTTTGAGGAACCTAGAGAACTTATTCGAAGAATTGAAGGAATTAAATTATTTGAAATGAAGCACAATAGAGAAATGTCTTGGTGTTGCGGTGCAGGAGGCGGTGTGAAAGCTTTATATGGAGATATGGCACTTGAAGTAGGAAGAGATAGAATTTCGGAAACACGTGCTTGTATGGTTCGAATGCGAGAAGATCGTTTAAAAGAAGCAATTGAAACATCAGCAGAAGTTCTTGTAAGTTCCTGTGTCTTCTGTAAAAATAATTTATTTCAGGTCGCTTCTGAAGATAAATCCCCTATTAAAGTTATGGATATTTCACAAATTTTAGCTGATTGTGAGTTTTATTAGATACTTTTTTAGAAAACTTAAAAATACTCTTCATATTTTTATTAAGTTATTGAAATTGAAGAATTAGTGATATTAATATTTTATAGAATCTGGAAAATCATTAATATTTTCTAAATTATTCCAATTTAGGGATATTTCTTCTAATGAAGGCATATCAATTAAGGTTTTTGGTAATTTTGTGAAGTAATTATCATTTAACTTTAATTTTTTAAGAGATTTTAAATTTGTAAAAGAATTAGGTAAATCTTTTAGTTCATTTCCAATTAACCAAATCTCCTTAAGAAAACTTAATAAACCTATTGTTTCTGGCAAGAATTCAATATTGTTACCACTTAAATACAGTTTTTCTAGTGAATTAAGTGAGCCAATTGATTCAGGAAGAGTTTTAATCTGGTTCTCCGTTAATTTAAGAACTTTTAATAGTTTAAGTTCACCAAAATCTTCTGGTAAAACTATTAGTTTATTATGGGATAAATCTAAGTATTCTAAAGATTTAATCATACAAATTGATTTTGATAACTTTTGTAACTTATTATTATTCAAATAAAAGTTTTTAAGAGACTTTAGGGTTTCAAGAGAATCTGGAATATTTTCCAAATTATTCCAACCTATTTTTAAAACCTCAAGAGAATTTAATAACACTATTAAATCAGGAAGGAACGTAAGATTATTATCTTCCAGATTAAGAACCTTAAGTGATGAAATTGAATTCAATGAATCTGGAAGTTTTTCTAATTTATTATTGCTCAAGTTAAGGAATTCAAGTGAATAGAGTAATCCAATAGATCCAGGTAAATTTATTATTTTATTTTGCTTTAGATTTAGAGATTGAAGTGATTTAAGCGCTCCAATAGAGGAAGGGATTTTTTCTAATTTATTTCCACATACATTCAAAAATTTTAATGATGAGAGATTTCCAATTGATTTTGGAAGATGCGTTAGATTATTCATTTCTAAATTTAAATGAAGTAGTGATGAGAGCGTAGCTATAGAATTTGGTATTTTATCTATTCTATTTTTACTTAAATTTAATAATTTTAAAGATGTAAGCGATATTATTGAATTATTAATATCTTTTAGATTATTTCCTTCTAGATCTAAGACCTTCAAGTTTATTAACGAAGCAATTGATTTATTAATTTTATATAGAGAGCACTGTTTTAATATCAGTGATCTAAGTGAACGAAAATACTTGATATAACATGGAAATGTAACTAGAGGCACTTTTTCTATATGAATTGAAATAACTTCCCCTTTTGATATTTTATAATTTATAATTGGATATTTTTTTCTTAAATATGAAAAAGCTAAATAATTTCTAAAAATATCCGATAATTTCGAAAGTGATAGATCTTCAAATTTTCTTGCAAAGTGTTTAAATGAAGATTTAAATTTCTTATCATCAATATCCCTTACTAGATCTATTAATACATCTTTCGCTGCTTTATTATTTAATCTTTCTAATGCTTTTATTAGTGCAATTGAGCTTTTGAAATTGAATTCATCCTTAATTGCCCATTGAATTGAGAAGAATTTAATTTTTTTTAATCGTACTAGATTTTCAATACCAAGTATTTCAGAATGATCCTGAAAAGCATCTCTATCTCGCCAATATATAACTTGTTTATCAACATCAGAAAAATCTAAGTGGGTAATGAATCCGTTCTCTTCTAAAAATTTGAGTTTGTTAAATTTTTTCTTAAGATATCTAATTGTAATTTGGTTTATAAGAATATTTCCTAACTCATTACTCGAAAATAGTTTGGAATTTTTTTTATTAATGTAAAAATACGATCCATACTCTCTAGAACTTATTCTATTCAGTTCATTAGATAATACTTTGATAACCTTATCATCATTAAGATCTCTTAGAGTTTTAATTATAGTTATCTGAAAATTATAAGATTTCTCATGTTTTAAAGCCCAAAGAAAAGGTTTTATGGCTTTATTTGGATATTTTTCCTTTATGATATGCGCTGCAAATAATCTTAAATCATCATTTTCTTCAGAAATAAGGATATATTCTAATATCTTGAAAATGTTTTTATTTTTAAAATCAATTTTATTTAAAACTTTAATAGATTCTTTTTTAATGGCATTATCCTCTGCATTTTCAATGATATCCAATAAAAATTTGATAGTGTCTCCTTCATTAAGAGTTTTTCCTCTATAATTTTCATAAATCCTATTTGGGGTTAACTCCATATTAAATTTTTTTTATGTTATTATAGAATTTTTAGTCGAAGTATATTCAAATATTCTTTTTTGAATAAATTAGAATTAAAAAAATTTTCTTTAGAGATCTGAATTCTCCAATTCGGCCCTAAATCCCGAATAACTAAATTCCATTCAAATGATGGAAAATAATTAACGCATTTCCACGTGTAATATATTTGAATAAAGTTTCTTTCCTTTTTTATCAGTAATTAAAAAATTTAAACGTGGAGTTCCGACTAGCATTAATTTGAAATATTGATCAATATTCTTTTTGTCTTCCACATCAAATTTAGGAATAGTCACTTTATCTTCAAATTCTACTGCTTTTATTATTGCTTCTACCATAATCATATTTTCTCCAATTTTTTCTTTATTATTAAATCTTTTTACCTAAATATAAAATCTGAATATTAGCTTATAAATCTATTGGTTATAGGTTAATTTAAACAACACAGTTCATTCTAGTTTCAATTTCTGATTATTTTCAAATAAAAAGTTTCAAATTGAAAACTTTTTTTACTTTAATATTTTTCTTTTCGGTCACAATCATTTGAATTGTGATCAATCTCTAGCAAATATGTTGGATTTTTGATCATTTATGAAAATTCTTTAAAACAAAATTTCGACTTTTTTTATAAAATATAAATTAAGAAATTTGGCTATAGTTAGTTCTTTATTCGATCTAAAAGTGATTCCCAGAAAATTGGTTTAAAATTACCAGAGTAGTGAATATCATTAATATTTAAACTTATAGCTTTTTTAGAGCATGAATTTACACAAGCTCCACAACTTATACATTTATTTTCATCGAACGCTACTTTTTTATTATTTGAATTAATAGAATCTTGACCTTTTTTAAGTTTATAAAAAGCACCAGAAGGACATACTTCCGTACAAGACATGCATGAAATACATTTATCCCAATCGATATTGATTTTACCTTCATTATATACTTTTATGTCTTGTTGATTGCAGCTGACTATTTGATAGTCTAATTTTGGTACAACTTTTTTCTTTATAATGCCCATTTCTTTAATGGGTTTTTCTTCTCCATTATACTTTAATGATATTGCAGATAATGGACAAATATATGCACAAGTACCACAATAGGAGCATCTCTGAATATCTGGAGCTTCTGGTATTAAATCCTTTCTTTTTATTCTTATTTTTCCCTCTAACTTCGGATTAGGAATTGCATTATTTGGACAAGCTTTTATACATCGCCAACATCCAATACATTTCTCTTTATCTATTGTTATGGAATAACTTTCAGTATAGAAACTAAAATTTATTTCATTTAATTCATCAGTGTTAAGTCTTTTTACTCTAGGATACACTTTTAACAATACTCCAAATTAAACTTTAAATTAATATTATAATTCTACTGTTAATATCTTGGATTCTATATTTTTTTCTTCTAGTCTGCTATTTAAAGCTTTAAACGTACTTTTTTTACCAAAATGTACGAGATTACATTTAGCGTTTCGTCCTTTAATAATGTTTACGATTTTTTTGACAATTAAATCAGTTTTTATTTTTTGGTTTATATATGCCTTTAATTCTCTAATTTCATTTAAATAATAGTTCATCAATAATTTTAGTTCACGTGCTGTTGGGTTAGTCCTGTCTGTCAAAACATCATAAGTAGCTTTTATTTCATAATAAGTGTTTTTTAGCTCATCGATCTGGATAACTATATTTTCTTTTACATAATTAGGTAGTTCTATAGTAAAATATGGAATTTCAGATTCTTTTAAGACTTTTGATAAATAGGTTTTATTAAATTGTCTATTACTCATGTAACCTAAATCAATTGTAGCGAAATCTACTGAATACCTGTTAAAAAATTTCGATAAATACTCAAAATCCTTAACAAAAATCTTTGATTTTTTATCGTTATCTAATTTTGTAAATATATTAGAATCCGCTAACGTTTCAAATGTTAATGTTTTCAATTTACAACCTCCTCTTTTTTATGTTATTTTTACTATATTTTTTAGATTTTTTTCATTTAAATTTGAAATTTGATTTCTTATCGGACTTGGTCCCAATATTTTTAATTCATCAACAAATTCGTTAACTACACTCGTTAATTTAGCACCTTCAGATGCAGAAACAAAAATATATTTAACTCTTTTTGGATTAATTCCAAATTGTTTTAAATATAACAAGAGTAACGGTACTCGTCTAATTGTCTTAATATTTCCCGAGACATAATGGCAATCACCTGGATGACAATGCGAAATTAAAATTCCATCAATCCCATCTTTTAGTGCAGTAATAATAAACTCGGGAGTTATTCTACCACCACACATTACCCTTATAATTCTTAAATTTGCGGCTCGTTGCATTCGGGATGTTCCTGCTTGATCAGCTCCCGCATAAGAACACCAATGACAGAAAATTCCTAAAATTGATGGATTAAAATTTGATTGATTAGATTCCATTATAGTCCTCTTACTTTTTCAGGTTTTTGAATTGCATTATGTATCA
Organism: Promethearchaeota archaeon; assembly: GCA_048938005.1. Classification (GTDB taxonomy): domain Archaea; phylum Asgardarchaeota; class Lokiarchaeia; order Sigyniarchaeales; family SOKP01; genus Loki-b32. The sequence goes on along the minus strand of JBHLMQ010000025.1, from coordinate 35,685 downwards.
TTGGTAGTAACTGTTCATTACCAAATTGATTCTGTATAATTGCTGAAGAAGGACAAGTAGCAACACAAGTTCCACACCCTTTACAAAGAATTTTATTTATAACAGCAACTTTTTGATATTCATTAAAAGTTATAGCATTGAATGGACATACACTAATACAACTTTTACAGCCTGAACACTTATGATTTTGTACAATTGAAAAAATCGGGTCTATTTCAACTTTCTTTTTTGCCATTAGTAATGCTGATTGAAGTGCTGCAGCTTTTGCCTGAGCTATTGCATCAGGAATATCTTTCGGACCTTGTATTGCCCCTGCAATAAAAATTCCATCAGTTAAAGTTTCAACTGGGCGTAATTTTGGATGAGCTTCCATTAAAAAACCATCCTCCGACCGTTGTACATTAAATAACCGCGTTAAATCATGAGTATCTTTTCGTGGTTCTAATCCGACAGCTAAAACAAATAAATCAGCTTTAATTCTAATTAATTTTTGTAAAAGAGTATCTTCACCACGAACAATAATATTATGTTCTGCATCTTCAATAACTTCTGAAATTCTTCCTCTTATAAACTTTACATTAAATGCTCTGCCAGTAGAGTCATAAAATTCTTCATATCCTTTTCCAAAAGCTCTTATATCAATATAAAATATAAAGATTTTTGAATCTGGGTGTTTTTCTTTAAAGAGTCTTGCTTGTTTTGCTGAATACATACAACAAACCCTCGAACAATATTTATTTCCTTTTTCAGTAAAATCTCTACTGCCCACACATTGAAGAAATACAATAGTTGATGGTTCTTTTAAATCTGAAGGTCTTTTTACTTTTCCCGCAGTTGGACCGAATGAACTCATTAATCGTTCCATTTCTAACCCTGTGATAACATTTGGATATCTTCCATATCCATATTGACTTAAAATGGTTGGATCATATAGATCATATCCAGTAGATAAAATTATAGTTCCAACTTTAATATCTACATATTCAGGTTTGTCGTCGTATCTAATAGCATCGACTGGACAAACTTCGGCACACACTCCACACCTAATACAGTGATCCATATCGATTGTATACTTTCCGGGAACAGCTTGAGGGAAAGGAATATATACTGCTTTTCTCTTTTGCATTCCTAAATCAAATTCATTAGCAGCAATAACAATACATTCTTGAGCACAAGTACCACATCCTGTACATATTTTTTGATCAATATAATGTGGCTTTTTTTTAATTGTAACATCAAAATTTCCGACATAACCAGAAATATTTGTGATTTCAGAGTATGTCATTAATTCAATATTTTCAGCTTTTAAAACTTCAGACATTTTAGGAGTTATTACACAAGAAGAACAATCCAATGTGGGGAAGGTTTTGTCTAGTTGAGCCATGTGACCACCAATTGTCGCCGTTTTTTCTACAAGATAAACTTTATACCCAAAATTGGAAAGATCTATAGCTGCATTCATTCCTGCAATTCCAGCACCAACAATCAAACAAGCTGGTTCAACATCAACACTGAATTTTTCTAAAGCCGCCAATTCGTTAGCTTTTGCTACAGCCATTCTAACATGAGATTTTGCTATTTCATATGCTCCATCTTTATCTTGAATATTAACCCACGTACAATGCTCTCTTATATTTGCTGTTTCATACAAATATGGGTTCAAACCTGCTTCTTGACAAACATTTCTAAAAGTAGTTTCATGCATTCGTGGTGAACATGCGGCTACTACAACTCTATTGATTTCACCATTTCGAATCTTTTCTTTTATTAAATCTTGCCCAATTTCAGAGCACATAAATTTATAATTAAAAGCTTCGACTACATTAGGAAGAGTTTTCGCGTATTCTGTTAAATTTTCGACATTTATAACTCCAGCAATATTATTACCGCAATGACAAACAAATACGCCAATTTTAGGTTTATCCTTCAACTTTTTCACCTATTTTAGTTAAAAAAGGTTCTATAGGAATAAATGGTGGAACACCAGATAATTCTTTATCTTTTATTAACCCAACTTCTTCAGGAGTCATACCAAGCGCAAGTCCTAATAATTGAGTATAATATATTACGGGAATATTAAAAGGAGCTTCAATTCTATCTTTAAAAATATTATTAATTTCTATTTGTCCTAGGTCAAACTGAAGCTGACAAAAAGGGCACACTGTAATTATAGCTTCCGCACCAGCAGCTCTCATATTAACAAGTTTCTCTCTTGTAAAATCCAAAGAAATTTCTTTAAAAGCACTTCTTACTGCTCCTGCTGCACCACAACATCTGTATTTATCTAGATAATCTATACTTTTACAACCAGTTACATCAACCAACTCATCTAAAAAGTGAGGAGTCTCACAATTATTACCCCAGGGTCTTATTTCAGATGGCTTTATAAGATGACATCCATAATGGACCGCCACTTTAAGGTCTAATTTATTCTTTCGTCCATATTTTATACGATTTCTTAATTTTTCTAAACCTATATCCTTATATAACACTTCTACAATATGTTTGACTTTAATATTTCCTTTATAAGATCGATTTACTTTATTCAGGTGATAATTAACCATATTTTTCTTTTCTAAATCAGATTTTAGTTGATGATCAGCATCAAGAAGGCTTCCATAACATCCATTGCACATTGTCGCTATATCATAATTATTATCTTCTGCGATTGTCAAATTTCTAGCTGCTATGATTAACCAAGTATCAATATCAAAACCGCGAAATACACCAGGAGCTGGACAACAGGAAGCTCCTTCCATTTCGACCAGATCTATACCTAATTTTTGAAATACCTTTTTGGTGGCTGCCTCGATAAAGGGATATCTGTTCGGAATCACACATCCAAGAAACAAAGAATATTTTTTATTTTGCACCATTTTTAGTTAAACTGTTAATTTTATTTTTAGTTATTAAAAGTGAGTTAATTTTATTATTCTTTAATTTTTGAGATCTTTAACTTTTCTTCTTCAGTAATATATTTCTCAAGCGTTTCCTCAACTAGAGAAACCTTAGCTTTCTTTTTAACTCCTAACTCCTCAGAGTCAATATTAATTAGCTCATTGAATTTTGAACTTATTAGAAGATTTTTTACCTCATTTAGATCTTTTTCATGAGAATGAACAGTAGGAGGAACTTTCTTCAGTCCATAGAATTCGCGTAACATTTTCCATTTTTTATCATCGATTGGAACTCCATGTCCAGTAAAACAAAATTTTTTGCATAAATCTAGGTGTTTCTCTAGCATGAATCCTTTTTGAACAGCCAAATTCCGTAAAAATATTATCATATCAGTAATAGGCAATTTACGAGGGCATCTTTCAAGACAGGTATAACATGTTGAACAATACCAAATATCATTCTCTGAAAGGACATCTTCAATTCCTAATTGAATTTTCCTTATAATTGTCCTTACTCTCAAAGCGGTTCTTTCTCCAGAGGGACAACCTCCAGAGCATGTTCCACATTGAATACAAGCATCAACTTCAGCATAACCTGCTTCCTTTAAAGAATCTACTAATGAATTTGAACAGTTAGTTATAATATCTGGTTCATAATCTAACATTTTCTATCATTCCTTTTCTAACCTTTATAAGAAAGCTATTTTAATCGATTCAATCTAAACTTTTTTTTATAGATGATTAAAATAGCTAAAAAGTTACTAAACCTTAGGAGAATAAACATATAAATAATATATAAGTTTTCCCTTTACATTTAATAGAATTAGGAAACCTCAACTATTTTTTACTAAAAAGTTTCAATTTGCGACAACTTGCTTTACAGAATTTCAATTTTAAACTTATTTATAAGTAAACCCCATTAATAAATTTATGACAATTTAAATTTTTAGCAAGAAATTTTTTAAGTTTTATAAACAGCATTCTTAAATAACTTAAAACCATTTCTTTATCATACAATTTTAAAATAATAAAGCTGTTTAAGATTAAATAAAATGTCACTGCCAGTAGTTTTTATGCAACTAAGTTCTTGTTGGGGGTGTCATCAGAGTCTATTAAATGCGCATTTTGAACTGCTTCCTTTTCTTTCAGAATTAGAAATTGTCTATTGGCCAACTATTTTCGATGTTAATAATGATCACTTAATAGAAAAATATGAAGGATCAATAAAGGTAGGGTTCATTGAAGGAGTTGTCAGAACAGAAGAAGATACTCTAAAAGTTAAATTAATAAGACAAATATGTGATATTATTGTTGCATTTGGTGCGTGTTCGTGTTATGGAAGTATAGCGGGTTTAGCTAATTTATATAAGAAGGATGAATTAGTAGAAAGAAAATTCAAAGAAATTGAATCTATTGTAGAAATGGACTCAGAGGAACCAAAGCTAAACTTACCAAAAATTGAGGATTTCATTTATAATGTTAAAGATTTGATCCATGTAGATTTGTTTATCCCTGGATGCCCACCCAAAACAGAAAATATCATAGCTATGTTATTATACCTGATAACTCGATTAAAGAATGGATCTAAAAATCGTAATAGAGCAAGAACTGTATGTGATAACTGTAATCTTTTTTCTGATGGTTGTTTTTTGGATAAAGGTAGATTATGTTTTGGACCTATAACTGCATCTGGTTGTGAGTTAATGTGTCCACATAGTTCAAATACTTGTTATGGGTGTTTCGAATATACACTTAATCCGAGTGAAAAAGCTTCAAACTTACAAAAATTAATCATAGATTTAGATGAATTAAATGATGAATCAGCAAGAGTTTTACAACATTTTTTGATATCTTACTTAGGGTTATCTAATCTTACAAATTTTTATTTTCGTAAAGATTTATTACAACGACTTGCTTATGAGCCAGAAAGTTTTACCCAAATAGAAAAAGAAACCAAAAATGGTTTATTATCAATGTTAAATGTCAATCCCTCAGGAATTCTTGAAAATGATGAAATTGTTGGTGCAATATTATTTCATTTAAAAAACAGCCCAATTTTTAAATTTAGTACAAAAACTGTTTGCAGTCATTGTGATAGGGTGATAGTTGATAAAGTCCCCACGAGTTTAAAAAGAGATTATGAAGGATTACCTTCTAGTGATAAATGCTTTTTAGAACAAGGATATATCTGTCTTGGCCTCGTTACTCATGCTGGTTGCGGAACTATTTGTCCAAATAAAGCAAATGCTCCGTGTTTAGGATGTTATGGTCCACCTGTGGGAATCAAAGATCAAGGTCCAAAATTCATAAGTAGTTTAGGATCTTTATGTGTAGATCTTAATCCTGAAGAAATTATTAATGCTATTAAAGATCCAGCAGGCTTATTTAATAGATTTACCCTCGCGGATAGTATCTTAAAACATAAATTTCTTGATCATATGAATGAGGCATAGTAAATTGGTTTTATTTAATTTTTTTCAATTATGATTATCAAATTTTCTTAATTTTTTAAAAAGATGTCGAAATCCCATAATTGGATGAGTATATATCATTTTAGGACCAGAGTATCGCATAACTTTTCTAACTTTTTCTCTCATTTCCGGCTTATAACAATGAATAGGGCATTTCTCGCATGTGGGTTTATTATCACCATATTGGCAATATTCCAGTCTTTTACTCGCGTATTCAAGAAGTTCTAAACAATCATCGCAAAATTGTTTCTCAGGATCGTGTCGCTTTTTACAATACATCCTAATCATAGTTTTTATTGTTTTTTTTTCTTTCTCTAAGCTACTTTTAGACAGACTCATAACAATAATCTCAATATTTAATTAGATTTTATTTTTGTCTTATATTTAAGTTTATGAAATTTTCTTTTATAACCTAAATTCTTATAATTTTTGTTTCTAATTGACAATTATGAGTGAAAAAAAAGAGAGTTCAAATGTGGTCCGTTTGGCTCATGGAGCTGGTGGAGTTTTACAAGAAGAACTCATAGATTTTATTACAAAAAATATTCCCTTTAAAAATGTTAATAATGGTATTGGCGTTGAGGAATTAGACGATGGAGCTACAATTCCATTAAAAGGATATAACAAAGAAATCGTTATAACTGCAGATGGACATACTATTTATCCTCTGTTTTTTCCGGGAGGTAATTTGGGAACTTTAAGTGTTTGTGGGACGGTTAACGACCTTATAATGATGGGCGCGGAACCGTTAGCCTTAACATCAATGATAATAATTGAAGAAGGTTTTGAATTTAAACAGTTAAATAAAATTATTAATTCAATGAATTCATTGACAAAAAAGGCCAATATTGCCATAATTGCAGGAGATACTAAAATCATGCCCAGAGGAACCTTAAATGAAATAATTATCGCAACAACAGGTATTGGTATTAAAGATAAAAATATAAAAGTCTTAGACAGTAACATAAAAATTGGAGATAAGATTATATTAACTGGAAGCATTGGAGATCATGGTACAGCACTATTGGCTTCTCGCGAGGGATTAAATATCTCCACTGACTTGGAATCAGATATTTCACTTTTATTAGATATTTATAATAAAATTAAACTTGAAATTAGTAGTAATTATATCCATGCAATGAAAGATCCTACACGCGGAGGCATTGCAGCCGCTTTGAATGATTGGGCTTCAAAATCAAATGTTAGTATCTGGGTTGAAGAGGAAAAAGTCCCTATTAAAAAACAAGTTATTGCTATATGTGATATGTTAGGATTAGATCCTTATAATATAGCTTGTGAAGGGAGAGCTCTCTTAGCGGTTGATTCCGCACACTCAAAAAATGTCTTAAAAAAGATTAAATTAACTGAAGTTGGAAAGGATGCTGAAATAATTGGTGAAGTAAAAGCTGACAATCCTAAAAGAGTTTTTTTGAAAACTGTTGTAGGTGGCACTCGATTTATAGATATGCCACTAGGAGAGCCAATACCCAGAATTTGCTAATAGTAATAGAGGAATAAAAATCAAATGGATATTCCAGGAATAAGTATTCTAAGGAGTAAAGAATTTACAGACAGACTTATACAAGCAATCAGTAAGACTATTAAAGAAATAGCCAAACCAGTTAAATTTATGCATGTTTGTGGAACCCATGAGCATACTATTTCTAAGTATGGATTAAGAACTCTCTTACCTAAAGATATTGAAGTACTTTCAGGTCCAGGATGTCCAGTATGCATATGTCCTGCTGCTGATATTGATAAAGCAGTTGCGTTAGGAAAACGGAAAGAAATGATAATTACGACTTTTGGGGATATGATCCGAGTTCCTGCCACAAATATTTCATTAGCTGAACTTAAAGCTAAAGGTGCTGACATTCGCATAGTATATGGACCAAATGATGCAATTAAGATCGCTAAAGAAAATCCAGATAAAGAAGTAATATTTTTTGCAATAGGATTTGAGACGACAGTTCCCCTTGTTGGACATGAAATACAATCTAATCCTCCTCCAAATTTTTCAGTAATCTGTGCTCACAAATTAATACCAGCTGCTTTAGAACTTCTAATGAGCCAATCTCAATTAAGAATAGATGGTTTTATATCTCCCGGTCATGTTTCTACGATTATTGGCTTAAAACCGTATGAAATTTTCTCACAAGGATATAAAATACCTAATGTGATTTCAGGGTTTGAACCTAACGATGTATTACTCTCAATTTTAATGCTTTTGAAACAAGTAAGAGATAAAAGATATGATACTTTAAATGAATACTCTAGAGTGGTAAAACCTGAAGGAAATATTATCGCCCAAAGAGTTATAGAAGATGTTTTTCAGCCTGTTTCATCTCCATGGAGAGGGATTGGAAGAGTCTATGATGGAGGATTAGTCATTAAAGAGAAATATCAAGAATTTGATGCTGATAAAAAATTTGATATCAAAATTGAAAAATCTCAAGATATTCCCCCAGGATGTTCATGTCATCTTGTCATGGTAGGAAAACTCTATCCTTATGAATGCAAATTATTTAGAAAAGAATGCACTCCTATTAATCCCGTTGGACCCTGTATGGTCTCTATGGAAGGAACTTGCAGTATTTATTATAAATATCATGAAAGAAAGTATTGAAAATTGTCTATCTTTCTTTTTTTAACCCTTGGTCAAATATTTTCTTTTTTATCGCTAAAGTTATAATGCTTATTGCTCCAAATAGGATCGTTAAATTGTATCCAAAAATTTTTAAAGATGGATTTTCAGATGGGGGATAAATTAACAAATATATAATTGCATATCTTGAGGTATAATTTTCTTTATGGAATTCAACATGAATTCTATAGAATCCAATACCCTTCAGGTTGGTGTTAAAGTCTAAGATATATAAATCATTTAGATCCTTAATTAAATCAATATTTTCACTCGGTCCCTCAAAAATCAGTCCATTACTATCTATTCCGTACCAATAATAAAAGGCGTGATCCAAATCTCCAATTCTACTATGCGTTAAAGTATTATTAATTTCAAATGTGAAATTATGAGCTGTCCTAAATTCAATATTTTTAGAAATAGTTAAGTTTAATGTTGATCCGTTAATTAATGTAGTTCTAGGCTTTATTTCTAAATTTATAACTGCATATCTTGAGGTATAATTTTCTTTATGGAATTCAACATGAATTCTATAGAATCCAATACCCTTCAGGTTGGTGTTAAAGTCTAAGATATATAAATCATTTAGATCCTTAATTAAATCAATATTTTCACTCGGTCCCTCAAAAATCAGTCCATTACTATCTATTCCGTACCAATAATAAAAGGCGTGATCCAAATCTCCAATTCTACTATGCGTTAAAGTATTATTAATTTCAAATGTGAAATTATGAGCTGTCCTAAATTCAATATTTTTAGAAATAGTTAAGTTTAATGTTGATCCGTTAATTAATGTAGTTCTAGGCTTTATTTCTAAATTTATAACTGCATATCTTGAGGTATAATTTTCTTTATGGAATTCAACATGAATTCTATAGAATCCAATACTCTTCAGGTTGGTATTGAAATCTAGGATATATAAATCATTTATATCCTTAATTAAATCAATATTTTCACTCGGTCCCTCAAGAATCGTCGCATTACTATCTGTTCTATACCAATAATAGAAAGCGTGATCCAAATCTCCAATTCTACTATATGTTAAAGTATTATTAATTTCAAATGTGAAATTATGAGCTGTCATAAATTCAATATCTTTAGTAATAGCCAATGTCAATGTTGTTCCGTTAATTAATGTAGGTCTGGGTATGATTTCTAGGTTAATAAAGGCATTTTTTTGAATATAGTTATCTTTTTTTAAGTTAACATATAAGAAATAATAACCGACTGGTCTAAGCTCTGTGTTAAAATCTAAAGTATATGTTTTGTTGATGTTTTGAGTTAAATTTCCAGAACCAAAACTACCAGGAACTTTCGTACCATTTTCATATAATTCTTCCCAAACGTAATTAGCTGTACTTAAATCACTAAGGATTTCATTTGTAGAATTATCTCTATATGTAAAAATAAAATCTTTATGATCTTGAACCAAAATTTTCGTACTAATATATACAAAGTCTGCAATCTGATTATTTAAGGTCGTTTTTCTTTCAAATATATTAAGAAAAATTAAGAAATTTGATTGCGTAGTATAGTTTTCATAAGTAGCTGTGATGTCAATAATATAAAGACCTGTATTCTGTGCATCTGAAGTATTAATTGTGAATGTATAAAATTCTTTATTTACTGGATCCACAAAAATATCAATTGGAGCGAGGCTTAACCATTGATAAGTTAAATGTGCTTTATTCAAAGGAGTTCCAGATTCATTAATACAATATTTAATAGTAATATTAATAAGCTCGTTATAATACGCTGTGTATGTCTTATCTGACAATTCATCAAGTGTAGAATAATTATGAGCACTAATTTTAGTAGGAATTGCATTTATTCTAATTAACATGATTTCTGAAATCGGACCAGGATATCCAGGGCAAGAGCCTTCTATTGTAACTCTATAAAATTGTTTATCTCCTCCCGCGGACAATTTGCTTGAATTGAATGCTTTGAAAAAGATACCATTACCTAAAAAAGTCATATTTGTTTTTATGAAAATTTTAATAAATACAAGGTCACTGATAGTTATATTACAGTAGGCGTTAGGATCTAGTACTGGGTTCCATGTCGTGCCATTATCTTCTGTATAGGTAAAGTTTAGTGAAAATGTAATGTTATTTCCCCATATTACTTCAGAATCATAAGTTAAATCCTCAAATCGAGTAGCATTACTATTTGAATTACTAATTATAAGATAATTATCGATTTTTGATGATTTTACATATGAGATATTTATCAATTTATCAAAAATAATATGAATATTGATAAAAATGATGAGAAAACATAAAATTTTCTTTAAAGTCTTCCATTTAAGATTTATTGATTTCAATAGTCTCTTAAAATTTGTAGTTTTGTCTAATAATGAATTAATATGCATTCCTTGAATTTAAATTTTTAAAAAAGTATCATTTCAGTAATATTGATGAGAAGACATAGTAGTATTTATTACAAACATTATAGTGAAGAAAAATCTTAAATTGACCAAGGAAAGCAAGAGTCATATTTTTCAGTTCCCCATGCGTCCGTGGCAGGGAAATTACATCGATATCCTTTTTCATAATTCTTATTAAAATATGTCTTTACATGCCTGCCCCATACTATTTTATCAAAATCAGATCTTGTTATTCTTTGTACTATATTATTTTGAGTAAAATGTTTTGTGCTATAATCAAGACTACATTTCCAAAAATGAGTTTTTTCTCTAAGATATTTTGATTTGTCGCCTTTATCTTCTTGAACCCAAGAAACAAAACAAATATCATCTTTACCATCTAAACAATTATTCAGATATCTTAATCTTGATTCGAACCCTCCTTCGCTTGCAGCCCAATAGCCTCCCCAATAACTAACGAGTACAATTAAAATACAACCTTTTAATTCTTTAACTGTTGGCCACTTATAATTATTTTCTCGAAAATTCTTAAAAGTAAAAAGAGTTTTAGGATCAAATGAATTAGTAATTATTTTATTTAATTTCTTGATTCCATAAAGCTCATCTGGCTCGTTATTTGAATCAATAATATTGTCTTTTAACTCGACAAAAAGAGTAATTGGCGCATGCTCTTTATTTTGATCATTTGACCAATCCTTTAACACTCTAAGCCAATTTGAGAATAAGTAATCTTCCGGATTACCATCTTTCCCGAGGAGCACATCAATGTTGTCTGGTAAATGATAAACTTCAAAATCTTCTAATTCTTGTATTTTATCATCGTGTATGTCATATTCAAGACCCCTGACTCCCTTTTCTAGTTGTTCTCTTATAGAGAGTTCATAAGAATTATGGCTAGTCTTGAAAAAAGCTTCATGATAAGGAATATCCCATATTTTTTCTTTAGAGCTCATTTTGGTATATCATTACCCTGATAATTATTTTATTTTAAAACAAGAAATTATTCTAATAATACTTATCATAATAAAATATTAGCTTTTTTTTTTAGTAATTATTAATTAAACTAGAATTTAAATTAAAATTGAAATTTTGAAGAGTGCTATTTGAAAGATTATAAAACAGCAGAAATCAACGTAACAGGAATTGTTCAAGGAGTAGGATTTAGACCTTTTTTATATAACTTAGCACGTTCCTTAAATCTTAAGGGGTATATATTAAATAGAGGAAATGCGGGTGTAAGGCTGGTTTTACAAGGAAATTCTGCAAAGATAAAAGAATTTTTGAAAGAGATTGAGTTAAAACGTCCAAAAATTTCATTTATAGAGAATATTAATGTAGAGTATGTGGATACACTGGAGGAATTTGATGATCTCGAGATTAAGAAAAGTGAACAAGGTCGTGGAATTAGTCTAACTCTTCCACCCGATATTGCAATCTGCAATGATTGTTTAAATGATATGAGAAATCATAGTTTAAAGAAATATTACCAATATCCTTTTATAGCATGTGCAGTATGTGGACCACGGTTTACTACGGTAACTGAATTACCTTATGATAGGGAAAGAAGTACTATGGATGAATTCCCTTTTTGCCACCAAGCCAAACCTGAATCTTGTGTTAAAGAATATTCAGATTTTAATAACCGAAGGTTTCATGCTCAAACATTTGCTTGTTCTGTTTGTGGACCACATTATACACTATATAACAAGTATAAGGAAGTAATTAGCCGCGATTCAATAGATTTTATTTTACGAGAAACATCTAAAAGAATAAATGAAGGAGAAATTGTCGCAGTTAAAGGTATAGGAGGTACTCATTTAGTTAGCTTAGCTGATGACGAAACAATTATGAAACTTCGTAAGAGAAAAGGTGAAAGAAAATATAAACCGTTTGCTTTAATGGTACCTGATTTAAGAATCATTGAAAATAACCTAAACATTTCTGCTAAAGAAAAAGAACTGTTAACATCATTTCGGAAGCCGATCGTAATATTAGAAAGAAAATATGTAAACGATGATTCAATAATTAGTAATCAAGTGGCTCCTGGATTAAATAATGTCGGTATTATGCTTCCCTATTCAGGGATTCATTATTTACTGTTCGAGTATGTTGGAGAAAAACCTTTAATTTATACTAGTGGGAATAAATCTTATATTCCTATGGCAATTGAAAATGATGATATATTTAATCAACTCCATGATTTAGCTGATGTTTTTCTTCTTCATAATAGATCAATTTACCAAAGGGTGGATGATAGCGTTTTAAGAATTCATGATGGCGTGACGAAATTAATAAGACGTTCACGAGGTTTTGTTCCAGAATATATACCGTTACCCTTCAGAGTTGATACACCAAGCGCTCTTGCTACGGGACCTGAATTAGCTGTAACAGGCGCTGTTTTAAGGCACAATAGAATATTTCCAACTCAGCACATAGGTCACGTAACGCATCTCGAAACTTATGACTTTTTAAAAAAATCAATTTTTCATATAAAAAATCTGCTTCAAATTAAAGACTCTGAAATAAAATATATAGCTTGTGATGCTCATCCTGGATTTATAACTACTAAATTTGGCAAAGAATTATCTACGCAACTTAAAGTTCCATTATACACAATCCAGCATCACAATGCTCATATCTTAGGATTAATGGCAGAAAATAAACTGGAGCTTGATGAAAAAATTATCGGAATAAGTACAGATGGAGTTGGTTATGGTGATGATGGGAATGTATGGGGTGGGGAGATTTTACTAAGTAGTTATTACGAGTATAACCGAGTTGGTCATTTGGAATATCAACCAATGGTGGGAGGGGATCGCTGTACTAAGTATCCTGCTCGAATGTTAGCATCAATACTGCTAAGAACACTTGGAATTGAAAAAACTTTAAAAATATTTCACGACTTACAATTAGTAAATGATTTGGAATATAAAAATACCGAATTAAATACCTTAATTGCACAGTTCGAGAATGCTAATAACCATTTCCCTTCTAAAAATATTCCATTAACAAGCTCTACAGGTAGAATTTTTGATGTTGTATCGTATATATTAGGAGCATCCACTATTAAGACATATAGAGGTGAACCTGCTATGAGACTTGAAGGATTAGCGTCGAGAGGAAATCCTGAAAACGTTAAACTTAAAATAGATATCAACAAAAGAAATAATAAAAGTATAATAAATACCTCAAATCTTATTCTTGATATTATAGATTTATTTAAAAATAAAAAAAATCGACCATCCGATATTGCTGCTAAATTTCAAGAAGAAATTGCACTAGCATTTTCTGAAGTGGCAAAAGAAATAGCTGAATTAAGAGGGATTGAAAAAATTGGTTTAACTGGAGGTGTTGCTTATAATTATTTATTTGCCAAAACTTTAAAAAATGATTTAAAATTAGAGGGTTTCAAGTTTTTAGAACACAATTTAGTCGCTCCTGGAGATGCAGGGATTAGTATAGGGCAATTAATTGGAGGATTATTCCGATATAGAAAAGAAAATTAATCGTGATTCTTCTTGAAAACTTTATTTGGATGTGGATTATGCACTGTAACTTGCCTAAACGACACATTAATTATATATAGCATCATATAGCATAATATAAATGATTTTTGTAGAGCTTCCATTTTAAATGCTTCTTTTTACAGAGTGAGCAACAATATCCTTGGACCATTAAATTACTTCCTATTTTACTTTTCTTATCTTTAATATTTTAGCTTAATTAATAACTTAAGTTGAACTTAAACAATTTTTATCTTATAATTTGATTGCAAAAATATTATATTAAAATCTATTGGATTTTATTATAAACGTAAAAAAATAATATTAACCACTTTACAATATCAGAAATTGAAGACTTTGTTAAAGTGATTAATTTACATCCAATACAAAAATTAAGTTCATATTATGGGATATTCAGGAATAAAATTAAGCCCTACTTTTAACTATTGATTGCTCTAATTCCGCTAATTTTTGTACTGATTTTAATTGATAATCCCCTGTTAAACATGCTAAACATAATTGGTTTTTATCTTTGCCTATTGCATGAGTTAGATCGTCTATTGTTTGATATAATAATGTATCTGCTCCCGACTTTTTTCTAATCTCTTCTAAATAATTTTCACCATATAGATTTTGAAATCTTCCAGCAATTAATTCCTCTTTTGTAGGAAAATCTATTCCCATATAGCATGGACTGATTATTGGAGGACAACTTATACGTAAATGAACATGTTTAGCCCCTCCTTTTTCTCTTAGTAATGAAACTATTTGTTGCGTTGTAGTTCCTCTAACAATAGAATCATCTAATAGAATAACATCTTTCCCATTAATAACACTTTTAATGGGATTTAATTTCTCCTTTACAGCTATTTTGCGTTTTGCTTGACCAGGCATGATAAAAGTCCTGTGAACATATCTGTTTTTCATCAATCCTTCTACGTAGGGGAGTCTTGCTTCCTTAGCATATCCTACAGCTACACTTCGACCAGAATCTGGTACAGGAACTACTACTGCATTTTCTTTTATTTCAGGATCTCTTAAAATGGGATCATTTTTGGCTAAATTTACCCCTAACCTTAATCTTGCTTCTGCAACAGATATACCATCAATAATTGAATCTGGGCGGGCGAAATATACAAATTCAAACTGACATAAAGCTGTTCTGTTTGATTTAATTATCAGTTCAGAATGAATATCTTTTTGGTGACTTAAATGTACAATCTCTCCGGGTTTTACATCTCTTAATAAATTACCTCCAACAGTATCAATGGCACATGACTCAGACGCTACAAAATATAGATTTCTTTGCCCTGATTTTAATTCCCCAATACATAAAGGTTTGAAACCCAAAGGATCTCTCATGGCATAAATATCTCCTTCTTTAGTCATTAAAATTAAAGAATAGGAGCCATCCAATAATTTACTTGTTAATCTAAGAACCTCTGGCCAATCTTCCGATCCCATTCCAATTGATCCAATTAGTTGCGCCATAACTTCTGTATCTGTGTTAGTAATAAATACACGCCCCATCTCATCCATTTTTCTTTTAATTTCATCAAAATTAGCTATAGTCCCATTAAAAGCCATGGAAAATTCAATTTCATTGTTTTTAAAATGAAATGGTTGCATATAGTCAGTTGATTTATACCCAACTGCTCCAGTAGTTGCATACCTATTATGTCCTATCCCAACATTTCCCCAATACTGTGATATTACTTTATCATTTAACACCTTAGAAACTAATCCATCTTCTTTATGTGTATATATTCTCCCTCCAGTTTTTAACACAGAGATTCCAGTCGACTCTTGTCCTCGATGTTGTAGAGCAATTAAACCTTGATAAAGAAGTTTTGAAACTGAAAATCCTAAATCATTGCTAGTTACTCCAAAAATAGCACAATGTTCTCTAGGTTTTTCTCTCTTTTTTTGTCCTTTTTTTTTAAGAAGCATAATATTACTAAGATTGAGAGAAGCAATTTTATTATCTTCAATTAATTTAAATCATATATGATTTTTAATTATTAGTTTATTAGAATATTAAAAATTTCAACGAAAAAAGTGTCAAAGATAAGAAATAAATATAAATATCTTGCTATTGCTATATTAATAGGTGGAAAAAGTACTCGTTTTGGAAGCGATAAAGGAATCTTTGAATATCATGGAAAACCATTGATTTCTTATCAACTTGAAACTTTAGGTAAAAAGAAATATGACATTTTCTTAGTTGCTAAATCTAAAGCACAAGTCAATAATTATCTTGAAAAAATTATCCTAAGAAACATTATGGCATTTATTATTGATGATAATAACATAATATCTGATTTAACTATTCACACACCCCTAATCGGGTTATATTCTGCATTTAAAGAGCTTAATAATTTGGGTTATGAGAAGTCATTTATTCTCTCGTGTGATTTACCTTTAATTAAATTAGATGTTATAGAGTTTTTAATAAAAAATTCTTTTGAATATGATTGTTGTATTCCAAAATGGAATAATGGTTTCTTAGAACCACTTTTTACAATATATCCTGTTAAAAAAGCACTTATTAAAGCTGAAAAAAATGTAAAAAAAAATATTTATAAGTTAACAAATTTATTAGATGAAAATTGGAAGATTAATTATATATCTATAGAAAGTCTGATTCAACCCCTGGATAAAAACTTAAATTCGTTTATTAATATAAATGAACCTTCAGATCTTGAGAAATTGACTAATTTAAAAATTTAGATTAAAAATAAAAAAAAAGTTATATATTAATTTATTGATTTAGAAGTTATCAGGGCCCATAATTCCACCTACAAGACCTAAAACTCCACCAGCAATCAAAAAATATGTTCCAAGTCCAACGCCGAAAGCAAGTGATCCTCCAAGAGTTACATGAACAGGTATAAATCCAGCAACTAATCCAGGAGCTAATCCTGAAAAAACAGAAATCAAATCAGCAGCTTGAGGTACGACCAAAAATAAAATTAACATGAACATTACTCCATAGACAAGTGAGAAGAGAGAACCAATAATCGCAATTGCTCGACTCTTTACTCCTAATATAATAAAAAGACCTGAAATCATAAAGATGATACCTAATATAGCAAATACGATAGCTAAAACAATACCCGAGGTGAATATCGCTTGAAGATTCATAAATAACGCAATACCATAGAAATATATAGTAAAAGAGGGAAAATCTCCGAATGAAAATAAGTAGCAAGCCAGGAGTGTTATAATTCCTCCAATGATACATAAAATTTTTCCAGCACCCATAATTTTACACTTTTAATTTTGTTTTTAATTTAAGTTTTTAATATTAAATAGATCACCTTCTATATATAATATTAATCTATTTTATCAAAACTGTATTATATGAAATATATATTATTATAAGATAATTATGAACTCCAACAATATATTAGCACTAATAAATCCCTTTTGATTTCAGTTATTCGTTTTTGATTCAAACGAAATTTTGGATTATTTGAATTCCGGGAATAAATTAATTTTCAATATTCAATGCTAAGAGTCTTAAAAAGTTTGTCAAGAAAATATAGAAATCTTTATTAATAATTAAATTAAAATAAATTTTGTAGAAATTGATATCCATTATTAAATTAAAAAAGTATAGAATAAATTTTTATAAAAATTAATTAAAACAAAAAAAAGGTTATAAATATGGGAGCTGGAAAAAGTATTACTTTAGTTGGCGCTATTATTGCTGTAGTCACGCTTCTCCTTAGTTTCATTGTACCCCAATATTTTGGTTGGTATAGGATCGAAGGAACTGTGTTGGGAATAACCGGTGGGGTTTATTTTACTGGTTTAGGTACTCTTGCTTCAGTTCCAGCAGGAGGACCAACTGGTTTTGATTATCTTCAATTAATAGGTGGTATAGCGTTAATAGTTGGAGTTGTTGCCTGTATAATTGGTGCTGTTAAAGAAATGAAAGCTGCAGGAATAGTAGGAGGAATTTTGATACTTGTAAGTCCATTGATATTAATAATCGATCTTGCTATTAGTGCAAGTGGTTTTGCTGCTTTGATTATGTCATTGGGTGGTCCTCCAGGTGCATCCGTGTTTTGGGGAAGTTTTTTAATAGTAGGTCCCCCCGACGTACTACTTTCTTGGGGAATATGGATTGGCACTTTTTTATCCTTAGGTGGTGGAGTTTTAGGAATAATAGGTGGAGCTACACTTTAATTTAAAATCTAATTTTTTTTTTTTCTTATATAAAAAAGAAAATATTTATTTTTCTATATAGAAATTAACTTTTTATAATCAATTCTTTTACAATATGCTGAATAGTATTTATTAATTTATGCATCTTAAATGGTTTATCAAGAAAAGCACAAGCTCCGAGAGATTTAGCTTTTTCTTTTACACTAACATCAGCACTGGCAAAAATAATCTTTTTATGACTATTTATTTGTAAAATCTCAGCCATAGCATCGAGCCCATTTTTTATTGGCATTCGATGATCCATTAAGATTATCTCAGGTTTCACTTCCAACTTATTATATTTCTCAATAGCATTTTTTCCATTAATAGCAGTGTCCAATATCTCAAAACCAGCTTCTTTTAATGTTAAAGCATAAAACCTTTGAAGTGATTGGTCATCGCTAACGATAATAATTCGTATCATAGAGAAGTACCTGATAACTTTTAGTAAATAATAATCCTCCATAGATGTATTAGTACTAACAACCCTTCTAATTTTTTTTAAACAAACTAAGTGAAAAAGATCTTTTATTTAAGTTTAAACATAAAAATAAAAATTGCAATTTTTACTCATATATACTCTAAAATGGATTAGGTTATTACACTTAAAATATATAATAAGATTTTATAAAAATAATAGATTCTTTAAAATATTGGATTTATTCCAAATGATATTAATTACAAAAAAGTATCAAGTTCATACAGATAACTAGGGAAAAGTACGATGAGCGACCTAATAATAAAGAACGGCTTAGTTTACGACCCATTAAACAACATTGATGGTGAAAAGAAAGAAATTCATATTAAGGATGGTGTTATAGTAGAAAAAGTCAATGGAGATGCAAAAGTAATTGACGCTTCTGGAATGATTATTATGCCAGGAGGGGTTGACATACACTCTCATATTGCCGGAACTAAAGTAAATCTTGGACGTTCATTTAGACCTGATGATAAGCTTGAAGAATTTAATGAAAAAAGAACCAAGTTAACACGTAGTGGAACTGGCTGGTCAGTCCCTTCAACATGGGTGACTGGATACCGATATGCTAGATTAGGATACACTACTGTGGTAGAGCCAGCAATGCCACTGCTAAAAGCTCGACATACCCATGAAGAGTTCTTAGATATGCCTATTATAGATAAGGCAGCATTTCCTCTTTTCGGTAATAATTGGTTCGTCATGGAATATGTCAAACAAAAGAATTATGAAAAATTAGCAGCATATATAGCTTGGATCCTAAACGCTGTAAAAGGTTATGCTGTAAAAATTGTAAATCCTGGTGGAGTAGAAAATTGGACTTGGGGAAAAAATGTAAATTCTCTTGATGATCATGTCTTTCATTTCGAAGTCACTCCAAGAGAAATTGTTGAAAGCTTATCAAAAGTCAATGAAATCTTAAAGTTACCCCATACAATTCATGTACATGCCAATAATTTAGGACATCCGGGGAATAAAGAACATACACTTGAAACATTTAAAGCTGTTGATAAAATTAAACCAAAAGATGGAAGAAAATCAGCTTTTCATCTTACTCATTGTCAATTTAATGCATATGGTGGAACTAATTGGGGCGATTTTGAATCTGGTGCCGCAGATATAACTGAATATTTAAATTCACATGATCACGTTACTATAGATGCTGGGCAAGTTATTTTTGGTAAAGCTGCAACCACAACAATGACAGCAGATGGTCCTTGGGAATTTGCTTTGCATCATATTGGTGGTACTTCAGCATGGGGGGTTAAACCCGGAGTTAAATGGATAAATGGACAAGTTGAAGGAGAATCGGGATCTGGAATTGTGCCTTACCTGTTTAATCCAAAAGTAGCTGTAAATGCTATTCAATGGGCAGTAGGGTTAGAACTTATGCTTTTAACTAAAAATCCATGGCAAGTTTTTATGACTACTGATCATCCAAATGGAGGGCCATTTACATCATATCCTCAAATAATCCGTTGGCTCATGGATAAGAAATCTAGAGATGATGTTCTTTTAAATCAATGTTCCAAAAAAGCCACCGAAAAATCTCAATTAAAAGATATTGATCGCGAATTAACATTACATGAAATTTCCATAATAACTCGAGCTGGAACATCCAAATGCTTAGGGATGACAGATAGGGGGCATTTAGGCGTTGGAGCAATTGGAGATGTTGCGATTTACAAGTTAGATCCGGAAAAGTCGGATGGTCACACAATAGAGAAAGCCTTTTCTTTAGCAGCCTATACTATAAAAGATGGTCAAATTGTTGTTAAAGATGGAGAAATTACAGCAACACCGATGGGTACTACTATATGCGCTGAGGGAAAAGTAAAAGAAAGCGTTATGGAAGCAATGCTACAAGATGTTAAAGCTCATTGGCGTAATCACTATAGCATTAATTTCAATAATTATGAAATTGGCAACTATTATACTCCAAAAATGAAAATAATAAATAGTACCTAAAGATCTTCCTATTTTTATTTTTTAAATAAGATCAATGACATTAAGAATCATACTATTTTAAATTCAGTTTCTCATCAACAAGCTATAATGTAATTAGAACAATACTAGGAATAGATATACATTTATAATTTTTTTAATATTTTTATAACTAATTTATATTTAAAATAAATTACTAGAGGGAGAATTAATGGGTCCTGATAAATATTTAAAAGTTGAAAATGCTGCTGAAAGAATGGGTTTCACTAACTTTCCTTTAACAATTCTATATGGGCAACCTAAATCAATCAAAAACATAAGATCGGGATTAGATAAGACTCTTATTTTTTTACGTTCTTATGGCCACTCTTCAGGAATTATTACAGATACTGCAAGAATTATCATTAAAATGTTAGAACAAAAATACCAACTTGCATTTAAAAATTTAAAGAGAATTAATAATCCCTGTGAAAAACCTTGCTATTTCTATGCATATGGCAGGAAGAAAAGAGTACATAAGTATTATTTTCTTATTCCATCTTTAAAATTATATATTGAACTTAATAATAAAGTTAAAGAACCAGCAAGATTAAATTTGAAAAGACATGGATTTCAGTTAAAAATCTATTCTTCAGAAGATGAGCATATATATAATATCGCCAATGCCATAAATAATGCTTATGAAGGGGGATTTCTCAATCATATTAATAATTGGGAAAGAATAGAGGAATTTTTTGGGGTAAGCTCAGAAGAATGTATTAAGAATTGGAATTCCCTCTTAAAACATTCTTCGTAATAAAATATTAATCGAAAAATTTTACTGTAAATGTTTTATTTATTTTTATTTTTTATTTGATCATTAAAAAAAAATAAATATATTAAATTGCAATAGTTCTATTAATAGATTTTATTCTACTATAAGAAAAGTAGG
The DNA here is from genome assembly GCA_048938005.1 of Promethearchaeota archaeon. GTDB lineage: Archaea > Asgardarchaeota > Lokiarchaeia > Sigyniarchaeales > SOKP01 > Loki-b32. Next base: position 14,219 of record JBHLMQ010000025.1, on the reverse strand, counting down.
TTATGAAGATGAGAACTGAAGAATTAATGAAGTTATTAGCCGTTCTTGGTGGGGCTATCGCAATAATTGAAGCAATTCTGGGATTTAGCGATAGAAATATAGAAAGTACAAGAATAATTTTATTAATAATCTCCATAATTTTAGGCGCGATTATTATATTAAGTGTCGTGATTCCTTACAAATTTATTGAATTAAATTGGATAATTTGTGTAGTTATAGGCATTGTTATGATTGTATTTACTAGTATAATAGGTGGAATTTTAATATTACTTGCTGGTTTTGTCGGATATACTGAAAGATAACATATCTTGAAGTAAAAATTCTTGATAGAACGTTTGATTCTTTTTAAATAAGATTTTTTATTATATTAAAGTTAAACTCATTGAGCTGAATCATAAATTTCAGATTGAGAAGAAATTTCTTCAAATTCAGATACGATTTCTTTTTGTTCTAATTTTGCCTTACTATGGTTTTTTATGGCATAATATATTAAACAAATAGGACCTTTTTTCATTTTCTTCACTTATAAATTTTCAAAAGTGTGTTTTTTAATTATAAATAAAAAAAAGAAGATTATAAGAGATTAGTAGTCCGATTTTTAAATCAAAAATGAAGATGATAACTCTAAATGTTCTACTTATTTCGGATTGATATGAAAAAAACTTAATAATTAAAGGAACCTAACTTTGCTTTCAATCTTTTTTTTTATTCCTATTTAATAGATAGAAATTTGGGATTGGATGTGAAAAAAGTATTAATCTTTCGGATAAAATATCCATTTAAAGGCAGAAATCCCTTTTATTTTCTTTTTTGATCCTCAATATTTATTCCTAATTCTCTAAGTATTTTACGAATTTCATCACTTAAATCATATATCTTTCGTTCTCTAAGTTTTATACGTGTGTCCTTTATAATATCAATTAGGTTTTTTATTAAGGTATCTTTATCATCAAAAACCTCTTTAACCCCTAATTGTAAGTCCTTTTTCAATATGGGGAATAATCCAAAAATTTCATCTAGTTCTTTAATAAATTTGAAAAAGTAATCTTTGAAATTTTCAGTTATTTCGACTTTCTCCTCCAATAGAGCTTTATTTAATTCCCGAAATAAAGATAAAATTTCTGCAATAGCTACAGGCGTATCAAAATCATCATCCATAGCTTCAATGATTTTTGATTGAGATTCTTCAATTTTAGAAATTAAGGTCCTCAGCTCTTTAGATCCATTTTCTACTGTAATTGTTTCATTTATCTTTTTGATTGTATTTACAATTTTATTATAATTTTTTTTTGCTTGCTCCATATTTTCCAGCGAATAGTTCACAGAACTTCTATAGTGACTCGCAATAAGGAACCATCTCACTACCATTGGGTCATACTTTTTTACTACCTCTGAAACTAAAAAGAAGTTACCTAAGCTCTTAGACATTTTTTCATCATCCACATTAACAAATCCATTATGGATAAAATAATTGGCAAAAGGTTTCCCTGTATAGGATTCTGATTGTGCAATTTCATTTCGATGATGGGGAAATTTTAAATCTTGGCCACCTCCATGTATATCAATAGTTTCCCCTAAGAAATTCATAGCCATTGCAGAACACTCAATATGCCAACCAGGGCGCCCCTTTCCCCATGGACTTTCCCAATAAGGTTCTCCTTCTTTCATCTTCTTCCATAAAGCAAAATCTCTTATATCTAATTTATCATCTCCATAAGCAGTATCTTGATCACCAAGATAATCCTGTTCTTCATCTTCTATTGTTTCACCCTTTACATTTTGTAAAATAGAATTATATTTAGGGAAGGATTTAACAGAGAAATATACAGATCCTTTTTTCTCATAGGCATGACCTTTAGAAATTAATCCTTGAATGAAATCGATCATAAAGTTAATAACTTCAGTTGCTCTTGGATTTTTTGAATCTTTTTTTATATTCAATATTTCCATTATCTCTTTATATTCTTTAATGTATTGTTCACTCAATTCTCTAAATTCGACATTTTTTTCGTTTGCTCTTGCAATTATTTTATCATCGATATCAGTATAATTTTTAACCATATTAACTTTAAAACCCTTAAATTCAAGATATCTTCGAATTAGATCAAAAGTTACAGCTGATTTCGCATGTCCAAGATGAGGACTATCATAGACTGTAGGGCCGCATACATACATTAAAACTTCATTTGGTATTATTGTCTTGAATTCTTCTTTCTTGAATGTTAAACTATTGTATACCTTCATAGTTTGGGATCACTAAAGAATCGAACATAATTAATGGAGCCAGCGGTGGGATTTGCACCCACGATGCTTTCGCAACGGCTCTGCTTCGGCTAAAACCGAAACATAACTTCGGTTTTATAGGCCGCCTCCTTAACTACTCGGATACGCTGGCATACTAGCATAAAATTTTTATAAATCTCGTAATTTATTAAAAAATTTCACTAATATTATATAAAAATTTATCCTTGATTTTTTTTTTACTTTTCTATTTAGATTCTTATAATTGAATTATAAAAGACTAAAGTAAAAAATAAATGATTAAGATCTTTTAAGTATTTATAATTAAAACATCTTTTTTTAAACAAACTATTGTTTGCTTAGAGTAAAAAGATAAATTTTAAGTTAAAAATTATGGTTAACGAAGCTGGCGTAAAAAGGAATCAATTAATTGGCTTGGGATTAGTTTCTGGAGGATTAGATAGTTTAACAGCTTGTCTTTTAATACAATTGCAGGGAATCAAAGTTATTGGCCTTAATTTAACGTCTCCTTTTTGTCTTTGCAACAAAGTTCTTAGTCATTCAGAATGTGGATTAGAATTATTTCATGAGAGGCTTGGAATAAAAGTTTACCATTTACCAAAAGGGGATGATTATTTAGAAATAATCCGTAATCCCAAATTTGGATATGGAAAAAATCTAAATCCCTGTATTGATTGCCGAATATATATTTTAAAGAAAGCAAAAGAATTTATGAAAGAAGTAGATGCAGATTTTATTTTTACTGGAGAGGTTCTTAATCAAAGACCAAAATCTCAACATATGAAGGCGCTTAAGCTTGTAGAAAAAGAATCTGGGCTTGAAGGAAAGCTCTTAAGACCATTATCTGCACTTCAGTTAAAACCAACAATTTATGAAAAACAGGGATTAATAGATCGGAAAAAATTAATGGGAATAAAAGGAAGGAGCAGAAAAATACAATTAGAGTTAGCTAAAGAACATGTATTGTTAGAAAATTATTATGCTTGTGGAGGTTGTCTATTAACAGATAAAAATTTTGCTAATCGTATGAGAGATTACCTCGAATTTAATAAGAATCCGAAAATGGAGGATATACTTATTTTAAAGTATGGACGGCATTTCCGTTATAAAAAATCGAAAATAATTGTGGGGAGAAATGAGACTGAAAATAAAATGCTACTTAATCTTAGAAAGCCCAATGAGTTGATTTTGGAAGCTAAGGAAGTCCCTGGACCGATTACAATTCTACAAGGAGAGTTTGATGAAGAAACATTAAATTATGCTGCTATGTTAACATTAAGATATTCTGATTTGGAGGAATCTGGTGGACAAGTAATTTTTGGTACAGATTATAATGATTTAAGTGGTGTTATGACAACTAAAATTGAAAATTATGAATTCTTAAAAAAATATATTTTATAATAAAATTGACTTTGGATTGTTTATATAACTATTACGTAAATGTTATAATAGGGTAAGATATAAATAAAACTACTATTACTAAGGATTTATAGTTACTGTTATTAATAAAAGAATGACTTATATTAATCTAAAATTATTAAATATAATCGGATGGGACGTAGCAATTGAAGGGACTGGACTTGGGTTATACAACACTAAAAAACTTGTTGATCTACATGATGAAGAGATTTGGCTCGAATCTGAAGGAAGAAATAAGGGTACTATATTCTACTTTTCAATTCCAAAAAAGTAAAATTAAATTATCTTATTATGGTTGAAAAAGATTTAATACTGAAAGTTTTTTTAAATGAAAGTCAAAAAAGTAATATCATAGTTGGAGCGGGATGCTCCATAGATCCACCTTCTAGTATACCTAACACCAATAAATTAATGGAAGAAATTATCAAATTTACATGTGCAAAATCAGAAATAGAAAATATTTTAGAAATAGAAGGATTACGTTTTGAAATATTATTAGAAATTATCAGAAGTCTCATAGATGATGAATTAAAAATATTAGGATATTTAGAAAAATGTGATAAACCCAACATCATACACTTTTGTTTATCGGAGATGATATATCGAGGTTTTAATGTTATTACAACTAATTTTGATTTCTTAATTGAACATGCAATTATTCAATCAAATATTAAAGCTGATACCATTAATTCAGTTATAATTGAAGAGGATTATCGACGGTTTGAAGATATAGTTGATCAAAAAAATATAGGGAAAAAATTTTTGTTTAAAATTCATGGATCAACAAAAGATATATTAGCAGGAAGGGATACTAAAGATTATTTTCTCTCCTTAATTAAAAAACTAGGTTCCTTTAAAACTGAGTTTAATTTATTTTTTGTAGAACCACATAAAGGAGTTCTTTTTAACAAATTGTTTAATAAAGCAAATATAATCTTAATAGGATATTCTGGTCAAAATGATTATGATATCGTCTCGATTTTAAAGAGATACCATAAAATGAAGAGAATTATATGGATTAACCATACTGAAAATAATACAGATATTGAAACAATTACTGAAATCTCTAAAAATAGAGAAAGTCCTACTCAGAATAGGGACAAGTTAAGTAAAATCCTCCTAGAGATTAAAAATCAAAACCCAAATATAGAATTAATTAGGATTGATACAAATATTAGCAGGTTTTTAAAAAGAATACTAAATTTTGAGCCTAAGCTTGGAGAAGGTAATTTTACACTTGAATTTGGTGAATGGTTATTCGAAAACATTGACATCCCTAATATAATGACGAAATATTTAATCCCTCATGTAATTTATTTTAACTTTAATAGGTTTGAAGATTCTTTCAGGTGCGGTGTTAGAGCTCTTGAAGAAGTAAATGAAAATAGCGACCAGTTTCATAAACAACTAATTCTAAATAATATTGGATGGATTTATTATAAAATGGGAAATTTTTCTGAAGCAATCGAACACTTTCAGGAAGCTGCAATACTTGCCCATGAGTTAGGTAAGAAAAATCAAGAATTAGTCTATTTAAGTAATTTAGGGGATATAAATGAAAGAATTAGAAATTTCCCACAAGCTCTCGAGTTCTATAAGAAAGCAGTGGAACTTGCGGAAAGCTCTGGTAATCTCATGGAAGAATTAAGAATCTTAAATAGTGTAATAGAAGTATATGAAGAATTAGAGAAGTATTCTGATGCTTTACAGTTCTCTGAAAATGCTATAAAATTATCAGAAAGACTTGGTGATTTAAAGAAAAAAGCGATGGTTATCAATAATATGGGATCAGTTCATTATAAACAAAATAATCATGATTTAGCATTGGATTATTTCCAACAATCTGAGAAAATTTTTCGCAGATTAAAGGATACTGAAAATTTAATTATATGTCTTAATAATATTGGGACGATTTTTCAAAACTTGCATGATTATTCAATTGCTTTGGATAAATTTAAAGAAGCTTTAGAACTTGATGAAAAACTTAATAATAGAGAAGGAAAAGTTCTACATTTACGTAAGGTAGGGGAAGTTCATTTTGATCAAAATGATTATGACCAGGCGTTAAACTACTTTAGAGATGCTATTGAAATATCTCGAGAATTGAAAGATGAAAAGAGTGAAATGGAATTATACAATTGGACTGGAAAAACTCTCTATTTTCTAAAAGAATATACTAATGCTTTGAAAATATTCAGAGATGGATTAAAAATTGCTGAGAAGCAAAATGATTTATCCATCAAAGCAGATTTTCTCAACAATATTGCTGGATGTTATTATATGCAGTTAGATTATAAAGAATCTTTAAGGTATGCTTATGAATCATTTTTAATTCTTAAACTAACAGGTTTAGGAAAGTCTATTAAAGCAATAAATTTAGAAAAGAAAATTCAAACTATTAAAAGTTTAATTATGTCATAATTGTTTCATTTTTATATCGCGTTTAGTTCTTAGTTTAATATTATGTGCCGTATCGATATGTATTAAATTATCAGATATAACTTCTTTTTTACTGAGTAAATATGCTGTATCCTTAGCTAATTGTTCATCTTCTTTAGTAGTAATTTTTTTAACAATTACATCTGGAAATACAGGAGTCGCATAACAATAATGACAAAAAGTACGTTCTTTAGTAAGATCGAGAAGTTTTATAAGTTCCTCATCTGAAACATTACTTTCAACTTTCAATTCGAGTTCATAATCATCAATCATTGGATGGCCATCCTCAATACCAAATCCTGTAGTTAAATCTATATCCATCTTAGCATGGGTTTCTAATTTTTTAAGTTTTATTCCACTTAAACCTGCTAAGGTTGCAAAAGTACCAGCAAAATCACCACAAAAGCCAGCAATACAAAGTGCTACAGGATGAAAAGAAGTACCTCCACCTCCTAAAATTATTGTTTCATCAGTCTGAACTGTAATATATCCCGCCCTCTCTGTTGGCAAAATGATTTCAAATTGAGGACCATATTGTACGTTTAATCTCCAACGCCCCTCCGCTTCTATAATCCGTTTACAGAGCGATCGATTTTGTTTAAAAACCTCAACGGTATCTTTATAAGCTCCTAGGTTTATTCGATTAAGATTATTTTGAAGTTTAGAATCTATTTGATTATTATTTATAAGTGTTGTCCCTTCATTCTTTAAAGTAATTTTTGGGATCGTGGAGGTGGATATGCAATAATAACAAAAACAACGTCGTTTTGTTATTTCTGAAATTTTTTGAAGTTCTTCATAACTCGCATCACTATCAATGAATAATTCTATTTGATAATGGTCAACTATAGGTACATTTTTATCGATACCTAAAATGGTAGTGAAATCTAAATCACCCTTAACTCTAATCTTCAACTGATTTAATGTAATCCCTTCCATTGCTGCCCATTTTGCATATGCTGCACAATAACACCCACAGAATCCTGCCATGCAAATCGAAATTGGATGTAAAGCAGTTCCTCCTCCTCCAAATAATGTTAATCCATCCATTTGTACTGTGATCTCTCCAGCTCTCTCAGTTTTTAGTTTTGTTTCAAATTGTGGACCATATTCTAAATCTAGACGCCATATTCCTTTTACATCTAATTCTTTCTTACATAGTTCTCGATTTTTTATATATTCGCTCACTATTTCTTTAAAACCGTTTAAATCTATGCGGTTCAAGAATATATGTTTTGGAATGGCATCATCAATGACCTTTTCTTCTATTTTGTTAGCTAGTTTTTTCAATGTGTCACTAAAGTTTTCAAAATCCATAATAACCTAAAATAAACTGTTTTTAAATTTTATTAAAAACCTTTTCCCTTAATTATCTCTTATAAAAAAATATAGGTATTTCAATCTTTTGAAATAGATCAAATAGTTTACTTATAAAAAAAAAAAAAATAAAATATGAAAATTATCCTAAATATCGCTCATTCTAAAGTATAAATTTAACTTATGTTGGAATTCATTAAAGAAATCAAGATCTCCATTCCATTTTGTAATATCATTAATAGAAAACATTTGCTCAAACATTTTACCAATAACAGAACACACTTTTTGAATTTTCTTTTTATTTACATCTAAAGGTGATCTACATACAAGTACAATTTCATCTTCCAAACAATGGATGCATGAATACTTATTATTCCCTATATTAAATCCTTTTAATTCCCTGCCTGAAACCTTCTTGCTAAACGTCTTTATGGCAGATATGAAAAATCCTAAGAAGGTCTTATCTACATTTTCTTCTTTTGAAAAGTCCACAATAGGAACACCAGCTCTAGAAAAAACCCAAAGTTCATCAAGCAACGGAGACATAATTGATTATTCGAATTTTTCTATAATTTTTATACTTTTATTCTTTTTTTGAGGAGCCCAAAACAATTTCCTTATAAGTCTTATAACTGAGATTAACAACTATTAGAACAAATAAAGCTCCGAATATATACACAATTGCAACCATAATGTTTGTAAATGTGGTTAATGCAAGAGATAAAAAAATAATATTAAGTACATATCCACACAAAAACAATAAGATTAATATCTGTATTATTACCCATTTTTTAATTAATTTTGTTGCAGGAAATAACTCTTTTATTTTACTGATAAGTAAGAGACTTATAATAAAAAATGCTATACCTCCAATTGAACAGAACAAACTAAAAAAGAAATACCAGTCCAAAGCCATTATAATTCACTTAACTCTTTTAAAATTTGTAAATTTGTTTTAATTACTTTCTAATTGTTTTTAAAAATTTAAAACTTTTATCTTAAACTTATCTACTAGTGAATATGATGAAAACTAGATATTTATACATTAATCAATTAGATGTTTTATTTCTGAAAGAAATCTTTGTTCACTATTAGAAAATATAGTTCTATCCCCCTCAAAATCTTCTATCAAAACTAATGGATAGATCTCAAAAAATCTTTTACAGACGATATCTAATTCTTCATTTACTTTACTCTCTTTAACATCAGGATCAGTACAGCCTAAAAATATTAAGTCCTCTTTTTTCTTGATTGTGATCAATGTATCTCCCCATTCTATATTTGATAATTCTCCATCTGCAATATGTTTAGTTAATCCTTCAAAAGCAACTAAAACTTGTCCAAAAAATTCAGAACAAAATTCCTGATCGTTAACCCGTTCAAACACTATATTATTTTTTTTATCCAAAACAGCAATATTTTCAAATAACTTTCCCAGTACAATCGCCAAAAAGTTTTTTATTTTTCAATCCAATTTTTAATATATAATTATTTAAAACTTTTAGTTAGTGAATCTTTACTAAATACATTTTTTTTAATTATTTTAATTTTATCCTCTTATAAGTTGGATATCACAAAGTTTTTAAAATTGATAACCATTGACTTTTATATTAGGTTTCTTTTTACTTTAATTAGATTCCTTTGATATCTTAATTAGTAAAAAATATTGAATAAAAATATTTAATTTAGTTTAGAAAATTTAATGTTTTATATCAATATTTAATGTGATTTCAAGGAAAGTAAATTAATAAATATTCATTAAGGTTATTTGTTTTAGTATTAACTGAAAAAAAATTAATATAATTATTTAAATTCTAAGAAGATCATAATAATAGAAGTCAAAAAAAGCTTTATCAGTTAATAAAATTCAAAAAAATTTAAAAACAAAAATAATTTTGAGGTGAAATACTATAAGCATTGATTGGGCAAAAGCAGAAGAAGAGCCAGAGAGAATTTTCAAAATTGAAGGTAAATATCTTTTAGATCTCCGAGCAAAAACCACTGATTTAGAGAAAAGCATAATTAATTATAGAGAGAATGCAAAAAAAGCGAACGAAGAATTGGGTAAATTTAAAGAGGAATTTAACGCCACTAAATCCATATTTGAAGAACTAAAAGAATCCAATAGAAAATTAGAAATTGATTTAAACATTCGTTTAAAGGATGTAAAAGCATTAGAATTAAAATTAAAAGATGCTGAGAATAATTTAACTGAATATCAAAATTATAAAAATCAATCAATCACCAAAGAAAAAGAATTTGAATCGATAATAAACGAGTTAAAAACTGAAATCAATAAGAAAGACAAAGAATTAGATTTATTGAAGAATGAGATGGAAAGTAAGATAACGGAAATAGCCTCATTAAAAAGTGAATTATCGGATATAAAAGACATTAAAGAAGAACTTGAGAAGAGTATAAATCAAAATGAGGATACAATTTCAGATTTGAAAAAAAGAAATCAAGATCTAGAAACTCAAATGCGCCAAGCTATAAATGTACCTAAGTTATTGAAAGAAGTAAAAGAAATTTTGGAACATAAAGGGTTCATTTCTGAAATGGAATTCGAGAATATAATGAAAAAAATATAATCCGAATCCGAACTTTTTTAAATTTATTTTTTAGTAAACTAATCAAGATTTAGAGAAGAACTGGACTCCTAATATTTTATTAAATTTTAATCTATATTACAATTAGATGATTATAAAAAACGGTGAAAAAAATTAGAGGAGATATAAACGATAAAGATATTGAAGAAATACCAGAAATAAAAAAATATTTTATGAGAATCTATACTGTTTTATCAAAAGATATCAGAGATAGACTTAAAAATTTAGATTTACCTAAGGAAAAGAAAAAGAAAATTAAAAAAGAATTAGCATTTTTGTCAAAAGAAAAACAAATTGAGTATTTAGATGAATTAAAATAATTAACAAACTTTAATCTAATAAATAACAGTATTTAACTCTTTTTTAAATAATAAAATTATAATAAAAAATCAAAAAGAAAATCTTTATAATTCGTTCCTTATAAAAATGTAAAATATAAGAAATAACCATTAAATTGATTTTAGTTATTAAGTATTGATAACAAATTTTTTTAAGAAATATACTTTTACCTTCACAAGATATCAGATAATTTGTTTGATCAAACACGTAAAAGAAACACCTTTCTTTTTTACAAAATTGCAAATCAATATTTAAATCATACCCAAGATTCGAGTCAATTATGAGCGAAAATGTGGAAAAATATATAAAAAGGAAAGTCTATAAGTCTACAAGTTCAAGAATTGCACAAAAATTTGTTGATGCTGGTTTAGAAAAAATTAGAGCATGCATAAATTGTGGTACGTGCACTGGAAGTTGTCCATCGGGAAGAAGAACGGCATATCGAACTCGTTCGGCAATTCGTCGAGCATTAATGGGTGACGAATCAGTATTAAAAGATATCGATATTTGGTTGTGTTCAACTTGTTATTATTGTTATGAAAGATGTCCTCGTGATATTCCGGTAACTGATATGATTATAAAACTTAGAAATATTGCGGTGGAAGAGGGTTTTATTTTAGATTCGCATTTTGGATTAGCTAAAAATATTTTTTATGCTACAGGGCATGGAGTACCAGCAACTGGAGAAAACAATAAAAGATGGAGAGATTTAAGAGAATCCTATGGTTTGCCACCATTACCACCAACTGTTCATTCTTATCCTGAAGCTGTAAAGGAGTGTCAAGAATTGATGAATGCTGTTGGATTTAAAAAACTATTGGATAATGCAGAAAGATTAAAAAAAGAGAGAACAAATATAAAGAAAAAAGGTAAGGAGGAATAAACATGAATGAAGATTATAAATGGCATTATGGATTTTTTTTAGGATGTGTAATTCCTAACCGTTATCCTATGATTGAAGCCTCAATTAGAAGCGTTTTTGACCATCTTGGTGCTGAGCTTTTAGATTTACCTGGTGCTTCATGTTGTCCTGCTCCTGGAGTTTTTAGAGCATTTCATATACCAACTTGGTTTGTTATTGCTGCTAGAAATATATCTATCGCAGAAGAATTAGGAGTAAATCCAATTACTGGTTGTAATGGCTGTTATGGAACTCTTAGAGATGCTTGGTATGAACTTGAGCATGATTATGAAAAAAAAAAAGAAGTAAATGAATATCTTGCGAAAATTGGTCGGAAATACAAAGGTAATCTCGAACCAAAACATATTGTTCAAGCTTTATATCTCGATATGGGCTTAGACTATTTAAAAGATTTTATTAAATTTAAATTCTCAGATTTAAAGGTAGGCGTACATTATGGGTGCCATATTGTAAAACCAAGCGAAAAAAGACCTTGGAATGGTGAATATGAGTCTCCTAGATTTTTAGATGAAATTGTTGAAATAACAGGAGCCAAGAGTATTGATTATAAAGATAAATATATGTGTTGTGGGGCTGGTGGAGCAGTTAGAACTGCTGTTAAAGAAGTTGCAGCAGATTTCACGCGGGAAAAATTAGTTAATATGAGAGATGCAGGTGTAGACATTGTTATAAACTGCTGTCCTTTTTGTCATCTTCAATTAGATCTAGGTCAAGTTGAAGCAAATAACTATTATGCAGATATTATTGGAGAACCATTTCACATTCCTGTAATATATATAACTCAACTCTTAGGAGTTGCGTTTGGTATGGATCCAAATTTATTAGGTTTAGTTAAAAATCATGAATTACAAGGTGTTTCTCCATTTATTTCAGTTGATCCATTTTTAAATATAGTTAAAGAGCAATTGATATAAGAGGAAAAAAATGACAGAAACGAAAAAGGAAATTGTGGTTACTGGTAATGAAAGACCTAAGATTGGAGTCTATGTGTGTCATTGCGGTGTAAATATTGGTGGAGTTATTTCAGTTCCAGATTTAGTAGAGTATGCTAAAACACTTCCAAACGTAGATCTAGCAAGGGAATATAAATTTTTTTGCTCAGATGTTGGTCAAAAGATGATTAAAGAAGATATTGAAGCGGGATTAGTAAATAGAGTAATTGTTGCGGCATGTACTCCAAGAATGCATGAACCTACTTTTAGAATCGCATGTAAAGAAGCTGGATTAAATCAATATTTATTTGAGATGGCAAATATTCGAGAACATTCAACTTGGGTTCATATGAGGGAACCAGAAGGTGCATATGAGACTGCTAAAGATCATATTAGGATGGCTGTTGCAAAAGCTAGAGAATTAGTACCATTAGAAGTACAGAAAGTAAAAGTTGAACCTTCTTGTTTAATAATCGGAGGGGGAATTGCGGGCATGAATGCAGCCTTAGATCTTGCAACAGAGGGTTATAAAGTGTATTTAGTTGAAAAATCTCCAACTATTGGCGGCCATATGGCTCAACTCGATAAAACTTTTCCTACGATGGACTGTAGTAGTTGTATTCTCACACCCAAAATGTCTGAGGTATCACGTGAAAAAAACATAGAACTTCTAACTTATTCAGAAGTAGTAGAAGTATCTGGTTATATTGGTAATTTTGAAGTAACTATATTAAAAAAACCTCACTATGTTGATCAAGTAAAATGTACTGGTTGCGGAATTTGTGTCGATTATTGCCCTGTAATTGTTGGAAATGAGTTTGATTTAGGACTAGCCACACGAAAAGCAATTTATATTCCATTCCCTCAAGCAGTTCCTGGACAATATACAATAGATATGGATCACTGTATAAAATGTGGGATTTGTGCTCGAACAGATGTTTGCGAACCTGAAGCAATTAATTATGAAGATGAACCTGAATATCTTAAAGTTAAAGTAGGTACAATAATAGTTGCCACAGGTTGGGATTTATATGATCCGACAGAACTAAAGCAATATGGGTATGGAAAATATCCAAATGTAATTACTGGACTCCAAATGGAACGATTATTAAGTTCTTTTGGACCTGTTGTAGGAAAACCGGTAAGACCATCAGATCTCAAAGAACCACATAGTATTGCTTTCTTACAATGTGTTGGAAGTAGAAATTTTAGAGAAGGAGGAAATCAATATTGCTCTCGAGTCTGCTGTATGTATGCAACAAAACAGGCAAGGCAATATAAAGAAAAACATCCTGATGCTGATGTATATATTTTCTATATGGATGTACGAGCTTTTGGAAAGGGATATGAAGAATTTTATGAATCTGCTGGTCGAAATTATGGAATTAATTATATGAGGGGTAGAATTGCAGAGGTTACTGAAGATGAAGATCATAATATAATTATTAGATCTGAAGATACATTGCTCCAACAACCAATTGAATTAAAAGTTGAATTATTTGTATTATCATGTGGTTTAGAACCGCGAGCAGATGCGGATATAATTACATCTTTATTAAGAATTCAAAGGTCTGCAGATGGATTCTTTTTAGAAGCACATCCAAAATTAAGACCAGTTGACACTTTAACAGATGGTATTTTTATTGCGGGAGTTGCTCAAGGACCAAAAGATATTCCAGATGCCGTAGCTCAAGCTAAAGGAGCAGCATCTGGTGCTGCCGTATTAATGGCTAAAGGTGAAGTTGAAGTAGAACCGTATTTTGGTATTGTTCGTCCTGAAAGATGTATTGGATGTGGCATGTGTGTTGAAAATTGTGCTTATGGTGCAATTGAACTTGTTGAGGATCGATGGTTTGGAACTGTTGCTAAAATTAATGAAGCCCTCTGTAAAGGGTGTGGTGCTTGTTCAGGAAATTGCAGATGTTCAGCAATAGATATTAAAGGATTTACTGCAGAACAAATTTATTCAATAATCACAGA
>JBHLMQ010000080.1:0-10537 GCA_048938005.1 Promethearchaeota archaeon | reverse complement strand
AAATTAAAATTAAAAAAAATTTGGAGGAAACATAAAAAGAGTAAAAAATGTTACAAAAACGTAATGCAAACATAAGTTTAGATATAATAAAAAGTATTGAAAAAAGTGATAGGAAAGTCAATAAAATCCCAAATCTAGAATATTCCAAAATAAAAGAGAGAATAATAGAAACCTTTATTGATGGTATAAAAAAAAATGGGAAAATTGATAATATATCATAAATCTAAACTTACCTGAGCTTGTTCATAATTATCTTATTTTTTATTTTTTTTGACAATTCAAACCGATAATTTCTTAATTCTTTATTCTTATTACAATTATATCTATGGATATTGAATCAAACGGTTCAGACATTGTAATTCTTGGTCACTTAGCTAAAGATATAATTGAAGTAGATGGCAAACGTTACACTTCTTTAGGTGGTGCAGTATTTTATGGTGCAATTGCTGGAAGTCATATGGGATTAAAAATTACAGTAATAACAAGATTAAAAGAAGAGGATTTCCCTCTACTGAGCATATTCAAAAAAAATGGAATAACTTATTATGCTCATACTTCTGAGGAAACATCAGGCTTAAGAAATATTTATTCTTCCAAAAACATGGAGTTTAGAGATTATGAGCTTCTTGGATTTGCGGGATTATTTAGGAAAGATGAAATTCCAGATTTTAAACCACCCCCGAAATTTTTTGTTCTTGGTCCTATAGTTGCGGGAGAAATTGATTTAGAATTACTTAAGTTCATAAAAAAGAGGTTTAATAACGTATGTCTTGATATCCAAGGATTTACGAGATTCAGAGATAATCAGAAAGTCTTTTATTCTTCATTATCTTTTAATGAAAAAGGAAAAATTCTTTCAAATATAGATGTCTTGAAATTAGATCAGATTGAAGCTAAGATTTTGACAGATCATCAGACTGTGGATCGTGCTGCTGAAGAATTAATTGAATTTGGACCAAATGAAATCCTTATTACTCATGAAAAAGGAATTTCTGTTTATAATTCGAACAATTCATTTCATTTTCCTTGGAAAAACAAAAATTCAATTGGGAGAACTGGTAGGGGTGATACTGCTTTTATTAGTTATTTAGGCGCTCGAATTTCAAAAAATCCAGAAGAATCATTAAAATTTGCAGCGGCTCTTACATCTCTTAAAATGGAATCTCCAGAACCATTTAATTTACCATTAGATCAAGTTGAAAGTTTAATTAAAAGAGAATATTCATTCTAAAATGAGAGTTGGTGGAATAGTTGACATTTCGACGAAGGATATCCCATATAAGTCATGCATGGTCATCTTTACTGTAGGTTGTAATTTCAAATGTGAATTTTGTCATAATAAATATCTTTTACAACCTAATGTTGGAAGAGAATATGAAATTACAGAATTAATTGATAACATAAAAACTAATTTATTAGTGAGTGGTGTAAGCATTACGGGGGGTGAGCCCACACTCCAAAGCGATTTACTAGAATTATGTAAAGAAATTCAAAAAACTGATAAATATTTAAGTATAGATACCAATGGTTCAAATCCAGAAGTGATAAAAGCAATCGCACCATTTATTCATAGAGTAGCTTTAGATTTAAAAAGCCCACCTAACCCAGAAAAACTCAAGAGAATTACAGGTGTTAAAGGAGATTTTACTAAAATAGTAGAAACTGTAGATTTTTTAAACAGTCAAAAAGAAATAGATTTTGAGATACGTACTACATATGTAGGAAAATTATTAAATTCAAATGATATTGATGAAATTATAAAATTTCTCAGAAGTGTAAGATTTAACGGAAATTTCGTGCTTCAGCAATACCAATATTTTGAAGGGATTGGTGAAGAGTTTAAAAAAATATTTTCAAAACCTGAACATGACGTTTTGCTTACACTTTTAAAACCCTACAATGAAATTGAACTTCCATTTAAACTTTTTTTAAGAGATGACGTTGTAGGATATAGTAGTATTGAAGAGTTATAAATATAGTTTAAGTTTCTTTTTTGAGTGTTTTTGTTTCTATTTTTGATTTCATCCCGTAGAAAACGCCAATTCCACAGATTATTATAATTGCTTGGATAACTATAGTTAGCCAATCAAATGTAAATAATAAGCCGATACAAATGATTGATCCTAATAACGCAATTATAGGAATTCCCTTAAAACTTGGTTTTATTTTAAAGGGCCTTGCTAAATTCGGTTTAGTTTTCCTTAAAGCAATCAAACTTATATTTACTAAGAAAAAGTTTATAAGCACTCCAAATACAGTAGCATGTGCAACTATTGAGATGTCTCCAAAAAAGATTGGAACAATTGTAAAGCACATGGTTAGAACTACCGAAGTTGTTGGGGTTCTAAATTGTGGTGAGATTTCGCCTAATTTTTCTGGTAGTGCTTTATCTCTTGCCATACCATACATCATACGAGAAGTTACGATTAACATTATAAGTACTGTATTTGCTGTAGCAAATAATGCTATGAACGACATAATTATACCACCAATTGGTCCTAAGATTTCAGTAGCGACTGCATTTAAAGGAGCATCAGAGGCTCCAATTTGACTATAATGTAGTACATTTACTACTGCAATGGCAGTAAAGCAGTAGAGAATAGTCGTAATAATGATAGAATAAATTATCGCTCTAGGTAAGTTTTTATGAGGTTCTTTGACTTCTTCAGCAATATTGGCTATATCTTCAAATCCTATATAAGCGAAAAATACTAATGAAACAGCAGAAAATATTATCGCAAATGATGAGAGGAGATCAGGATCTGATGGAAGTATGAAATAATTTGGTGCTTGTTTTCCAAAGAAACCAATTATTATAATTATGATTAAACCTGATGCTTCAATTAATGTAAATATGATATTAGTTCTAGTGGATGTCTTGATACCAATTGAATTTATAATACTGAGGGCTATAACAAGTATAATGGCATAGCTTATGATTACAAATATTGAAGGTACATTAAGTAAATCAGCCAGATAACCTCCAAAAGTTAGAGCAACAGTAGCCGCAGATAAAATTCCCGAAAAAATAATTATCCATCCTAAAATAAACGATAAATTCCGTTTCTTAAATGCTTCTTCTGTATAAACGAACTCAGCAGCACTTTTAGGATACATAGCAGACAGTTCGGCATATGATAATCCTGTAAAAGCCCCAGTTATAGAGGCTAGAACGAAAGCAAGCCACGAGAGATTTCCTGTTTTACCTACGACCGTACCTATTAACCCATAGATACCCGCACCTAATATATTTCCAACTCCATATATTGTAAGTGCAAATAAGGAAACTCTACGTTTTAATTTAGGTTTCTTTTTAACTTCTTCCATGATTAGACCCTTTTTAATTATGTATAATATTTGTGGTTTCAACTTTATAAATAAATAGTTATTAAAGTAGAGTTAATTGACAAGTTAATAAGAATTAATAAATTAGAATTGTTTAATATTTAAAATGAATTTTTTTATTTTAATCCATATTTCGGTTTTCTTTTCTCGAAGAAAGCGCTAGAAGCCTCATTTACATCTTTAGTAGAGAAAGTCAAAACAATAGAACTATTTTCAAATTGTAAAATATTATTTAAACTGGGAGAATCTAAAGATAAATTAAGAGCTTCTTTTGTCATACGTAAACCTAATGGACTTTTAGTTAACAATTCTTCTGCTAATTCTATTGCTTCATCTAACAATTTTTCGTTCTCTACAACTTTTAGGATAAATCCAATCTTCTCAGCTTCTTTTCCAGAAACTCCCCTCCCGCTATAAATGATTTCAGCAGCCCTTGAAAGATTAATAAGTCGAGGAAGGAAGTAACTACTTCCCATATCCGCACCAGTTAATCCAATATTAATGGAAGCATTAATAAAATTAACATCTTCGCTACCAATTCTAATGTCAGACGCCATTGCAAATCCAAACCCACCCCCAGCTACTGGACCGTGTACTGCTGCGATAATTGGTTGAGAAATTTTCCTCATTTTCATGATAATTTGGGTTATACGCCATTGATGATACATTTTTCTTTTAATTGGTTCTGATACGTTCAAGAAATAAAATTTTTCATATCCTTCTGGATTTTTCTTCGAGTTTAATATCATCCCCTCCTGTAAATCTGTTCCTGCTGAAAAAGCTTTTCCTTCTCCTCGGAAAATTAATACTCGACATTCTAAATTCACCATTAATTGATCTAATACATGATGAAGCTCTTCTTCC
This sequence comes from Promethearchaeota archaeon, assembly GCA_048938005.1. GTDB lineage: Archaea > Asgardarchaeota > Lokiarchaeia > Sigyniarchaeales > SOKP01 > Loki-b32. Next base: position 6,328 of record JBHLMQ010000080.1, on the reverse strand, counting down.
ATTTGAAATGATATTGCATTTAATTTTTCAGGTCTGTTTAAAGTTAAAATTCCTATACCATTCTCTTGTAATTCAAATTTGATTGTTTTATATCTCATATATTTTCACATTTTCTCTATTTTTTTATAATTTTGGATATTTTGGTTTCCTTTTTTCAAAAAAAGCATTAACTCCTTCCAAAAGATCCGCAGATGTTGAACATAACATTTGCGAACGATTTTCTAATTGCATGATTGTTTCTAAACTTGGAGAATCAAGTGATAAATTAATTGCTTCTTTTGTCATTCGAAGCCCAAGTGGACTTTTTGTAAGCAAATCTTTCGCTATTTCTAATGCTGACATTATTAAGTTATGCTCATCCCCTTTTATTACTTTAGTGATAAGACCAATTCTCTCAGCTTCTTGAGCGTCTATAAAGCGCCCGGTATAGAGGATTTCTGCAGCTCGAGACATGCCAATTAGCCGAGGTAAATGATAACTACTTGATAAATCAGAACCTGAGAATCCTAAATTTATAAAAGAGTTTGCTAATTTAGCATTTTCTCCCGCGATTCTTATATCTGCTGCCAAAACAAAAGTAAATCCTGCTCCCGTAGCAGGGCCTTGAATAATAGCGATTATTGGTTGACTGATTTTCCTCATTTTAACGATTAAATGACTAGTTCTCCACTGTCCATACATTTTTGCTTTGATTAAATCTTTATCTGGGGCTCTTATAAAGAAAAACTTCTTTTTTAACTCCATTGGCTTTTTCTTGGATTGAAGGACCATAGATTCTCTTAGATCCAATCCTGCGCAAAAAGCCCTTCCAGCAGCTTTTAAAATAAGAACACGACAATCTAAATTGTTCATTAAATGATCTAATATAGTATGTAAATCTTCAATCATCTGAAAGTTCATAGCATTCAATTTATCTGGACGATTAAGGGTCAAAATTCCTATTCCATTATCTTGCAACTCAAATTTAATAGTTTCAAAATCCATCTTTCATCATTTTTTATACATTTTTTATTATTTTTAGATTTAAATTTACTGATTAATATAATTATAATATTAGATTATAAAGTCCTATAGAAGTGGATATTTCGGTTTTCTTTTCTCAAAGAACGCTGATACTCCCTCTCTTATATCTTTAGATGCCCCGCATAACATCTGCGCTCGATTTTCTAATTGAATAATTGTTTCTAAACTCGGTGAATCAAGAGATAAATTAATTGCTTCCTTAGTCATTCGAAGTCCAAGTGGGCTTTTTGTTAGTAGATCTTTTGCAATATCCATTGCTACTTCTAATATTTTATTTTCATTACCGTTTACTACTTTAAAAACGAGACCAATTTTCTTAGCTTCTTCAGCATTTATAAAGCGACCAGTGTATAATAATTCAGCAGCTCTAGATATACCAATAAGTCGAGGAAGGAAATAACTCGTTCCTACATCAGATCCAGAAAGTCCTAATTTAATAAATGCGTTATTAAATTGTGCTTTTTCACCAGCTATTCGAATATCTGATGCTAATGTAAGAGCAAAACCCCCTCCTGTGGCGGCTCCATGTATTATGGCTATAATTGGCTGACTAATTTTTCTCATCTTAATAATGACTTGGCTAAGACGCCATTGGAAATACAATCTATTTTTAATTGTCTCAGAAATATTCAGATAATAAAATTTCTTATAATTTTCAGGTTTTTTCCTCATATTTAGAAGATTTACCTCTTTTAAATCTAAACCAGCACAGAATGCCCTTCCTTCGCCTTTCAAAATAAGGACCCTACAATTCAAGTTTACCATTAAATTATCAAATATTGAATGTAAATCCTCAAACATTTGAAATGACATAGCATTTAATTTATCTGGTCTATTTAACGTTAGGAATCCAATACCATCTTCCCTCAATTCAAATTTAATTGTCTCAAAATCCAAATTTTAAACCTCGAAATTATAATAATAATCATTTTTAGATATCTAAAGATAAGATTAATTAACTTAAAAATCCATAAAAACTAATTTTATATTTAATGATTTAATTAAATACTTTAAATTTTATACTCAATCCTAAAAATTCAAAAATGATTACAATAGCTAATGGCACACCAGGAAGAACTTTAAGACTAAAACAAAATCTTCTTTCCAGTAAATATAAATTATGTATTGAACGTATGAGATTTCTCACAGAGATTTATAAAAAATTTCCTACTGATCCTGAAATTATAAAGAGAGCTAAAGCAGTAGCACACACTCTGGAAAACATGACGATATTCATCAGGAATGATGAATTGTTGGTAGGGAACGAGACAAGCAAAAATTTGGGAGAAAAAATTAATCTTGATTTGTACTCATATGATGGAACTTTGGATAATTATAGTAATATTAAAAAGTATGAAAATAGGAAATTACAACCTTTTTTTATGGAAGAAAATGAAATTAAGGAGTTATTAAATATATTTCCTTTTTGGAAAGGCAAAGCTTTATATAGTGATATTATATCGCAAAGAATTTATGATAAAAGATTAATTACAGGAATGGATAGAATTGCCTCAGCAGCGCCTAATATTGCTATAGGAAATGGGACTAATGAAGGTCATATATGCGTTGGATATCAAAAACTCCTAAAATTAGGGTATACAGGAATTATTAGAGAAGCTGAATCATTTCAATCAAGAATAAAAACAACCGATGTCGAATATAAAGATAAATATAATTTCTATGAAGCTGTAAAAATTTGTTATAATGCGGCTATCCAATTTTCAAAGAGATATTCTGATCTTGCTTATAGAATGGCATTAAATGAAAAAAGTGAGCAAAGAAAGCAAGAACTTGAAATTATTGGAGCAATGATGGAAAAATTTACTAAAGAAACTGCTAATTCGTTCTATGAAGCAATTCAACTCATACACTTCACTCAAAATATCATAAATATTATTTATCATAGAAGTGTCGTTGCTTTAGGTAGGTTAGATCAAATTCTATGGCCATATTATAAGAGTGATTTAGAAAAAAACAAAATCACAAGAGAGTTCGCTTTAGGATTGATTGAAGAATTAAATTTGAAGTTAACTTGGAATGTTACATTATTACCAACAGATTATACTACAATCTCAAATGCACTTGGACTAAATACACAAACAATAACCATTTCAGGTGTAGATAAAGAAGGAAAAGATGCTACAAATGAAATTTCATACTTATTTCTTGAAGCTTATAAGAATATCAAAGCATTAACTACTGATCTCTCCATAAGAATTCATAAGAACACCCCAGATAAATTCTTAAAAGAAACCTTAAAGGTCTTTCAATTTACTTCTGGAATCGCCTTCTATAATGATGACATCATTATTCCCGCCATGAAAAAAGCGGGTTATACTAAAGAGGATGCTCATGACTATGCAATAATAGGGTGTGTGGAACCTACGAGTCAAGGAAATACGTTTGCAGCAACAGGTAGAATGTATATTAATTTACCTGGTGTTCTTGAACTTACATTAAATAATGGATATTGCAATTTAACAAAACAAGTGAGTGGATTAAAAATAGGAGATCCTACCAACTTTCTAACTTATGATGATTTGTACAAGGCTTTTATTCATCAATTGCGCTTTAATATTGAAAAATCCGTAAAAGTTGCCGAAATTGGAGATGATGAAACAAATAAATTTTTCCCGCAACCATTTGTTTCTGCTCTCATTGATGGGTGTATAGAAAAAGGTAAAGATTATACTGCTGGTGGAGCAATTTATAACTTCTCTTCTATTACTGCTTATGGCTTTGCTACTTTAGTAGATTCATTGTATAATATAAAAAAAGTAGTTTATGAAGAGAAATTGATGTCACTCCCAGAACTAATTCAAATTTTGAATTCTAATTTCAAAAGGCAAGAAGAACTAAGACAGAAATTAATAAATAAATACAATAAATGGGGCAATGATAAAGAGGATATTGATCAACTCGCAAACGAGTTATGGTATTTATTCTGCTCTGAAGTAGTTAAACATAGATGTATAAGAAATGGGCGTTATAATCCAGGAGCCTACTCTATGGGAGTACATGTTATAGAAGGATTTTTTACGAGAGCTTCTGCTGATGGAAGAAAAGCAATGCACGCTTTATCAAACAGCCTTTCTCCTGTAAATAATATGGAAAAAAATGGTCTTACTGCTACATTAAATTCAATTGCAAAATTAAACTATGATTTAGCGATAAATGGAGTTGCTGTAAATATAAGATTACACCCTCAAAACCTTGAAGGAGATGAGAGTTTAGATAAATTATATTATTTCTTAAAGAGTTATTTTGAATCAGGTGGGATGCAAATACAACCTACTGTTGTTTCTACTGATATCCTTAAGGATGCACAAAAACATCCTGAAAAATATACGGACTTAATTGTAAAAGTTGGGGGATATAATGCTACTTTTATCGATCTTGGTACTCCGATACAAAATGATATTATCAACAGGTTGGAACATAGTCTATAAAATTTTATTTTAATTGGCAATTTTTAGCATCAAAATTTTTTTGTTGATTATTTATATTTGAGTTTATTATATTTATATGAGTAATATAGACCAGTTTTTATTATTTTAAATGGAAAAATTTGCCATATTGTTATTATTGCAAAATTAAATTAGTCGATATCCCATACCGATGTAAATTTTGTGGTATGATTTTCTGTAATAAGCATAGATTACCTGAAAATCATAATTGTCCTTTTGATTTAAGGAAAAAAACAAAATATCTTAATTCTTCGGATAAATCTCATTTACTTTACCAAGACGCCCTTGAATATATGAGCAACGAATTAACAGTAGCAAAAATTTATGATTATGTTACTACTAAATCAATGACTAAATCAGAAGCTATCGAATTACTAAATTACTTCATAGAAAATAGTGATAACTGTGAAATTAGAAAGGTTAGTATCCTTGCATTTGAAGTATTGGAACTTAGGAGCGATAATGCTTATCATGTTCTTGAAAGTTGTCTACTTTCAGACGAGGATCCTGATGTAAAAAATACCGCAGCAAAAGTAATTGCTCAAAATTTTCCAAAAAAAAGTGAGACCTTATTAAGATGGATTAGTACACATGATAAAAATATGAAAACAAGAGAATAAAGCAATTGGATCTCTTCCTTTTTATAACTCTAGTGTTGCTTTATCAGTACTAACGCCGACTTTTTCCTGTTCACTCTTTTCATAATTATTTATTCGTACGTGAGCAATCCACCAGAAAATAAGAGTTATTATTATCCCTATAATAGAACAAATTAGGAATAAATTAGGCACTCCAAAAATTTCAGACAATGGCCAAGAAATAAGAGTTCCAATTGGAGAAATCGCTGAAGATATTGCCCAATCTATAGAAGAAATTCTTCCCATCTTATCTACGGGTATTTTTTTCTGCATCATTGTTAAAGATATGGTATTAATAATTGGAATGACTATACCGAAAATTCCAGCTGCGATGCTCATTAATAAAAAGAATCCGTGAGGTGTGAGTGCTATAACTCCATACATTAGCATTAGAGTTAATTCTCCACCAAAATAGATGAGTATAATATGTTTCCATTCTTTCTTGACTGATGCAATTAATGCTCCCAAAATCATCCCTCCATTCATAAAAGCTAAAACAAAAGCTAAATTCGAAGAATCTCCCCCGTGATTATATTCTACAAAATAGGGTAAAAAGATACCATAGGGCCTTATTAGAAAGTTCACAAACGTCGATATTATAAGCATTAAAAGAACTATCGGGATTAGTTTTAACATGCGAAACCCAATTTTAAAATCCTCGATAAATGAATTCTTTTTTTTTGAAATTTCTATTTTCTGTATTCTAGGTATTTTAATGAATAATAAAGGAATGAGAGCCATAATAAAAGTAACTGGATCAATCCAAAGTATAGATTTAATTGGAATTATCACTAATAGCATGGCAGCAATTATTGGTCCTATAAATTGAATAAAACTTGTAAAGAAGAAATTAACACCATTCATTCTACTTAACTTATCCTTTGGCACCATTGTAGGAACGATTGCAGCTACCGTGGGAATATGAAAACCTTGAAACAACCCCAATATACTCATTAATATAACAATCAATATCGGGGTTACCACCCCAAAGTTGAATAAAATGATAACAATAAGCATAGCAAAAGCCTGAAGCGAATCTACCACTACTATTATTGCTTTTCGATTCCATCTATCAATAACAACACCAGCCAGTGCAACCACAATTGTCATTGGCAACATGTAAAAAAAGGCTGCTAATGAAAGCAACATTGTACTTCCAGTCGTGTCAGTTATCCACCAAATAATTGTAAACTGTGAAAT
>JBHLMQ010000024.1:0-43582 GCA_048938005.1 Promethearchaeota archaeon | reverse complement strand
GTTATCTCTTGTGAAGTGAGTTCTTGTGTTTTGATTTTGTCCCTCATTTCACAAGCAGACATATAACAAATATCTTCTTTATTCATTATCATTTTTCATTCTAATATTTTCAATAGAATTTAATGTGTTTTAAGATAATATAAAAATTACTTTACACAAAAGCATTTACATATAGATATCTCATTAAATCCAAATTTCGAGAAAAATAGATTTTAATTTCTTATATAATTCTTCAGAATCCATAGGTAGTACAACTATTTTATTTTCTCCAAGTTAATTGAAGTGCCATCATAAATGTATTTTCCATAAACTAATTCTTGTGGATAATATTTACAGCCTGCTGGATAAGCAGAATCCTTAATTCCTCCTAGAGAAACTGTAATATCAACGAGCATAGGTCTTGCATTTATATAAATGTTGGCAGCTTCTAATTCATTCTTAAAAATCTCAATATTTTTCAAATTTGAAGTGTAGGCAACTGCTCGCATACCATAATTACTCGCATTTGCTAATCTTATTGCATCTTTCAAATCATTAGCTTTAGTAATAGAGCGAACAGGGCCAAAAGCCTCTTCTCGCCACAAAAATGGAGCTTTAGTTAAGTCTTCACACAATTCAGGTTTTATTTCTACTAAAGTCGGTTTGTAAAACAACCCATAATCTTCACCAGTATCAATCTTTTCGTCACCTGTATATATTTTAGCACCGTATTTTTTTGCATCAGCTACCATTACCTCCATCATCATTAAGATTTTCCTACTTCCTAGCGGTCCAATATCTACATCAGGATCGGTAGGATCTCCATATTTTAATCCTTCAATTTCTTTGATAAGATATTCCAAATATTCATCGTATATATCTTTATGTACGATAATTCTTTTCATCGAGAAACATTGTTGGCCAGAATTAGTATAACTAGCCATAGCATTCCATTTAGCTACTTGTTCTAAATTTACATCATCCATAACAATTCCTGCATCGTTTCCCGCACATTCAAAAAAGAAATGTTTAAATGGCTGAGTGTACATTAGAAGTCCCATTGATTTATCAACAGTTTTTTTCAAGAATCTCCCATAACGGACTAATATATCTTTTGCTGTATGAGAGGCTGTAATTGTCATTAAAGTTTTAATTAAAGGAGATTTGAGAAATTCATCCACAGCCCATTCTCCAGGAGCAATCACCAAATCTAAAGCCTCTAAAGCAGGTAAATCCATTTCTTCCATCATAGAATAAGCTTCTATCATAGTTAACGGACAAGCTGTGGATGGTTTAACAATAGCTCCATTACCAACTAAATAATTTGCTCCTAGTTGATAAAGTGGTAGACTTATAGGAGTATTACGCGGAGAAATACATGCTGCTAAACCGTGAGGAATATATCTTATTCTAACGAGTTGTTCTCCTTCGATACTTGTTAAAGATTTTTCTTTTAAAAATTGATAATACCAATCACAAAATTTAAAACCATTAGTTACCACATTTAATTCCCATTCAGAATACTTGATTGGCAATCCCCCTTCTGCTACAATCATATCTTTCAGTTGGTTTTTTTTAAATCGCAATTTGCTAGCAAATTTCGAAAGAAGTTGAGCCCTTTCAAAAAAGTCCATTTCTTTTAGTAGGTCTTGGTTTTTATAAACCTTCTTTATTTTTTCTCGAACTGTTTCTGGTGTATCCGCAGGAACAGTTCCTATGACTTCACCAGTGTATTTATCTCTAATACTTAACTCTTGTGATTTTGACATGTTTATTCTTTATAATCTTTTTAATTTTTTAGTTCAAAAAAAAATGATTTTAAATCTTAATTATACTACCATCGTCTTCAAGGATACCAGCACTTTGAGCAAATTTTCCATAACCCATCTCAATTATGGTTTGAGTTCTTTTATGCAATATGAAATCAACCCATCCTTTTTGCTTATCAGGATTGTTATAAAAAGATCCTAGGAGTTGAGCATATTCTACTTTCGTTTTTGTTTGAATTAGTTTTTCGACAGCATTTACAGAGAGTGCTAGTTCCAAATCTGAATCGACCGCTCTCCCAGGTTTTATTTCAATTCCCTGTTTTTTTCGATAGACATTAAAGATATCTACCGGGGATTCATTATCATATGCTTCAAGCGAATCATAAAGCCCAAAATCAAAGTTTGACCCATTAATCAAATCAGAAAAAATTTCAGGATATTTTGACAGAAAAATAGTATATTTTCTGGCTATTTCTGTCTTATATGCTTTTTTATCTATAATTTGGCTTGTCATTTCATCTTCTAACATTTTTATTCATTATTTTCCTTTTTTCTTTTTTTTTCAATAAAATCTTTATACCATTTTATTGTTTCTTCTAACCCTTCTCTTAATGGTGTGATTTTATATCCCAATTTCTCAATGGCTTTTTTTGAAGAATAAACCCAATTATAATTAATCATTTTAACAGTAGCTCGATTAATATAAGGTCCAAAGATTATTCTAGGATTTTTATTTATAAATGGTGCTTTTTTCGTTATTTTCGTAATTAATTCACATAACCAGCCATACATTAGGGCGATACTCATGGGAAAATGCCGTGGTTTTCTCTTTTTACCTACAATTTCAGCTATTAAATCAAGCCAATCAGTAAATTTTATATTCACTCCTCCAAGAATGAATTCTTCACCCTTTAAATCATTTTTATCAATTATACTTATAAATCCATCTACAACATCATTTAAATATACAAAATTACCAAGAGTTTCTCCTTTTCCGGGGCATCCTAAATATTTCTTTGCTGTTAAATATAAAATAATTTGCCCAAAAATGTTAAAATCCCCAGGACCGTAAATAATTCCTGGATAGAATATTGTAGCATTAAGTCCTTTTTCAATAAATTTTTTTATTATTCTTCTAGCATAAAACTTAGTTTTAGCATATTCTAAAAATAATCCTTCTTCACTTTCATGAGTTTCATCCACAGGAGTAGGGGGAGTTCCCCCCAGAGCAATAAAAGAACTAATATAAATTAATTTTTTATTATTATTTAACGCAATCTTTGCTATATTTTCTGTGCCTTCTATGTTTGTATCTTCGATAATTTTCTTATCTTTTGCCCACATTCTAGTGTAGGCTGCAAGATGGTAAATTAAATCTACATTTTCTGCGGCTTTATAAAGAGTTTCATAATCTCGAACATCACCAGTAATATATTCAATGTGATTTAATCCATCAAATGGAGTTATATTACTACTCTCTCTGATTAACAGCTTTAAATTATGTCCTAAATTTTGTAGCCTTTTTACTAAATGAACTCCAATAAAACCCGTACCACCAGTTATTAATATATCCACCATGACAAGAATGTTAATGTAATAAAAAGAAATTTTAAAATATTAAAAGGTTACATCGTATTAAAGTTAGATCTTAGAAGTATTCAGATTTTACACCTTTTGATATTAGGAAACCTCGGAGTAAATAGAATGTTTTTTCTTATTAACTTCAGAAGGCATTTATTAAAGAACTTCAATTAATATATTTTAGATCTTCTAAAGTTTTAATTAAAAGGTCTATGATTAAAAATTGAAAAAGAAACAAAAGAATTTTGGGAAATTTCATTCACAGTTAGATTTACCATTTTTAGAAACAGATAATGAATCTTTAAAGGAGATATTTCAAATACTTGAACTTGAATTCGGATTAAAAAGAAATTCTAACCAAAAATTAGTTGATTTAGGAGCAGGAAATGGGAGTATTGTTATTTTTTCGGCTTTATATTACGGTATTAAAGCTTATGGCATTGAAATTGACCGCTCTTTAGTAAAAGAAACAATGGTACGTATAAAATCATTGAAAAGAGAAAGAAATTTCAAAAATGGATTATTTCGAAAAATTAAGATTAAATTGGGAGATTTATATCTTCAAAATTTAAAGAAATATGATTTTATTTACTTATATTCATTACCTTCTATGCAAAAATATCTTAAGCATGTACTTTCCACGGCAAAAAGAGGAGCAGTTATTATCTCTCACAAATATCAACTCAATGATTTAAATTCTCTTATAAGATATGAATACAGATTAGTCCATAAAAAAAGCAAACAAGAAATTTTCACTTTTCTTTATACGAAAATTTCTTAAATGGAAAGAATTATAAGTGAGAATATTACATTTATGCTATTGTTAAACATATATTATATTACTTTATTACATCAAAAAATATAATTATAAATAAAATCAAAATAAATAAATATATAATTTCATAATTGAATTTTTTTACATAGTGGTGATAAAATACAAATGGGACTCGTTTTTGAAGGTTGGATGGATGGTTTAACTGCTTCACTTATAATTTTTTCCTCAGTTATTTTTGGATTGTTTTCTCTATATAAATCAATAAAATTGAAAGCAAAACTACTTTCGATAGCTGGTGTAGTCATGATTTTCGTTGGATTCTTATGGCTTGGACCAACTACTGATTTTTTCTTAAAATTAATCAACGATACAAATCTTAATCCTGTAACCATTTACGTACTTTTAAGTTATACCTGGGTAGCACCTGCTTTGTTTTTTTCGATGTACCTAGGTGGCGAACTTCTAATACCTAAATATAAATGGTTGCTTGTGGGAATTTTTGTAGTCTTAGGCGGGATATTTGAATTTTTTCTATGGACTCAACCAAATATTGGGCAATCATTTCAGTTTATAGAAGTTAAACCTCCTGTTGATGGTTTAATTGATGCTGGTTTTAATAGAACTCATCCAACATTTATTATGGTAGCAATATTTTTAGTATCTGCGTTAGTTTTCTTAGGAATTGGAATGGCAGTAAAAGCAAAACAAGCAACAGGTCTTTTAAGAAAAAAATTTACTTATTTGTCAATTGGTTTTATAATTTTTGTTGTATGTGGAGCATTAGATTCAATTCTTACTCTACCTCTCGCTATTTGGGTCATAAGAGTTGTAATGGCTACATTCGCCGTTTGGATGTATCTAGGCTTAAAGACTTAAATATAAATTAAATTTAATTTTTTTATTTTTTTTTTTAAGAATAAGGATTTTTTAATCAAAAAATAATTTCAATATCTTTCAATAATAGGATATACTTTATTTATTTGGATTAATACTTCTTTTAAATATAATTTCATGAAATATCTTTGATTAGTACAAAAATCAAGTTTTTGGTTGTTAGTTAAGTCTGGGCAATTCGATAAAATCGAATGGATATCATTTGAAATGGCAAGATATTCATTTTTAGAGTCGGTTAAGTTAGAGCCCAAGTTGCTAATATAGTTTTTATCAATTTTATTAAGAGAATTGTCTTGATTCTCAATAAAATTTTCAACTGGAAAATTCTTTTTATATTTACTGAGAGATGCAATTAATAAATCTGAAATGTAATTAAAGGATTCTTTTGAATTTATGTGGTTAAATAGCTCCGAGAGGAGTCCAGAAATAATATTTTTATCTAAATTTTGAAGCTCACCCTTATTGAAAATATTTGTTTTCAATAAACTTGGATTTTTCTCTATCGAAATTTCAGAGTAGTTTTTATTAACAAAGCCTTTTGAAATTATATTTCATCTCAGAGAGAATTCAATTTGATATAAGTAAAATCATTTCAATATTTAAAAAAAAAGCCTCTCTGAATTTAGTGGAAATTTGAATATTTGGATGTAAAAGAGCGTCAATAGTAAAAAAAGGATGAGAGAATTATGTAAGGAAAAATTAAATATTTATAAATTTCAAGAGCAATTTATTTTTAGTTCTAAACAAAAATATAATATTTTTTATGAAAATAGTGAATTATCATGACTGAAAAAAGAAAAGATGAGGAAGATGAATATTCCTTGAAAAAAGCAGTGTTTTATAGTTTTGCTGGTTTTACAGATGTCATTTTTTTACAATTCTTTACTTTTTTAATCTTTACTTTCTACTATTCAGTTGTTTCATTAAATGTAACTCTAATTACAGTTGCTTTCATAATTTGGTCTGTTTGGAATGCCATTAATGATCCACTTCTAGGATCATTGTCAGACCGTACAAGCTCAAAATGGGGCCGTAGAAAACCATTCATTATTGCAGGATTTGTCCCACTTCTTATCATAAACGTGTTGCTTTGGACTCCACCTAGAGGTGATGATATCGCTGCATTTGTTTATTTTTTAATAATTATTATCCTATGGGAATTTTTTTATACTATGTACTCCGTAAATCAAACATCTTTGTTTCCCGAAATGTTCAGAGATTTGGAACAAAGAACAAAAGCAAATACTTCAGTACAATTCTTTCAAGTTATTTCTCTTCTTATTGCGTTTATTTTGCCAGGTATTTTCATTCCAAAATTTGATGATCCTCAATATTTTGCTGAATTTAGTCTTGCTGCAATTGTTATTTCAATAATATGTAATATTTCAGGATTTATTTTTATAATCTTTGGATTAAAAGAAAGAGTTGAATTTTCAAAGGATCCTAAAAGTGCTCCCACGTTCTTTACCTCATTGAAGTATACATTCCGAAATAAATCATTTAGGTTTTATATTGTGGGTAGTTTTGCTCTCTGGTATTCGTTTGGTATGCTTCCTACAGTATTTCCACTTTATGGTGATTTTGTATTAGGTGTTGAAGATGCTTTTATTCAATCATTAATGCTTGGAACTGGTTTTGTTGCAGCAATGATTTTTGTATTTCCTTGGCGAATTATCATTAGGAGACTTGGAGCCAAAAAATCATACATTTTATCATTAATAGTGTTTATAGCAACACTATTCCCATTTATGTTCATTTCAAATGAAATATCTGGATTTATTACTCTTTTAATCTGGGGCTTTGGATTAGCAGGCGTTTTGATTGTTAGAGATATTACCGTTGCAGCTATAATTGATGAAGATGAATTGAATACAGGGATCCGAAGAGAGGCAGGATTCTTTGGAATACAGGGATTTGTTATAAAACTAAGTAATGTGTTAATTTATATAACAATAGCGTTAGTTTTTATTGGAACTGATTGGGCTATTTTCGACCCTAGTACGATTACTACAGAGAATATTTTCGGTTTACGTAGCTTAATGTTTATTTTTCCTACAATATTCCTGGTTATAGGGATTATAAGTATGTTATACTTCCCAATTAATAAAGAAAAATACGATGAACTAACTGAACAGGCGAGAAAATTACATTCAGAAAAAAAAGAAAGAGTACTAACTGCTTAAGATCAAAAATTATCCTAAAATAAATCTTTTTTTTATATATGTAAGTAAAACTCAGGTGGATTGAGTTCTTTAAATTCTTCAGTGTTCAAAATTATATGTCTTCTAATATCGAAGCAAATATGGCATTTTGAAACATAACCTTCTTTTCTTTCTTTATATCCAAATTCTTTATTTGCGAATTCATATAGATCTTTTATATTTCCTATGATTAAAGCTCTTAAAATAGGGTATTCATCAAGATTGATTCCATCAATACAAAGTGAATCCAAATTTCTGATATTACCCCAAGTAAGCCCTCCACAATATCCTGGCATATAATTACCATAATTATCGAAGTGACAATGCCAATTCCTAACCAATTCTGTCCTACAATTCTCCTTAAAAAAGTAATTGATGGGATATTTTTGGTATAAATTTTGAAGAGTATAAATTGCCCGTCCCATTTTAAATAGCTCTACTCTTCTTTTCAAATCATCCATACTAATTAATTGAAGATATTTCTCAAGAGAGAGTTTTTCTTTAATATTTAATTCTTTAAATTGCATATAATAATACAATTGATAAATCATGAAATTTTTCCTAAAGACATCCATGCTTATTTTTATTGCACGTTCAGTACGTTCAAACGGAACAAATTCTAGAATAAAAGGGTTTACACTAATCAAAATACCTTTCAATCCTTTTTCTTTAAGTTCAACTAATTTCTCTTTTGTTATTTTATCATTTTTGCACCAATAGCAGTTTGTTTCTACAAAACTAGATGGAAGATCTAAGCTTTTGCCAATTTCTACTGCTTTTAATAAAAGATCATAATTGAGAAATGGCTCTCCACCAGTAAAATGAATTCCATAATTGAGATTTACATTTTCGGGACCGTATGGAGACTCTTGAATATAATTTGATATATACGTTAAAGTTTCTTCCAAATCTTTTTCTCTGATCCAATCATTGCTCCACTTTGGTGATCCGAAATACATACAATGTTTGCACTCACCACTACATTTATAAGAGAGGATTAAACCTCCAGAAATAGGAGGTGGAATCCGCAATATTTTCATTTTGTTAAAATTAATTCATAGATAATTTTTAAATATAATCTTTGATATGAAAGGATTCTTTTGAAAATCATTTTAAATAATAAAGAAAAAAGAAAAATTTATAATTAATTTAAGAAAGTTTAGATCCACAATTAGGACAGAAATTTCCTTCTGCTTCCAATTTATGACCACAATAAACACAATAATTTTTTCCTTCCGTTGGTAAAGGTTCACTTATCTTTTTAGGAGGTGGAATATACTCAGTCGCAGGGGAATATGTTATTGTTTGGCCTAAGATAATTTGTCCTGAATCAGCATCAAAACTATACTTTATTTCTCCTCTATTTCTTAGATCTGCTAACACACGCAGTAATACGTTTGGTTTCATACCTATTTCCAATGCGATATGTTCAAGTTTATAGGTCCCTTGAAAGTTTCTTTGGATAATAGCATTCTTTACAACCTGCTTGTATTTATAATTTCTATAAAGCTGTTCAAATCCACCAATGAAAATAAAAAAAGCAGGAATAAACATCCAATACCCCCAATTATCTAGTCCTATGAAATTAATATTATAAGCTCTAAAAAATAATGATAAGATCGCAACAAAAAGAAAAACTATAGCAACAGCAAAAGTTCCAATAGCAGCTTCATAAGTTTCTTTATAATAATACCTATACCGATATTTATCGTAACTCATTTTTATCATTCAAAATTTTGTTAGTATATTTTATTATAGTGCAAAATAAATATTTTTTGTTAATAATTCTTGAATAGTCCAATTTTTATAGAGTTGGATAAATATGTTATTCAGCATTTTATAATGGTATTAAAGTCTTAACATTAAAATTAAAGAGAGAAATTGTGAGAAGAGTTTTTTTCGAAGGGAAACGAGATATTAGCGAATGATTTAATTAGAACATCTTCTCAACATCCTCTCAAAAAGGAGAATATTAACCAAAAAAACAATATTTAGTCTTAATTTTCATATTTAAACTCATAACTTTTTTGTTTATTAATATCTAATTTCATCTAATATATAATCAATATAATGAACATTATCTTGTCCAGCTTCATCTATTAGGGATCGTGATATTGACTTCTTAAAACTCCAAATCTCGATTTCTTTTTTCAATTCTTTCAATTTTCTTACAACATCTAAAAAATCTGAGTCTCCGCTTACCAATATCGCTTTATCATACGTATCTTCTTCAGCTAGCTCCACAATGTCTTTATATATAAAAATGTCTAAACCCTTCTGTTTTTTTTTGCCAGTTGGAGATATAATCACTGGTTTTGGTTGAATTATAAATCCTTGAGCTCTTATATAATTTAAAAATTTGAGTTTTTTGGGCAGAATCTTATCAAAAATTGACATATACATAAAACAACCCACTAAATGATGGTTCTGAGTAAATATTTCCTTCAGTTTCAAATAATTAATCCTTATGTTCAGATTTTCAATATTATGGAAAATATTTGCATGATCGATAAAAATAATGATCCTTTTTTTCTCGAGAATTTGACGCACTCTTGAAATACCTTTATTATTTGATTTAATTAAATTGTGTAGAATTCTTATTACAATAACACTTCTAATATCTGATATAAAAAGGTGTATTTTTTTCAATAATTCAGTAAAAAAATCTAAAAACGGTATCTTTAAGTGAATAATTCACGTTTTATTTTGATTTCTATTATTGCTAACTAATTCTCTTAACCAATTTGAATTTTCTTTTAATTGCTCATAGACATTCCTATCTCCAAAATCTCCTCTAAATTGATTCTTTTCCATTTCAATAACTCGAATTTTCCATTTTCTTTTATGAATTCCAATCCTTAACGCTTCTGTCAACTCAATTTCGCCTCTTGTAGAAGGTTCAAGAGAGTTTATAACTTCAAAAATCTCTTTTGAAAGAATAAAGATTCCACAATTATTAAGATTAGATTTAGATTTACCTATTGGCGGTTTTTCAATAATGTCAACACAATAATTATTCGTGCTATAAATAACTGCTCCCTTATAAGGATCATCAGTATAATTAGCTACTAAAACAGATTCATTCTGCTCTTCTTTAAAAGTAGTAAAAACTTTTTTATATATATTATAGGGTACTAAGATATCACCCCAAGTTAAAAAAAAATGCTCTTCTTCTATTGCATTTTGACATTTTAATAGAGCACCACCTGTTCCATTTAAATTCTTTTGTTCTACATATTCTAAATTGATACTCCATTTTTCTCCATTTTTGAAATAATCTATTATTTGTTCTTTTTTATATCCTACCACTATAATGAAATTTTTAAAACCAGTATATACTAAACCATTTAGAATGTATTCTAAAAGGGGTTTACCGTGAATAGGTAACATTGATTTTTGATAGGTTTTAGTATAAGGTTGTACTCTTTTTCCTAATCCTGCACATAACACTATTGCTTTCAATAAAGCTCGACACCATTAATTAATTTGATTAAGAATGTGTTATTTCCAGCTTTTTCAATTTACTTATAATGAATATTTATATTACTCTGATATCACAGATGTATTATAATTCTTTTTTTTTCCGATAATATAGATCCTTTTAAATTAACAATAGATCTTCATATTTTTAAAAAATATAGGATATAAATTCCTGAGATTAATGATTTGCGACGTTGTAATTATTAAAGACGGATTACCTCTATTTTCAAAGAATTTTTCTAATTCCTCAAATATTAAGAATCTTATTTCTCAAGAAGACAATCTCATTATGATATCTGGATTTTTTTCAGCATTGAATTCTTTTTCGGATTCATTTGATGATTTAGGAACCATTAGTGAATTAAAATTATCAAATAATAATCTAAAACTATCTTTCTTAAAAGAGCCAAACTTCCCAGATTTAATATATCTCGCTACTTATGACGACAAGTCAGAACTATTAAACGTGCAACGATTTTTAAAAAAAATTTCTTACATTTTTTTGAAAGAATTTAATATCGATCAAATTTCAAACTGGAATGGGAAGTTAGATTATTTTAAGTCATTTAATAGGGTAGTTGACCAATATTTTGAAGAAGAAAAAAGGAAAAATGAGAGTCAAGAAAAGAATAGAGCTTTTAAATTTCTCAACAGTTTTGTGGAAGAAGATATAAAATCAGTAAAACCAAAAACTGATATAGAAAATATTGAAGAGACACCAGAATACTATCATTATATACCTATTTACACGAGCTCTAAAAAAATTAATCCAAAATACTATTTAACAGGAGATAATTCATGCAAAGTTTATGAACAAATAAATGGAGAAAAATCAATCAATCAAATTGCTAAATATTTGAATTTAAATCAAAATCAAGTATATAATGTATGTAAAAACCTCATTAAATTGGGATTTATCTCTTTTAATTAATAAAAAATAAAAATAATCTCTAAATCGTTTTTACCACAAATTTTTTTTTATGTTTTGTTACACAATCTACAAAAAATTAGTGTAAAACATTTTCGCATCCTCAATTAGTGTATGTGAAGAAGACTTGGGAGTTTGAATATCGGAAGATTACTTAGGATATCGAAAAATTTTAAAAATCCAAGCTTTTCCTCCAGCATTATTAATTGCTTGAGCAACTTTTTTTTGTTTTCCAGGTGCAATTGTCACAATACAGCCTCCTCCGCCTGCCCCCATTTGTTTAGCACCTAAAGCACCAGCATCTTTAGCTGCTCTACATAATTTTAAAATTTTTGTTGTATCTGCTTTTAAAATTGCTTCTTGTTCTTGTTGTTTATCCATTAATTCTCCTAATTTTTTAAAATCTTTTTGTAATATTGCTTCTTTTGCTTGATATACACACGTTTCAATTACTTTAAATGCTTTTAATGTAGTAGGATCTTTTTCTCGTATATTTTTTTTCACTCTATTTAATATTTTTGAAGCTTTTCTTTCTTCCATGGAATCTCCAACTACTACTGGTAATTCTTCAACATCTAAGTGTTCTACTCCAGGATTTTCATCGGTATGAATGAATACAATTCCACCAAATGTCTCTGTATATTGATCTAGTCTTCCACATTGAATACCGAGATCATGATTCTCTCCTAAATAAGCAAGTTCCGCAATATCTGCGTTAGACATGTTTAAATTTAGGGCTATGTTTAATGATTTAATAAAACCAATTGATAAAGCCGCAGATGTGGATAATCCCGCTCCTATAGGAATATCTGAATTAACATCTATATAAAATCCAGTTTTTATATGATTTTTCAATCTTTCATATAATACGCTCCAATATGCTAAATCTATATCAAGAGGAGCAGGTTCACCTAATTTGAATTTTATCCTTTCTTTTGTATTATAACTGAAGAATTCTATCATTCCATCTGTTCTTTCTTCATAATTGATAGCCATCATTAAATTTATAGCCATTCCTATGACTGGTTTACCCAATAGGTCGACCTTATCCCCCATAAGACAGATTCGACCAGGAACTTTTACAGTAATTTTTTGTATCATAGTGATTGAACTTTGATATGAACATTATGGGTTAACAAATATAAGGATAAAGTCCTAATGTTGCTTTCGTTTTTGCTGTAGTTTTTTTCTCTTACGCTCTGCTTCTTGAATTTCCTCCTCTAACTCATATATTCGTGAATCAGCCTTACCTTGTAGTTTAAATTCCCCAAAAATTTTACTTTCTTCTCGCTCACCTGTTTTTGATATTTTTTCAAAAGATAATTCTATGGGTAAACCTTGATTTAATGCTAAGTTTATAAAATTTATAAATCCAATATGTTTGCTTGGCGCAATATTCATTTTAAGGCTTATTTCTTTTTTTTTCTTTGTAGTTGTTTTTAAAATAAGGCGTAGTTTCAATGCTTTTCAATCTCTTTATTGTTTAAATCATTAATTTATATATTTAAAATATGTGAAACATATTTTAATTTAACCCATAAAGAAGTAAAAAAATATGGCTTCCAAATTTAGAGTAAGATATATTTTTAGACCTTTGGTAAATCTAATTGCAAAAGGCTTAATTAGAATTGGAGTCACACCAAATTTAGCAACTATTATTATGCTTTGCTTTTCTGTCTTCAGTTTTCTTTCTTTAGCGCTTTTTCAAAATCTTTTATGCTTCTCTATTTTTGTATTTATTACAGGAATTATGGATGGATGTGATGGAGCAATTGCTCGATTAACTAGAAAATCTACAAAATTTGGGGGATTTTTTGATTCTTTCATGGACAGAATTTCGGAGTTTTTCATATTCTTAGGATTGTTTATTTTTATCCAAGATCAATCACTTTGGAATTGTATCGATATGAAAATGATTATACTCGTATCTTTCTTAATTTCCATTATGATTAGTTATACTAGGGCAAGAGCAGAAGTATTTTTTAAAGGTGATTTTGATGTTGGACTTATGGCAAGGTCAGAAAGATTATTTTACATCGTTATAACTTCGTTTATAGGATTTTTTTTCGATTTTTTAAATGAGTTTTTATTTGTTTATATGTGGCTTGTTATAGGAACATTTATTTTTAGAGTGATTCGTTTTTACATTGACCTAAAAAAGAGAGATAATCAAAAAACAGTGTAAAAATTATTTACTTCTTAGTAAATTCTATCCTAATTCTATCTCCATCCTTTAAATTTAATTCATCTCTTAGGTATGGTGCTGCTAGAATTTCAACGATATTTTTCTTATGGTGAGTTCTTTTAATCTTTAATATAGCAGCGTTTACTTTTTTATCTTGATCATCCAAACGAGATACTATACAACGATAACAATCTACTGATCCATATGTTCGTCCAACTTCTTCCTTTTCAAATCCAGTAATTCTAACTGGGATTCGATTTTTTAAGTTTTCTTCCAATAATTCTTTATTTAAATCACTAAATTGTAGGTTTAATGTTCCATAATAGGGTTTTCCTAATCCTAATTTTGCAATAAATTGCTCATAATATTCCTTGATTCTAACATAATACCCCCCCTCTCCCATTCCTTCTGTGACTTCACCGACTATTAAGATATCTTCGAGAATCTGTTTTAAATCTTTATACATTGTAAGCATTACATCGGCACCTTTCTTAGTGATCCTTATGATTTGTTCTTTTCCAACAATCTTTCTTTGAATCCAACCGATTTCTTCTAATTGGTTTATCCTTCTGGATGCTGTTTGTTGAGATAAATTGAGTATCTTACCAAACTCAATACTACTAATGTGAATAGCTTTCCGACTTCCTATATTTCTGCAAAGATGATAAAGAGCAAACCAATTTGCATAATTTTCTGAAGAAATTTCTTCCTTATCTTCCATTATCTTAATTTTTTGATTTGTCTTCCTTATTTTTTTCTATAATTTTTTGTTTTATTAAACTTGAACTATGTAACTCATACTTATCATAGTAAGTTTCAAGTCTCCTAACTTCAATTTTATTTAATCCTTTTGCTTTGAGTCCGTTCTTCAGTATCTCTACACCATATTTCTGATCAGGTCCTAGCAAAATAATATCTGGATTAATTTCTTCCACTGTTTTTAGAGTATCGTTATCATTTCTTCCTAATCTCGCGTCCTTAACCTGCTTTATGCTTTTTATGACTTCTAATCTCTGTTCCTGTGGTATTATTGGAGATGTTCCTGAATATAATCTACGGTTCTTATCAGTGGCTACGATTATATATACATCTCCTAATTTCGCAGCTTCATTGATAAGAAATATATGGCCAGGATGTATTAAATCGAATGTCCCTGCAATAAGTACCTTTTTCCTTATATTAACTCATCTCATAAATAATTGTTTAAATTGATTATTTCATTAGAATATTTTAATTTACATATTTTCCTCAAAACATTTTTTTAAATCGTTCATTTGAATAGCAAGAGAGATATCTCCTCTAGTTTTTTCGATTATATTTCTAGCAACATCTACTTTATGTCTTAGATCTTGAGTTACTCCTACAGGGTAATCTAGTGTAAATAGATATGTATATATTTCATCCATACTTTCCAAAATTTCATTCAAATCTTCAACTTGTGAATTTCTAATGTTATCTAAAGCAAATCTTCGCAATTCCCCTATTACATCTGCCAAACCTAAAATAAAATTTAAAGGATTAATCTCTAATTCGAATGGTGTTGGAATTTCTTTTTTGTTAATTATTGAATAAAAAGTAATAGATTCTGCAAATTCTTGCTCAGGTGTTTTTAAATATTTGAAAAAAATTCCAGGATTCTTATTAACTAATTTAGTTAAATCCTGGTGGTTAATCTTAATCTTGTCTATTTTTTCTTGATACTTATCATATTCTTTTCTATGAATATTTTTTATAGCGATGCTAGAATCCCTAATTATATTACGAGATAATCTTAAAATTTCTTCTCTATCTTGATACAATATTTCTAATAACTCAGTTATTTCTGAAAAAGCTTTTTTAAGGTTCATAATAATAGAACTAAATTTTAGTAATAATTAATTTGAATTTTGAATATAATTATATATCAAAATTAAGTAAAATATTTAGAACTTATTATAAGGTATTGGATAACAGACTAAAAAAAGGATTTATTATGAAAATTTTATTAATTCACTCTCAAAATGTTGAAGTTATTAAGAATAAAGAAGCAACGAGCAACCCACAGGAATTTGCTGATGATTTTATAAAAATGGAAGGTTTAATTCTTGTCTGTTTTGTCTCTGTTGAAGATCAAGATACTTATGATATTGAATTAATTGCTAGACAAGGTGCTGAAGAAATCGAAGCAGCTATATTGCAAATTACAGGTTTTCCTGAAAATATCAGGCAAAAAAATGAAGAAATAAGGGAACACAATAAGAAGATTGAGAGAGGTGAAATTAAAGGAAAACCGAGGAAACTACTAGAACTCATTAAAAATCGGGATATGTATCGTGTAGATAAAGTTTTAGTTTACCCCTGGGCGCATTTAAGTAAATTTCTCAGTAATGAAGCAAGTGCAATGGAAGTATGCCCTAAAATCGCTAAATTTTTAGAAGAGAAAGGAATTGAAGCAAAATTTTCTCCATTTGGGTGGTATAAGTCATTTAAGATTGATTGTTTAGGTCATGAAGTAGCTGAAATGTATAGAGATGTGAAACTAGCTATTAAGCCTGAAGAACAAATTAAAAATTCAGTATTTAAAATAATTACACCTTTAGGAAAGGAATTAGATATAAATTTTGATGAAGATGGGAATGTTCTAGTCCCTAAAGAGATTAAAGATGAGGATTTTAATTTATTTCTAAAATCTGAATTAGGGTCTAGAAGGGTTGATAAAGCAATCGAGCCAGCCCATATTAAAGTAATGAAAGAGTTTGAATTAGTGGATTTTGATCCCAATACTGATGCAGGCAATTTTAGATGGTATACAAAAGGAGTTATTATGAAGAATTTAATAAAGAATTTTGTAGAAGATAGATTAATAGATTATGGGGCAGTTCTTATTGATACTCCAATTATGTATACGGTAAAAAATAAAAAATTAACAGCTCAAACCGCTCGTTTTCCTGCAAGAAGTTATTGGCTTGAATCCGGGAAAGATAGGTATCTTTTAAGATATGCCAGTGATTTTCTTCTGTTTGATTTATTCTCTCAAATGAATTTAAAACCAGAATACTTTCCATTACGAGTATATGAATATGAGCAGTATGATTTTCGAAGAGAACAAGAAGGTGAACTATCCGGATTGAGAAGGCTACGTGGTTTTATTATGCCTGACCTTCATACACTTTGTAAAACTTTGAAATCGTCGATTGATGAGTTTATAAAGCAGTATAAATTAATTAGTGATTTGGAAAAAGATTTAGGGATAAAAAGTTATACAATTTTCAGAGTTACGAGAACTTTTTATGAGGAAAACAAGGATTGGATTGTCAATTTAATCAAAACAGAAAAACACCCTGTGTTATTAGAATTATGGGATGAGAGGTATTATTATTATATATTAAAATTTGAAAGAAATGTGCTTTCTGCTCAAAACAGAAGTGCAACATTAGCAACCAACCAGATAGATGTAGAGAGCTCCTTAGAATATATGGTTGATAATGACGGTGTAAATAGGCAAAAATATAATATATCTTTTAAAGATATTGATAGTCAAGTAAAACATCCGATTATTCTTCATAATTCTCCAACTGGAGGATTAGAGAGAGTATTATGGGGTTTGATTGAGTCATCAATTCGAAATAAAGATAAATTAGTTCCAGGATTTAAAACATGGTTATCTCCAATTCAAGTGCGAATTATTACTGTAAGTGATGATCAGAATGAATATGCTGAAAAAGTACTTAATATCCTTAATGGAGAAGAATTTAGAGCAGATTTTGATGATCGGGAAGAAACTGTAGGGAAAAAAATAAGACAATCAGAAATAGAATGGATACCGTATACAGTAATAATAGGTAAAAAAGAACAGCAGAATCAAACAATTTCAATTAGAAAAAGATTGATTGGTAAACCTTTTGGTCCAAAAAAACTAACTTCTGAACAATTAAATAATGTAAAGATAGATAAATTGTTTGAATTGCTGGAAGATGACACCAGAAATTTCCCAAAGTATAAATTGCCAATGCCATTTAGAAGGTTTTCAACGAAAATTTATTTCAGAAAGTGAATCTAATTAACAAGTTTTTTAAATCTTATGACAATTAAAGCATTTATTTTTGATTTAGGAGGAGTAGTTATAGATTTAGATTTTTCTAATTTCTATAACAAAATAATTACGCAATCACCTTTAAACAAACCCCAAACACCAATTATGCTAGAATTTTTTAGACAATCTGACATATACCATCAAGGAAATATGACTGATGACGAATTTTACCAACTTGCCTGTGACCTTCTTCAAGTTTGTATGTTAGATCAATCTGAATTTTTCAATGCATTTAATAGTATTATTTCAGGTATCAATTCAGATGTAATCGAAATAATCAAAAAAATACGAGATAGTAATCAATATAAACTTATAGCTTTATCCAATGTGAACTCCAGTCATTGGAATTATATATTAGATAAAAAATGGGATTTTATGAATTATTTTGATGAATTAATCCTTTCACATGAAATTCATCTGATCAAACCGAATCCAAAAATTTTTGAATATGCTATTCAGAAAATTGGTTGTAAACCAGAACAAATAGTCTATATAGATGATGGATTAAATAATATACGTTCCGCTAAGGAATTAGGAATTATAAGTATAAAATACACTAATACAGATGTACTTATAGAAGAGCTTAAAAAATTAAAGGTTTTGTAAAAAAGCCATTAAATTGTTTATTCACTTATATCTTCAAGACATGCTTTTGCGATCTTTTCAAATGCTAATTCTACATTTTCTCCTGTCTTTGCTGATGTTTCCATATATTCACAATTTAGCCTTTTTGCTGTATCTTCTGCTTCTTTCCGATCAACTTCTCTTTCTAGATCAACTTTATTACCTAAAAGTAACATAGGTATAGCTTTTTTCACCGTTTTCTTAATAGAACTTACCCATCCAGGAATCTTAAGAAGAGTTTGACTAGATGATAAGTCAAAAACGCCAAGTGCGGCATTACTACCTTTAAAATAAATAGTTCGAAGTTTGTGAAATTGTGGTTGCCCTCCAATATCCCAGAGAAGGAGACGCACACTTTTTTTATCAAGTTCGACGTCTTTGATTAAAAAATTACTACCTATAGTTTTTTTTAAGTCATCACTGAAGTAATCTTTTATATAACGCAATAAAAGAGATGTTTTACCTACACCACCAGGTCCAAAAAGAGTAATTTTGAATTTATATTGAGAATCTGTACTCATTATCAATCTCCTCGTAGAAAATAAATATTTAGAGCATTTCTTTTAATGTCAGATATAAAAAATTTTATATAATTTGAATTAAATTTAGTGTATTTTATTAATAATTAATTCATTTCTTATTATTTCATATATCTTTTAAAGATATTTATATCTTTATAATATAGCCTAATTATTTTTTATATTCCTCTAAATGAGATCTCTTTCACGATTTTTTCTTTTTTTTTCCAGCACTTCCAATTTTTCTCATAATCCATTCGGGTGTTCCAACACCGTTAAAATATTTTAACCAAATATACATAAGTAAACCTAAAAAGCCACAATAACCAACCCAAACAATTGGCAAAAATATTATTGATAATTGACCAGTATATAATGGAAGAAATAGATATTGAATTAGAAAAAGAGAGAGACTTGTTTTTCCATAAAATATGACTAATTTTATGACATCATTAGATTTCTTTTTTATATCGATAAAATAAAAGGTTATTGCAATAAGTACAAAAGCTACACCAAGATTGTAGAACATATTATGAGCAGTACATCTTATCATAAATATTGGCATTGCCCCAAACTTATAATAAGTTTGTTGATTAGCGATACCCAATAAATCAATATGCAAGTATTCTGATCGTACTATTGTAGTTGAAGTTGATTCAATTCCAGGAATTACTCGTGTCAATCCAAAATCCCATATATCGAAAGCAACTCCCCTAGGAACAATTATGAATATCCCAACTAATACAAATGCTATACCATAGATGGAAAATATTCGGAATAACTTATAATAAGCTTCTTTGGTCCCTCTCATCATTGCATCATAAAGAAACTCTCCAAATATTGTGGACATGAAACAGACTGCTAAGTATGGTAAAATCGGTACCTGGGGAAGTGGAGAAGTTATAATAAAATGTAAGATAGTTACTGCTATATTTCCCTCCTTAAATTCATAGAGGAGTTCTCGAATCCAAGGAGAAAAGTAAATAATAACTATACCTATCACTGCACGTGTAATCTTATTGAATTTTATTGCATAATAAGAGAAAATCTGAGAGAATCCAATAAACATTAGTATGTTCCAACCCCACAAATTTGCAGGAAAAGGAACGTTTACACCTGACGTGAATAAAGATATTGGATTGAAAAGTACACCTATAATAATAATTACTCCGCCTCTTACCAAAATCCCATTGCGAATTACCTTTTGTGACATTTTTCCTTGTTTTCTTTTGTAACTGAAAACTACACTAAGAGCTGAAAGAAAAACAAATAAAGAAGGGCCTAGAATATCCATAAATGCAAAAACAAGTCCATATACATATACCCAATCGCGATCGAACCAACTGAGACCTACATGAGCTAAGACTATCCAAACTATTGCAAATCCTTTAACAAAATCTATTGAACCAATACGTTTTGACGTATCCTTTTTAATATCATTGTTAAATTCTTCTTCAATTATTGTTGACATTCTTGGTTCTACTCTATTTATTATTAATTGAATAACGAAACCATTAATTTCCTAACTAAAATTGTTATATTATTATTCAACATTTATACTTTTTAAAACCTTTTTGTTACCTTTATGGTTAGTTTAATATAAGAGCAGTTCTAAGCTCAAAAAACTCTAGTTTTAAGAGTAGTTTTTATAGCACTTCGAAAAATTCTATCTAACTTGATTTACATAATATACAATTAAGCAGTAGTATAATAGCATCAATAAAATTAATCCTCCCGCATTAAATGGGAAAAATTTATATGATAGATAAAAAATTCCCCAGAAAATAACCATCAATATAGCTAATAGATAATGAAGATATTTGAATAGTTTATAGGATTTAAAATTTTTATATATGAGAATGAAAAAAATTAAGAAAGGTGTCAAAACGACAATATGATGAGGCCAAGAATCAAAATATACTATTAGCATTATTAATATCCCTGCTAAATATCCATTGATTAAATTAATCGGGTGATTTGAGTCATGAATATACAGAAAAAACATTGGAACTAAGAGTAATATGGCTATAATAATAAAAACTAAAAAACCATTAATATCTACTTTAATCAATTGCAGGAAAATTAAGATTATTCTAGTAAGACTGAATGAAGGATTAATTTCTAATCCTCCTTCAATAGCATATGTATATCTTCCAGCAAGATTAACATCAATAAAATCTATTAACATTTGCGGATAAACTAAAAAGTAAACTCCTGAGATCAATATTAATATCACAGATCCTAATAATCTCATAACAGTTTTTTTAAAATTAAAAGTAAATTTCTTAGTATCTCTATTATAGTTTAAAACTATTAAAAATGGTAAAACAAAAATTAATGTTGGTCTAATTGAAACTCCTAATCCTAATAAGAATCCTCCTAACAAATCATTCTTAACTCCTCCTTTCAAAAAATAAAAAAGTGAAGAAAGAATGAAAATTGAAACTAAAATATTAATTTGTCCTAAGAAATAATTCATAAATTGCGGGAGCATTATTAGAAAAACCGCGTTTTGATGAAGAATGGATTCGTTTTCCGTTTTATCAAAAATATCTCGAAAGGTGTTTAATTTATAAAGTAAATTAGAGTTATTCCTTAAGCCCTTATAAATCTGAATGATTTTATAGATCAGATAAATAATTAAGATGTTTAGAAAGAAATTGAAAATTTGGAAAATAAAATAGCCCAATTTTAATCCCAAAATTGAAAATGGTGTAAAAAAATAAGCTGAAATTGGTAAATATCTAAATGGAAAAGGAGAAAGTGAAGAGTTATATAAATTAGGCAAATCTTCTAAAACATTCAAACCAGCATAATAAAATGACAGATAATCATTTTCATTAATATTCATTAAAGGACTATCTAAAAAATAAAAGAAAATGTAAGTTAAAATCAAATAGAAAGCATTGATAACACAAGCTATGAAAAAAAATATTCGTGTTTTATACATTAGAAATCTTACTTTTTCTATTTAATCCGCGAATTGATATATTTATTCTGTTGTTTTTCCATTTTCGCTGTCTTTACTCAATTTTTTCATGAAATCTTCCATTTTTTTAACTTTTTCACGCTTTTTAATTCTATCATACATTTTTTTAGTTGTTTTCTTAACAGCTTCACCTGATTTTTGCCCTATTCTACCTAATTGAACCATTAACCATTCGGGTGAACCGACTCCTTTAGCATATTCCATCCAAATGTACATAAAGATCCCTAAGAATCCTACATAAGAAAAAACAATAATTAAAAATAGGGCTACACCAAATTGATTAAAGAAAAGTGGAAGGAATACGAAATGAATTAAGAAAAGGCTTAAAGAAACTTTACCGAAATATATTAAAGTATTGGTGAGGTCATTGGATTTTTTTTTAATATCAATAAAGTAAAAGAAAATGGCTATAATTAATAATGCAGCTCCTTGATTATAAAACATATTTGCGCTTGTTCCTCTTATTAAGAAATTTGGCATTCCAGGAATATCCAATTGACTCTGCGCAATTGCTAATAAACCTAAATGAGGATATTCAGATAATTCCATAGTAGCTGGAGTTTGTAGGGCCCAACCAGGTTGCCAATCGGCAAGATTTAGCCCACTAGGAAAGGGAACAAAAATTCCAATAATAATAAAAATTATTCCCCAGACAAAAAAGATCCTAAACAAACCAATATAAGCATTTATCGTTCCTTTATTCATTGCTTCAAATATATATTCACCAAAAATGGTAGAAATAAAACATATTGAAACCCAAGGAAGAAGAGTTAGATGAGGGGTTGGAGAGGTTATAATATAATGGAAAATGGTTAATAATATATTTCCTGTCTTTATCCCTTCATAAAGAATAGCTCTTAAATAGGGAGAGAGAATAATTATGATTAATCCTATTACAATACGGTAAGACTTTTTTATTTTTAAGATATAATAAGAAAAAATTTGAGAGAATCCTATAAAAGTAATAATATTCCAACCAAAAATTATTACAACGACTTTTCCTGTTTTTAGATCAACACCTATTATATTAGTAAGCATTCCTAAAACAATCATTACAATGCCACGCGTAAAAATTCGATTTCGGATAATTTTAGGGTGTATTATACCTTCTTTTCTTTTAATACTAAATATGACACTTAATGCTGAGAGGAACACAAATAATGAGGGACCAAGAATATCTAAGAGGGCAAAAAGGAGTCCATAAAGATACAATGAATCGGCATCCAGCCATCCTTGCGATGTATGAGCTAGTATTACAAAGACTATCGCAAAACCTTTTAAAAAATCAATTGATGTAATTCTTCGAGGTGATGCATAATCTCTTATATCTTCAAGTGGAATTTCTTGCTTTAAATAATTAAATAGCGGAGGCGATTCTGTTTCTATCTCGGATTCAATTTGTGATGTCATTTCAATCCTTTTTATTATTTAATTGGGTATTCAAAATCTCAGAAAAATTAATATTTTCAAAACTTATTTTAATATTATTCTTTTTGAATTTTTATAATTTTTCAATTTGAATCAAAAAATCTGTATGAAATTTTATGGAACTAAAAAAGTACTTAAATACATATATAATAGGTTTAATTGGTTCTATAATAATAATATTGTCTGAATTTTTTTCATGGTTTTCTGAATCTACCTTAATTGAGATTTATATTAGTACTATATCTGTAGCTATTTCTGATGCATTTTTATTTCTATTTCCTTTAATGAGTGGTATTATTTGTCTAATCGCTAGTATTTTAATCATTTATAAAACAGAGTTAAAAATTAAATCTGTTATTATATTTTTTGTAGGTTTAGGCTTTTTGATAATATTTTTTGTTGATTATATTAGGATTATTATTACATATTTAGGATACCTCCCTAATGCAGGTATTGGATTATACCTAGCAGTTGTGGGATTTCTTTTAATACTAATTAATATAATAAATGTACTAATGACTATAGAAAAACGTACGGATGGTAATTAAGAATTTCAGAAAAAACTAATGGAACTGAGAATGAGTCAAATGGGCAAGATGCTGAATCAAGTTTTTATTATGCTCTAGGTCATGAACTTAGAAGAAGAATAATTAAAATTATTGGAGATAATGAGTTCACATCCTTTACTATCCTAAAAAAAGTACTTCGAGTAAGTACTGGGACAATTTATCATCATTTGGATACTCTGTCAGAGTTAATAGAGCAAAGGCAAGATAAAAAGTATTATTTAACAGAATTAGGAGTTTATGCATATAACTCTTTAAAGGATAACATTGAAACAATTAAATCCCCTACTAGAGAGTTCAAATCCCCAATTTTAAGAAAATTGATGTTACTAACTTCAAGAAGATTCATTCTTTTCGAGAAAGAAGATAAAATCTACACTATTCTAATATCCGTCTGTATTATTGTTCTAGGTACCATTTTTTGTGGATTAAATGGTTTTTCCTCTTTTTTATTATTTTTTTTAGAAAATACTCAAATAGGCTCAGATATATCTTTTCGACTTTTAATTAGTTTCAGTTTCATAATTAATTTTTTTATATTTTTCATAATAGTAGAAGGCATTTCTCGATTATTTTATAAAAAGAAAGAAAATATGTTGAATTTTTTTATTTCTTTTGCGATTATTGAATTTCCAATGATTTTATATCTTATACTCCACTTGATTTTTATATCTTCAGGGATAATATATCTCAGCATAGTTAATTTAATTGACAAAGTATTACTGATTATTTTCCAAGTCTGGTCCTTATGGTTATTATCATACAGTTTATGCGTAAAGAAAGGATTAAAAATTGAAAGCAGTCTAATTATTTCTTTATCGCTTCATTATGGTGGTTTTACAATAATTTTACTTATGCTGGTTTAACGACTTTAAAATTTAGATCTTTTAGAGATTTAATTATTTCATTTACTCTTATTCTCGATGAGGCTAAATCCTTCATTTTTGTAGCAATAAAACACGAGAAATGGTTTGAATTGTAAAGTGAAATTGGAGGTGTAACAAATTCAGGGATCTTTTTCATTAAAGTTGGTAGCAACTTTTCATATAATTCTTCCTTGTCTTTAAATTCATTAATATAAAAATCAACTCTGGTAAAGTGCGAATGATTGAGTATTTTTATTTCTACTGATTCAACGCTATTTGTTTTGGAATTTAGAATTAGTTCTGCACAATTTAGATTAATTGTATTTCTTAATCCTATGTATGAAGTAGTTAATCTAGGATTAATCTCTATAAAATAAAAACTAGAAGGGTATTTTTTTATGAAATCAATGCCAAAATAACCTTCAATTTTAGAGAAATTGATATTTTTCATAAGAATTGATAATTCTATAAGTATTTCTTCATAATTTTCTAAAGGAGTATAACCCCCAAAATATTCAGATTTTAGGTTTTTAATACTAACATCCTGTGAGTTCACACTCAGAATAATTGGATGCAAATCTAATAAATTTGGAGCACCTATTAATGAAAGACTTGAATCCATCCCTTCAACAAATTCTTGAAGTATAAAATTCCTTTTATTATCATTTTTTCTATTTAATTCTTTAAAAATATCTAATATTTGATATTCTTTTTCAAAATAATAAATGGATTCTGCTCCAACTCCATCTTCTGGTTTAATCACAATTGGACATTTCAATTTTCTATATTTTCTAATTATAAAATCTAAATCCAAAATACCCTTTTTATAAGGGATTTTGTAAGTTCTTGGTGTTAAAACTTCATTTTTTTTGAAAAAATTATAAGTTCTTATTTTTGAGGTACCAAGCTTAATAGCCTTTAGATTTGCACTTAAAATTATTTTTTTAGAGTTTTTAGCAATTCTAGTTAATTCAAATAAAATATTTGAGGATTCTGGAGCAATTATAAAAACATATTCACAAACTCTCACATAATTTTTAAAAATTTTTATGTAATTTTCATTAGCAGTTATTCTTTTTATTTCATCAGCTTCTAAGAATTTTGATAAGAAGAAAATCCTATAATCTAAAAATGTAAGAATCTCAAAATCCATGGCTTTAAAATCTGTTATAATCGATCTTAACATACCAAATCCTTCGCATAAAAGTGAAGTGGGTATATTAATTTTACTAAAACCGCCACCAGAGACAAATTCAAAAATAAAAATTAAATTTTTACTCATTTTTAAAGTAAATTTTTAATATTCAGATTTTTATAGATAAGTCATTCTTTAAAATGTTTTGATAGATTAGTTTTAAAATGATGTTTGAATTATTTAATTTAACTAAATTTAATAAAAAACTATAAGATCTTATTATGACTTTTTTTACAGAAGAATTAATGCAGAGAATACGTTATCTGCATTTTAAAATAAAACATTTAGAAGATGCTTTAGAAAAAGAAGATGAACACTTTGGTTTAGATGATCTAAATCTTATATTAGAATATACTAAAATTTTAAATATTAATTATGAAAATGAAAATCATAAAGAAATATTAGAAGATTTAGATATTACTCCTCTTTTTTTTGACCCTTTAGCTAACAAAGATATTGAAATTCAAGATTTAATGTTTGAATGTGCTCGTGCGTTATGGGTTATGGCTAAAACTTATTCCCAATTATCTGAAAAATATGAAGAGGAAGAAGAATGGGAAAATGCTATTATAGCGATGACCGAATGTAGTAAAATATATAAAACGGCAGCTTATTTTAGCGCTGCTGTTGCGTATCAAAGAGAGATGGGCTTAACTCTTGCTTCAGAAAATCTAGAATTAAATTCCGAAGAATCAAGAATTCTTGCTCAAAGTATCGCTGCTTTAAAAGAAGAAAATGATAATAATATTTACTTTTCCTCAAAATTATATGCAGGCCTTAGTTTATTATCTAAAAGATTATTTTATTTAAAGAAACATGAAGAGAAAAAGAAACAGCAAATCAGAGCTCAATTTCACTATGATATGGGAAAAGCATGTTATCTCAAAGCTCGAGCTTCCTTAGAATCATCGATTACATCAATTAATAAAGAAAGAGTCCACAAACTACAACAAAAAGCTTTTTGGTATTTTTTAAAAGCAAGAGATATTTGGGAAGAGATGCTAAGAACTCTTCCCGTTTCAAGTGAAGAAAAAGAAAATATAAAGTTAAATTTATCAATTGTTAAAGATAATTTAAAAGAAAACGATTTAGAACAATTAGAATACGAAGAAATAAAGAAAATACAAGATCCTGAGCCAATAATTATCATTCCAGAAAATTTAGCGCCATTCGTTCCAAAAAATATTATATATCTAACGAAATTTGTTCCTAAAGATTTAAATATTAAACGATTTAAGTCATACCAAAGAAAGAAATTGGAGGAAAAAATTCCCTATAGTAAAAAAGAAAAATTAATTGACAAGAAGGCGGGAGTCGTAAGAACAATTAATGAACTTAAGTCACTAAAAGAAAGTAATGAGATAGAAGTTGATAAGTTTGCTGAACTCATGGAAAAATATTCCACAAAATTAAAAATGATTGATTCTGCTATAGAAAAATTAACGAGAAAATAAATTCAATCTACTTAAAATTTAAAGATTTTCCTCTGTTATGGGTTTTTTTTCTCTTTCTATATACTTTTTACGATTTGCTTCCAATTCAAAATCTCTTCGAGATTCTTCTAAAAACACTAGATCATAAGATTCTTTAAGTACTAAACCAATCAGCATTAATTCTATAAAAAAAATAAGAAATATCATTAACATTTCCAGATTATGTAAATCTTTAAGAAAAAGCGTTGAAAATGTAAAAATATGAGGAATATATATAATTGTAACAATACCTATTGTTTTGCCAAATTTAATTATGTTTTTATTTTCTAACTTGAAAATCTTTTCTAATCTTAAAGCATTCCATAAATAGTATGAAGAAAATATAAGATTTATAGAACACAATATAATAATGAAATCCCTTTCTTGAAGTTGTAGTCCAATATATGGCTTAAGTACAATTGAACCAATTAAAAGCGTTAATGAGAAAAAAAATAACGTTAATGTTAAAGATAATAAACCATTATGGAAATCTTTGTAATCTAAGGTCACACCACCACTTTATTTAAGATAATTTTTGTAATTTTATATTTAATTCGAGATACAAATAAAATTTTATATATATAGAAATTAATTCAAGTAGAATATTATATCTTTTTTTTGGTTATCCATTTATGTTGAATCGATAATAAGTTGAAATTTATTTATAGAAAGAAGACTATAGAATACTATTCGATGTTAAGAAAGCAAATTTTAAATCTTTATTTCTAAAATATTGGCTCTTTTTATTATTAGCATTCTTTTTAATAATATGTCTGAAAAAACATCAATTCTATCAAATATTAAAAACATGCTCGCAGATTTAATTTATATCAATGGTATAATAGCAACTGAGTTAATAAAGGTGACTGAAAACACCGCTATCATTCGTCGTGGAGAGGAATTTTTAAGTCAAACAAGTTGTCTGACAGAGCATCATGAATTGAACAAAAAAATCATCGATATTGTAAAAAAATATCAAAGTAAGCCAACATATCTCACTCCGTTAGAGAGTCATGTTTTAAAACATTTATAATAATTTATCCAATGATTATATAATGCCTAATAAATTTGATGAATTTGTAAAGAAGCTTCAAAAAGAAATATTTCAAAAGGAAATTGAAGATTATAATGAAGAAATTGTAAATCAATGCTATAATCCACAAAATTGGGGAAAACCTGAAAAAGAAGAAATAACAGTGTTTGAAGAACGACGAGGAGGTCCTAAACAATATTTCTTAGGATTATATATAAAGATAGAGAATGATATAATCACCAAAGCAAACTTTAGAACAGATGGTTGTGGTGTGATGATTGCAACAGGAAATCAACTAACACTATTGATAGAGGGTAAATCTATTGAATTTGCTGAAAATTTAAAAGCAGAAGATATTGATAACACATTAAAAGGCTTACCTGAAGATGAAATATATTTTGCAGATTTTGTAATTGAAACTCTCAAAGATATAATTGAAAAATATAAACTAAAGCAATAATTCTAATCTATAATGTATGATCTGATAAGTGAAAATATCGATATTCCTGTAAGCTCTGATAATATTCTTCTGAAAGCTTCACTTTATTTTGCATTAAATACGCCAACTAAAGCTCCTTTTATTGTTAATTTACCAGGATTTATGCATAACAGAGAAAATTTTTTAGTGAAATTTTATTCTGAAAGATTTGCAAATGCAGGCTATTACGTTTTGTCATATGATTATCGAGGGCATGGAGAAACACAAAAACAGACTGGATCTAGATGGGATCAAATGATAACGCAAATATTTTCAGATATTCATGTTGTTATTGAATGGATCATAAAAAATCAATCAAATAGACTTCTAAAAAATAAAATTGCGTTATTTGGAAGGAGTCTCGGTGGAGCAATTATACTATCACATGGATTTATTGATGAAAGAGCAAAAATTTTAATTGCACTTAGTACACGTTATGATTACCGGACAATTCAGGGAAGATATCGAGGAATTAAAGAAGAAGAAAGAGAAGAAATTATGAGAAAAATTAGTCCTAATAATTTCTTAAAAAAAAATTCACTGAATAATGATAGAGTTTTGATTGCACATTGCAAAGATGATGAGGTAATTCCAATTGAAAACTTATATAAAATAAAGGAAAGTCTTGGATTAAATGATGAAAATGTTATTGAGTTTAACAGTGGAGGGCATACTTTTTCTGGGCATAGAGAAGAAATTTTTAATTATTCTCTTGAATTTTTGAAAAAGTTATAAAGAAGGAAAAAAAAAAATTATTATGAATTTTATTATTTGGTTGAATTATAATGGGTAAAATACTAATTGTTGGTCCTGCCTCGCAAATATTAGGGTTTAAAATTGCTCAAGAATTGGGAATTGAAGCTATAAATACAGAAGTCAAATTGTTTCCAGATGGGGAAAATTATTTAAGAATTAATATTGAGGATGAGACTCTAATAGTGAACAAAGAAGTCATAATTGTGCAGTCTACAGGTCCTAGCTCTAGCGGAAATCAGAATAGTCGTTTGATGGAACTTTTTATGATGATCAATTCTGTTAAACGTATGGGAGCAGTAAAAGTTATAGTTGTCATTCCATATTTTGCATATGCCCGTCAAGATAAAGTTTTTAGACCAGGAGAAAGTCAATTTGCAAATGTTTTGTTTCGTATTATCAATTCTCTAGGTATAGATGAATTATATACTGTTGATATTCACGCTCCAGAAGTTATGAATGAATGTTCATGCAAAGCAATTAATATTGATTCAATGAAGCTCTTAGCAGAATATATTTATTCTCAAGGGGCGAAAGATATTGTTGTGGTATCTCCAGATAAAGGAGCAATTAAAAGATCAAAGGCTTTTGCTAAACATTTTGGAGAAAATGTTCCAGTTGAAATTATTGAAAAGGAGAGGGATACTAAAACGGGTGAAATTAAAATGTATGGATTATTTAGTCTTAAAGGTAAAGATGTTGTTATTGCAGATGATATTATTGCTACAGGCGGTACAATGGCTAGTGCGATAAAAATAATAAAAGAGAGTGGAGCTAATAAAATATTCGCTGTAGCTACTCATGCATTATTACTAGGACAAGCTAAGTATCGAATCTTAAAAGCAGGTGCGGATGAAATAATAGGTACAGATTCTATTGATAATGAAGTATGTCAAGTCTCTTTAGCCAAAATTATAGCAGATTATTTGAAATAAGTAAAAATTGTAGTATTACCAATTCTTAATAATATTTAATACAATTTCTCTAGTTTTTATCTTAAAATCTTCTATTGTTGAATCATTCATAATTGTATAGTCTGCATTTTTTATAACCTCATCAAGCCCAAATTGAATTTCTCTTTTATCTCTCTCCTTTAAATCATCAAGATTTTTTGGATCATCGCTACGACCTCTTTTAAAAAGTCGATTAAATCTTTTTTCTTCATCAACTAAAATAGCTATAATTGGAAATTTCCAAAACTTCCTAAATGTATTAACTTCAGACAGACTTCTAATTCCATCCACAAAAATAACTTCTTCATTCTTTAAATTTTTTATCGTATCTACACACATTTCAGCTATTATTGCGGGTCCCCTTTTTTTACGCAATTCTTTAGCGATTTTACCTATATTTTTTCCAGAAGGTTCTAAATTCCTATTTTTAGCTTCATTGCGAATGATATCGCCCATAGTTACAACTAACCCTAGATCCTTGATTGCTTCTATCGCTGTTGTTTTTCCAGAACCAGGAAGGCCAACTATTGCTAGAATTTTCATTAATGTAATTTTTCTTAATATAATTTAAATACTTAGACTTTGTTTAAATTCTATATAGAATAAGATATAAAATTTATAAAGTAAAATATCACACAGCAATAATTGCCATTTTTATGCTAAAAAATAAAAAAATTAAGCCATTTCGCACTCCATGTTTATTGACTTTAAAGGCATATAAAAGGATCGTGGGGTATGCTATCAGATATGCTAATAAAGATTTAAATCCTGATAAATGGCGTGAAGTGTATGGAATTTTAATTGGCTCTATTGAAGATGACTCAAAAGTAATTATAAAAGATGCAATTCCAATGGTAGTTGGAGATCGAGCTGGAGTTAAATATGAAAACAAACAATATGTTGATATGGCTCAGATTGACGCTTCTGTGTTTGAAAGATCCATTCAAGATAAAAAAAATGATTTTATTATTGGTTGGTTTCATACACATCCCGGTTTTGGCTTCTTTTATTCCCCAATAGATTGCATGACTCAATTAGGATATCAGATCCCTAATCCTTATGCTGTAGGATTAATATTTGATCATTGTGAAAAAGAATCTGATTTACATTTTTTGGGAATTGGAGGATTGAGACTTAAGGATCCTGATTTAGGAATTTCTTCTACTTATGACTTAATAGAACTGAAATATGAATTAGAAGAAAAAGTAATGGTAGAAAAAGTTGAAAAAGTAGTTAACAAAGTTGATAAAAACATGAAAAAGGTATTGGAAGAGATTAATTATATTGATGAGGTGCTCCGAAAAAAAGCTTTGGCCCAATTACAAAGGAATTTTGGATTAATTTTAGTTCCTAAGGAAGATGTCATTATTACTGATGATCAAGAGGTAGCTGAAGAGGATGACCGGTATTTGTATGAGTGGGATCCTGAATTTTTTAAAAAGTCATATCGTATTCCAAAATTTAGAGAAAAAGTAGAAAGTATTATAAGAGCGGCTTACGATGAGTTAGATAAATTAATTGAAAACAATGAAAAAGAAAAATATGAAAAGAGAAAAGAGAAATTAATAAAAAAAATTCAAAATATGCTAAAAAAACCAAATGAATGGTATGATAAATTAATGGAAGATTTCTCTAAAAAAATTGCAATAATTTTTCCTTTTTATACTTATCTAGACACTAATGAAAGGAAAGTTGTTGAATATTTTGAAGAGAGAATTTCTGAATATTCTAAAATCTTAGATGAGCTAAATAACAGAGCAAAATTAAAATTAGAAGAGTAATAGCATAAATATTTTATTTTATATTTATCAAACTTTAAAAATATAAAAAGATATAATCAATTTAAGTACTTTAAAAAAATTTTATATTAATAAGTAAATTATTAAGAATTAAGCTTCTTTTTAAAATAGTATAAAATTTTGTTGCGAATGAGGTTCTTTCATGGTCAATGAGACTACAATTATAATAAAAAACAGAAACGATAAAGAAAAATCAATTAAAGACGCAATATTTGCATTTTCTGGTGGTAGAAAATCACTGTTAATAAAGGGTGAAGGAGAAGAAATCAGTACCGCCGTAGAAGTTGCTGAAATTTTAAAAAGTCGTATGTATCCTAGAATAGAGATTGCAAATGTTTCTTTAGGAAGTCGTCCTTATCTAAATAATAGGCAACGTGGTTTTTATAACAAAAATAATAGAGGAAATAAGAAAAAAATAGATATTATTTCAAAAATTGAAATTACGCTTCAAACCAAATCAATATATTAATTTTATGAAGTCAAATGCTAAATCTAATTTTAAACATTTAGGGCCACTGATAGCAGAGACCCGTACTCCCGCAGTATGCGAGATCTGTAATAATTTCATTTATAAAAGAATATATTACGATGAAAATTCTAAGGAAAAAAGGAAAACTATTTTTGTTTGTAAGAATTGCTTAGAAAAAGAAAATTCAATATAATATTGTTATACTTTATGAATTTGCCTTTTTTTTTGTTTCTTCTGCTTACGTTTCTCTAGATATTTGTTCCAATTAAAAGCCATTATAAAAAACATAACTGTTATTGTAACTAGAAGTAAAATTGCTTCCGTTATTATGCTTGATGTATCGTTAGCTTGAATTCCTTGAGTAACGAATCCAAGTGCTATAAAAATAGGCCAACAACAATAAATCAGAGTAGTAAAGTTTTTACCTAACCATCCAGGAATAATACATTTCCAAAAGGGATATTTTATCATACCAAGTGGCAGGAATAAAATATCATCTGGCAGTGGAGTCAATGCAAATAGAAATATATATAAAGGTGTACGTTTTTCGTTTTCTAATATTAATTTCCCAAATCCATCTACATTATTCAATATATCTGAATTTCTTTCTTCTGTTAGCTTTTTCGCTCCATACCCAACAGCATAGCCAGTGAATTCACCTAGAGCACTACCTAAACCCCCTATCAATGCAAGACCTATAATTTCAAGCCAAAAAGAACCATTTTGCAATATTTGTGTTTCTAATAATCCCATGTTATAATATTTAAGATAAACTGCGTTCGATAGTGAGAACAAAACAAATGGAAAAGGGATTGGGAACCCTATTGATGCTGAGCCTAAAAAACATATCCCAAGAGAAATTAATAGAGCCCATAAATAATTTGCGCCTTGTGTGATTATAGTTAGGTTTTGTCGTGCACTTATAATAAAATTTTGAAAATCTAGTACATATAAAAATAGAAATATATAAATAATGACAATTAAATAAAAAATTGTAAATACAATTGTTAATTTCTTTGAAACTGCCATATTTATTATTGCTTTTTTGATAATTTAGTATTTAATCCGTTCCTTGCTTTTAATAGTATTTCAATGTTAGTATTTATTTTCCCAATTTTATTCACTTTATTTGGCATTTCAATGTCTTCAATAACTATTATTAATTCATCAGTTTTAGGATTATAAAGAATGTCACCTTTTTCAGCATTAGTTTTTGATTTAGGATTAGTTCCTTTATGAATTTCTAAACCAGGTAAAGTCCAATATTTTTTTGAACCAAAACTAAATCTTCCTCTTAAATTAAAAGGTAATTTATCAATTATTGCATCAGCAGTAAGGGGTGCAATATGACGAATAATATCACCTTCTATTGTGCCAATTCCGAATAAATCAATCTTTATTGGTACACTCATATTTTATAAATAATATATTCTCTGATATTTATATTAATTTAAATAAAATCTTAAATTTATTATATTTTTGTTAAAATAATTAGTAAAGACTTTATTTCCATTAATAACAAGATTTAAATAGTAAAATTATCATATATTTATCTGGACAATAGGTCTGTTTTGCATTGGAATTAGATACACAATTACGGTTTGCACACCGGATTAGTTGTATACACAAATTGAATTGATCCTTAATTTCCGATAATTTTTTTTTTTAGATTCTGAGGATTCAAAATACTATCATAAAAATAATTCACATTTTTCATTTGTTCCTGTAGTGCTTAAAACACACTAAATAAATTATACAGAAGAAACATGATTAATTCAGCACTTTGGAGCAGGATTTAAAGTATTTCAATAAATTCTCGATTTAATTTGCACATTTTTGGAATCTAAGACAACCTAACATTAAAACTAGAACTCTAGTTGAATATTACCGTATTTTTTTATGGTACCTGAGACAATAGGACTTTTATTACATTAAATCGGAATTGATATATATAGGAGCTTTGATTTCATAATTGCTTCATTGGATTATGCCTCTTTAATTCCTTTGAATCAATTATACTTAGATTAATCGGAGCGCCTATTGTCCTCTTTTTTTTTATTTAAGTTAGTTAAATCATCTATATTATCAATATCATAAAAATAATCTTTACTTTCAATTTCAAAAGCAAAAATCTTCTTTCCATTAATAATCATATGATTTATTGCCTCCCGAACTGTTTTTACTAGAATTTCTTCCTTTAATTTCAAGATTTCGTTGATAAAGTCATAACTTAGTGCAAAAATGGGAATAGATTGATTTAAAACATCCATAGGAAGAATATCACATACTCTTAACTGAGATATTTTTTTTAAAACGATTTCTGAGCCAATTTTTTCTACTTCAACAGTAGAAATTAATTTAATTCTATTATGAATTTTTTTTAATGTTTTTAATCTGATATTTCTATAAAAAACGAAGGGATGGTCTTGAATCAACTGGTAATTCTTAGAAATTATGAGTAAAACTTCTTTCAATATGCTCAAATGAAAGATTGTATCCCCAGGGATCATTATATATGAATTAGCAGGATTAAAGAGTATCTTATTATTAGTTATAGATAAAAAAGAATATAATGGCCCTAATTTATATTGATTTTCTGTATTAATTATTATCAATTTATCTTCTAAGGATCTATTATTTTTTATTATGGATGAAATGAAATCACGTATCCTATCACCTAAATAACCTATTACTATAGCAATCTGTTTTATTCCTAAAAAAATTAAATTATTAATAAGATGATTAAGAATTGTAGTATTATTTAATAGCTCTATTTTAATTAATGGTTTAGGTATGTTCTTTGTAATTTCTTTAAGTCTCGTTCCTTCTCCAGCACATAAAATGACAACAGATAATTTTTCTTTAAATTTATTCTTTAGTAGTGACAATTCTATTCCCATCCATGTTTATAACAATAGTATGCTCCTCTTGAGCTACGGGTTCTTTAGATTTTTCTAATAGAATATTGTATTTCTCTAGAATTTTTTTTCCTATGAAAGATTCAATAGTTCTCTGTATTTTATTTTTAGGTATAAGGTTATTATTTTCTATCCATCGTGGCGAAAAAGGAAGGTGTCTAAAATTTTTCTCGATTTGATTCATATATCCTAAGTGTTCATATGGCATGTTTTTTTTTATTCTTTTTACAAATCGAAATATGTAGGCATATTTCCCATTCTCGACTTTTCCTACACCAGAAGTAGCAAAAGGTTCACAAGCATATGCATCTCCAAGTTTTAATATTTGATTGTGCATTTTATCCTTGTAATTTGGAATAAAAGGTCCAGCGTGTAAATTATATTGCTTCAATTCATGGCCACCTAAATTTGTTATAGGACGTAAACCTCGATTTATAATCTTTTGAGCAATGGCTTCACCAAGTTCATATAATTTAACACCTGGATTAAATAACTGAATGGCAGCTTCAAGAGCTTCTTTTGCTGCTTCAATATAATTTTGAAGCTTAGGATCCTCATCAATATTTATAGTAAATGCAGAATCTGCTATATATCCATTATAATGGGCACCAATATCAATTTTTAATAATCCTTTTTCTGGAACTTTAGTTTGATCATCAATTGGAGGGCTATAATGAGCAGCAATTTCATTTAAAGACATATTGATAGGGAAAGAAAGTCCACATCCATTTTTTATTATTTCCTCTTCACATTTATTTGCAATTTCTAAAAGTAATTCTCCTGGTTTAATTAACTTTTTTGCTAATTTCTTTGCAGCAATGACTCCTTTTCCTGCTTTAATATAATCTTGAATATAATTATTTGTCATTATTTTTCAATAAATTTATTAATATAAAGTAAATTTAAGGTGTTAATCTGTCAGGAGTTCTTGGATACATTACTGCTTCTCTTATATCATCCAATCCGCATAATATTGTAAGCCATCTGTCAATCCCCAGTCCGAACCCTCCATGTGGAGGCATCCCATATTCGAATGTATTAAGATGTGATTTAAACGCCAGGGAGTTTAGCCCTGATTCTTCAAGAGCGTTTATTAATTGCTCTTTATTGTGAATTCTGGTACCTCCTGAACTCAATTCTAACATTCCTTTTTGTAGATCGAAAGATTCACTATATTTAGGATTTTTTGAGGGCATAATATAAAAAGGCTTAATAGACATTGGCCAATGAGTTATATAGTAATACTCTTTTAATTCTTCGCCTAACTTTCTATAAGCCTCAGTAGAAATATCCTCTCCAAACTCAATATCAAATTTAAAATTTTTATTAATTAAATTGATGATTTCTTCATATTTATACCTTGGAAAAGGAATTTCTGGCACGGTAGTTTTATCTTCCATTTTTAAATACTTTATTGCTGGCATCTGATTCTTTATAATATCTTTAATGACTTTATGAACCATTTCTTCCAAAATTTTAAGAACATCTTTCATTGTAGA
This sequence comes from Promethearchaeota archaeon, assembly GCA_048938005.1. GTDB lineage: Archaea > Asgardarchaeota > Lokiarchaeia > Sigyniarchaeales > SOKP01 > Loki-b32. The sequence continues at coordinate 6,158 of JBHLMQ010000024.1, read as the reverse complement.
AAACCCCATTTCTACATCTAAAGTAAAAATCTCACATAGATGTCTTTTTGTGCGGCTTTTTTCAGCTCTAAAACAATCACTTATCTCAAAAACTCTTTCATATACCCCACTCAATTGTTCTTTATATAATTGAGCAGATTGAGTAAGAAATGCTTCTTTTTCAAAATATATTATAGGAAATAACTCAGTACCTCCTTCTGTTGCGGAACTTATAATTTTTGGGGTTGTTATTTCAGTAAAATCTCTATTAAATAAAAATTTCCTAATAGATCTAAGCATTTCTCCTCTAACTTCAAAAACAGCTTGATTTTTAAGAGATCTAAGATCCAAAGCTCTATTATTTAATCTGAGATCTAGCTCTGATATTGTTTCTCCTGTCATATCTATAGGAAGCTTATCAGGTGTTGTATTTAATATTTTTATTTCAGATGGTATTATTTCAATTCCTCCTGGTGCTTCATTGAATGCTTTTACAACTCCCTTTACCATAAGACAGTATTGATATCCAACTTTCGCTTTATCAAACACATTATCAGATACAAACCCCTTTTTTAAAGTTATTTGGCGTTCTCCATATTTATCTTGGAGAGAGATGAATTTTAAACCCCCAAGATTTCTATAATTACGAACCCATCCCCCTAAAATAACTTCTTTACCTGCTAAATCTGGAGTAACATCTTTAGTGTAATGACTTTTTCTCCAATCTCCTAAATCATCAAGCTGCAATTTCCTATCCACTCTTAAAATTTTCTCAAATATAATTTTTAAGAATATAATTTTTAAAATTAAAATAAAAATAAAATTTTTGCCTTCTTATCTTATATTTATGGTAAATTTGAATTGGAAAGGAAAATTGAATAGAAAAGATAATTTTTCAAAAATATATGAAACTACTCCTTTCCGTATTCTTGATATTTATCCTTCTATCAGTATTAATACTAAATCGGAACAAAACTGGCAAAATCTATTGATTTGGGGAGAGAATAAGACAGTAATGAATTCATTGTTAGAAAACTTCAAAAATAAAATCTCTCTTATATACATTGATCCTCCGTTTGCTACAGGAGGAGATTTCAATCTTAAGATTCAAATAGGAGAAGTTGGAAAATATGTGGATCAGATTGCCTATAGAGATAAGTGGGGAGAGGGATTAGACGCTTATTTAGACTTTTTACATAAAAGGCTTATCTTAATGAAAGAGTTATTAGCGCATAATGGTTCAATATATATACATTTAGATTGGCACATATCTCATTATATAAAAATAATAATGGATGAGATTTTTGGAATTGAAAATTTTAGAAACGAGATAATATGGGCGTATCCCGCCGCTTCAGTTAAAACAAGACGGTTTTTTATGAGATCTTATGATACAATTCTTTTCTATTCAAAATCTGATGATTATAATTTTAATGATGATCCTAAAATATACCAAGAATTTTCTGATCGAGTCAAAAATGCATTAAAGAAAGATAATAAAGGTATATATTATTATAGAGGTGGGAGTCATAATGGAAAAAAGTTGTCAAGGAAAGTATACATAGAAAAGGAAGGTATCTTCCCTAGAGATGTCTGGAATGATATTCCTTATATTAGGGCGAATACTTCAGAATACCAAGGGTTTTCTACCCAAAAACCGGAACGTCTTTTAAAAAGAATTATTTTAGCATCAACAAATGAAGGTGATCTTGTAGCAGATTTTTTTTCAGGCTCAGGTACTACGTTAGTTGTAGCTGAAAAACTTGGAAGACATTGGATAGGGTGCGATTCAAATAAACTTGCGATTCATATGACAAGGAAAAGAATTCTTAACTTGAATAAAAGCAATGATATTTTAAATTGGAGAAAGATGTATAATAAAAATCCTCAATCTTTCAAACTTTTATGTATTGAAAAGAACGATAAATTAAATTCAATACCCAATGGGTTTTTGTCTAAAGATAATCAATATAAAAACGGATTTCAAATTAAAGAAATCCCAGATTTGAACGTAAAAATCCATCAAAATAAAAATAAAATTATGGTAGAATTACTTGATTATATTATACCTTTTAGCCATTTGATATCTGAGAAAGTTAAAAGGAATATAAAATCATTTTCAGATTGGATTGATTATTGGGCTATTGATTTTAATTCCCAAAATAATATTTTTAAAAATATGTGGTTTTCTTTCAGAACCCCAAAAATCAGGATATTGACATTAAAATCAGACTCATATCACTATGATAAACCAGGAAATTATAATGTGTTAATAAAAGTAATAGATATTTTTGGGATTGAATCTATAAGATCATATAGGATTAAAATTATTTAATGAGTTCTCTAATTAATATTGTTGCATAACTTCCCTTTTGAAGAGAAAATTCCAATTTAACTTTTTTCATTCCAGGATTAAGCTCATCATCAGTCAATTCTAACAATTTTAGCGCAGTCGGTTTAGCAATCATTGCTCTAATAGAACCTTTAAATTCTTGGTTAATTGGAAGTTTATTATTAAATATGTTTTTATTTATGTCTTCTTGCTTTAATATTTCTTCGAATATTAGTTTCATTAATGGAAATTCATCTAAATTTGTATTGGTACCAATGATAGGGATTGCTATTATAGCTCGATTTAGATTTAGTGCTTTCTTCAAATACCTATCATAAGAACCCCCATAAATGTATTTTACTTGTGTTATATTTCCATTAAAATCATCTAATATACTAATGACATCACCCTTTAATGGCTTAAATAAAGGAAAACCTTTCTGCACTCTTATGGAAAGCATCTTATTAAATAGATAAGATTGAAAGGAACTGATTAATAATGTTTTTAAATCAGAGGATAGAGCATTAATACTGCCTTCATAATCGTTTGGGTGTTCAATTAAATAATTGATCATATTTCTTTCGTATTTTAGACTTTTTGGGAAATTTTCATACGCTTTCTCAAGATTTCTGGTATTTCTAAATTCTCTCCTAGCTAATTTTGATTCTAGAGACTCTGTTGAATAAGTTGTTGATACAAATTCTTCAAATCCTTTCTTAAATTTACCTTCAAGAATACAACGACCAACAATATGTGAATTAGGTCTAAAAATTCCAAATCTTTGAAGTCCAAAATAGTTTGGAAATCCATAAGTGTTTAAAAAATTTATACATTTCTCTATGCTACTTTTTAGCCTAAAATTATCGACAACGTTTCTTAATATAATTGTAAAATGATTACCCCAGTGACTTCCTAATTTAACCGATTTTTTTGTTGGATATATATTTCTGATATAAATATCTCTTAATTTTAGATTCTTTAATTTTTTAATGTAGTCTCCTTTTATGGAGATTTTTTGAGCCGAAATGGAAAATTTGTCTTTTAATCCTGAATAATTGATTGAACTATAAGGAATTTTTAAAGCTTTACTAATCTGTCTTATGGCTTCAAATGTGTCTTTATTAATTTTTATTAAATTGAATGTTGTATATTTATCCTTTAATTCTTCAGAAAAAGGGTGAGTTTTATAATCTTCTTTAATGTCAATGATCTTTCCATTATTAGTAATCTCTCTTACAATAAAATCCTTGAAATTTTTCTTATATTCTCCTCCTATTCCCTTAATTTCATGTGTAGTAAAAACTTCAATTCCTACAAACTTTTCAACTTCTCTTTCATTATTTTCCCTAAAAGAATAAGAATCTATTTCCTGTTTAAACAATTTTTTAGCCTATAGTTTTACTATTATAATAATTTTAAATCTCCAGTTATTTTATCTATCTTAGTTGATAAAGCAGGACCAATGCCAACTGCAGTTGTCGTGCCAGGTGGTAATTGAGTTAAGCCGGCATCATTGACAATGAAATATGGAAGTTTATTAGATTCAAGTTTAACGACAATTTCTTTTAATTGTTCTATACTTTGTATTTTAAGGACTACTTTTTTCTGACCTGTATTTTTCCAATTCTTCCAAATATTCTTATTTTGAACACGTACTAAATCTGAAGCAGAAACACTCGCATGAGATGATTGAGCACATTTTTTGCCAGTACTCATTTTTAAATCTGTTCTTACTAAAATGACTTGTTTATATTCGTCCAAGGCAAATCTATTAAATATTAAGAAATTAGCTAATTAAATATTACTAATTATTGAAATTCTACTCTAGTAATATTTCCTGTTAATTCTTGTATCAATTCTTCGAGTTCTTCTTTAGTAAACAAAATCTTATCCTTATCATCTTCCCATAGAACAGCTCTGAATTGAATATCACCAGTTGCTAAAAATATCTCATTTAAAGAAACTAACTTACTAGGTGCAATTAAAGCTTCTACTACAGGGCGTGGTTTATTCGTTTTTTCAATTAATATTAACTCATCAATTTCATAAGTTTCTTTAATCCAAGATATCAAATCTGGTGTTATTTTTAATTTATCCTTCCTCCCAACTACTAATATTACTACGTCTTCATAATCAATAGCTTTATAAAATGAAATTTCCTTTAGAAAAGCAAAATTTTCTTCTTGTTCTTCTAATTGAATAAGATCTTTTGCTAAATCAATCTCAAATTCTGATATTTCTCCAGCATCAAGTCTAGCTTGACAATTAGTGCATAAAAAACCAGAATTTATACATGTCTTATCTGCTGGAAGAACTTTCATTTGTTTTAAACCAGATTAAATATCCCAACTTTAGTATTATTCTATTATATCGTTTTGATAAATAGTATAGTGATTGATATCTATTAAAAATGGTTAATTAATTTTTTGATAAGAATTCTTAAACTTTGTATTTAAAAAGGATTAGATTCCTACAAATAAATCATTCTTTCATTAAAAAATGGATAAAACCAATAACATTTCGATTTTTAAACTTAAAAAATATAATTATGAGCCCAATGAAAGATATTCATTTATTTCTTTTTCGATCATTGATATACGTTTAAGTGCTTCTTTAAATTCTTCTTTAGGGATTTTATTTCTATTAAGTATTATTTTGGCAAGGGATTTATATTTCTCTATATTAGGAGCTTCTGCAAAATTTTGAAGTTTAATACAAAAAGAATAAAGATAAGAGTATATTTCCGCATATTTTGAATATTCCAAGGATTCTTTAATTCTATCTAAATAATATTTCAATCTTAATTTTCGATCCTTAATTTCATCTCTAAGAGATTTAGCTTCTGTTTGATATTCTATAAACATCTCGTCATCGTGAAGTTTTTCAGATATTTCAATCAATTGCTTTGATATATCGTATTTGTTAATGAAATTCTCTTCTACTGAATATTTAATTTCCAATTCATCTCTTTCTTTTTGTAAATCTTCCCGTATCTGTTCGGATAAGGTACCTTTTTGTTCCCATATCGACTTTAAAATTGTACTTTGGTCAGCAGTTAGAGATGATCCTGCTATGAGTTTTTTATTTGAAAGAATTAGCTGTATAATTTTTAAATCAAACATTTCTAGTCTTTCTGGTTTACGATCCCAATTAACAAATAAATCTTGATGACCAAGTATAATCTTATTTATTTCAGGGATTAATTTTTGGACTTCTTTTATATCATCCTTATCGGCAATAATAACTAGATCTGAAATTATTTCAGGTATTCGGGTAATTAATACAAAATATTCTCCCAATTCAATTGTATTTAATGATTCTGTACTGCTTTCAGTAAGTTCTGATACAAAAGTCTGGAGCGCCGAAAAAAAAGAATCAAACATCTCTAATTTTTCATCACTTTGAAAATTCTTATTATATATAAGATCTTTTGAACTAGTCTGAAAAATATATAAAGCTTGAATCATCGTTAAATTATCTTAATTTTATAATATTCAAATTTTTGTTCTTTTCTTAATTTTTCAATAACTACTTTATGTTTAAAATAAAAGTAAAATAATTTATAATTAACTTTTTCAAAAAACTCAGGTTTAAAGTTTATTATCTTCTATTCTATCGTTTTTTTTGATTTGATTTTGGAGAAAATTTTTCTCCGATTTATTGAGTGGAGTAAATTAATTGCGTTTAAAATAAGTAGACTTTATAATTCTATTATATCGCAACTAATATCTCTTAGTAATCTCTCTGCTGTTGTTGGATCTGTTTTAAATGTAAAAAGAGTTTTTTTAGTTCTTAATTTCAATTTCACAATTTCTTTTAGACGTTTAACTCGACAATGAATTGCATA
>JBHLMQ010000023.1:0-43752 GCA_048938005.1 Promethearchaeota archaeon | reverse complement strand
AAAGCGTATAAAGATTTGCGTAAAAAATTAGAAAAAAGCAAACAAATCTGGTAAAGTTTTATCTCCTTTAAGGATTTCTGATATCCAAAATGAGTTTGCTTCTTTTAGATTCATTTTTCGCTTTACATAATTATAAGTTTAAAGGATCTTTCAAAACAAATAACTTTAAACCATTATTTCTAAATAATCGAAATCCCTGTAAAGATTATCCTAAAAATATTAAAAAAATTATCAAATTTTAATTGTTTCATTAAAGTTTTTTATTGTAAGAATTTTTGAGAAGTGATGCGTTTTTTATAGATAATTAATCCTACAGCAAAAAAGATAAAAATATATATTATTAAACCGAAGATATAATTTGGAGTAGGGATATCACCAATTAAAATTGTGTTATTAAGGATACTAAAACAATATGTAAAAGGAATTAGTTCAACGATAAATCTTAAGGGTTGCCCAAATAATTCAATGTTTATAAATCCACCACATAAAAACAGAGTAGCAAGGACCAAAAACATTGAAATTGGGAAAGTAAATACTTGTTCTGGTATTAACATGCCGAGAATAGCACCAATTAATGACCCTAAAATGATTGTTCCTAATACAATTAATATAAATCCCGAAAAGTGTATTGGAAAAGGAAGCCCTATCCACATAAATATAATTATTGCCCCTAGTGTAAAATTTATTAAAAGAGACAAAATTATTGTCGATAAAATCTTTCCAATGAATGTATAATAAAGATTCAAATTTGGGGATAAAGCAAGTTCTTGTGCCATTCTATTGTTTTTTTCATTAAAAATAAATGCTGAACCAATTATCATGGAAGCAACTAATGCAACAAATCCTAGCGCACCTATTCCAATAGTCCACATTCTTGGAAATGTTTCTCTATTAGGTTCAGCATCATTATAAAAATAAATAACTTCTATTTCATGATTAAGCACAGTATCATAATACGCTTTTAGTTTACGTTGAAATCCGAAATAAAGATTTTTAAGATAATCCTCATTAATATTTAAGCATTTTAAAGTAATATTTATTTCACCCCCTGACCATGAATTATTTTTCGCAGCAGAAATTATATTTTCAAAATTCTCGGGCAAAATAACTATCATAACAATTTCTTCACTATATAATTGATCTTTAAATTCTTCTTCTGTTATACCAATAGCTTTAATATGACTTTTTACAATTGTTTTCCCTACTAAATCGTTATTGTTTAAATAACTCAAGAATTCTTGAGTATTGTTTAATTCATTGTTATTTAATGCATAATTTAATTCATCGTTGGAATTGTAATCGGGTATAACAACAGCAAATGGATAATTAAAATTTACCGCACCAAAGATGAGATTCATAAAAATTAAATAAGTTATGGGAAAAAGTAAACAAAGTAAAAATAAAGTACGAGTAGGGCCCCGAAATACTATTTTGATGTTTTTTAAAAATTCCTCTTTAATAATACTTATTGAAGATTTTTTAATATTTTTTTTCGATTTCTTCAAAGCTTAAACCCCTTTTTAGATATAATATACCAAATTATTATCGTAAAAGAAATTGTCATAATTCCTAAAATATCTAGACGAAATATTGAATATGATATTGAAGGGTAATATGTTTCTGAAAAGAATATTTCAAACCAATAGGTCCCAGGAAGAAATCTTGAAATTACATAGATTTGATCTCCTAACATTCTAACGGGGGCAAAACCCCCCATAAAAAACCATAAAAACACCGAAATTACAATAGCTACAAGTATTGTGGTCATTTTATTTTTAATTCTTAACCCTATTAAACCTCCAATGCAAGCATGGATCCAAGTTGACATTATAAAGGCACTTATCACGTTTAAGATATTTCCGCGAAATTCTATATTAAAGATAAAAAATAATAAAGGAGCTAAAATTCCAACAACAATTAATCCTAATATTACAGCAATTAATTGTTTTGATGCAATATAAGCAGTACGTTTTATAGGGCTATTTACAATTTCAATTATTGTATTGTCATCATATTCCTTTGCCACATTTAATGAACCAAAAAAGAGCCCACAGGTTAAACTAAACATACTGATAGTTCCAATTACCAAACCTCGAACCATGCTTAAGTTTTGATCAATAACGTAATCCTTTCGAGCTATGATAGCAAATCCATCTACATGTCCATAAGATACATGAATTTCTTGATTAAATGTTAAAATTGCTTCATCTAATCTTTGAATAAAATTTTTTACATAATCATCATTTATGTTTTCAACTTCTAAATAAATCTTTCCCTTAATATCTGGATTATTTGCTGTTATATTCGTTTGAAATCCTGCAGGGATATATATCAGTCCCAAACTCTCAAAATTAAGTAGTTTTGCTTTAGCTTCTTCATATGTATCCACCATTATTACATTGAACCAAGGAGCAAACTCGCTACTAATATTTACAATGTAATTATTCATTATATTAGAATACTCAGTTTTATCTTCATCAACAACCATAACAGAAAATGTTTCAGGATTAGTTATCCCTGATAAAGTAGAGAAAACAATTAAGATAACTATCGGAGGAATTATAGCACCGAAAAAATATTTTTTAACTCTCTTAGTAGAAATTAAATCTTTTCGTAAGATTGTTATCAAGTCATAAAACCACTGTCTTAACTTCATTAATTTAAATTTTACCGCAAGTTTCTTTTTAATTTTCATCCCTGAATCCTTTTCCCGTAAGTTTTAAAAAGATATCTTCTAAAGTAGGTCTTTTAATTGTGAATTCATCTATAGAAATGTCATGAGAATTGGTATAGTTAATAAATTTTTCAAGAATTTCTTTTAAATCTGATGTTTCAAATATAAATTGAAATAATCTATGTTGTTCGCTTATTTTTTTTTCCAAAATAATTTCTCCATGTAATGTATTAATTAAAAAACCATCAAAAAACTCAGAACTTATAGCATCGACAGTTGTTTTGAATTCTATTATTGTGTTTGGAAAAATTTTTTTTTGAATTTCAGGAAGTCTTCCAGGACCTTCAATTATTGATGTATCTAAAATGATGATACGATCTGCTAATCGTTCTGCCTCTTCCATATAATTAGTTGTTAATAATATAGTTTTTCCTTGCTTAGGTAATTCTAAAATATAATCATGAATTGCTTTTCGAGATTGAACATCTATCCCTAATGTTGGTTCATCTAAAATAATAATTTCGGGTTCATGTAGTAATGCTCTAACAAGTTGAAGGCGCCTTTTCATCCCACCTGAATATGTTCCAACATAATCATTTTGACGTTCTGTTAACCCCACTATATCTAGCATCTCATCTACTCTTTGTTGTAGCTTTTGTTTAGGAACATTATATAATCTTGCATGAAATGTTAAATTTTCTCGCCCGGTTAATTCATTATATAAAGCGATTTCCTGGGGAACAAGACCAAATGTTCCAAGTAATTGCCTTCGATTTAAAATTGGATCCATATTATTAATTTTTATAGAGCCTTGAGTCAGTTTTATTTGACCTGTTAATAATTTAACTATTGTAGATTTCCCAGCACCATTTGGTCCAATAATACAAAATATCTCGTTTTTATATATTGAAAATGAGACATTTTTCAATGCAGTTGTATTTGGATATTTTTTAATAACATCATCTGCTTTAATTATAATATGATTACTCCCTGAATTAGTAAAGTCTTCCTTAGCTCCTTTTTTATTAACTAACATTATTAATCTTTTTTGTTTATATTAAAATCTTTAATTTAAGATAATAACAAAAATTTATATATTTATACTACTATAGTAGTATATGTTATTTAAAAATATTATGATTTAACTTAAATATAATATACACAATTTAATAAAAAACAAAATCAATTCTCTATACCCTATGGATAAACTAACTGTGTTTTTAAAAAGGTTAAATTTTACTCAATACGAAGCTAAAACGCTTGAAACTTTAATAAAATACAATATTCTCAGTGCTCATGAATTACATAAATATAGTGGAGTCCCTCAACCTAAAATTTATGAAACAATGGTAAGACTTCATCAAAAAGGTTTTATTGATATAATTCCAAGAGGAAGAAAGAAACTTTTTATGGTTAAGCCCAGAGAATACATTCAAGAAAAATTATTAAATTATACTAAACAGATCCAAGATAATGGAAATAAATGTGTCGAAATCATAGATAAAATTTACCAGTCAGAAGAAACCGAAGAAATTCCTTTTATAGGGATAGCTGGAAGGGAAAGAATTCAAGAATATTTATATATGTTGATTGATACAGCAAAAAAATCCTTTTATTCATTCTTCCCATTATCTCATTTTGATGATAAAATCATTTCAGTACTGAATCAAAGGAAGGATAATTTAGATATAAAATTAGTGTTCCAAGATGGATCAGTTATAAATCTCCAAAAACAACTTCCTAAAATTGAGTTTCGTATGCTTAAATCACCAGCTTTTAATAAAGTTAAGAATATTTTTGGAAATCTTGAAGGTTTTCTCCATCCAGAACAAAGAAAATCTTATAGTTTTCAAATTCTAAAAAACATTGTATTAAAATTAGAAGAGATTTTTGGATTAATTGTAATAGATAATAGAAAAAGTTTCTTTAAAATTCCTATTCCAATTGATTTACCAATGACAATTTTCAGTACATCCCATGAGCTTGTCCAATTTCATTTAAAAGGAATGAATGAGATTTTAGCATCATCTATTGAAATAAAAAATAAAAAAGAAATATATTAATAATTCTCTTACTAACAACTATTTTTCTAATTAAGAGTTATAACATAAAAAATAAAAATTAATTCAAGGTTCTCTTTAAAATGTCTTATGTATACATGAAAGCTTTAGAAAAGAAAGCAGAAAAATATGATAAAGGAATTGAAATTTTAACATTAGGAAGGTTATCAAAAATAAAAAATCATATTGCAAACAATTTGGTGGAAAAGGATGAGACGATTTTAGACATCGGTATGGGAACTGGAACTTTTGCAATTTTATGTGCTAAAAAAGGAGTAAGAGTTACCGGTATTGACTATTCTGAAAAAATGCTCGAAGTAGCAAATAAAAATATTAAACAAGAAGAATTAACTGATAACATCCAAATTATTAGAATGCCGGTAATTGAATTAGAAGAACAATTTTCTGATAAATCTTTTGATAAAATAATAGCTATTTTATCATTCAGCGAATTTTATCAAAACGAGCAAGATTATTGCTTGGAACAAATTAATAGAATATTAAAGGACGATGGAGAATTTATTTTAGTTGATGAGGTAAAGCCTCAGAAGATTTGGAAGAAATTAATATATTTTTTTGTCAGAATTCCCTTAGTAATTATTACATATTTTAAATCACAATTAACCACCAAATATTTAAAAAATATTGAAAAAAGACTTGAAGATCATAATTTTTCTTTAATTGAAGAAAAGTATTATTTATTGGATACTCTAAAGTTATTTAGGTTGAAAAAAATGACCTTAAATAATAAATAATATTAGATATGAGAAAGATGAAGGTAAAAGAGTCAATAAAATTATTTCTAAGTTATTTTTTAAGATGGACTGGTTTTCCTATAGAACCAACTCTTATAAAAATAGGAAACCCTACAAATGAAAGCCCTGTTTTACTTACATGTAATTTTATTTTAACTGTAAAACGAGTTTTAAAGGCAATTAAAAGCCTTAATTGTTATTTATTAATTGCTCCTTCAAGAGGGATTAATGTATGGTGTGGAGCCTGTGGAGATGATTTTCATACAGATTCTGTCTTGTCAATTATAAAAACTAGTGGAATTGATCTTCTTGTGTCCCATAGAACTTTAATTTTACCTCAATTAAGTGCTCCTGGAATAGATCCACTCATCATTAAAAAAAAAACAGGATGGAACGTAAAATTTGGACCTGTGTATGCAAAAGATATCCCTTCTTTTATAAATCAAAAATTCAATAAATCAGAGGATCAGAGAATAGTAAAGTTTCCTATCTCTAACAGAATCGAAATGGCTACATTATATTTCTTTATTTTAATTCTTTTAATTTCAACTATTTATTGGATATCTGCTATTTTTTTACCAATTTTGAATTTAATTCTTTACTTAGATACAATTTTAATTATCGTTATTATAATTTATGGATCTATGTTGATTTTGCCCAGTTTTCCTACGAAGGCAGGAAAAATAAAAGTATGGATTTATGAGGGGATAATCCTTATTTTAATAGTTCTATTTAATCTGTTTATTATATTTGATATTTTCTATCTAATTTGGAATATAATATCTTCTCTTTTAATTACATTGATTATGGCAGAAGATTTTCACGGTTTAACTCCAATTTATAAAAGTGAATTAGGCGCAAAGACTTGGAAAAAAGGTAAGGAGAAAATGAAATTTTTGTTTGGTGAATACAAATTACAACCGTATGGCCAAATTATTATCAAGAGAGATAAATGTATTGGATGCAAAGTATGTATTGAAATATGTCCCAGAAACTTATATTTATTTGATGAAAAAGATAAAAAAGTTGATTTAAAAAATCCTGAAAAATGTATAAATTGTAATGCTTGTGTTAAAAGATGTTTGGCCCAATGTCTTGAAATAAAATAAAAAAAATATAAGAACGTAATTAGGGCTCTATACTATTATTCTCAAAATAGATCTCAATAAATTTAAGTGAAAAATATTGTTTAAAATTCATAAATATTAAAATTATTTTAAGAAGGATAATGTTTAAATCGAACGATATTAAAACTAATAATGAACAATTACCGCGTCCTGGATCGGTTATGTTTAACTTTCATTATAAAGATGAAGTATCTAAAAAAAAGACTTTAAAAAGATGGAAAAATCTAAATAAATATTTGATGATCCCTTTGTATAGAGCAAGATTATTGCCTTTATTAGGATTCGGTAAGATTTTTCTAATTTTAAAGACAAAAGGGTGGAAAACTGGTAAAACGAGAAGAACTCCATTAGAATACAGACAATATGAAGGAACTATTGTTATCTTTGCTGCAAGAGGAGAGAACGCAACTTGGATAAAAAATATGAGGGCTAATCCAGACGATGTATCAGTAATACGTGGATTTCATCATTTCAAACCTCGAATAGAATTTGTCTCAGATGTGAACCACAAAATGACAATTATGAAATGGTATGTATTGAAATATAGTAAGGCAGCAAAGATGCTATTTGGTTGGGATCCTCAAAACGATAATCCAGAGACTACTGATTTCTCAAACTTAGCAAATCTAATAACTATTATCTTACTTCACAAAGAAAATAAATAATTTATTAAACTTCTTTTAGGGAATAAAAAATAAAATATCAGATTTTTTTTCGATATTCTTAACCTACTTATAATTTAATTCCATTTCAGGACAATATGAGGTCGAAAAATAAAGAAATTTTATTAGAAAATTGTAAAAGAGATTATAATAAGCTTTTATATATTGATCTGATTTATTAGATTAATAAAAAATTTGTTATAATTTTTATTTTATATTAGAATGTAAAAAGATTAAATACCGGGTTTTTTACCAAAAAAACTTCTAAAAAGAAAATTCTCTTATCTTTTCGGGGGGAATCTTATTAAATATATATTCTTTTATATATATGATTTATTCAATCTCAGCACTCAATTTCTTGATTTCCTCAGCTTTTTCTTTTTTTAGTTCAGCTAATCTTTTCTTCAGAGCTTCTTTTTTGTTAAGAGTTAATATTTTAATTTCTTTTTTAAATAATTTCAAAATATTTTTTAATTCTGAGATTCTATCTTTTAATTCTCTTTTCTCTTTCTTAACTTTGCCCAAATCCCGATAGTCTTGCTCATATTTAGAATAGATTTTGCCAAGAACAGAATCAAAATCTATTGAAATTTCTTTTTGAATTTCAGCTTCCTTTTCCCTATATTTTTTTTCTATTTCATCCAAAGTCGTCATAATATAATCTTCAGATAATATTTGGGAATTTTTATAATTATTTCAAATATTGAAAACAAAAAAGAGTAGATTAATGTCAAAATTCTATTCTTTTCCTAAAATAAATTTAAAAAATTGACCCCAATTTTTTGGACGCACAAAAAAAGCCGGGATTTTTTTTCTATACTCTTTATATGAATTGCCAAATCGATTAATTAATTCTTTTTCTTCCACAAAGTGAATATGAATAAACATTCCGAAGTGTAAAATAAAGAAGAATATAATTGAATAGAGATTTAATTGGAGAACAGCACCTCCTAAACATATTATTAGAAGACCTCCATATGTTGGATGCCGTAACACCGAGTAAATTTTATGATCTTGCAGTTTGCTTTCTTCAGGAAAATATAGATATACGACGGTCATGTAATCAAAGCCAAATGTAGAAATTGCTCTAAAAATCATTAATATTCCCAATAGACCTAAGAATAATCCACAAATCAAACGCAAATATTCAAAAATTAGAGAAATTGTAGTGATATATGAAGTTAAGGGTGTTGAAAGCACAAAATAGGGAAATTGAGACCAAAATCTAACATTCCAATTATAAAATGCAATATAATTATGAATTATTATGCTGAATATAACGACTACACCCCCAAATCCCGCAAGAAATACTTTTTGATAAGATAATTGCCCATATTTCGCTTTTAAGCGATCTCGTTGGAACCACATTTGAAAAACTAAGAATAATCCTATTAGCCCCATCATAAGCACTCCAAAGACCGGAAACCATGGGAGAAAAAATCCTAGTATTCCATCTGATGGTAATATTGTTGGTAAAATATCAAATAGGAATTGAATAAAAATACTAACTATCAGAACAGAAAGTAAATAGAGCGGAAGAAATGCTATTTTTTTTCCTGAGAATTTAGGTATCTTTTCACGAAACTTATCAATTCCTTTCAATTTCAATCTTTTTCACATATTATACTTTTTTCAGTTCAATTTTTAACCAAATCGGTAAATTTGCTAAAATTATTTTATTAATAGTAAAATTGGCACTAAATAATGATTTATTTATAATCTCATTTAATTCATCTAATTGATAGGTCATTTTTAACTGCTTTTTTAAGAAAAAGGGAACTATTTTTCGATTTAAAAAGCTTTCATTTTGAAGATTAGATTTCATTCCTTCTTTCAATTCATGTTTATTATATTCTTTATGAGATTCAAATAATATTGCAACTTTACCAGGTTTTAAAATACGGTTTATTTCATTTAAAGCTTCAATGGGAGAATTCCAAAGATATAAACTTCCTGTACATGTTATTAGATCAAAAAAATCCTCTTGAAAATTAGTAGAACATATATTCCCTTGCTGAAGATTAGCATGAATATTATTAAGATTATTTTTAGCAAGTTCTATCATTTTTTCTGAAATATCAATGCCATATAGTTCAATATTGGGATTTATATTATTAATTTCTACTAATAATCGTCCATGTCCTGTTCCAATATCGAGTAATCTCCCTTTATTAATAATATTTAATAACTCTTGAGCAATCTGAACTCTCTGAACTTTCATTGGTTCTAATTGCATCATTTTATCATATAATCTAGCTGCAAATCTAGATAATTTAATAAAACTATTTTCTCCTCGATCTTTCATAATTTGGAAAAAAATTTCAAGATATTTTAAGTGATTAAATACGAACTTTCTTGTTTTTTATGTATCATAATTGATACAAAAATTATTGATAAATCAAAATCCTTATCAGATCAGCTATATCGTGGATACGATCTGCTAACTGTTCCAACAATACAATGCTATCCCGTAATCGTAAAAGTATCCTTATATCTAAACCTTCATTAGAATACAAATATTCAAGAAATTGCCTGTATATTGTATCAATTTCATTTTCAATTTCATGAATCGTCGTTGTGTGCTTAAATACTGCATCTGGTTTATCTCTTAAACTTTTTATGGTTGATTTTAATACATCAGCCATTTTAATTATTTCATTAATTAACTTTTCATATTGTTTTGTTATCTCTTGATTACTATTAATATCGAATTTAATTTTAGGTAATATGTCCACAAACTCCAGGGGATAGTTAATTACATTATCCATTTTTAAAATTAAGGCTACAAAATTACCTAATCCTGCTCCGGATTCTGAAAAATTTTGAATTAGTTGGATTTTGATAGCATCTGCGTCTTCCTCAGATAATTGCATTTTACTCTTTTTCTTTTCCAGTGATGCTTTATGCTTTTCGTAATTTTCAGACCATCTATTGTAAAAAACCCCCATATCACTAAGAACAGAATAAATAATCCTAGAATGCTCAATAAGCATTGATATGATTTCTTCTTTAATCTTATTCATAAGAATTCCATTTAAATATTTAATTAACTCTTATAAATATAAAAAATTGATCAATAAAAAATATAGTATTTAGAGAAATTTTAATATATTCTTAATTTAAATTATAAGTAAATTGAAAATGAATTAAATAGATCTTATTAAAGTAATAATTTTATTGATAAACTTATAATCTTGACGTATAAACATTGATAAAAGGTGAAAAAATAGCTTAATGAACATTAATGAGAAAATACATCAGTGGAAAGAATACTCTAAAATGTCTGATTTAGGAATAATTGCGAGAAGAAAATTTTTTAACAATGCTTTTGACGGTGCCTTAACTTGTGCGGGAATCGTAAGTGGGATTTTTATTATATTCCTTGCAGAACCTTTAACTTTTGAGTCTCAAGATGTTCTTATTACTGGATTTGCAACAGCTTTAGCAATTGGGATTAGTGGGTTGTGGGGAGCGTTTCTTTCTGAGCAAGCTGAAAGAAAGAAAAAAGTATTTGACATGAAGAAGCAAATGGCAGACTTTGAAGAAGAAACTGAAAATCCGGAATTCAAATATATAAAAAATAAATTTAAGAAAGGAAATAAAAAAAAACCTAAAACATTATTAGAAAAAGCTGAAAAATTCGCAACAATTATAGCTTCATTAGTAGATGGGGGTGCTCCAGTTCTAGGAAGTTCTCTTCCTCTAATTCCTTTTTTCTTTGGGACATCTCTAACGTTGATACATTTTATATTTTCTTACGCGGTACTTGCTGGTTTGCTTACATATTTAGGGATATTTCTAGGGCAAATTTCAGGAGGAGGCCGTTTACGTTATGCTTTACATTTAATTACTGCAGGTATAGTAACATTAATTGTTTCGATACTACTTGGTATTTAAAATTCTAAGGTATTTCAAAATTTTAATTGAGAATCATATCTTAAAATAGAAAAATAAGATTAGAATAGATTAAATAAGAAATTCTACTATCAATTGTTGTTTACATACTAAATAAAATGTTAGAAAAAATCAAAACCTACGCAAAAATCACAAATTTATGGGCAATTGCTCGACGATATTTTGTAAATAATTTTTATGATGGTATGCTAACAGTTTTAGGTATATTATTAGGGTTTTTTGTTTTAATTCTTAAGGGAGGACAACCCTCTGTAGATAGTAGTTTTGTTATTTTAACAGGTTTAGGTAGTTCTATATCCATGTTTATTTCTGGGTTAACTGGATCATATCTTTCAGAAAGAGCTGAACAAAAAAAAATTAAAGACGAACTAGATAAAGCAATGTTAATAAATGAAGATGAAGAACAAACAATTCGGCGAGAATTAGATGTTAAAGAGATTGAAAGAGCAATGATGATTAAAATAAACCGTAATGTAAATCTAAAAGTAAAAAGTAAAATAAAGAAAAAGAATAAAAAAACCAAGACTCTCCAAGAAAAAGCTGAGAGTTTTGCTACTATTGTTGTCTCAATAGTAAATGGCGGTTCTCCATTTCTAGGAGGATTTATATCTTTAATTCCCTTTTTCTTTGTACAATCGGCTCATTTATTAACTTTTATTATATCATTTTTAATAATTCTTGGTTGTATAGTTTTACTTGGAGTCTTTTTAGGAGTAGTTTCACGAGAATCCATCTCCAAAAATATACTTCAGATGTCTTTTGCTTTTTTGATAACTCTTTTAATTTCGATTTTTTTATTAGGAAATTAGAAAACTGTGTGATAAATTTTAATTTCTGATTTTCATTTACTAAAGTATCAAGTTCATAAAATAGAAGATGTAGTAAAAATTGAAGACTTGTGGAGTTGACATCGGTAGTCTTGAGACAAAAGTAGTGTTGCTTGATAATAAGAATATTATTGATTATCGTATAGGGCGATCTACTTTTGATTTTAAACGTGTTGGTAACAATTTATTCAATGATCTTTTAGAACAACATAACCTAAAGAAAAATGATGTTTATGTTATGAGCACAGGATACGGAAGAAATACTGTATCATTTGCCGATGAACGTATTACAGAAATCACGGCACATGCACGTGGAGTACAATATTTTTTTCCGGAAGCGCATTCTGTTATAGATATTGGTGGTCAAGATTCTAAAGCTATTGTGATTTCTAAGAAGACAGGGAGTGTAATTGATTTTAACATGAATGATAAATGTGCCGCAGGAACAGGTCGTTTTATTGAAGTGATGGCTGGAGCTCTTGAAGTTCCCATTCAGGAAATTGGAGATTTAGCTCTTAATTCTAAAAATCCAGCATCAATTAGTTCTACATGTACTGTTTTTGCTGAATCTGAAGTTATATCACTCTTTGCAAAAGGAACAAGAAAAGAAGATATTGCTGCGGGAATTCATAAATCAATCGCAAGGAGAGTTGCTGGAATGGCTAAACGCATTGGAGTTGCACCTCTTTTAGTTTTTTGTGGTGGAGTAGCTAAAAATATCGCAGTTAAAAAATTTTTAGAGCTAGAATTAGGGTTCGAGATTTTTACACCAGTACTTAATGGAAAAAGCTCTGCTCAACTTACTGGAGCAATTGGAGCAGCATTAATTGCACAAAATCAAAATAGTAACTGAATTATTTTAAAAACTATTTTTTGAATTAGTGTTTTTGTTAATAATAAAAAATTTTATGAGCAATTAACTCTTTTTTGATAAATAATTCAAAGTTTTTAACATCAACAATATGGATAATTTAGAGCTTTTATCTGAATATACCGCATTTTTAAGAGAGAAGAAAGAAGAAGGAAAAAGGATTATAGCCTTTATTTCTCATGATAATATCCCAGAAGAACTATTAGATGCTGGAGGTTTCATCCCCTTAAGATTAATTTTTGCTGGGAATGATGAATTGATGGATGCCAGCCATGATTATTTGCCCCCCTCTACTTGTGCATTTGCTCAATCATGTATAGGTTTATTTTCTACAAAACCTAATCAATATAGATTTTTAGATTTGGTTGATTATTTCATTGTATCTAACCATTGTGTTTCAGATATTTGTGCCTCTGAAATTATCTCTAAATATTTTGATATACCCCGCTTAAATTTTTATATAGCATATACTAATAATGATAATAGTTTGAAATATTTCAAATTGGAATTATTTGAGTTGAAAAAACAATTAGAAAAAATAAATGGTAATGAAATAAAAGATGAGGACTTGAAAGAGAGTATTAAAAAATATAATCTATTTAAGAAAAAGCTGCTAAACTTTAGTTTTTTAAACATTAAAGGATCGGAAAAACTAAAAATAATTCAAAAGGCAATTCTGTATGGACCTATATTTCTCCCCAAATTAGAGTCATATATTCTAAAGTATAGGGAAAATCAAATTCAGAATTCTACAAATTCAAAACATATTTTAATAACCGGTGGCTCTGTTTTTATAAATGATAATTTGATTGATCTAATAGAAGAGGGAGGGGGAAATGTTATATTTTTTGATACATGGGTAGGAGATAACTATTATTCACAAATTTTTGAAGATAAGATTTTAGAATCAATACAAAATCCTTATGATTTACTGACTCATCGTTTTAAAAATAATATTTTTGGAGATCATTCAGTTCCTAATTTTTTAGAAAATAAAATATCGCAAATTGAAAAAGTCTACCAGGATTACTTTGAGAAAACAGGAAGAAAATTAGGCATTATAAACCATATTATAAAATTCTGCGATCATATTTCTCTTATGTCAACACATTTAAAAAATAAATTACAGGAAAAAGGAATTCAAGTTTTAAATTTGGAGAGAGACTATTCGAGGGCTATTCGTGGTCAACTTACTACAAGGATAGAAGCATTTTTGGAGATGATTTAAAAAGTGAGTCTTATTGCTGATGAAATAATTCGTTTTAGCTCAGTTTTAAGAATTGCTTATAATCTTTTAACAGGCAGAGATTATTTAAAAAGGAAGAAATTTCGAGAAAAAAAGAAATTAATTTCAGTGGCATTACCATTTTCTGATTTAGTTTATGGATTTCCAGATTTAGTTCCTGTTTTTCCAATTAGAATGCATAATTTTGAAATGCATAAATATTTAACATATTTGGGTTCTGCTTCCAATATTTTTGGTTGGAAAAATGTTGCAAATTTTTTAGGATTTATAAAAAATCTTGGTATTGGGGATGTGAACAAAATTATAGATGAAATTATTGAAAATGTAATAGATACGGTAAATAAAAAGTATAATGAAATGTATGATCTTGGAATAGAAAATGGTGTTCCTACTGACTTTTGTTATGGGATAAAGTCTCTCTATGGAATGCATGTCAGTAAAGGAAAGAATGTAGAAGCTACATTAAATTATACTATTCGATGTAGTGCTTGGAATAAATATTTAGAATCATTGAAGACAGTTGCTAATCCAGCTAAACAGATTTGGATTGATGTCCCTCCAAGAAACATTGGGAATGCATTAGAATTACTTACTGAGAATCTTTATGAAGCTATTGAAGAATTAGAAAAAGTAAGCGGAAATAGATATGATCGAAATATACTAAGAAATCATTTTCAAGTTGCTAATGATATAAGAAATTATTACAAAACGATTCTTTATGAAATAAGCTCATCTGATTTTTATCCTTGCAATCCCGCTACTTTTAGTGAAATATTAGTAATATTAAATAATAGTTTTCAGGACTATAATTCTAATGCAGTCCGATATCGAGATAATATGGCATCATTAGTAAAGGAGATGAAAGAGAGAATCAGAAATAAAATTGGTATGGATGTTGGGAATATGCCACGTATTTTAATTACACCTATGTTTGGTGGGTGGGAACCAAAAAGCCATGACATAATTTATGAATTAGGAGGTCGGGCTTTATATGCAGATTGGGATATGTTATTGCTTTTAGAAGATATCCCCATAAATAAAGTATCTGATCCAGTAGAAGCTTATGCTCATTATTTGATGAATGCAACAGTAAATGGAATTGGATGCGACAATGATGCTCTATCGGATTCGTATATGAGGATTGCAAAAAAATTAAATGCTGATGGTCTCGTTTTTATTCAGCTTTTTGGATGCCATTCAGTATCCAATTGTTTCACAATGTTAAAGGAAAAAATTCGTCGAGAAATAGAAATTCCAAGTATAGCTCTAAATTTTAATAAAATTGGCGAGAATGTCGAACAAGTTAAAACTCGCTTAGGGGCTTTCATGGAAATGTTTAATTAGTATTTTTTAAAAAAAGTTTAATAATTATATAATAATAATTTCTTTCTATTAACCTAGAGATTAATTAAATGATTAGGCGTTAAATTTCATGTTATTTCATGAAAAAAGAGAAGAACTTGATTCAGAAATTTATAAAGATTATCAAGTTTTATGTGGAATTGAAGAAGAATTTCTTATTATTAATAAAAATGGAAGGTTAGCAAAAGTTGCAGATGATATAATGGTAAAATCAGCCGAAATTCTTGAAAAAGATCAAAAATTCCTTAATTCACTTCAAGTTAAGATCCGAGGATTAGATGCCGAACCTTCACCTTCACAAATAGAGTATGTTACTTTACCTCTACCCCCTACATCATTGGAACAAGCAGTAAAAGAAGGAAGGAAATTATTAATTGAAGCGGCGAAACAACTTGGAGTAAAGATACTTGCTCAAAGTCTACATCCAATACAGAGTGACCCAAATCCAATTTCAGGCACTCACATTAACGTTTCTGTTCAAAAGAAGGGCGGTTTGATGACTCCTGAAGAGATGAGAGTAGTTTATAATTACTTGTGGGACTATCTTCCAGAAATAATTGGAATTTCAGCAAATTCGCATGTATATAGAGGGAATTGGAATAATATTGCTAGTAATCGATGTGCCAACAGTACTGTCCTTAAATCGAATGGATTTGCATTGATACAGATTCCTGAAAATCGTCCAGCTTTGATCCCCATGCGATATTATGGCCGAATGAGATATAAACTCAAAATAGGGTTTGAAGAAGATGAATTTTCTAAAAAGGTTATTACTAATACTCGTGGAGATCGCTTAGTAGATATCACTCCAAGAGGTCCGTTTACTAACATAAGCGATGATAATGATGAATTACCCTCGAGAAATCGAATTGAAATCCGTGTAATTGACGTACAATATAATACTGAAGATTTGCTCGATTTAGCTTATCTTTGCTGTACTTCTGCCATTCACGCGATCGAGCTTCAATTAACTGGTGAAATTGTTCAAGATCCTTATCATAATGCTAATTTAGAAAATGCAATAGCAAATGGGACTAAAGCAGTTTTCAGGAGATTTAATGGAGCTAATGAGTCATTAGAAACAAGTATTTCAAGATGGATAAAAGAAACTAAGAAATTTCAAGATTACTTAGGTATTAATATTAAAAATTTACCTGAAAGAAAATTTCAAATTGATGACTCTCAAAAGGAACTCAATATTGAATTTCAAACAAGAAAAATAGAAAAATTAAGACAACAAGGAAAAACATATGTTCTTATGGAATTAGTAGAACCCAGAATTGTGTCTGATCGGAGAGGAAATCGGTATAAAATTACTGCCGGTACACAAGTTCGAGGAACTTTAGAAGCAAAATATGATTTTTCCTATGATGATATTGATGGTATGGTTACTAATTTCAATGGGATACGAGTTGTTAATAATCTTGTTGTACAAAATCTTAGAATACCACTAAGGGAAAATGATCGTATATTAAGAGGACAATCTGAATCAGAGTCATTAATTGATAGATTGTTTGGAGATTTTTTCTTCTAATTAATAATACTAAAAATATGAATAAAATGAAACAACAAAATTATAAAAATGTTAAATGTAATAGAATTTTTGTCTATGGTACATTACAGCATGGTCAAAGCCGAAATTTTATCCTAAGAGGGTTGAAATATGAGAAAGCTACTTTATTAAATTATAAAAAGTTGGAGCCTCCATCATTGGGGTTTCCATTAATCATTAAGGACAATAAATCTAGTGTTGAAGGAGAAATATATTATGGTGTTGGAGAATCTCTCATTAATCAGATTGATATGATTGAAGGTGAGGGAAAGTTATATCATAGAATTACAGTAAATGTTAATTTACAAGATGGACGAGAAGCAGAAGCTTATACGTATTACCCCTCTGAGATTCTAATTAAAAATTACATATAGATTATAGGTGGATATTAATGAATGAAAAAAATTCCTTAGAAGTGGAAAAAAAAAACCAAATACTCCTTATAGATAATTATTCTCGAGGTCTTCCCACAGATAGAATAACACGAATAGAAACTATTATAAATAACTGTATAGCTGATGTAGAGTTAAAAACTATCCATTTTACTCAATTTAAAACAGAAATGATAGAACTTTATGATGGGATTATACTCTCTGGCTCAGAATTAAATGTCTCTAGTTTTTATTATGAAGAGAGATTAAAAAAAAAATTCAAATCTCAATTAGATTTAATTCAGCAAATTAATCAAATACCAATCCTTGCATTATGCTTTGGATTTCATCTAGTTGCTTATGCGTATGAGGCTCAAATAAGTAGGATGAGGCTTTTTGGATTAGATGGAAAGATAATTTTTATTTTACTTAAAGAAACAGACGAGTTAATAACTCAAAAAAATATCCCTGTGAATGTTCATCACCTTGACTTTGTATCTCCTAATGATTGTAAAATTCAAAAAAATTTTAAAATTCTTAGTACTTCCAAAACATTAGGTTATGAAATGATACAGTATATGAAACATATGCAAAAACCTATTTTTGCCCTTCAATTTCATCCTGAGACTCATAATCCTTATTATTTTCATCCAAGTTTATTTAATGAGAGGATAGCAGAAAAAACGAGGACGGTAGGAGAAAAGATTATTGAAAATTTCATTTGGATGTGTTCTTATAGGAATAGAAATAATGACGTTTTATAACTATATTTCACACACAAATCATTAGAGTACTTAGAATTAATTTCTTAAATATTTTTAGAGTTTTCAATTAGGATTTAATAAAATTATTTCTTGGCAAAATAAAATCTTAATCTTCTTTCTTATGAAATTTTATACCTATGTTTATAAAGATAATTATCTGATAAGAGTTCAATATTTAATATTTGATAAAAATGTCATTATATAATAAAATAAATTTAATTGGTGGTAGTGTAATACGAGGAATAGGATATTTCCTATTCATTTTTGGAATTATTATATTAATAAGTCTTTTAATTGCTATGAATTTTTTTGAGATCTCATTTATTATTTTGTTAATTATTGGCCTTAGTTCTATGATTTTTATTGGATTTATATTTATGGGATTATACATTATCCCCGAATGGATTAGAATACCTACATTATTATTAGGAAAGTTTAAAAAAATGAGAGGACCTGGTATTATGTGGCTTTTTCCATTTTTTTATCAAATTCCATTTTCTCTCGATATAAGAATAATCACAACGACGTTTTCTGCTGAACAAACTTTAACAAAAGATAATGTACCTGTTAATGTTGATGCAGTATTGTTTTGGAAAGTTGTAGATTCCTACAAAGCTTCGCTTCGTGTTCAAGATTATAGAACTGCAATTTCTTGGGCAGCTCAAACTTCATTACGAGACATAATTGGAAAAACAGAATTGAGTCAAATGCTAGCAGGTAGAGAAGAAATTTCGCATGATCTTGAAAGAATAATCGATGAGAGAACTGAAGAATGGGGTGTCAAATCAATTTCTGTGGAAATTAGGGATGTTGTAATTCCTACAGCATTACAAGATGCAATGAGTCGACAAGCACAGGCTGAAAGAGAACGCCAAGCAAGGGTTATACTTGCTGGCTCTGAGGAACAAATTGCAAATAAATTTATTAACGCAGCTAATATTTATGAGAGTGATGAAGTGGCATTAAATTTAAGAGCGATGAACATTCTTTACGAATCCATGAAAGAAAGAGGGGCATGGATTGTTGTTCCTTCTGATATGGTAAATATATTAGGAGGAAGATTTAAACATATTAAGGACTTCAAAATAGATAAGTAATTTCTGAATAATCTAAAAAAATAAATTTTTTATTTTTAATTTTAATCTTAATTTTTAGTTTAAATTTTATGGTTTTTACTTGTTAATTTTAAATCTCTTTTTTAGTTAATTTTTAAAATATGCAATATTTTTACCTTCAAATTATAGACATTATGTTTTAATAAGTGATTAATAGTTTTTACAATAAAGTTTCAATGAGGTGATTTAATATTTATAAGAAAATTTTAATTGGAATTGATGGATCAGAACATTCATATAAAGCAATCTTGAAAGTAATTGAACTTTTTAAATTAAATAAATGTGAAATAATTGTATTTCATTCCGTAGAACATCATACAATACCTGGTAATAGCCCATTTATGGGACCTTCATTTACAGTTGGTATGAATCATATATATAGCATTTCAGATCCAGATTTAGAACGAATAAAAATTGTTTATGAAAAGAATGCACAAGCCATTATGGATAGAACAACTGAAATTTTCAATAACGAGGGAATAAAGGTTGAACCACGTTTAGTTTATGACGATCATCCTGTATCTTACATTAAAAAAACAGTGAAAGAAGAAGATATTGATCTTGTGGTAATTGGGAGTAAAGGAGTTCATTCACTTTTAGAAGAAATATTATTAGGATCTGTTGCAGAAAAAGTTCTAAGACACATCCCCTGTGATATTTTAGTAGTGAGATAAAAAAAGATTAAATCTTTTTTATTTTTTGCTTTATTCTTAACAAAATTTGAAAACTAAAAGTAATTAAATTAAAGTACTTATTTCTTTTAGTCTCGTTCTTAAAGTAAGTTCAGACACATTAGCTATTTTACATATTTGTTTTTGTGTTCGGAATTCATCATTTTCTTTTGAAGAAATATACAGAGATGCTGCAGCAATTCCTTTAGGATCCTTACCTGAAATTTTTAATCCTCTATTTTTGCTATCTTCAACCAATTTCATGGCTATATTCCGACAATTAATAGATAAATCTAATTCCTCGTAAAATTTATTTATATATTCTTGAGGAGTAAAATTATATATCCTCATATTCAAATTTGGAATAATGCTATTAATAACTGCTTTATAACAATAAATAAATTTTTTTTTAGAAATTTGAAAAGCAGTAAGTAATTCTTTAATAATTATTGGTTTACCATGGAATTTTAGGGCAAAATAAAGGGAAACACTAAGAATTCCATTAATTGTTCTTCCAAGTGTTAATTTTTTTTTGGCAGCGGAAATATAAATCTTAAGAGTATCTTCGATAATATAATTTGGGAGATTAAAATAGGATTTAGCAAAATTTAATTTTGGCAAAGCAATCCATAAATTCCTTTCAAAACCATTTACTAATCCTGTATTTATTTTAGATAATCTCTTATAGTTTGTTAACGCTTTTGGAGATAAATAATTTCCTTTTCCATCTAGATTACCTTTAATAATTGTGCGAGGGCCAATTAGAGAACGGATAGGTTCCGTATGATTATAAGTTATTTTTCCATCTAAAAAGAATTTCTTTATGGGCTTATAAGAAATTATCCTTGATTGGACAGTTCCACAATTAGAACAAACTATGTATTCATTTGAAGAAATAATATTTGGATTTGCACAACATTTTAGTTGTTTTTTCTTTAAAAAGTCTCCATCATAGTTTTTTAAAGTTTTTATACGCTCCATTTTTATCACATAGTATTTTTAAATTCAAATTATCTAATAGAAGTTAAAAATATTGTATTTGAAAAATCCACCCTATTCAAAACGATTATGCTATTTTCATCATTATCCTCACTTTTTAAGGGTGTTTTTATCTGAATTCTAAAATCTTCTATAAAATAGTTTATATTGATTTTTGAGTTTGATTTATCAAAATCCATAAAAATTTTCAATTTTGACCCCTCTTCTTTATGATTTCAATGTTTCATTCTTTTTGTTTTCAATACAATTACATGATCTAACTCTGAAATCAGCTGGAATGACAAATTCATTGATAATATCCATAATTATCTCAATTTTAATTTTCCTTACGTTAGGGTTATGTCTAAAATGATAATTAACAATTTGATCTAAGCCTTTTAAACTAGAATGAGCAATAATAATAACAAAATTTGAAATTCCACTTACTCTATATCCGTGGATCATATATGGACAGGTTTTAACTGTTTGTATGATAATATCGGGATCAGAAGATTGAAAACTTACCTTTGCTAAATAACAATCTGTCTTTTTTAGGTTTAGGCCAGCTTGAAATTGTAATACTCCTAATTTTTCAAGTTTTTTTATCCTCATTCCTACAGTTGGTTGACTTCTATTGATTTTTTTTGCTATTTGTGTATGAGTTGTAGTAGGATCTCTTTGAATAAATTGAACAATTCTTTTATCAATATCATCCATAATTAATGCTTCATTAACCATAATCAATCAATTTCCTCTTTTCTTTTCATTTGTATTACTAATTATTTTTAGAAGCTTTTTTATCTCTAGTTTATTATAATATAGTGATATCATGATATTTAAATATTATTATTTTGTGATATCATGATATCTTTAATTCGTTATATTTAAATATTTAATCATCTTATTTATAGAGATAAAGGTTTGACTATATCTCTGTAGAATTTATTTCTTAGATATAAAGAATAATTGATATTTGGGGAAATATAAGAATGGATGAATTAACAGAAGCTACATCAGAATTTTTAAAACTATTAAGTGATCCATATAAATTAGAAATTATTAAATTTCTAAAAAATGGTGAAAAAACTTCAAAAGAAATCGAAGAAGCTTTAGACATTAGTCAATCTTATACATCTCAACTATTAAAACAATTACAAAAAGCAAATATTATCTTTCATAAACGAAATGGGAGTATTAAAAAATATTTTATAAAATTCTATAATATTTTCAGAGTAATTTCAGCTATTAACTCAATTGTTATTGAGCTACATAAATACAAATTTCAAAGATTAATTGATTCAGATAATATCGAAAAATTAAAATAACGAAAGGAACTTTAACGTCTATAATATTTAAAAATCAATTATGTCTATAAATATTGAATCAAAAAAGAGAAAAATTTTAGTATTAGGTTTAGAAAAAAGTGGTAAAACATCTATTATCTTAAATTTTATTGGTAAATTTAATTTATCTGACTTTATCTCTTTTAATAATACTAAAAGTCCTAATATTTTCAAATTAGAAAAGGATAATATAAAATTTCGTATTTGGGATTTTAATGGTAAAGAAGCTTATCGTAATGAATTTTTAAAAAATTTTAATAACTATATTACTGATACGGAAGAAATATTTTTTGTTATTGATATTCAAGATTTAAAGAGTTATGATTTAACGTTAAACTTTTTACAGGAAATTATAGATAAGGTAAAAGAGTTTAATCTTAGAATAGAGTTTACTATTTTTCTTCATAAATATGATCATGATATTTTCGAACGAGTTTCTAATATTAAAGTAGAAAAAATTGAGAGTCTTATAGAGAAAATAAAACAGATTATTCCTCAACAAGATTTTCACGAAATTTATAAAACTACGATTTATACTGTTTTGGATAAAATTCATGTTTATTAAACATAATATCTTTATTCATAATGCAAAACTCTAAGGATCTCTGCTATATGATTAATTTTATCAACAAATTGTTCTAAAGTTATAACACTATCTCGAATTATTAATAAATTTCTAAGTTCCACATCTTTATCTTTATATAGATAATGCAAAAATTGATGGAATATCTTATCTGTAGAGTTGGCAAGCTCATGAATCTTATTTATATTAAAAATTATATTATTAGGATTTTCTCGCAATAATTTAATTGATTCCTTTAATAATTTTACCATTTCTAAAATTTCATTGATTGATTTATGATACATTCTTTTCATTTCGGAATCTACTTTTCCTAATTCAATGTACATTAATAAATCAACAAATTTCAAAGTTAGATTTGATAAATTATCCATCTTCTGAAGTAAAATAACCAAATCTCCCGATCCGAACGTTACTAATTCAGAAAAATCTTTAATTGTTTGATTTTTTATCGATGTGGCTTTTTCTATGTCAAATTTCAATTTTATTGCTTTTTTTTCTAATATCTCTTTATTAGATTTTGAGTTTTCTACCCAATTTACATAAAAAACACCCATATCACTCATTATAGAATACATAGCTCTTGAATGTTCTATAAGCATTTCAATTAATTCATTTATAATTTTATCTGTCGTTATATTTCACCACCATTGTAGAGTTTTATTATATATTTTATGATTTTTAGAAATTTTTTTATAATATGATTAATGGTCCAACAGCCAGAAAGATAGGAGC
The DNA here is from genome assembly GCA_048938005.1 of Promethearchaeota archaeon. Taxonomy (GTDB): domain Archaea; phylum Asgardarchaeota; class Lokiarchaeia; order Sigyniarchaeales; family SOKP01; genus Loki-b32. The sequence goes on along the minus strand of JBHLMQ010000023.1, from coordinate 20,144 downwards.
AAAAGCTATTGAAACTGTATTTATTACTTTGACAAGGATATGGAGAGATGGACCCGCAGTATCTTTTAAAGGATCACCGAATGTATCACCTATGATAGAAGCATTATGGGCATCAGAACCCTTCCCTCCTAGAAGTCCTCCCTCAATTGCCTTTTTTGTGTTATCTAGAGCACCTCCACCTGTATTTAAAACAAATCCCAATATAATTCCAGATATCGTTCCAGATATTAAAAATGCAGCTAGAGCAACAGGACCGAATAAAAATCCAAGAATTATGGGAGTCAATGTAGGTAGTAATGCAGGAAAAATCATTTGCTTTAAAGCTATTTTCGTACCAGTATCAATACATTTTTCGTAGTCTGGCAATGACTTGTTTTCAAGTATTCTAGGATCTTCGTTGAATTGTCTTTGAATTTCTTTAATCATCCCATATGCTGCTACTCCCGCAGATCTAATTGCTAATGCTGAAAAAATAAAAGGAATCATTGCTCCTATCAATAGTGAACATAAGACAATAGGATGATAGAGATTAACATCGATTATCTTAATTTCTTCCAAATAGGCTTCAAATAATATTATAGCAGATAAAGCCGCGCAAGTAATACCAAAACCTTTTGCTAAAGCTTTTGTTGTATTACCAACAGCATCTAACTTATCTAAATTATATCTTACTTCTTCTCCCTGATGGGACATTTCGGCTATTCCTGCAGCATTATCAGATACAGGTCCAAAACCATCAAAAGCTAAAATTATAGTTGTAATTGATAATAAACCCATTGTTGCTATTGTAATTCCAAATACTCCCCCTAAGTAGGGATTTATACTATTAGAAAGCCCATATTGCTCTCCAAGGAAAAAACTAATAATAATTCCTAACACAAATGAGATTACTGGAATTGTAGGAGATTCTAATCCTAGTGAAAAACCACTTATGACATTGGTAGCTGCTCCAGTTTCTGAACTTTTAATCACATTTTTTACTGGTCTATATCTTGAAGATGTATAGTAATCCACAATAAAATAAGTTGATAAACCTAAACCTATCCCTAAAATAGAAGAGATAAATAAGAATAACCAACCTTTTGGAAAACAAATCAATGTTAGTATAAGAAAAAATATGATGTTAATTAATGCTGTAATGCTAAGGCTTCTAGCAAATGCGGCGATTGGAGATTTATCTTTTTCTTTAATTTTTACAAAAAAGCCTCCCAATATACCCGCAATATTACCTAAAGCTCTTGAGATCAAGGAAAAAATGATGAATATTGGATTATTTGTAATAACACTTAAAGTTACTCCAATAATCATAGCAGCAATGTTATTTGCTGAGGAAGATTCATAAAGATCTGCTCCTCTACCTGCACAATCTCCTACATTATCTCCCACATTATCAGCTATAGCAGCGGGATTTCTTATATCATCTTCGGGTAATCCATATTCAAGCTTACCTACTAAATCAGCCCCAATATCAGCACCTTTAGTATATATTCCTCCACCTAATTGAGCAAAGAGTGCTGAGAAAGATGCTCCAAATGCAAAACCTATAATATTTTGAACATTAAAATTAAATGAAATAAATAAAACACTAATTCCCAATAAAGATATAGATATTACTGAAACACCAATAACCATTCCTGCATTAAATCCTATTTTCAAAGCTTTATTTAAGTCACTTTTACATGCTTGTGTTACTTTAACATTTGATAAAGTTGATGCAGCCATACTTATATAGCTTGCTAAAAGAGATGTAATTGCCCCGATTATAAAGGAGACCGCTAAAGGAATATTAACAAAGAAAAGAATTACAGAGAGAATTAGTAAAACAATACTTATTGTCTTAAATTGTCTTTTTAAATATGTATTTGAACCCAACTTTATTAAATTGTGAATTTTCACCATTTCTTCTGAGCCATTATGTTCATGTCTTAGTTTTTTCATTATCCAAAGAATGTAAAATAATCCTAAAATAGATAATAAAATTGCTAAGTAGAAAAGGATCCAATATATTATCGTATAATCTCCAGCCATACTCTAAAAATTCTCGTTTTTATTTGTCCTCTCATTCAGATAAATGCCTTTTTAAAGATATGTATAAAATTTTATAAATTCAAATTGTGCTTAAATCGCTTTTTTTTAAGTTAAAGCAATACATTTAGGGATTTAAAAAAAATTATTCTTTAATTAGGATTTCTAGATTTATTTTTTTTAGAGGATATTCTTATAACAGTAAGAATAATATTACTCTTTATCATTTAAAAAGAAAAAAAATAGAGTTATATAAGAATGAAAGATGATGAAAAAAATCAAGAAATTGCTTATTTTTCCATGGAAATTGCTTTAGAAAGTAGTTTTCCTATTTATTCTGGAGGTTTAGGAATTTTAGCGGGCGATGCACTTCGATCCGCAGCCGATATGGGTTTACCTATGATAGCAGTTACTTTAACATATGATGCGGGTTATTTCTATCAACAAATTGGACCAAATGGAGAACAAATCGAAAAAGAAATGGAATGGGATTTTAGCATCGATTTTAAAAAAATAGATCAACAAGTAATTCTTGAACTACAAGATAAATCTATTAAAGTTGAAGCTTGGAAGTACGAAATTATCGGTAGAAATGGGTATAAAATACCTATAATATTATTAGACACTGATCTCGATCAAAATGAGCCATGGCAAAGAAAATTAACTCATATGCTATATGACGCAAATCCGTTTCAGCGAATAGTTCAAGAGATGATTCTTGGTATATGTGGGTATAGAATGTTAGAAAAACTTGGATATCATAATATAAAAACATATCATCTTAATGAAGGACATGCTGCTTTTTTAATCTTTGAACTTCTACAAAAATATAAAACTCTTGAGGAGGTAAAAAAGCATTGCGTATTTACGACTCATACTCCAGTAAAGGCAGGTCTTGAGGAATTTGATTATAATTTAGCGCATGATGTTTTTAGAAATCGTTTACCAGATCAAATCCATGAGTTTGGGGGAAAAAATGCACTTAATATGACGATCTTAGCTTTAAATTCAAGTGGTTATATTAACGCAGTTTCAAAAAAACATACCGAAGTTTCAATTAAAATGTTTCCAAACTATAAAATCAATAGTATAACCAATGGAGTTCATATAGGATATTGGTTATCACCATATATGAGAGATTTTTTAAATGAAGAATTTACTCGAGATTGGCATCATGATTTAAGCCTGTTTGAAGGGGCTTTAAATTTAGATAGTTATGAATTGTGGAGAGCACATATTAAAGCAAAAACTCGTCTGATTGAATATGAAAATTCACATTCATGGATTTTATTTGATAAAAAACTATTAACAATCGGGTTTTGTCGAAGAATAGCTGAATATAAACGCCCTCTTTTAATTTTTACTGATCTTGAACGATTAGCCAAAATTATTAAGAATAAAGCACAATTAATTTTTGCTGGAAAAGCTCATCCTGCTGATTTACAATCCAAATCATATATTAGCAAAATACATGAGTATAGTAATTATTTATGGAATTCATATGGAATAGGACTTGTATTTTTAGAAAATTATGATATTTCTTTAGCAAAACTTTTGGTGAGTGGGGTTGATTTATGGTTAAATAATCCTCGAAGATATTTAGAGGCAAGTGGGACAAGTGGGATGAAAGCATCTATTAATGGTGTTCTTAATTTATCCACATTAGATGGTTGGTGGATAGAGGGTTATTATATGTCTGATAAAAAAGCAGGATGGGCGATAGGCCCTGATCCTTCTGATCCAAAAGCACAGACTGCAGATGATTCTTTTGATGCAAAAGATTTGTACGATAAGTTGGAAAAAGAAATTATCCCTCTATTTTATCAAAATAAGAGTGAATGGCAAGATAGAATGAAATATGCAATAAAATTAGGTGCATATTTCAATACAAATCGTATGATGGAAGAATATGCTTTGAATTCTTATAAATTAGTAAAACAACCATTATGGAAAAGTATTATTCATTAAAATTCAATTATCTTTAAATTAATAATTATAATTTTATAGAATAAGCTATAGAGGTTCTAAACAAATTTAAGAAATTTTAGGGTTATCTTTAAGATTTTCCTTTATAGATTTAATATAATAGATTTATAAAGAAACTTTTCTCTTTTAGGAATGATAATTTTAAAAATTTATCTGAAAAAAATGAATTTTACAGATTATAATTTATTGAGATGAATACTTTGATCAATAATATCTTAACTTCTGAAAAATCAAAAGAATTAAGTATAGACAACATATATTCACAACTTTCAACAAATAAAGAAGGTTTAAGCGAAGTTGAGGCTAAAGCAAGAATAGAAAAATATGGTTATAATGAACTTCCAGAAAAGAAAGTTCGCCCTATTGTAAAGTTTTTGAAAAATTTTTGGGGACCTATTCCATGGATGATTGAGATTGCTGCTATACTTTCCATTATTATACAAGAATGGGATGATTTTATTATAATAATCGCAATGCTTTTAATTAATAGTTTTGTGCGGTTCTGGGAAGAAAATAAAGCAGATAATGCAATAGAATTGTTAAAAGAAAAGCTTGCTTTGAAAGCAAAGGTTCTTCGAGATAGAAAATGGATAGAAATAGATTCAAAGGAATTAGTCCCTGGGGACATTGTACATCTTAGGTTAGGTGATATCATCCCTGCTGATACAAAATTGATTGATGGAGAATATCTCACAGTAGATGAATCTGTTTTAACTGGCGAATCGTTACCAGTTGACAAAAAAAAATCAGATATGGGATATGAAGGGGCAATTATTCGCCAAGGTGAAATGGATGGTGTAGTTGTTGGAACGGGATTAAATACATTCTTTGGAAAAACAACAAGATTAGTCGAAGAAGCAAAAACAAGAAGTCATTTTCAAAAAGCCATTATAAAAATTGGTAATTACCTTATAATTATTGCAATTATACTTGTAGCAATAGTAATAGTCGTAGGAATTGTAAGAGTTGAAAGCTTTTTAATTTTACTCCAATTTGCTTTAGTTTTAATAGTAGCAGCAATTCCAGTAGCACTACCTGCTGTTATGATGGTCTCAATGGCAGTAGGAGCTCTAGAATTAGCTAAAAAAAAGGCAATTGTAAGTAGGTTGCTTTCCATTGAAGAAGCCGCTAGTGTGGACATTCTATGCTGTGATAAGACAGGGACTCTTACGAAAAATCAAATATCTGTCGCAAAAATCATACCATTTGGGAAGTATTCAGAAGATGATGTATTGTTATATGGATGTCTAGCATCAAAAGAAGAGAGTAAAGACCCTATTGACGATGCTTTTTTTAATAAAATAAAGGGAAATACACAAATTAATTCTATCCTACAAAAATATACACCATTATCATTCAAACCTTTTAATCCAATCGTAAAAAGAACCGAGGCAAGAGTAAAAGATGAAATGGATAGCGAATTTCAAGTTTCTAAAGGTGCAATTCAAGTTATTTTATCCTTAGTAAAAGGAGATCAAAATCTTCAAGATAAAGTAAATAAGCTTGGAAAAGATTTTGCATCCGCAGGATTTAGGGCTCTAGGTATAGCGATGTCTAAAGAAAATAATATATGGGATTATATTGGAGTTGTTGCTCTTCATGATCCCCCAAGAGATGATTCACAAGAGACCATAAAAACAGCTAAATCTTTGGGAATAGATATAAAAATGGTAACAGGTGATCATATAGAGATTGCAAAACAAATAGCAGGAAATCTAGGAATTGGAACAAATATAGTTGTATCTTCAGAAATTTTAGGAAAAGATGATCCTGAAACTATTAGTTTAGTTGAGAATGCTGAAGGATTTGCAGAAGTGTATCCAGAGCATAAATATCATATTGTTGATCTCTTACAAACTAAAGATCATGTAGTTGGAATGACAGGAGATGGGGTTAATGATGCTCCTGCCTTAAAAAAAGCTGATATTGGTATTGCAGTTTCTAATGCAACAGATGCAGCGAAATCTGCTGCTGATATTGTATTGACAGATCCTGGTGTCTCTGTGATAATTAAAGCTACAGAAGAGAGTCGAAAAATTTTTGCTAGAATGAAAAGTTATGCTGCATATAGAATTGCGGAAACTGTTCGAATTCTCATCTTTTTGGTTCTTTCTATTACTGTTTTTTCCTTTTACCCCATAACAGCTGTTATGATCGTTATCTTAGCACTTTTAAATGACATTCCAATAATGACAATTGCATTTGATAATACAAGAATAGCCACAAAACCAGTTAGATGGAGAATGCAGAAAATTCTGATTTTATCATCTGTTTTAGGTATTGCAGGAGTTGGTTTTAGTTTTACTATATTTTTGATTGGAAGATTTGTATTTCAGCTAGATGTAGCAACTCTTCAGACATTTATCTTTTTGAAATTAACTGTAGCAGGACATATGACAATATATCTCACTAGAACAGAGGAGGATAATTTTTGGAAACGCCCTTTTCCATCAAAAATACTCTTTATCACCTGTGAATCAACTCAAGTAATTGCAACTATTTTTGCTGCTGTGGGTATTTTTATGTCACCTATAGGGTGGGCATTAGCAGGTTTTATTTGGGTATTTGCATTCATTGCATTTTTTGGTAATAATTTTTTAAAGGTTGGAACGTTAAAATTGTTGAATAGAAGAGAAAAAAAAAAATTGGAAAACTAATTTCATTTTATATTTTATTTTTTTTTATCTTTAACAATAAAGATATCTACTAATTTTATTTAAAACAAAACTGAAAAACATTTTTGTCCAAAAAGAGTAAAAAATAAAAAATATTTAAACACTTATTATCGAATGATTAATATATCACAGGGAACATGTCTTAAAACTTTAACCGAATCTCAACACAGAAATTAGTATCTTCATATAATTAACACTTTGTTATCATAAAATTTCTTATAATTTATATGGATTAATATAATTTCAACAAATTTAATAAAAAGGATAATAAAACGAACTTAAATCTTTTTAATTTATTAAAGTAACGGTTATATATTCACTTCTTTGCTTGTTAAGTAGAATTATTAATTTAATATTTAAATTAAAAATCATCAGGTGATGCCTTATAATAAATGTATTAGAAAAAATAGTAATTCAAGTTTATACATCAGAAAATACATTTAATACAATACCGAATGGTGAGTCATTAATATGGGATCTTATTGTAGGTATAATTACTTTTCTAATTTGGTTTAGCCTTGGATTGATTTTAGCAAATAGGGTAAAAAAAGATATGGAAAAAAGAAATCTAGAAGGATTTTATATGTTTTTTTTAATACTATTTACTAGTTTTATTGGTTTCATTATCTATGAAATTGTAACTCATGGTGAAACAGGAATTTTTGAGAATACTTATGACTTTTCTGAAATCGATGAGATTATTGATGAAGAGGAAGAAGAAGAATTTTATGATGAAATTGAAGAAATAAGTGAAGAAATAGTTGAAAATATCATTGATAATGTTTTAGAAAATATAAAAATTGAATTATGATTCATTAAATATAATTATCGACATCGAATGCAATAGTGAGAAATAAAATATATTACATTTATCAGAGGATCTGATAATTAAAATCGATAATTAAATACAAGATAGAAATTTTTTAAATAATGGCATTTAAGGAAAAAAGTACAAAATTTTAGTATTTTTCTTAAAGAATCTTTTGTTAAATTAATTTGTTCTAATAAATTTTATTAGAATTTTATGATTTAATTTAAATTGTATATTTTTTAGTATCAAAAATAAGTATTTAATTTATTATAGACTTAGTAAAATGAGTATATACGCTGATGATGTTGTAAACTTTACTTCTGTGCTAAAAATTGCATATAATTTCTTAACGGGTAGAGATTATTTACAAAAAAAAAAAACAAAAGAAAGAAAAACATTAATATCTGTTGCTTCTGGTTTCCCAGATTTAGTTTTTGCAGCAGATTCAATCCCAGTTTTTCCAATTCGTATGGAAAAGTTTAAAATTAATATGTATCTACTTGCATTAAATTCAGCAACAAGTCTTTTCGGTTGGAATCTTACAACTAAATTACTAGGAATTGTGAGGCAAATTGATTTTTTAAAAATAGTAGATAATGTTTTAAATGATGTGATTAATTCAATCAATGAAAAATATAATTCTCTATACGATTTAGCTGTTGAAAAGAATGTAACTTCAGATTTTTGCTTTGGTCTTAAATCTATTTATGGAATGCATGTTTCAGAAGTAAATAATTGCGATTGCACACTTAACTTTTCTATAAGATGTGATAAATACAATCAGTATTTAAAATCATTAAGATCGATAATACCAAATCAAGTTTGGTTAGAAATTCCTTCAATAAATAAAAAAAATGAGGATAATAGCTTAGAAATCATGGTAAATAATATTCAAAACGTCATAAAAGAATTAGAAAACATTACTGGGAATGTTGTTACTGATAATAGCTTAAAAAAACAATTCCGAATCGGAAACCAAGTAAAAAGATACTATAAAACAATTATTTATGATATTGGCAATTCAGATTTCTATCCTTGTAATCCTGCAACCTTTGCAGAAATTTTAGCATTATTAACAATATCTTTCCAAGATTACAATTCCAATGCCCAGAGATATTTAGAAAATATTAGTCAATTAGTTAATGAGATGAGGGAACGTATAGAAAGAGGTGTGGGGATGAATGTCTCTGACAGACCAAGGATTTTATTAACTCCAATATTCAATGGTTGGGAACCCAAAACTCAAGAAATTATATATGAATTAGGAGGGAAAATAATTTATTCAGATTGGGATTTACTAGGATTATTAGAAGAAATTCCTGTTTCTAAGGATTCTAATCCAATCGAAGAGTATGCTCGTTTCCTTTTGAGAGCCTCAAATAAAGGATTATTATGTTTAAGCAATTGCGAAACATTAATCAATTCTTACCAAAAGTATGTTAAAAATGTACGAGTTGATGGTGTAATTATTAACCAACTTGCTGATTGTCATATAGATTCTAATTGCTATAATTTATTGAGAAATAAAATCAGAAATGAACTCAGAATACCTTCAATTGGAATAAATTTTAAGAAGATAGGCGAAGATCTTGAACAAGCAAAAGCTAAATTAACATCATTTATGGAATTATTCAGTTAGAAATCTATGAACCAAAAAAATCTGATGGCTTTAGTAGATGTTGATCTTCTTTTTCCTTTTTTGCTTTTTCATGGGGATCTTCCCATTCTGGTTCACCACTCGCTTTGGTTGTTGTTCCTCCTCCAGGAGCTTCTAATATTGGTGGCTTTAAACTGATATCAGCAGAAATAGGTTCTGGTTGTTGTCCTACTGTAATTGGTGCTGCTGGTACGTAGGAAACCGCTCCTGATTTCAAAACTTTTAATTCGCTTAAGACTTTTTCGAGATTCATCGATTGAACACTTTTATTCATAGTATCCATTATTTCTTTTAAAGATTTTGATGTTTCTCTTAATCCTTTAGGATTAATCCCCGTAAGTAGTGAATCTAAATTGGCACTAATATTTTCATTTAACTCTTTTAATGATTCCAACACAGTACTCCAATGTTTATTCATCTGAGATTCAATCGCACCAATCATTTTGATTGTTTCAATCATGTGAACTCAGGAAATCCGTTTTCATTTCATGAAATTAACGTGCGCTTCGTATCTCTCCTCATCCTTTGCACGCAAGTCTGATATCAACATTATCAGCTTCCGTAAAGCTTCTTTTTCCTCACTCATTTTTATGTGTTTTATTTTTTTTTTCTATTAATAAATATGATAACAAAGAAATTTATATGTATTTATTTTATATATATAAAGAAATCTAATTTAAATTCATCATTTTAATTAATCAAATTTAAGCTATTAATAAAGATGTTAACAAAAAATACAGAATGGGTTAGAAATCCAAAAATTCTTGAAATAAATACTTGGCCTTGGCTTTACTTTCTTTCTGAGACTGTCAATAAATCTATTACTTTAAAGAATATTCCTGATGAAATTTTTAATCAAGAGATAAGATTCTTTGATGCTATATGGTTTATGGGAGTGTGGGAAAGAAGTCCTGCTAGTAGAAAAATAGCTCTTGAACATCCTGATTTACAGAGAGAATATCGTAATGCTCTTCATGATTTTAGTGATGATGATGTAGTAGGATCACCATATTCTGTGTATTACTATCATATAGATAAAAATATTGGTGGGATAGATGGTTTAAAGGCTATAAGAAAAAGATTATCTGAACAAAATATCCGATTAATATTAGATTTTGTTCCTAATCATGTTTCGATCGATTCTTTATGGACATTTGAACCAGATTTATTTATTCAGGGAACTTTAGAGGATTTAATGACTCATCCATATGAATTTTTCAGTATTTCAGAGAAAATTTTTGCCTATGGAAGGGATCCTAATTTTCCTCCATGGACAGATACAATTCAAATTAATGCTTTCTCAGAAGCAGCTCGTCAAAAAATAATTAATACTCTACTAGGTATTGCTGAAATTTGTGATGGAGTCAGATGTGATATGGCTATGTTAATGACTAATAAAGTTTTTAGTAAAACATGGAATAAAAAAACAGGTCCCCCTCCTGAAAAAGAATTTTGGGAAGAAATAATTCCCGCAATAAAAAAAAGATTCCCTCATTTCTTATTTATAGCAGAAGTATATTGGGATATGGAATGGGAGCTTCAGCAACAGGGATTTGATTTCTGTTATGATAAAAGATTGTATGAAAGATTAGCTTATGAGAATGCAAATACTCTTAAAGACCATTTAAAAGCAGAATGGGCTTATCAAAGCAAGCTTATAAGATTTATTGAAAATCATGATGAGTTAAGGGCTGTTGAGAAATTTGGGGAAAAAAGGTCAAAAGCAGCGGCGATTATCACTTATACCTTACCAGGAGCAAGATTAATACATGAAGGTCAGACTTATGGTTATAAAACAAAATTACCAGTTCAATTAAGAAGAAGACCTTTTGAAGAAGTTAATAAAAATATTTTTGATTTTTATCAAGATTTATTAAAGTCAATACCCGGACGAGAATTCGAGAATGCTAGTTGGTCTTTATGTAAAACAGAATCTGTAAGTTCAGATGATTCTTCATTCTCAAACATAATTTCTTATTTATGGTGGATTAATGATAACTATCGGCTTATAGTTGTTAATTACAGTCCAAATTCTTCAAAAGCTCATGTAAGGATAAGTCCATTCCATTTCGATACTTATAAATGGATTTTCACAGATTTACTTACTCAGATATCTTACACATACAATGGAGAAAATTTGTATAAATATGGTTTGTATATTGAATTAGATGCGTGGAAGGGTCATATTTTTAATATAATGAAATCTAGTTAATAATGAACTAATAAACTGTAACTACCTTAGAGAGAGATGTAAGAAGTTTTTAATAGTATAATCAATTAATTTCTTTTATGAAAGCTGTTATATTAGCGGCAGGTAAAGGAAAGAGATTAATGCCTATAACTTCTTCTCGCCCTAAACCAATGATCCCTCTTGCTGGGAAACCAATACTTGAATATACAATCTTAGGACTAAAAGATGCAGGAATAAATGAGATTCTATTAATAGTTGGATATAAAAAAGAAGCTATTAGAGAATATTTCGGTAATGGGCAAGGTAAATTTGATGTTAAAATTGATTATATTGCTCAAGAAGAGCTATTAGGAACCGCAAATGCCGTTAATTATGCTAAAAATTTTGTTAAAGATGAGCCATTCTTATTGACATACGGTGATTTAATGATAGAACCAAAAATTTTTAAAGATATTTTAGAGAAATTTAAAGAAACCAAAATTGAAGTATTAATGTCCTTATTAGAAGTAAATAATCCTCAAGATTATGGAATAGTCACGCTTAAATCTGATGGTTTTGTAGAAAAGATTACTGAAAAACCTCTTCCAGAATTAAATCTAGGTAATCTAGCAAATGCAGGAATTTATATTTTTGATCCATTGATATTTAAAGCGATTGAAAAAACAGAAAAGTCAATAAGGGGAGAATATGAATTAACAGATTCATTGGAAATTTTAATACATCAATTAAATGGGAATATTTTAGGATGCATTATAAAAGATCATTTTTGGAGCGATATTGGCTTACCATGGCAACTATTTGAATCAAATTCTTTTGTTTTGGAAAGAATAGGAAAGAAAATATTAGGTGATATTGAAGAAAATGTTCAAATCTTCGGAAATGTTTATATTGGGAAAAATACAAATGTTAAATCGGGTAGTTATATCCAAGGACCATGTTATATAGGGAAAAATACATTAATTGGACCCAATGCCTTTATAAGACCCTATACTTCTATAGAAGATAATTGTCATATAGGTACAAGTGAAGTTAAAAATTCTCTAATTTTCTCAAATTCAAGCGCTCCTCATTTCAATTACGTTGGAGATTCAATTATTTGCGAAAATGTAAATCTTGGCGCTGGTTCAAAAATATCTAATTTAAGATTCGATAATAAAAGTGTGAAGGTTAAGATTGAGGGGAAAATAATTGATTCAGGCAGGAGAAAATTAGGAGCGTTTATTGGCCCGAATGTACAAACTGGTATTAACACCAGTGTAATGTGTGGAAAAATGATTGGCGAAAATTCTGTAATAGGGGCAAATACATTAGTTGAGGAAGATGTTCCTCCTAATACTCTTTATTATTATGACCCATTTGAAGGTATTAAAAAGAAAGAAAATCTATTTTATTAAAATTTAGTGTACTGTAACTGTTTTAGCAAGGTTTAAAGGTTTATCAGGGTCTAAATTATGCTCCAATGCCGCATAATAAGCTAATAATTGTAAAGCAGGGATAAAAGTGATCGGACTAAAAAGAGCATGGTATTTATCTTCTGGTTGTGGAATTCGAATCGTAATATCACTTAATTGAGTTATTTTTTTATCATTTTCTACAACTAAGGAAATAATTTTACCACCTCTCGACTTGAACTCCATTACATTACCTATTAGGCGCTCATATGTCTCATCTGGAGGAGCAATAAATATTATAGGATAACCTTCTCTCACTAAAGATATAGGCCCATGTTTTGCATGCGCAGCAGAATAACCTTCAATAAATCGACAAGCAACTTCTTTTAACTTTAGGCCACCTTCTTTAGCAGTTGCAATTGATATACCCCTCGCTAAAAAGAAAAAGTTAAGATTGTTCTCTAAGTTTCTTACAATATATTTAATTAATTCAACGTTTTTATCAAGAAAACTTTCAATAATCTCAGATGTAGAATAAAGAGCATTGTAATATTTCTGGATTTCTTCAGATGATTCAATTTTTCTTAACTTAGCAATCTCCAATGCTATTAAACTAAGGGTTAAGACTTGAGAGACGAATGTTTTAGTGGCAGCAACGCCAATCTCTGGTCCCGCCTGCGTGACTAAAACATTATCAGAATGCCTTGTAAGAGTTGAACCAACTATATTTGTAATTGATAATATTTTTACATTTGGTTTATAATTCTTTGCCCATCGAATTGGTTCGATTAGATCAATAGTTTCTCCAGATTGTGATACTGCTATGATTACAGAATTATCTTCTAGAGAGTTTAACATTTGTGTTTTAAACTCAGAACATTCTATAGCCTCAATATATTTTCCTAGAAATCTTGTTATAATGAATTTTCCTGCTAATGAAGCGTAAAAGGACGTTCCAGCAGCTGTGATGTATATATGCTCTGCAGATATTAACGGTTCAGCGAATTTTTTTAAAGAATCAGGAGATATTTTGATAGTTCTTCTTAAAGCCATGGGTTCTTCATAAATCTCTTTTAACATGAAGTGATCATAGCCCTGTTTTTCGGCAGCGTCAATATTCCATTTGATATATTGAATTTCCTTAAGTTTGGAAGCATTTATATTATTAAGATCAAAAAATTCAACCGTACCTGCTTTTAAAATTGCTATTTCATCATCTTCTAATATATAACAGTTTCTTGTATATGGGAGAAAAGCGGGAATATCTGAAGCACAATATGAGGCTTTTCCTTCATCTATTCCAATTATTAGTGGTGATTCTCTTCGAACAGCAATGATGGTATCAGGATAATCTGCATGACAAATAGCTAATGCATATGCTCCATTACACTTTTTTATAGCAGCAAAAACAGCTTCTTTGAAGTTTCCAAGTGTTTTTAGGTTCTCTTCGATTAGGTGAGGAATTATTTCGGTATCGGTTTCGGATTTAAAAACATGTCCTTTAGATACTAAATCATCTTTAAGTTCAAAAAAATTTTCAAGAATTCCATTGTGAATTACAGCAATTTTATTATTACAATCTAAATGAGGGTGGCTATTAGCTTTTGTTGGTGATCCGTGAGTTGCCCATCGTGTATGAGCTAAGGCAAGTTTAGAGTCATTTGGAAATTCATCTAATTTTAATTTCTTATGGATGTCATCAATTTTTCCAGCATCTTTTTTGACAACAAGTTTATTATCAGCAATTGAAACTATCCCACATGAATCATACCCTCGATATTCTAACCGTTTTATTCCTTCTAGAGCTAGTTTTCCAATGTTAATATTTTTTTGTTTTGAGATAATACCAAATATTCCACACATAATTATTCAAACAAAAATTAGATTAAATTTAATTTCTGCATTTTTTTCATTGCAATATTATTCATTTCTATTGAACTATTTATATCTTTTGTAGATTCGCCTGATATTCTTAAGTAGGGACTTGTTCCAGACCGTCTTATTAAAAGCCAACCATCCTCGTAATCAAATCTACATCCATCTAGTTGGTTGAGATTTACTTTTTCCTTTCCTAAATTATCAAATGAATCGTTCATTTCATAAATAATTTTTTGAAGTATTTCCTCAGTAAATGGAATATCTTGAAGTAATTTAAATTTGGTTGCGTAATATGGATATTTTGGAATATCTGTCAATAATTCTTTTAAACTTTTTCCAAATTTAGTTATCAATTTAAGAGTAGTAGCAATTGTTACTATTGAATCTGGACCAAAATGAAAATCCGGCCAAATATAAGTACCTGAAGTTTCACCTCCAAGAAAACCCCCATATTCCTGTAAAGCAAGAGCTACTTTAATATCTCCAACTTCTGTCCTAATAACTTCACATCCAAGAGGATTTAAAACGTTTTCAATTAAACTCGATGAATTAATTGGTGTTACTACTTTCATTTCCTCTTGAGAGAGTGTATTTTCTTGGATATAATTTTTAGCTAAAATAGTTAACAATCGAATAGGATCAACTATTTCACCACTCTCGTCTAAAAAAATAACTCTATCAGCATCCCCATCTAGTGCAATTCCGATATTTTTTTGAGGGGAAATTTTCAAAAATTTTGATAGTTGAATTAAATTCTCTTTGTTTGGTTCTGAATGGCGTCCTGGGAATCTTCCATCCATTTGACTATTTATAGTCATAATATTAATATTATAAGTTGAAAGAAGTTTTGGCACGATATCACAACCAGAACCGTTCCCTGGATCAACAATAGCATTTAACTTACTTCCATCAAATCTTATCTTTTTCAATATCTCTGATATGTGAATATCATTAATGTCATTAACTTGGGTAACTTTCCCAATTTGGTCAAATTCAATATTAATGAAATTTTTTTCATCATAAATCCGAGAAATTTCAATTTCTTGTTCGGGAGAATATCCTACTCCTGAAGGATTCCACAATTTTAGACCTATATATTCTGGAGTGTTATGCGAAGCGGTTATCATAACTCCTGCTTCAGCATCTAAAAATTTTAGAGAAGCGGCTAATGTAGGAGTAGTCACAATTCCTAATGTCTTTACATTACACCCAGAACTAATAAGTCCTGAGATTAAAGCATGTTCTATTGGCAAAGCTGAAGTCCGAATATCTTTTCCAATAACAATTGTGGATCCGGATTTTAAATATGTCCCTAAAGATAATCCAAGATCTAAAGCCATTTGTGGTGTAAACATAAGATCTGATTCTGAATAATTTTGAAATATCCTTCTTATTCCAGATGTACCGAAGATCGAATTAGTCATTACACTTTTCTAAAGTTGAATCCGAATTTTTATGAATTTAACAGTTATATGGTATAAGAATAAGAATATTTTCTACTTTTTATATTTAATTTCTGATTTTCTTCATTATACAGACATTTCTCGAAGATTTGATTACTAGAAATATTAAGATACTTAAGTTATGCCATATGATAATGAATCTCAATCAAAAAAGGTAAAGTATTAATTTTTTTAATAATTTGATTTAAATAGTTCAGAAAGTAAAACTATGCTAAATTTATACTTCTTATAAAATGATTTTTCAAGGATTATTTAACATTCTCGATTTGTATTTTAGTGATACCGATCTCTTTTATAACAACATAGATCACTATTTCCGCGATAAAATTATCATCTCATTTGGTAGCAATCCAATTGAAAAAGAAGACATAACTGAAATAGTAGATGAGATTAAATTATTCATTATAAAAGTTTTCTTAAATCTGGGTTTTGGTCTGAATGATGTCGAAAGTAAATTTTTAGATCCTTTCTTAGAAATAGGAAATGAGGAAATACCGTTTATTAACTCACCTATAGACATATATGAGAGAAAAATCGCTCCAATTATCTACGAAATTTTTCTAGAGAAGATTGTAGATTATTTGGTAGACGTTGAAATTGCACCAATAATGTTAAAATGCAAAGCTGAAGGTTTTTTACCATTAGAATTCATTATAGAATTAAGAAGTTTAAAAGATTTGTTTGATCGTGATCCAGAAAAGCTTGAAAATTTAAATAAATATATCAATATTCAAAAAAAAATTATAGATAAATTCTGGGAAAATAAGAAGAATATAGAAAGCTTAGAAGATATAAAGGAACCAGAATTTAAACTTCAATTAACATATCTACTTTATCGAATTATTCATTTTTTTCACCTACAAATGGCATTTGATTTTTCTCATATTAAATCTTATCTTAAAGAAAATATTAATGAGTGGCTAATTGATGTTCCATTAGTATCCTTAAAAAACCCTGATATCTATTTTTGTGGAATCTATTTAGCCAAACATTTAGGAGTTGAGCTTGATGAGGCCAAAATCAGAGATTTTCTAATAGATTTACACACTGAAGCAATTGAAAGATATGAATCACCTCTCATTGAAGCTACTGATGGTGTATACTATTTTATTAAATCCACTGAATTAATGAAATTATATTTAAGTATAGAACAAATTAACTTGATGCTAAAGTCAGCCCCAAAATATTTTGAGTCGAGTTACCTGCAAAATCTGGAAACTTCTCAGTTAGTAGTCATTTTAAAAATGTTTCGCCAATTAGGAATCTCAAACATGGATAACGAAGAGAATGCTTTAAAAGAAGAAATTGAAAGAAGAATTACTCAAGATGGAATAAAGCAATTTAGAGATGGTTTTGTTTCCTCAGAAGCAACCTACTATGTCTTATTTAGCTATTATATGAATAACACTCTTGAAAAGTTAAAAGATTATGATCTTCTAAAAAATATCGTATCTCGAATTTATAGAAATTTAGAACTTCTTGATTTTTCTGCAGATACAAATTATGATTTAATAAGTGAATTATTTTACTCAATTGAGAGTTTAAAGTTATTCAATTGTATAGAAACGAGGGAAATGATAATTCACCTTGCAAAATTTTTATTTCCACAAGAAATATATGAAAAAATCTCAAGAAGTAAAGAAATAATAAGAGAAAAGGCAAGATTCAGGCATATGAAAGTAAACCGAATAACAGGAGAAACTATTTACTAATTGAAAATCATTTTTTTAATTGTTGGATTTTGATTAATACTAAATTTCTTTAATAAATCAAAATTTTAAATAAATTCTAATCATTTTAGTATGATAATTATATTATTATGTTAGGGGATTATTGATGGACTTAAAAGAATTTGAATTAATCTATAATGAAAATCGATATGAGATTAAAGATAAAAAGAAAATGGAAGCCAGATTGAAGGAAATTGTAGGGGATAATAATGTATCAACCAAAGAAATTGATTTATTAGCTTATACTAAAGATAGTACGCTTTTAGGGTTTAATTGGACAATCCAAGGTCAAATTGCTGGATTACCGGATTTTATAATTTGGCCTGACACTGTAGAACAAATATCCAAAACTTTAAAGTTTGCAAATCAGTACAAAATCCCAGTAATACCTTATGGAGAAGGTTCTGGAGTTGTAGGAGGTGCTATACCGATTTATGGGGGAATAATTATTGATATGAAAAAATTTAATAAAATACTTGAAATAAATGATAAGAATCTAACAGTTACAGCTCAAGCAGGTATTAATGGAATGAATTTAGAGCGTTATTTAAATTCTAAAGGATACACAGCGGGCCATATACCACAATCTCTCTATTTTTCTTCTTTAGGGGGATGGATTGCGCATCGTAGTGCAGGGCAATTCAGTACAAAATATGGAAAAACTGAAGATATGGTTTTAGGAATGGAAGTGGTATTACCTTTAGGTGAAGTAATTAATTTTAAAACAATTGCGAGGGCAGCAACTGGACCTCAACTTGATAAATTATTTATAGGAGCAGAAGGTACTCTTGGAATAGTTACTAAGGCAACACTAAAGATTTGGCCATATCCTGAAAAAAGAACATTAATCTCATATGCTTTCCCTACAATTGAAGACTCTTTTGAGGCTATTCGAAAAATTTTAAGAGAAATGATTTATCCCGCGGTTATACGTATTTATGACCAATTTGAAACCCTACGACATTTTCCAGATGTGGAGCAAGCAAAAGATAAAGTAATGGTTATATTGGTATGCGAAGGTAATTCAAAACTCGTAGATTTGGAAGAGATAATTACCAGGTTAAAATGTGAGGAAAATTCTGGTGTAGATTGTGGTGAACATCCTGTAGAACATTGGTTTGAAACTAGATTTAGAGTAACTGAAACTTCAGCTATGCCTCCCTATAAGTTTGTATTTGATACTATGGAAGTTGCATCACTATGGGAAAATGTAGCAAACATCTATCATTCTGTATTAGAATCACAAGGTTTTTTAATGATTACTGCTCATGTTTCACATTTTTATCCAAATGGAGTAGGGATTTACTTCAGTTTTGGTGGAGTTCCATCTAAAGAAGAAACAGATTTTGAGTATTACCAAAAATGTTGGAATACTATAATTAAGGCTACATTAGATGCTGGTGGCTCAATTGCCCACCATCATGGAATAGGAATTAACAGATCTCATTGGATGGAAAGTGAATGGGGCAGATCTATGAAAACATTAAAGGAAATAAAAAAAATGCTTGATCCCAATAATATTCTAAATCCTGGCAAGATTTATGTAGATACTTGGAAAGGAGGAGAAAAATAAATGGGTATCGAAGAATCATTAAAAAAATACAGTGGGTATTTACCATATATTCAAAAAGCTGATAGAGTAACCAAATCAATCATAATGAAAAATTTTAGGCAAAGGAAAACGAATTTTTTTCCAGAAGGTGAATATAAGGCTGATGTAGAGAACTTAATTAAATGTATGCTATGTCCTAATTTGTGCAGATTCGACTGCGGAACACTACAAGCTTCACTAACCGAAACAATGAGTCCTGCTTATAAAGCGAGAATTGGATACTATTTAACAATGAAAAAAATTGATCCAACGAAGGAAGAGAACAAAGCATTCATAAATTTAATGTATAAATGTTCTAATGAGGAAAACTGCAAAGTCTGGTGTCCTTTTGAATTTTCTGTTGTATCACTTTTAGAAACGGTGAGAGATGATTTAAATGATAAAGGATTGATGCCAGATTACTGCAAACAACAGATAAGTAAGTTAAAAAAAACCAATACTATAGAAGATTACAATATATTCGAAACTTATAAAGAAAAAGGGATAGAAAACATAGAGACCGATGGTGATGATGAAGTTTTCTATTATATAGGGTGTGAATCAATGAAATTCCCTGAAGTAGTAAAAGCGAATATTGAAATTTTAAAAAAAACCGGAATTAAATTTTCAACCAATCTTGATAAAAAAGTGTGTTGTGGTGGCCCAGCCTTTAATATAAGAGATCTAACAACTGCTAAAGAGTTTGCGAATAAAAATAAAGAACTTATTGAAACTACTGGTGCTCC
>JBHLMQ010000079.1:0-10787 GCA_048938005.1 Promethearchaeota archaeon | reverse complement strand
AAACCTCCAGAAAACATATATGTAATCGCTGGTTCTGATGGTATAATATACGATGCGGGTTATGGAACTAAAAAAGCCCTTAAACATGTTTTTAAAGAATTAAAAGAAATTGAAAACTATTATAAAGCCCAAAATAAAGAGTTTAGACTTACTAGAATCTTACCAAGTCATAGTCATCCTGACCATTTTAGTGGATTAAAAAGATTACGAGATTCTTTAGGGTTAAAAACGATTTTAACAAAAAAAATGGCTAATGTTATAAGAGATAAAGAGAGTTTCTACAAAAGCTTTGAGGCAGATGATTTTGAAGATTACCTAAGGATTAGTAAAAAAGTAAAACATAAGATTAGGAATTTTCTTCGACTTTTAGGCTCAAAATTGTTTTATCAACGCATGTATGGAGTTTCCTTTTTAGATGATCCAGATGAAATCATAGAAGAAAATTCAGAAATTCTGATTAACGAAGAGAGTTGGAGAATTTTTCCTTCACCTGGACATTGTAAGGATCATATTTCCCTTTATAATGAGCAGAAAGGAATTTTATTTTCAGGTGATAATGTATTAAGATCAATAACTACTTGGCTAGGCCCACCAGAATCAAATATTGATGATTATATTGCCTCTATTGAACAATTTCAAAAACTACCAAATCTTAAATTAATTCTCTCGGCGCATGGAAGTCCAATAGAAAATCCACATGAAAGACTTGATGAAATCTTGAAACATAGAAAAGAAAGAGAACAACAAGTTTTAGATATAGTACATAAAAATTCAGAACAAGGAATATCTCCAAAAGGTATTATAAAAACAATTTACCCTACTGAAAGCAAGTTCTTACATACTGTAGCACGAGGGTGGGTTGTACTCACATTAAAAAAACTTGAAAAAAATCACCAAATAAAACGACAAGTAGCTAAAAATAAGATTTTATTCTTCCCTATTTAGTATATAATATTTCTAGTTGACATGGAATTTATTAAGTTATTTTTAAATTAATAATTAGTTTCTATTAGTAAATTGTCAATAATATATTATAAAAATCTTACAGCGATATTATTTTTAAAAGTAATTAATCTACAGTTATACTTAATATGCAAAAAGAGCCTAAATCATATTTAAATGGGCCATTCTTGAAAAAAGACCAAATATTTTATAGAGACTATCAAAAGAATATTGTTTCTTCTTGTAAAAGTAAAAATTCTCTCGTAGTTTTACCAACTGGTTTAGGAAAAACAATAATTGGAATTTTAGTAATATCTAATTGTTTAAAAAAGTATCCCAAAGCAAAAATCATAATTCTTGCCCCCACACGACCTTTAGTCTCACAGCATAAAGCTTCTTGTGAGAAGTTCCTTGATATTGACTTTGTAGAAATTACATCATTTACAGGGAAAATACCTCCAGAGAAAAGAATTCTACTATATCAAAACTCAAGAATTATAGTTTCTACACCCCAAGTAATTAAGAATGATTTGATGAGGGGTCGCTATGATTTAACACATGTTTCATTGATAATATTTGATGAAGCTCATAAAACCAGGAGAAATTATGCTTATAATTTCATTTCAAATGAGTATATTAATACTTGTTCAGATCCATTGATATTAGGTTTAACAGCTTCACCGGGAAAGGATTATGAGCGGATTCAGCAAATTTGTGATAATTTGTATATTGAAAATGTTATCTTTAAAAGTTATCAAGATAAGGATGTAAGAAATTATATATATGATATTGATACATTCATTAATTTAATAGATTTACCTATTGAATTAAGAGTGTTAAGTGCAATTTGGTACAATTTATTTGAAAAATATTTGAGATGGTTTGTTAAAAATAATCTTCTTCCTCCAAATAAACCGTATTACTCTAAATTAGATTTCTTAGGAATTGCCCGAGATTTAACATTATCTATTCAATACGAAAAAGGGGAAGAATTAGATTTATCTGAGGACGAATACCTTGAATGGTTATACTATAAATCTCCAAGGATTATAGAGATAGTTAAACAAAACAAACTTGATATCCCTTCTGTATATTCCTATTGTTCAAGTTGCATATCTATACTTCATGCTAAAGATTTAATAGAAACACAAGAAATCTCTCTCTTTAAATCTTTTCTAAATAAAATTAAATATAAAGCGAATAAAGATATTTTATCTGCAAAAAGAATTATCAATTCAGAGCATTTTGCTCATATAAGTTCCATAATTGAAAGCAAAGAACAAAAAGATCTATCCCATCCTAAATTAAAAAAGGTTATCTCAATTATCAAAGAGGAAATTGAAGAATTTAATAATAAAAAAATTTTAGTTTTCACTCAATACAGAGAAATGGCAGAAAATCTTAAGATTAAATTAAAAAATGAATTTAAAGAGCAACTCAAAATCGAAAAATTCATCGGTCAAGCAACTAAAAAAGAAGATAATGGATTTCCCCAGCGATTACAAATAGAAATATTGAAACAATTTAGAGAAGGAAATATAAACATTTTAATCGCTACAAGTGTTGCTGAAGAAGGTTTAGATATTCCTAATGTAGATGCAATAATCTTTTATGAACCTGTTCCTTCGGAAATTAGATTAATTCAAAGACGTGGAAGAACTGGTAGATATGCCCCGGGCAGATGCTATATACTTTTGACCGAAGAAACAGTAGATATTCCTTTTTTTATTGTTGCCCAACGAAAACAACGTTCCATGAACTCAGTCCTATCTGATCCTACGCAATTAAACCTAATAAAGACCCTTGAACGTAAGAAAATTCAATTCCCTATCCAAAATGATAAATACCTAAAATCCCAAGTTATTAAAAATTTTCGAGAAAGAAAAGAATTAGAACAAAAATATTTAGTAAACCGTTCTATAGAAGACATTCTTACTCAATTAGATAGTTTCTGTAATAGTGAAGAATATAAATATCTCAAGGATTGTGGTATAACATTTTATTCAGATTTAATGAAATTTGATGAACCTCTCCTTAAAGAAAAACTAATAAAATTGAAGAGTAATAAAAGTAAGAGATTTAATAAGCAGAAGATTTATTTAAATAAAAATATAAAATCCTTAATTAATATTATTAAAACCTATGGAGTGAATGGCAAGTTAGCTTATAATAGATTTCAAGAGCTTGCTCGTAATGAAGATATAATAGATCGTAAATTCAATCTTCATTTCAATCAAGCATGTTTTCTCGGATACCTTAAAAAACTCGATAATTATGTTCATTTTATTATGGACTATGAATAACTAGATTAGAAAATTATTTCTAATTAAAAAAAAAGTATAGGCCAATAAAAAATTAAAAATTATTCAATTTTTTCCTCTTTTCCTTTTTTTAGAAAGTAATACACTAAAACAAATATGGTAATTATTAAAGGGAATGCAATTACAGCAGGATTCCCTCCACTGAAAAGGAATAAGTAATATGAAATTGTTATTATTGAAGCAAAAAAAGCGATAATGCTTCCATATTGGCTAGCAAAATTCTTTAGATGACGTAACATCATATTCAGCTTATAATTAGTACTTTTTATTACTTCTAATTCAGTTTCATCTAATTCATCTAATACTTCTGGATTTTCAAAGTAGATCATGAACCTTGGGTCAAACTTACCCTCTAATTCTCTAGCACTTATTAGAAATAGTAAATGGTCCTGGATATTTTGTTTTTTTATTTTTAGTTCATTATTTAAGAAACCAATTGTTAAATATTCGTTTGCTACAGCCTTAATGGTCATATCAATGTACGATTTTAGTATTAATCGTTCCAAAGCTTTCACTTTTTCACTCAAAATCTCTGAATATTCATCAATAAATTTATTGAAGTCTTCTAGTATAAATTTTGAGATTTGGCCAAAATTTTTTGACTGTCTAGAAAAATCTTTTATCATAGCATCAAGTTGTCTATTAATCTCCCTAATCTCTAAATCAATACTTTTTGCTCTCTTTTGAATTAATACATTACATTTCTTGAATTCTTTAATTTCTATATTGTCTGCAACTTTTCTTTCTAAATTACCAAGCAATTGACTCAAATGTATTTTATTATTATTGATAAAGTTCAATGTTTGTTCTCGGAATGATTCATTCTTTAATATAATAACATAATCACTAATTTTTTGTATTTTTTTATTGTATTCGTTTGAAAAATTATTTTTTGCTTTGACATATAACTCCCTTAGTTCAGGTACTAATTTACTTGAATCGCCAGGTTTATTTGATAAGATATTTATTTGTTCTTCAATCTTTTCTTGAGATTTTATTAAGTTTTCCTTAAAATCTTTCTTTTTACTTTCAAAAGTTTCCTGAGTTTTTAAATAATTATCATGCCCTTCTACTCCTTTGAAAACTTTATTAGTATATTTTTTTAATTCAATATTAAGAGTATTGAATTGTTGTTCGATGAAATTCTGCATTTTTCCAAATACTTCTAAACTATATTTTATCCTCTTTATAGCTGCTCTTTCATTTTCTAAAATTGATTCAAAATATTCTTTGGTTTGAAGAAATTCTTCTCTTCCTTGATTAATTTGAAGGGTTTTAACTTTTTCATAAAACTGTTTCGGTAGAACATTTTCAAAAATTCTTAAATCATTGATTCTATTTTCAAGTTCTAAGATATTTGTTTTCAATGTTCTATTCCTTACACTCGAATCATATAAAGCTAAAATCTTTCCGATTCTCTCTCTATTTAATTTTAATATGTTATTGTCAGTATAATTCTTAAGTTCTTTATTTAAATAATAATCATCTGTAAATACTAAAATAGATTTCTCCTCTTCATTAAGTTTTGCATTAATCTTCGAAATATCGATCATATCCCTTAATCTATTAATGAGAACTTTACATGATAATTTTATTTCATTCTTTAAATCGATTAATTTAATGTAATTTGTTTTCTTTTCAATAGCCATTACGTGTATTTTATTTAAAATTATATTGTTAATGCATCCCTCTTTTAATATTGGTAATTCACTAGCAAAAAAATCATTAAATTTTTCCCATTGTACAATACTTAATTTTGATTTTTCATTAAATTCTTCAATGCTTTTACTATATTCATTTAACTTTTTTAAATATATTTTGTTTGTTCTATCATAATTGTTATGAAGATTATCGAATTTTTTAATAACATCTTCAATTTTTAGATTACTCGAATGATCTAATTCTGTTTTAACTGAATTTAACTCTGTTTTAAATTTAAACATCTCTTGAGAAATAAAATTATCAAAATCTTCGATTTTAGCCCTATTTCTTTCTTCAATAACTTTAGCCTTTAAAGATTTCATTTGATCAGAGATTAATTCAATCACATTAGCTTCTAAGTTTTCTAGTTTATCCTGTAAATGACGATAAAGTAAATAGAGTTTTTGCTTGCTTTTTATCTCTTTCTTTATAATAGATTGGAACTCTTTGATCTCGTTAATTTTTGTGTTCAATAAAAGATCTGATTCTTTTTTGATGATTTCAAAGGCATCTTGAAATTGGTTTTTGATAATTTCAGTTTTCGCTTTTTCACTGATTTTTTCTATCTCAAATTTTATAATTTCGTTAATCTCCTCAATCTTTTTAAAATTAGTGTTAAAAAATTGAAAACCATCTGTATAATAGTTAAGTTCTGTCTCGAATTCCTCTTTAACTCTTATCCAATTATCAATTACTTTCTTATGTTTTTTAATAATTTTTTTTTCTTTGGTTTTAACCTGCTGAGAGACGTTATATACTATTTGATCGTATTTTCTTATGTCTTGAGAGAGCTTATTTAATTCATGAATAATAAAATTGAATTTTTCATTACTATAATCTCTTTCAAGGTTTTCATTAAAAACCTTTTTGAAAGAATCAAGTTTCTTGTTCAAATCCTCTTCAACAATGATCACTTTTTCTTTGAGGGTATCCAATAAATTATCTAAATTTCTTAATTCTTCTTTCTCTTGGATTTTCCCTTTAAGATAAGAATCTAATTCTGTGAGCCTTTTTTGTAAATCTGTATATAATTTATTCCACTGAGCAATTTCAGAATCTAAAACTGTTTGAAAATTAATATATACTAGAACTTCATTAAATGAGTTTTCAATATTTTCATTTAAAAAATCTGCTTCCATTAAAGCATTACGTAAAATAAATTTTAATCTATCTCTTGCATAATCTATCTCATCAATTAAAAGATAACTCTCGATTTCTTCCTGTATCTGAATAGACACATTCTTTAATTTTAACGTCATATTATAGATATCATTCTTAAAATCTTCCAATTTTTCTTTCTCTTCATATAGTCTATCTGTATTTATGTCTACATTAGAGACTATAATCTTTTTCAAAACCTTGTTCAAATAGAAGTGGTATTTTGTTTTCAAACCTAAAAAGGCTTTTTTTGTTCTAATACTTCCTTTAAAATAATTTTTATATACCATATCTTTTATTATAGGAAAAATTTCTTCTTTTAATTTCAATGGTTCATAATTAAGCGCTCTATATTGTTTGAAAAGCTCAGAAAGAGAAACAATACTATTTTTCTGGATTTTGTCATAGAAATTTTGAAAAAATTCTCTCTTTCCATGGCTAAAATTACTAATATATTTCTTAAATTCGTTATCATTATCTAAAATTGTTAATTTGAAATTGTAATTTAAATTAATATAAGAGATTACTTCTTCATAATATTCTGCCGAACCAAATGTGGTTTTTAATTGACTCAGATCTACAAATTTTTCTTTTTCTAATTGTTTAAATAATACTCTTTCAATTTCATCAATGAATTTTTTCCAAATCAGAGATAAAAGAATTATTAATTTTGAAGTTACATTTAAGTTGACAGAATTCCATTTATCTTGAGCATTTATAATTTCTTTTAATTTTAAATTTATAAAAGAATAAATCCCTGCAGGATTATAATCTAATAACCATGAATAAAGTTCAAGAACATAAACTAACCAAAAAGTAGTATCAATATTATCCATTTGATTAAAACTAAAGCCACCATTTCCTTTTTGAAGTTGTTGAAGGAATTGGATTTCCTTATCTTTAACTTCTAAATCTAAATCTAAAAATTTAAGGCAAATTTCTCTAAAAATTAAAGATGGTTCTCTCTTTCTATCGCCTAAATATGAACGAAATTGGTCTCTATTAATTCGAACATCAATACCTAAAAGTGAGAAGATTTCCAAAACATAATAGAATGTTTGTGTAGGTGATATTTTCTTACAGATATCACACTCTTTATCATGACAATGTAAAAATATACTTCCTTTCTTATGGGATAATAAGAAGTTTTTAATTTCATCTTTAAATTGATTCTGAGCATCAGATAATAAATATTCTCTCAAAAGTCCCAAATTTTTTAGACAAGCTAATGCTAGATAAGTAGAATAGATATCAGGTATTTTCTGAGAATCAGGTGATATTTTGAAACCTAACTGATCATATTGTTGAATTTCGCATTTTTTTATAAATTTAAATAAATCCTCTCTTTTTTCTTTATTATCTTTTTTCGTATATTTTCGGAGTAAGAGAAACCAAAAAACAGTCTCTAAATTTAACTTTGGGAGCTCTAATATATTTTGATTAAAAAACTGATAAAAACCATCTAACTTATTATATTTACTATAATAAAAGTTTCTTATATCTCTCCCATTTATACTAATAAAAGATTCAAATGGTTCTTTTTTGAACTTTGTGATATACGGGTAAGCAGATTTCTCTTCTACATTAATCAATATTAAATTGACTCCAAAAATGATAAAATTATATTTTGTTATTAATGAAAATATTAACATTTATTTTTTTGGAATAATAAATATTGCTTTTAATGATATTTCTACTAACAAGAGAACCAGAGAGTATTTAAATAAATACCACGAATTTACATTGAAATTTTGTTAAAATGATAAGCATAACATATAAAGCCTAGAAGGATGAAACACTAAAGAGTCTAAAAAATTGTTATTCTTCAAGAAATCCATCAGTTTGTTTTCGTTCTTTTTTATATGATTTCCGCAGTACTTTTCTATTCATGTAAACTATAATCACGGCAAAAATGACTGAAACAGCAATAAAATAGAGAATGATGTTTAAGAGAGGAGGAGCTTCTGAGACAGATATATATACATAAAATTCTTCTGACCAAATACCATTCCCACTTGATGACGAATCTTTTGCCCAAACTTGGAGGATATATGTTTTGTAATTCGGGTATAAGCTTATATTTTCCCAATAAAAAACCCATTGTTCTCCTTCTGTGTTATTCATTAGAGTATCAAATAATGTGTTTGTCAAATTAGAAATCTTAATAGTAACATTCCCATACAAAGGGGGATTCTCATCACTAATATTTACTATTATAGTGTAAGAATTTTGTGTTATTGTCGTATAATTTTTTGAAGGTTGAATAAATGTAATAATTGGTGCTGTTGTGTCATTATTAGCAATTTTAGGAGTAATTAACAAGTTTTGGAAAGTATTGTTATTTATAGAATCTCCATCTTCTATAACATGATCTAAATTGAAAGGTAGAATCAGATTAAGTAATATGAAATTTGCCATAATTAAAATAAAATAAGTGAGAATTGTTAGAATTTTCATGATTCCTTTCTGTTTATGCACCATTTTCACAGAAGGTTTTTGTAAATACTTTCTTAAATTAGAATTAATTCTAAGCTTAATATAAATTTTAAGTCATCAAAAATTCAAATATTTACAAAATCTGATAATTCAAGAAATCTTATTATAAAGTTAAAATCTTGATGTTAAAAGAACTTTGAAAAATAAAGAAAAATAGAAAAAAAAAAATAATTATAATTGAGGATTGCCACTAAAACCCCAAGTATCTTTAATTCCTAAATAATCCTTAATTAAAGGTGTTTGAATACTATTTATTGTCATCGGTTGTCCAGAAGGTATATAATTTATAGCATTATTGAAAGCGGTTCCTATCGTCTGATTTTGATTTAATTGATCCCAAAATTGATGGAAAAACCAAGATCCAGCAAAACCATCAGCATTGGTGTTATCTCGCCAATACCATGAAAGAATATCTGTTGTTGAAGTAATTAATATAGATTTGGGTATATTATACCAACTTAATCCTATATTTGGACCTACATTTAAAAAATTACCGCTGAAACAAATATCTATATTTATCAACATTCGTTCACAATTAATTAATTTTACTAGATTAAAAAATTCCATTTCGCTAATGTAACTATCGTCTGCTTCGAAATGAAACGTTGCATTGCCATCCCCAAGTACTTTATTTGAGCCATGATCTACCATATAAATTATTAACTGGTCATTTGATTTTATACCAGATGCAAATGAACCGGGAATTGATATATCTAATTCTTGCTTAAACCTACTAGCATTGACATCATCATTCTCTACATCTACCTCTGCAAGAATACCAGATCTATTTAAATCATTAAAGATACCATCATTTGCTTCTATATCTATTATATCATCTCCCGTGTGATAAAGCATTAAGAATATATTATCATCAGTATATCCGTGATTCTTTAAAACCCAGTAAACTTGAAGCGCTTGAGCAGGAAAACCATCAGAATCTACATTACTAGGAGGCGGGCTTGGTATTGGAGGTGGGAACCAATATTGTACTTTAATGTCATCAAAAAGTA
Source organism: Promethearchaeota archaeon (assembly GCA_048938005.1). Lineage (GTDB taxonomy): Archaea > Asgardarchaeota > Lokiarchaeia > Sigyniarchaeales > SOKP01 > Loki-b32. Next base: position 1,159 of record JBHLMQ010000079.1, on the reverse strand, counting down.
CTACGTCACCTCGTGTACCATTCATAAAACCCTCAACTGCTAAAACTAAATGTAATTGAGTTATTTCATTTAGAGTGGAATTATCGGCAATTCCGGTTACATTCAAAAATGTCCATCCGAAAAAATCTCCATTTAATCCTTTCGACCAATCTGTTCTCACTATATCATTGCTAGAATTTAACCAACGTAGTCCTATTCTTACCCCGGGATCTGTTATATTCGCAGGCTTAATAGGTGGGAAATTTAAATTAGTTGAGATATTAACCCAGCCAGAAAGATTATACGCTGCAAACTTAAATAATTCATAATGATTTGTCCAATTGTACACGAATTCTTTATTAACATATGTGGGCTGGGGCCCAGAAAGGTTTGCATATAAAAATATAAATCCAAGAGTATCATGACCGGGGAGTGAGTTTTCAATTCCTCCACTACCATTAAAACCAATTTCTACCCACCTAGATGGACCTGGACTTTCAATATCAAATTTTGAATCTTCTCCATCATTAAAATCAGGTTCCCCATCTTTTCTATAATAATCATTTGCACTGCTGAGTATAATTGCTTTTCGAGATCCTGGCCCTAAAGGTGGTTGTATCGGAAGGAAAACTACAACTAAGGTGATAATCAAGACTACACTAAAAACTAATACTATAACTGGAATAAGTATTTTTTTATTCATAAAAATTCACATAAATCAAGGTTAATAAATTAATAACAAAATAGTATAATTGAATTTTTAAATCTAACTTTTAATTTATAGAACTTTTTATGAAAATTCAATTAAAAAACATATAAAATACAATAATCGAGAAAAAAAATAAAAGAGCTATTAGCTCACTTTTTTGGCTTTTCTTCCATTATCTCTCTAATAGATGGTGTTAAGAAATCTTTTTCATCTGGTTTTTCTAAAATCTCTAAAAGATTATATTCTGTAATCATTTGAAGAATTCCCATAACAACCATGCCATGATTATACATCTCATTTGCGTCACTTAAATTTCTCCAACAGAAGGGGCATTCTGTCGTTAAAATATCAGCTCCAACAGCATTCGCTTCATCACATCGAAGACTTGCGGTCTTGAGAGAAAATTCAGGATATCCCGCCCTAACTCCACCACCAGCACCACAACACATACTATCAAGTTTTATTCGATAC
>JBHLMQ010000078.1:2869-11123 GCA_048938005.1 Promethearchaeota archaeon | reverse complement strand
TATGTTTGGTACTAAATTTTTAATTAAATTTTTCTCCCACGAGGTTTATTTCTCAGTTGATTTTTTGTTATTTCTAAATTTTCCAATTTAACAAAAAGAAGGTGTCCAAAGCACATCAGATATTTTTTGCTAAATATTTAGTTTATATGGAAAGATTTAAATATCAACTTTATTAATAATGGAGTTGAGGATCAAATGAAATATTTAAATTCCGTAGGAATAATTGGTTTTATAGGTAGTTTATTATTAATATTCGGTTTCTTTGCTTTATTAAGTTATATCTATGAATATGCGACAATTTTAAGTGGATTTAGTTTGACATATCAAAATATTGGCTCAGATCTTCTAACTTTTTTCATTTTAAATGCTATATTGCAATTGATATTCGGAATAATCGCATTGATTTCTTCAATTTTTGTGTTTAAAGAAAAGAAAATAGGTGTTTACATTCTATTTTGTATTGGTATTATAACTTCAATACTTATGTTTATAATTATCCGACCACGTCAAGAATATATATTATCACCAAGTATAACATTAATAATTGGACCTATACGATTAATATCTAATCACACAATTGATATTGCTCCTTTTATTATTCTAATCGCTGGATTATTACCTTTTATGCTTAAATTTGATGAGTGGTTAATTATCAAGAAAGACAAAAAGATTAGTTAATGATTAAATTTCTTAATAATACTATGTTAATCTCTTCTTGAGTCTGTCATAGGGAAATGAAATTATGATTTTCAAGCAACTTATCATCCTTTAGCGTAGGTTTTTCCAATTCTTTTAATTCTAGCACATCAGGTGAGCCAAATTCTTCATATACAATAGCTTTCATAATAATTTCCATATAAGTTTACATTTTATATATTATTTTTTTAATTCTGAAATTTTATTGATAAAACATAATCACTTCTAAACTTTATTTAGAAAAGCAAATGAAGGTTTAATTAATTTTTTTGTTCAAATTATTGGCAAGCAGAAAAAAAGAAATTTAAAGTATCCTAAAAAGATTTAAGAGGCAAATGGTTTCAATCTTGTTAAAGCTATTTATTTAAAAATTCAATAAAGTTTTTCATAGGGATTGCTGTTGCCATAAAAATAATAGGTTTTTCATCACTCGAGGCATTTTTAAATTCCTCACTATAGAATAATTGACATAGTTGCCCAAATTTTTCTGAAAACATATTAAACTGAAGGGGAGAGAGATGTAAATAGCTTGATATTGACGGAAAGTTTTTGTTTTCTATATTTGCTTGAGTTAATTTGCCTAAATTATCCTTATTGACTTCACATTTAGGATTAAATAATCCAAAAATTATATTTTTTGTAAGATTTTTCATTTTTTCTGGTTCTTTCTCAAAATTCTTACCAATTTTTTCGAAAAATTGCTTTTGAACATTCAGGTTAGCAATTCGCATTTTAGTTAAAAATAGCAGACTATCAATTATCACTTTTACTTGTTCATATGTAAGCTTTTGAGGATTTAGCCCTGGGATAAGATCATCAAATTCTGTTCCAAATTCAGGGTTTAAAGAATATACATTCTCAAAAACCTTGGGCTTATCTGATTTGGGATCAGAATATATTGGTCTTTTTTCTTCATTAATAGCTTTAACCTCCTTCATTTTTTTTATATGTCCATGGATCGTAGATTTACTTTTATTTAACTTTTGAGCAATTTCCGTCAAGCTTAATTTTCCGTACATATTAAGAAATGTGAAAATTTGAAATTTTGTTTTGTTTAAAAGATCAAAAAGATCTGATACATTTTCTTTTTTTGAAGATCGACTCAGCATTTTTTATCACTTTTTTAATAAAAATTCGAGAATATTATAAATGATCGAATTCGAATAATAATAAAAAATACGAACATTTAAATATTATCTTTTTAATTTAATAATTATTGAATTCGGATTCTACATCAAAAGTCGAATTCGATAAAATAGAAAAAACCAAGGTTAATTATAATGGATAATAAAAATGATAAGGTAATAAAAAAAGCTTGGCCCGCATTTATTGCAAAGACTTCATATGCGTTGACTGTAAGTGCCATTTATTTAAATATTATTATTATTTCAAACTTGCTCTGGCGTGGTGAACCATTTCATAGTGGTGAGTTAGGTCTAATGATTGGCGGTTCAATGTTTATAACGGCTTTTTCAGGCATTTTTTTTGGTGTTCTAGCAGATAAATATTCTCGAAAAAATTTATTTGCTTATTCAATTATATTTTATGGAATTAGCTTATTTCTGAATGGTTTTATTCCAATTGGTCTAGGAAATGTATCTTTTTATATTTTTCTCACTGTTCTTCTTATTCAAGGTTTTTTTAGCGGAGCCTTTACACCTACTGAAACTTCATATGTAAATGATACAATTGATCAAACAAAAAGATCAGAATATTATGGATTTATCAATGCACTTCTTCAATTGGCTCAGATTGCAGGAATGCTTATATCTTCCTTTTTATTTCAAAATTTACTCTGGAGACAATTCTATTGGATTTTTGGAATAATAATAATGTTAGAAGGAATAATTGTAGCACTCAGAGCTCAAGAACCTAAACGCGGTGCAATCCACGAAGAATTAAAAGAAGTATTAAACTCAGAGAAAGTAGAATATAATTACAAACTCACAAGAGAAACTATTAAATCAACAATTCTTAAAAGAACGAATATTATCGCATTTATAGAAGGAATTTTTACAACCGTATTGCTAGCAATACCAGATTTTTTATTAATTGCCTATATAACTGGCCCAACTCACAATGTTGCACCTTTTACGGTAACCATTTTTATGATTATGACTGGTGTACCAGGAGCAATGGTTGGTTCAGTGGGATTTGCAAAAATTTCAGATAGAATAGCGAAGAAAAATATTCGAAATCGAGTATATATGATAATGGCATCAATGATAGGGATGTTTGTTTTATTCTTACTAATATTTCTATTGCCAATTCCAAATTTTAGCACAGAAGAAGGAAAAAATCTTGGAATTATCTTTACACATCCTGAATTTCTAATTTTAGGTATTATGGCTTTCCTTGCTAAGATGATATTTACAATTTATGCGATTAATCAACCACCAATATTACAAAAAATTAATTTACCTGAAGCACAAGGTAAAATTAGTTCAGCAAATCAATTTCTTGAGTTAATAGGATCAGGACTTGGGCCAATAATAGCAGGAGTTCTATTAGCAAATTTTAACCAAAACTATCAACTGACCGTTTTAATTTCAGTCAGTATAGGTATGATTGGTTGCATGGTTTGGCTATTTGGAGCAAAATCAATAAATAAAGATGTTCAAACAATCTCATTGATATTAAATAAGAGAGCAGAAGAATTAAAAGACAGTAATAAGAATACTAGCGAATTGACTATAATTGTTAATCGATAAATATCTACTTTTTATAATTTTAAATTTAATGCAAATTCACTAATACGTTTATAGCATCAAAAATTAATTATAAACTAAAAAATGATTAAAAGAGATTTGAAATTTTTTTTAATATTAACTAAACCTAGAAAATAATTTAGAGGCATAAAACTATGAAAAAAAAGCATATCAAAATTCCTTATCGAGAAGCAGATCATGGAGATTTTGATGTAGAATGGCCATCGCACAAGAGAGTTACTGATTGGTGGTTTATTACAGGTTATCTTAGTGATCAGGAGAATCCAAAGCACCTTTATTCTTATCAATACACACTTCTTAAACCACACGTTTATGGACTTACTTTTTATGTCCTTCAAATGGCGTTTACTAATTTCCAGACACGAAAACATCTCTTCAAGCAGATGGTAACTATACGTAAGGGAAAAAAGCTTTATGTCACTCAAGATAGTGTGATATACTCACCGTTCGCTTTTTTAAACCGAGAGAGTGATCGGATGATACTTTCAATGAAAACGGACGAGTTCGAGATAAAACTTGATTTAAATAAAGGGAAAGGAGCTTATTGGCACGCAGATAACGGGGTTCTCGTCATGGGGTTACCCAATGATCCTCAACAAAGGAGTGTTTATTATACTTATCCCAATATGCATACCACTGGAGAGGTGATCTTGTATAACTCTTCGAACGAAAAAACTATTTTAAAGGTAACTGGGAAATCATGGTGTGACCACCAATGGGGGCCATTTCGATTACTTGATGCTGCTTCACATTGGGAATGGTTCTCTCTTCGATTCTTTGATGACGAGGAGATCATGCTGTTTGCATTTCCTCAACACCCCTACTATGATGGTACATATATCGATAAAACAGGGAATAGACAGCTCGTTCAAGATTACAAATACACTCCAAAGGAAATAATCGAAGTAGATGAGTTTATTTTCTCTAAAGGGTGGGATCTAGTGCTACCTGGTATAAAGGAAGAACGATACGAAATCAGACCAATCATGGATGGACAATTAAATCTGGCTTATTTTGAACTGATGGCAGAAGTACTTAATCCTAATAATGAGCGTGTGGGTTTCTGTTTTGTAGAATTACTACCAGGGGTAAGAAATCCAACTAAGAAGATAAGCTTCCGTAACTTACTCAAAAGGATATAATAATTAACACATAAGAAATTAAAAAATGAAAAATCAAAATAAAAAAATGAAAATTTAGTTTTTATTTTTAACTTATTTTTTTCTTGTCCTAAATCTATAGATGATGATAACAATCCCCAGCATAGCTGCTCCTAAGATTGCCAAAATAGAATATCCTGATATTACTCCACCCTCATGCGAAGGGATAGACAAACCTTCAATGCCTATTTTTGGATCATGATATATTAAAGTACCGTTTGGATAATTAAGATAGGTTTTTTGTTCAGTTGGCTCTGTATCATCAGTTTCTATATCACTTACAAACACCTCTTTGGACTTACCATCAACAGTGGCATTTTTCTCCCATGAAAAAAAGCCAATATTGTTATTATTTAAAGTATATACTGCTTTTTCATTCAGAGCATATCCCGCAAGCTCATCCTCCGTAGATTCCTTCTCTTGATAATCTACACCTGATTCTAACTTTGTGTATAAAGCTAACCTTGAATTTGAATTAAAAAAGTTGAAATTATTAATTTCAATAGCAATTTTTGTTTCACTTGGTGTAATTAATGTATTATTTACAATTTCAAATTCCTCAGAAATATAAATATGAGCTGTAAATTTTCCATCTGTCGTGTTAACTATGAAATAATGTAAATCTGTCTCAGGTGATATGCTTATTATTGAATATTGTGTTGTTTGGAAATCATCTAATGGAATTACTTGAATTTCATTGTCAGTTGCGTCGTTAAAAACGTTATCTTGGTCAAGATCAACATATTCAACAATTTCTTGAAATGTAATCTCAAATTCCAATTCAATTTCAGAAGTATTTGTAAGTGGATCATAATTTGGAATAAATTCGACTCCTACTTCCAAACCGTTTGTATTGTTTCTGATTTCAAATTTTATTTTGTTCTTTGTAAGATTTGCCCTTAAAACAGTTTCTATCTCAATTCTATCATCTTCGAATGAAATTGATAATGTACGTGTTTTCGAATCTTCAAAATCATCATCAACTCCATCTCCATCGTCATCTGTTGCTATAGCGAAAGCAGAAGTCAAACTGAAAACCAGAATGCCTAATAAAAAGAGTCCTATTAATTTATTTTTTTTAAGGATCATAATAAACACTTTTTTGAAAAAAATATCATTAAATTGCTTAGATATAAGGAAAATAACCAGAAATATAAAATGTCTCTTTATAATATCAAACTAAAGCTTATATTTACCTAGTATAAAATTAAGCTTAACAAAATCAATTATTATATTTTATAAAAAAATAGATCACTACTACTTAAAATCAATAAATATAAGGAATAAGTCTTTTAGTTCTTTTCATATATTGTACATAATCAGATCCAAATTCCTCCTTAAGTAATTTTTCTTCTAAATTCATTCGATTATTAAAAATTAAAAAGAATAGGATTAAAAAAGTAAAAGGAGTAATAATTGATTTGAAGGATAATGCATAACCAAAAAAAATAAGAAGCATTCCAAGATAAATTGGATGCCTGATATATTTGTAAATTCCTGTGGTTATTAAAGTATGATTTTGTTCAATTACTATTTTGCTAGTGGCCAATTTCCCGAGTATTAATCGACTATATAACAGAATCATACTACCAAGTAAAAAAAAAGCAGTTCCACAAAGATATACAGAAAAATTATTCCATATTGGAATATAATGTTGTGTTAAAAACTTGAATTCTAAATATGGAATATAAGATAAAAATGGAAATAGTAAAAATAATATTATAGATAGTTTCTTATATTTGAACTGATCTTTTTTCTTGGAGATTGGTCTAACAATGATATCAAAACACAAAATAAAAGTAAAACCAATTAAAATGAGTAAAATACTTAGATCAAAATAAATCTCTAAAGAAAAAAGAATAAATCCCAAATTGATGAATGGGATTAAAAAAGAAAGGGCGATTATTTTTTTTAAATTATCTTTCATCATCTGATTTAATACAATAACTTAATTATATTATTCTCTTTCCTCTGTTATCCATAATTATCTGAGCATTTTAACTTTTAATTATTTTGAATTATTTTTTAATGCCAAATTATAATTAATTTGTTGGATATTACCCCTAAACATAAATAATCCAATTAATTAAAATTTATAAATTTGCTAATAAATATATCACATAGCAATGAAATAATAAAGTCTAAGAGGGTATGAAAATGGCACCCAATGAAGGAATTATCCCTAAATCGAAAAAATCGTCTGGAAAATGGTTAATGATTGCGTGTGAGATATGGGGCATTGTATTAACAGCTGCTGTTCATTATGTAATACTCATAGGTAATAGTCCTGGTTATCCATTTGATGCGTTCCTTTTAAACTTCTTATGGATGGACATTTTAGTAGGATTAGCCGTAGGGTTTGTCCTGTGGATTATTGTTGGCATTACAATTGCATTTTTTATGCCATCTACAGAGGAAACAGCCTCAAAAGAATAATCAATTTTAACTTTTTTTTGAATTCATTCTTTTTTTTTATGAATTATTAATATAAACTATAAAAAACAGTTGAAATTAAAAAATACAGTACTATTTGAAATAAGATAAAAGAAGTTTAGGTGTTATAATTGAAAACTTTAAAAGGAAAGACGCTTTTCATTACTGGCGCTAGTAGGGGGATTGGAAAGGCTATTGCGTTAAGAGCAGCAAAGGATGGTGCCAATATCTCGGTGGTAGCTAAGACAAAAGAACCTCATCCAAGATTACCAGGAACAGTCTATACTTCTGTTGAAGATATCGAATCTGTTGGAGGTAATGCACTTCCTTGTATAGCAGATATAAGATTTGAGGATCAAGTCCAAGCAGCTATTGATGCTACATTAGATAGATTCGAAGGAATTGATATTCTTGTAAATAATGCAAGTGCGATAAATCTATCTCCAACTTTAGATATTGAGATGAAAAGATATGATTTAATGTTCTCTGTTAATGTACGTGGAACATTCTTATGTTCAAAATTATGTCTTCCTTATCTAAAAAAATCAGAAAACCCCCATATTTTAAATTTATCACCCCCTTTAAACATGGATCCAAAATGGTTTAAGAATAATTTAGCTTATACTATGGCTAAATATGGAATGAGTATGTGTGTTTTAGGCATGGCAGAAGAATTTAAAAATGATGGCGTAGCTGTTAATGCTTTATGGCCTCGTACATCAATAGCGACTGCAGCTGTTAAAAATTTGTTAGGTGGAAAATCCGCAATCAAGCATTCCAGAAAACCAGAAATTGTAGCAGATGCTGCTTATTTTATTCTGACAAAATCAAGTAGAGAGTATACAGGTAACTTTTTTATTGATGAGGAAATTCTTATCGAGCATGGAATAACTGATCTAAAAAAATATGCAGTTGATCCTACCGCTGAACTTTATCTTGATTTCTTCCTTCAATAAAATAACTTAAAACCTCAAAAGATAAAGGAGAGATATTTCTTTAGATCTTTAAACCTAACAAAAAGTGCTGGTACATTTTTCTTATACTTTATGTATTGTTCTCCGAATCTTTTAATTAGTTCTCGTTCTTCTACAAATTTGATGTGTATATTTATTCCTATTATAAATATTAAAAAGTAGATAATTGAATATATTGAGAATCTAAAAAATATGCTTCCGATACTAAATAACATTAAAGTATGATAAGTTGGGTGGCGTAATATGGAATAAATTTCATGAT
>JBHLMQ010000078.1:0-2769 GCA_048938005.1 Promethearchaeota archaeon | reverse complement strand
ACCTGCTAATTTTGTTAATTTATGATTAAGTTCAAATGCAATTTGGGTCCAACCATTGTAACATGTTCCCAACCCTAAAGATTGTGCCGCTAATCGTCCATATGTAATTATATTACCAATGTTATAATGCTCGAAAGCAGTTCTGCCATTAGAATATACAAATATCACATGTGGTGCATCATGAAACATAGGATATTCATAAATTTTATTTTTAATTTTAAACGATTCGCTAAATTGTGATCTAGTTGCTGGATTTTTGAGAAGCTCTTCCATAATTGCATTAGATAAAGATTTTAATTGCTCTCTTTCTGACAAAATGGCAAATTTCTCTGCTCTTAAATTTGCTCCTGTAGGAGCACATTCCATTGCTCTCAAAACTTTTTGTAATATATCATCTGGAACTTTTTCGTTTTTATAGTGTCTAATTGAACGATTGGCCCTTAGAAAATTATATATTTTTTCATATGGGATATAATCCGACAAACTTTCAATTCCATCAAAAGCATAGGGCTCATCTCCCATATTTTCATAAAGGATTGCGTCCTGAGGGCATATGGCAATACAGTGACCACATAATATGCAGGAACCACTTGGATCATGAAAAGAAATTTTATTTTCTTCTTCCTCTTCAAAATATCTTCTTGGACATTCCTTTACACATAATCCGCATTTTGTACATTTATTATATTCGATTCCAATTATCGGCATATTCTAAATACTAATCAAAAATTTATAAACTTTATTTAGACGGTTTAGTAAGGAAATCTACCTAAGTTTTAAACATTCAAAATTGATCATATCTTTTTTATATTGGAGTGTTTTATCTTATGTTATGAATATCCTAAACTTTCTTATTGGAATTGAGCTTAAACTTAAGCAATACAGATTAGCATTTCTTTTTCTCTTTTTATTTTGGTTTGGAGGTTTTATAATATTTCTTATTGTAGCACCGGGTTATAGTTTATGGGAGATATTCCTATTCTCTTTAACCATACGAAGCCCAATTGGTGCGGGGGATTTTACCAACTTATATAATTTATTATGGCCTATTTTATTAGAGGTAATTGTTTTTGGATTTATCATCGGAGAACTATTACAAAAATATAATCCTGTTATAACCAGTAGAATTCTTGCTAAACATAAACGGAATCATATAGTAATTATTGGGTATCAACATCTTTCTGAGAGAATAATAGAACATTGTATTGAAAATAAAGAACCTTTCTGCCTTATTGAGGATGATGATGAATTAGTTGAAGATTTAATTAATGCGGGTCAACCAGTAGTAATAGGTGACGCAACAGAGACATCTAGTCTTAATTTTGCGAATATAAAACGAGCTAAAGAGATTTTTATCAATATTAATGATGTTAGAATTGCTATAATTTGTACAGAAAAGATCCGTAGAATGAATCCAGAATGCTCAATTTATGTACGTGCATTTGAAGATCATATACAAGAATATCTGAGACAGCCTCCATTAAATGCTTTTTCATTTTCCACCTCAAAATGGGCAATGGAAAACATCAGTGAATGGACTAAAGGTAAAACAGGTAATGTTATTGTAATCGGACGCGACACCTTAACCCATCGAATTGCATTTCACATTTCTCAACAACCAGGTCGCGAAGTTTACCTTTTTGATGATGAACATGATGGTATCGAATTTGTAGTTAATGAACAATTGCATATTATCAATGAGTTCGCTCGCTTTTTAAGTGATTTACGTGCCCATGTAAATTTAGAAGAAATTACTCAGGTTTTTATTTGTTGGAAACAAGAGTCAGAATTTGATGAATCGATTTATCTAACATCCAAGATTAATTTACGCTATCCTCAGATTGAGATTTTCGTGCGAATTTTTGATGAAGAACTCAACGATTTAGTTAGAAAACATAATGGTAAGACCTTTTCAACATCGAAAAAAGCTTTTGAAATGCTACAAAAAGAAGTCTCATCAGACTCTGCAATTGCTCCCACCTAAATTTATAGGTATGTTTAAATCTTACATTTCTATTAAAAAAAGCAAAATCAATGCAAACCATAAAAAAAAGAATTATTATCCATTCTATGACCATTCATATCTACATTTAGTACACGCTTTCTTTTTTGCATAGATTCGTCTAGGGATATAGCTAATAACTCTGCTTTTATCATCAATTTCCCTTATCGCGAAGCCCATCGCACCACAGTTAGGGCATACTCGTTTATTAATGATAGAATCTTCACTTGAAGTAATTGTGGAGGTTGGCGATTGGGTAGGAGCTGGTGGAGTATGCGGCTGTGGCTCAGGCATTGGCGGTGGAGTATATGATTGTTGACTTGGGTAAGATGGTGGACTTGGGTAAGATGGTGGACTTGGGTAAGATGGTGGACTTAATTGGGTTGACATGTTCTGAATTTGCGTTTTTAATTTGGTTATCTCATTAGTCAATTGAGTTATTCTTGTATCCTTTTCAGCAACAACAGCTTGATAATAATGAATTTGAGAAAATAACTCTGTAATTTGTTCTGTTAGTTTATTAATCGTATTTTCATATTCGGACGTAGGATCGTCCATGTTGTTATACATTATAAATTTGGCTCCTCACTTTTTGCAATATATTCGCTTCTTGCTATTGAATTTAGTTTGATTTAATATATAAATATTATTGGACAAGAATTAGAAATTTAGTAAAAGAAAATAATTGCTTTATTTTGCACTATAGGTAAAAATATATATAAATAAAATACTAGAAATTTCAAGCGAAAGAAATTATTTGACTGAAT
>JBHLMQ010000022.1:0-45264 GCA_048938005.1 Promethearchaeota archaeon | reverse complement strand
AATTTGGAAATTATTCCTGCCAAGAGCATTATTTCTGTGAATGGTATCGAACTAAAATCAGATTTAGCACAGTTAGTTACAAAACTTGGATGTGTAAATAATTGCGATTTTTGTATTACTCGGCAGTTATTTGATAACCATTTTACCGGATCATTATTTACACCTCAGCAAGTACACGACAAGTTAGTGGAATATAGAAGGAATATAAAGAAAGATTTTTCGATAATGTTTTGCGAGCCTCAAGGGATTGTCAATAAGAAATGGTGGTATGAATTATTCGATCTATTTAATGAAGAGCCTGAAGATTATCCTATTATTATACCAACCTCACTAGCATCAATCAGAAATTTTGATCTCGATCGAGTTTCAAAATCATCACTAAGGTTTATGGGGCTTAATATCGGTATTGAAAGCTTTTCTCAAGATTATGCAAAGAACGCAAAACATCGGGAAACAAAACAAATTATGAAAAAGCTGACTGATTACGGGATTGGAGTATACTGTACTTTTATTATAGGATTCGATCACCAGACTCGTGAATCGATATGGAAAGAAATTCGTCAAGTAGTTGATTTAGATGTCTATGCAATTACTTTTCATAATCTTAAGGTGTTACCCCAGACGCCTTTATGGTATGAGTATGAGAGAGATGAAAGATTATTGGATATTCCGTACGATTTTTACTATGTTGAAGGATTTCAGCCATTTACTCATCCACACTTTAAACCTGGATTTGAGGATATGCTTCCTCTTACCTATGAGATATATGAATATATGGAGAAAGAACGAGGTCCACAGGTGTTAAGCTTAATGGAATTATTATCTAACGTTCCTAACCAACGAAGAGCATTTAAAAGACAGATTAAACAATATCGAGCAATGTCAGAACAACTTTTTCCTTCATGGAAGAAATATCTAAGACCTTCTAAGGAGCAGATAGATAAGTATCAGAGACGGTTAAATAACCAAGTAGAGCCGATGATGATACAAACGAATTAAAAAAGTCTTTTTTTTTTTTTAAAAATTTCTTATTTTTTCTTTAAATACACTTAGAAGATTAGTCATATCAAAAATTCAAAGTGGAGTTAAAATGGAACAAGTTATACAAAAGGTAGAAAGATTGGACTTTGATTCAATAAGGATTCATGATACTGTTGACATTAAAGAAATTAGAGAAGCTCTAGAAACAATACTCCATCTCTCAGATGTTTATGTAAAGCCAAAGATTATAGAGCATCACTTAGAATATTTGAATTCTAAATTTTTTATTCCTGAATATAAAATAAAAGTATTTATAGCATATTCCAATGGAGAGCCTTGTGGATATGTAGTATCAGATCTCAATCCCGAATACAAAAGTTATGGAAGAAAATGTGGGACTTTTGGATGGTTATATGCTGCAACCTTTAACGTTTGTAAAAAATTGCTTAAACAATGTGAATTATTTGTAAGAGAAAATAAATTGAGAAGAATTCGTGGACCTATAAATTTTCCTAAAAACCAGATGGGATTTGGGTTACAAACTGAAGGTTTCCAAGAGAAAATGTTATATGGAGTTGCAAATGCTAATCCAAATAAGAAGTTATATCAGTATATTTTAAATCTGAATTATGAAGCTGAGTCGGACTATACATGTATGAGTGTAGATGTAGAATCTTGGAAAAAAGGAAATGCATTAGATAAAAATTTGAAATTATGCTGTCTTAGTTTGAAAGAGCTACTTGAGAAATTAGATGATATTATCGATCTTGCGCGGGATTCATTTAGTACGCTTCTTCCTGATACGTCAGGTGGTGGGCGTGAAAATGTCAAAGAGCTTATCAGATTAGCTACTAACATCCCAAAATCTCATTTTGGATATCATGAGTATCCTGATCTTTATAATAAATATGCTAATATCCCTGAATTTATTGAAGCTTGGAAGCAAGCTGATCTTGAAGACATGGTAACGATATTTCCTATGGTCCTTGAGAAGAAAACCGGTAAACTTATAGGTATGCTTATTGGTGTTTTAGATTATTACCAATATTGGAGAGATGAGTATGTTTCACGTATAAATGTACATACAGCAATGATAAGAAAAGGATTTAACGGAAAAGGTGTTTTCTCTTCTTTAAACAATTTTGGGCAAGCTACCAATAGAACCATGAAAGGAACAACTTATTTCGAAGGGACGGCCATTTGGACAAGAAACTCTAAAGGAGTCAATAACGGTAGTGCCGTAAATTCAATATTCCCACATTGTACGCCTATTAGAAAACATGTAGTATTCGAGAAGCATTTAAGATAGAGCCTATCTGTTTTTACTTTTAAGATTAATCGATTCAAACAAAGATTATGTTAAAAAATCTCTTTAAAAAATATTATATTTAAAGTGAAGATCCACCACAAGATATTTGGTGAAGTTTTTTATATCAGCCATCCTTATTTTGAGAAAAATATTTAATTACACCCAATATTGGATTGAGGCGAGGTACTTTTTCTTTATATCTCTTATAATCTTCCCCGAACTTTTTGAGTAGGTTTTTATCCTCAGAGTAAGTCCATTGATATGTTAAAATTATGATAGCGATAGTAAGAACTAAGCTTAACCAAACTTGGGTCCATAAGGTAATGCTAGTGGTAAATAAAATTCCTCCTAAATATTGAGGATGGCGAATTATTGCATATGGACCATCTTTTACTAATTTGGTAGTGTATACATAACTTTTTCCTTTTTCAACACCCCCTCGTTTCTTGAAAGTTCGAAAAGAAATTAATCCAAAATAAAGGCTGAATAACCAAACTATCCATCCGATATACACCAAAAATGTAATACCCAACATGTTATAAATAGTTAACATCATAAAAATTTGAATGAGAAAAGCTATTGTGAATATCGCGGTAAAAATAATTTTTCCTAAACTAAATTTTTGATTATTTTTTACAATTATTTCTTTATTTTTTATCATTTTTCAAACAAGACCAAAAATTTTAAATATCTATTGTTACTATATATAATTAAATTTGAATATTTAAACTTAATCATTTAAATTTAACTATAATAAATAATCAAAAATACGTATGAGCAAGAGGATTTGAAGAGAATCTATGCCAAGAAAAAGATTTACCTCATTAAAAGCGTTTATTTTAGGTGTAATGAATCAAATTACTAAACCTATGAGCGGATATGAGCTCATTACTTTGGCAAATGAATGGCATTATGATCATTATATTAATGCTACAAATGCTTCATTTTATTATACATTAAAGCAGTTAGAGGGGGAAGGCTTTATTAAAGAAGGCGGTACTAAACAAGAAGGTAATCGTCCTGAAAAGACAATATATAGATTGACGAATAAAGGCAGAAAAGAATTTCAAGAACAGATAAAACACTTTTTAACCGAGATCCAAGATATTTACTATGATATTGATTCAACTATGCCTTTTATCACGCTTTTTGGCTCAATTGTAGGAAAAGAATTTATATTAGATTCAATAAATAAACAAATCGAGAAAATTAGAACAATTTTCAAACATACTGATGAGGGGGAGAAAATAGTAACTTCTCATTTTTCATATAAATTTAGTCCATTTAATATTTTACCATTAAAGCATTGGAAAGTTCATGCTGAAGCTGAAATAAAATGGCTTAAGATTTTTAAAGAATTAATTGAATCTATAGATGATTTCAAAGAGAACTATCAAAAATTTATAAAAAAATCCTTAGAAGTAAGTCAAGAAGAATAATTAGAATGATTTAAAATGAGTTTACTAGACGAAAAGATAAATAAATCATAAAAAAGAGTCTAATTTTTTTTTTTAAAAACTCTTATTAATAAAAAATATAAAGAAATTTATTAAAGAGAAAGGACTTATCACTAACTTTCACCTTATATTAAATAGGGTTTTAATTAAATAGAAAGTATACTAAATAAATTCTATCACAATTCTTTCTTAAGCTTAATTATGATAGAAAAAGTTATTGAAGATACAACTGTTTCGATATCAGACGATCTCATTAAAATAAATGCGCTAACTTTAGAGAATTTCATGAAAGATGTTTTTATAAGACTCGGAGTACCTGAGGAAGATGCTGAAATCATCGCAGATGTACTCATTACATCAGATTTACGAGGGATTGATTCACATGGAATCCAGAGATGTAAGATGTATTATGATCGAATAAGAGAGGGAATTTATAACCCAAAAACAGAGATTGAAATTGTAAATGATAATATGGCTACTGCTACTATTGATGGAAAATGTGGTATGGGTCATGTAATTGCCTATAAAGCAATGAAATTAGCAATTGAAAAAGCTAAGAAATACGGTCTTGGAGCTGTTGCTGTAAGAAATTCAACACATTTTGGAATTGCCGGCTATTATTCACTAATGGCTATCAAAGAAGGTATGATAGGTTTTGTTACTACCAATACTCGACCGACTGTTCCACCTACTTTTGGTATAGAACCTATGTTAGGGACAAATCCTTTAACTTATGGAGCACCTACTGATGAGAGTTTTCCATTTTTATTAGATTGTGCTACATCAATTATTCAAAGAGGAAAAGTAGAAGTGTTTAATAGATTGCATAAGCCGCTCCCAAATGGATTAATTATTTCCGATAATGGAAATTCAAAAACAGATCCAGGTGTAATCTTAAACAAATTAATTAATCGTTCTGCTGCATTATTACCTTTAGGAGGTAAAGGTGAACATACTTCAGGCTATAAAGGGTATGGATATGCTACTTTTGCTGAAATCTTATCTTCAGCATTACAAGATGGAATATATCTTAGGGATACAGCAGGAATAAATGAAAATGGTCAAAAACGACTAAAAGTTGGACATTTCTTTTTAGCTATTAATATTCAAAATTTCATTCCAATAGATAGATTTAAAGAAATAACTGGTAATATCATGCGAGAATTGAGAAATTCCAAGAAAGTTCCAGGGAAAGAAAGAATTTATACAGCGGGGGAAAAAGAGCATTATAATGAAGTAGAAAGAAGAAAAACTGGGATTCCATTAAATAAAAGCTTGCAAAAAGATATTAAAACTATGCAAAAAGAGCTAAGTTTGGATAAATATGACTTTCCATTTTAGAATATAACTCCTTCCTTTTGATCTTCAATTGGTTCAGAATGAAGAAAAATCGTATCCAAGTTATCAATTCCCAATTTGTCTCTAATCTTGGTTTCCAATTCTGTGATATAATCATGAATCTGAGAAATATTTAATGAACCATCAAAAAATACATGTAGTTCCAAAATGCAATAATCTAACGTAGCCCAAAATTCTAATCCATGATATCCTTTAACTTGAGGATGAGATCTTAACACCTCTTCTACTTCCTCACTTATTTGCTGTATCATCTCTGGTCCTACGTCTGCACATTTGATTCGGTCTGGAATCATAATTTCGCTATAAGGTTGGCTTTCTATGTGCGTAATAACTCTTGATATAAGAGAAGCTTGTTTTTTTATTTCATCTTCAAAATGAGAGCATATATTATGGGCTTCTGCAAGGGAAAGGCTCTCATCAACCGTTACAACTAAAGAGATGAAATATTCATCCTCAAAACTGAAAACATTAAGATCTTTAAAACTAGAAATCTTTGGGTAATCAGATTTCATGGAAAAAATTAGATTTACTAATCCATCACCAATTGATTTTTCACTGGCCATAGGATTCATTTCAACAATACACTCCACCTCATATAGTGGAAACTTCTTCTCACTCATGCTTCTTATGGACTTGATTATTTCATTAGCATGTACAATGGAAATATGATCCTCAACAAATAATTGAACTTCTAAAAATAATGTCTTACCACTTGTTCGTATTTTTATGTTGTGCACACCAACAACATGCTCTAATAGAAAAATCTTTTGTCTTAGTTCTTCTATAATAACTAAACTTATGGGATTCGTATCTGTTAGTTCTTTTATTCCTTTTTTAGCCAATCTAAAAGCTCCAATTATAATCCAAACAGAAAGGACAATACTCAGTATAGGATCGATAAAAATTATCCCAAAATAAGCAAAGATAAAACTTAATAAAACTATAATAGCTCTCATAGAATCTTGAAACAAGTTTAGGCCCTGGATTTCCATTGTTAGACTTTTTTCTTGCTTTCCTTTCGAAATGAGTATTCTTGAGAAAAATAAATTAACAAGAAAAGAAGAAATTAATATTAATAAGCCAATTTCAGGATTTATAACTTCAAATCTACTGGACATTATTGTTTGGATCGCATTATAAATTAGTACAACATAGATATTCATTAAAATAATCCCTTGTACTAAACCTGAAATAGAATCGATTTTACTATGACCATACATATGTTCATAATCAGCGGGTTTCTGACTATGATATAATGAATATAAAGTAATAGAGACAAATAGAATATCTGTAAGAGTATCTGCGGTTTCAGATAAAAAACTCAAACTACCTGTAATTAAAACTCCAAATAATTTTAAAGCTGACTGGAATAAAATTACTCCGAGTGTGAAAATTGCATATTTTAATTTGATATCCATGTTAAGTATATATTAGTTTTATTCTGGTTTATACTTTTTGAATTTCGGAATGAATGCATTCACATTTTTTTTATAATGAGCATATTTTTTACCGTATTTTTCGAGTAAATGTTTTTCTTCTTTTCTAATAAAAACTCTAACTGATAAATAGTATATAATGAGTATAAAAAAGAGAATCCAACTGTTAAACAGACAAAAAATACCGGGAAGTGTTCCTAAACCCCAAGAAGCGTACATTGGATGCCTAATATATGCATAGATTTTTGTAGTGATTAATTCTGAAGATTTATGAGCAGAACTTAGAATTCTCTCAGAATAAATAAACATTAAAATACCAAATATTGTTAATATAGATCCAATAATAATCATCAGATAATAGTTTATCGGAATTTGAAAGATTGGATAAAATGTTGAATTTAATACTCCAAATAAAACAAAAAATGGACAAATAGTTATTAATATTTTAGGGCCGACTCCTATTAATGGAAATTTCTCTCTAGATTTTCTTTCAGTTTGAAAATTCAAATTAAGGGATCCCTCTTAGTTATAAATGATAAAAATAAGATAGCTTATTTATTCTTTTTTCTCAAGCCACCATTGATCAATGTATTTACCTTTGTATCCTCCTTTAAAGAAGGGATTTTTTGCCATCTTAAATCTTTCAAAAATGCCATTATGATCTTTTATCTGAGAAAGCATTTCTTCTTTGGTCAAACTTGTATTGAAATTCTGAATTACAGTTTCTGCAAAATAAGAAGGTGCAAATCTTCCCGGTGATTTAATTATTGAGGGTGGTCCCCACTTTAAAGGACCATAACAACCTGCACATGGTGCATTTACTTTAATACACGCAGCTCCACATCCCGCATTAGTTACGGGTCCTAAACAAATATATCCTTGTTCAATTAAACAATCTTCTTCATTTGGTAAGCCCTCGTAATCTCGTTTTATTCTTGTCATTTCTACCCTACCTCTTATTCTTGAACAAGTATCGCAAACTGATGAGAGGGAATGCCAATCTGTAAGCCATTTCATGTTTTTTGGAAATTGGGGGTCTCTCAAAAATTTTACAATCGTAGTTACAATTTCTTCTGAACTTGAAGGCATTTCCGGCAAAACAGGTCCAACTGGAATAAGGCTAGTAAGCATTGGAATATTTACGAATAAGGCAAAAAATTCTTTCAAAACTCGCATATTACCAGAATTAAGATTTTCCAAATTATTACTATACTCTTTTAATTTCTCAATTCTTGGAGATACAGTCTTAGAAGGCCCAAGACAGCCTATACATGGATTATCTTTATCTGTACATCTCTGAGTACATCCTTTACTCGTAATTGGGCCAAAACATAGATTCCCAGAATCCAATAAGCATCCGGACTCATTTAGGTTACATTCATTACAGAAAGCTGATTCTTTCATAGGAAATGGTTTTTGTCCTAAAAAATATAAAATATTACTTACTAAACGCTCTGTCCGTGGAGGACAGCCTAACATATATGCATCAACTTTAACGATCTCATCAGCACCTTTAAGTTTCTCTACTATTTTAGGAACATTTACTGTAGGGATCTTCGGGTTCTCATCGGTTATAGATTCAGCTTCTATAAATTTCCGTCGAAGTAATTCTTCCTTTATAAAATTTTCAGCTAATCCAAATATACCCCCCATACAAGCACAAGTTCCAAATGTGGAAATAATTTTACATTTATCCCTCATAAGTTTTAAATTCTCAACTTCATGATCTGTTCTTGCGATACCCTCAATAAAACCAACATCAATTTCTCCATCTTTCCTATCCTTTAAAGAATCGAGTTTAAGATCCACTACTGCTGGCCAATATACGATTTCCAACTCCGGTAATGCAGTTAATAGTCCAAGGTGCGCATTTAAAAGACTCTGATGGCAACCCCAACAGCTACTTAATTGCATAAAAGCTATTTTCATTTTTTTCCACTGTTTATTAATTATATGTTATTTTTTGCTTTTATCAAATAAAAAAATTATTGTGAATAAGAATAAGTCTAAAAGAAATTTCTAATCTTTTCTACAGAATTGTATTTTTTTATGAAATTATTTTTTATAAGAGGATAATTAAAATAATGAACGCAATAAATATTATTAATATTTTTTGGGGATAATACTTGGTAAAAATCTATTCAAAAACAGAGGATCTTATTTTACCAGAAATAAAAACTAAAGAATTTCCGGAAAGAATTTCAGATACCAAAGTTAAAACAAAAGGTATAAAATTAGACCTCTTAATTTGGAATATAATAAATAAATTTCGTATTACTAAATTCTTTCATCTATTTAATAAGCAGTGTCCTTCTTGTGGACGAAAGTTTTCTGAAACCTTTATAGATTATTATATAGATAAAAAAAATAATTGTAAGAACTGTAAATATAAAGTTATCTTTTTTACACGTCTGATTTCCTTCGTTTTGAATGCTGTAAGTCGAAGTTTAAACATACCAAAAAAAAGATTCCCAGAAATATTAAAAAAAAACGAACCCTTAAAACGGCTAGCTTTATCCTATATTGAAGGGATTGGTATGTATGGCTTCAAGATGCCAACTATCCCTATTGGACCTCCAGTTGTGTTTTGGTCAGTTACTCATAAGTGTAATTTGAATTGTAATCATTGTTATGTCGACCAAGATTCGAAGGACATGCCCTACGACGAAGCTTGTACTATAATTGACCAATTATCAGAAGCAAAAAATTTCATTCTAATATTTTTTGGTGGTGAAGCACTTCTTCGGAATGATATCTTTGATCTTATGAGATATGCGGTTAATAAGAATATTAACGTTGCTCTAGCGTCTAATGGAACCTTAATTACAGCACAAATGGCCAAGGAATTAAAAAATATTGGAGTAGGTTATGTTCAAGTAAGCATTGATGGATTACGAGATGTTCATGAACAAATACGTGGTAAAGATACTTATGATAAAGCGATATCAGCTATTAAAAATTGCTTAAATGAGGGACTGTATACATGTATAGGGACAACAATTACTAAACAAAATGTTCATCAAATTTATGAATTAGTTGATTTAGCTAAGTCCTTAAAAGTTCAAAAATTTGAAATTATTGATTTTGTTCCCTCTGGGAGAGCTTCTAGTAAGGCTCATATAACATTATCTCCGCTCCAGATTGAAAAGTTTAGTGTTATTTTATGTGACATTTGGCAAAAGCTTATTGAAGAAGGTTATCCATTAACGCTTTCTTATAAAAATCCTATTTTTGCAAGGATTTTAGCTCAAAGATTTCCAAAAGTAATAATAGCTCCCTTTTTTAAAAGTATTTTTTCAAGAGAAGCATTATCTTACTTTAACTTTTCTGAAAGATTAAGTAGTGGTGTGTTTAGCAAACAAAGTCCCTTTTCTCCATTTATTACTGGATGTGAGTGTGGAGTTTTTACTATGCATATTAAATCAAATGGAGATGTTACACCTTGCCCTCTTAATCCTACTATTCTTGGAAATGTTAAAAAACATCATGTTCAAAAAATTTGGCTTGGTTCTCCAGTTCTGAATCAATATCGTAGTTTGAAATACGAAGGTCAATGTGGTAAATGTAATTATAAGAGTATATGTGGTGGTTGTAGAGCAAAAGCTTTTATATCATCTGGTAGTAATATAACATCTGATCCAACATGCTTATTTGAAATTAAAAATCTCTCGCGATAGAATGAATTATATTTCAAAGATGGATAACTCAGAGAAAGAAACTTCAGAAGCTTTCAATAAGTTAGAAAGAGCAATATACATGGCATTGGAAACATATTCAAATGTTCATAGAGGTACAGGTCATAATTCAATGGTAACTACTGCTTTATATGAACAGGCTAGGAAAAGTATTCTTCAATACCTCCAATTAAATAAAAATAAGTATGTTGTTTTTTTTTGTAGTCCTCTAAGAAGTAAAATATTTAGGACACAACTCAATTCTAAACATTATCACATTCTATCAACCAGAGATTTTAGTTTACCATTAGGGGTAAGAGCAATTGCGGTTAAGAAAAAAAAACTTCGAAAATGTGCTGTAATTTATACAGGTGGGGGGATGATTAAGCATGTCACTTCTAACTATGTTGTATGGGCAGATCTCCCAGAAAGATTTGAGGCAGGTACACCTAATATAGTGAATGTGATCGCATTTGCTATAGTACTCCAATCGATCAAAAATTCTGATAAGATATTTAAAAGAAAACTAGTTAATTGGATAAAGTCATCAAGAGATATATTATATCAAGACGAGTTTGTCGAATATTCTGGAGAGGAATTGTTATTTAAACTTCAGAAATCATTGATCGGAAATGATGTGAAAGTTCCGACTAAACAAGGTAGAAAAAAGTTTATTAATTTAGATAACGCAGCAAGTACACCTTCATTTTTACCCATTTGGAATACTTTTTGTCAAGTTTTACGGCAACCAGAAGAAAGACACATAGAAATTATAAATGAAGTTAGAAAAATCATTGCTAAGTTTTTAAATGCTCCCGAAGAAAAATATGACATAATTTTTACATCAAACACAACTGAAGCTATAAATATTGTAGCTCGTAGCCTAACCAGACTATCTAAAAAACATACTAAGCTTGTTATTGTTAATACTGAAGTGGAGCACCACTCCAATGAACTTCCATTCCGCTATATTCCAGGTGCCTCATTAATTAGAATTTCTGCCAATGTCGAGGGCTTTATAGATTTGAAAGAATTAGAGGATATTCTTCGTGATTATAATCAGGATCATAAATATGGAATTGAACGGATACAAATTGTTGCAGTGAGTGGTGCTTCTAATGTTCTAGGTACCTGCAATGATCTCCAATCAATTAGTCAGATTGTCCATGAATATGGAGCTAAGCTACTTGTTGATGGGGCTCAAATGGTAGCACATCATAAGGTTGACATTTCTGATATTAATATTGACTTTTTTGTTTTTTCAGGACATAAATCCTATGCGCCGTTTGGTTGCGGAGTTTTAATAGTAAAGAAAGGCAATTTACCATATAATACTAATGAAATAAATAAAATTAAATCATCTGGTAACGAAAATGTTATTGGTATTGCCACTCTTGGAAAAGCAATCTTACTTTTAGAAAGAATTGGTATTGATGTGATTGAAGATTATGAAAAAGAATTAACTCGGATTGCTCTAAAAGGCCTAAATAAGATAAACGATGTAGAAATTTTTGGTGTTAAAAGCCCGAGTTCAATTAAATTTAACAGTCGTGGTTGCATCATCTCTTTCAATTTGAAAGATGTTCCACATAATCTTGCGGCAAAAGAACTTGCCGAATATGGAGGAATTGGCGTTCGTAATGGGTGTTTTTGTGCACATCTATTAATTCAAAAAATTCTTAAAATTCAACAAATTAGAATCATTGGGGCAAGAATGACATCAATCATAATTCCAAAAATAACGAAAATGTGCCTTCCTGGGACACTAAGAGTGAGTTTTAGTATTGAAAATGATAAAACTGATGTCGCCTGTTTGCTAAAAACAATTGAAAAAATTAGTATAAAACCTAGATCAATGATTAATAAGCTTCTAGGTTATACTCACAATGGTACTTTATTTCTTCCAAAAACTAGAACTGAAGAAAAAATAAGAAATTTTGTAAATAATATAACAAAAAAGGTTTTTTCACTCTAAAAGAGCTAATTTATTTTTGTTTATACTAATTCTCCTTTCGCAACAATATGAGATTTTCCTCCTACAGACACACTGATCTCGCCTCCAACACTTTCTTCTGCTCTTAAGTAAAGTAATGAGGGGCGTCCTACCTCGTAACCCTGTTCAACTTTAATATCAATTCGATTTTTGATAAAATATTTATGTTTCACCAAATATGCTGCAAGACACCCATTTCCTGAGCCTGTTGCTGGATCTTCTGGTACTCCATGATAATGAGCAAAAACTCGGACACTCAATTCATTTCCTTTAATCCGTGTTTCAGGACAGAAAATTAATATTGATTTTGCTTCAGTATTTTCCAATAGATCAAGAGATTTCTCTACATCTACTTTAGCTCGTTTCAAAGCATCTAAACTTTTTAATGGAACAATAATAAAAGGTGCTCCTGTAGATACTTCTTGAATTGGAAATCTATCATCTATCTCGCTCTCCTTTAGATTTAATATCTGTGAGATTAGCTCTGTATCAAAAAATCTAGTGAATGTTGGGGGGTTTTGCTCCATCCATATAACATCAACTTTTCCTGATTTATATTTAAATAATACGGGGATTGGACCAATCTTAAGATTAAGTAAGATTGTTTTAACATTTCCTTTAATTAATTCTTGTTGAATCACAAAAGCAGTTCCTATTGTCGGATGTCCCGCAAATGGCAACTCTACTTCAGGCGTAAAAATACGAACATCATAATTTTCTTTTGAAGTAATAAAAGTTGTTTCAGAATAGTTCATTTCTTTAGCAATTTTTTGCATTTCAGCTTCGAAGAGCACATCTTCACAAATGAAAACGGCGAGTTGATTCCCTTCGAACTTTCTTTCAGCAAACACATCTACTATATAAAATTTACATTTTGGCATAAATTTTACCTTTCTATTGATTAGAACCTAAAATCTAATATTATTATCATATAAGATATGAATTCTTTTATATTTACATTTATTTTGGTTTTTCTTTAGTATTCAATATATTAGATTTTATAAAAATTTATAATTCTATGTTTTAGCAGGTGAAGCATAACAATAATCACAATTATTTTTACATCGAAAAATTCCAGTATATGCTCCAATATCTTTCGATTTAAAACATCCACAATCTTTCCGTTGCCCAGTATCCCGTAATTTAGGGATTGGTTCACCTACTATTTTTTCAATTTTATATGCATCAATACAATGTGCTTGTTCGATACCATCTATTTTAAGTAAGTCTGGTTGGCAACAAGCTTTCATTTTAATATTATTCCTTGAACAAATCTCGATCAATTTTGCGAGGATTTCCTTTTTTTTTCTTATAGGTGGATCAATTGGCATGTAACCTCGAGCATTCATTCTTATGTTTACTTTAGAATAAATTGTAGCGAATGAAAAGATCATTTCCTTCAAGCCAAGGGCAGAAACATTTTCAATAATATATTCAAACTTATCTAAATTACTTTTTATTTTATTAGAATTATGTTTTTTATACAGTATTATTGGATCAAACCTGAAATTAATTGGTAATAAACCAAATTCTTTTATAAGCCAATTCAGTTGTTTAAACCTATCTTCTAAAGAAATTGTTATATTTTTTTCTAATTCAGAAGGGGAATTAATTGTAAATTGAAAAGAATGACCTTTATATAATTTGAATAAATCTTTATTCCGGTTATAACATTCTATCCATTTAGCAAAATTTTTGGACCACCAAACCCAACATTTAACATCCTCCGGTTTTAAGGAGACTCGGGATATTTGTTTTCTGTTAAATGGATTCACTACATCAACATAACCTAATTGAATTTTTTCAATTACCCAATCCATTAAAAACGTAGGTATATCCGTCCTCCGACTACAAGAAATTATGGGAGATTTTGTTAAATTCATACAATCTCAAATTACTATAAAATAAGTTATTATTTAATTTCAAATCTAAATTTTTA
The DNA here is from genome assembly GCA_048938005.1 of Promethearchaeota archaeon. Lineage (GTDB taxonomy): Archaea > Asgardarchaeota > Lokiarchaeia > Sigyniarchaeales > SOKP01 > Loki-b32. The sequence goes on along the minus strand of JBHLMQ010000022.1, from coordinate 31,116 downwards.
AAAGTTTGAAATATTCTAAATATTTATGATTCCTTCTATTGAATGGATTGATAATAAAGTAAAAATGATTGATCAAACGCAACTTCCTCACAAACTCGAATTCCTTGAGTTTGATAATTTTAGAGATGTGGCAACAGCGATAAAAGTAATGAATATTCGTGGTGCGCCAGCAATTGGGGTTGCAGCAGCTATGGGTATGGCTTTGGCTACAATTGAATATAAAGAACTTCCAAAATCAGAATTTCTTAAAAATATGGAAGAAGCAGCTGAAATTATTAGAAAAACAAGACCAACTGCTTCAAATCTCTTTTGGGCTGTCGATAGAATATGGAAAATAGCTAGTTCTTATCCAGATAATCCATCAAATATTTCTGAACTTGTGATAGAAGAAGCCAAATTAATGGCTCAAGAAGATATCAATGTTAACAAAAATATTGGCAAACATGGAGCAACATTATTAGAAGATGGAGATGTTATATTAACACATTGTAATGCTGGTTCACTAGCAACTGTTCAATATGGAACTGCTCTTGCACCTGTAAGAGCTGCAATAGAAGCTGGTAAAAAAATTAGTGTGATTGCTGATGAGACTAGACCCAGATTACAGGGAGCTAGATTAACTGCTTATGAATTGCAGTATGATAAAATTCCAGTAAAGGTAATTTCTGATACATCTTCCGGATTATTAATGAGGCTTGGTAAAATAAATAAAGTAATTGTTGGAACAGACCGAATTACTTCTGATGCTGTTTTTAACAAAATTGGTACCTACTTGGTTGCTTTAGCTGCCAAAGATAATGATATCCCTTTTTATGTAGCAGCCCCTACTTCTACTTTATCTCTTCATGAAACTGTTAATGATGTTACAATTGAACAAAGAGATACCGCAGAAGTTCGAAATATCTTAGGAAAGGTTCAAATTGTTCCAGATGGTGTTGATTGTTTAAATTATGCCTTTGACATAACACCTTTTAAGCTCGTTACAGGAATTATCACTGAGCATGGTGTCTATAAACCAGAGGAACTTTTGAAAAAATATAAATAATCATTTTAAATTATTTTCTATACACATTTTTTAAGGTTTATCTGATGGAAAGAAAAAAATATCTTCAAATAGGATTACTTTGTCTAGTATTAACTGTGTTATGTCTAATTATCTTTATTATTATTTCAATTGTTGCAAATACATATTATACTGGAAGTCCTCTGTTTTTATCTGCTATTGAAATAATTGGTTTAATATTGATAGTTTCTTCTATTATAGCTGGAGTATTAGCATGTTTATTAATAGCGTTATATTTTATCAAAAAAATTTAAAGTATAATTAAATAATATTATACGTTTACACTTTTATTTACCAACTTTAGATTAAGAATTGAAATAAATACTTAATATTTCTTTAAATTGCTCTAGATCTTTGGTAATACTTATTTGACTTCTTATTGTTTTTGAATTATCAATATTTTTAGTTAACCAGATTGCATTTCTTTTCAATTCAATAAATTTAAATTGATTATTGCCAATTGGATGCGAAATTCCATCAAGGAATTTATCAATTATATTCTCATATATTTCAACTTTTTTTTTAATAGTTTCTAAATTGTTTCTTAAAGAAACTATTTTATTATTTACTAAATATTCATGAATTTGGTTGAAAATTTCGGGATTACCTATAGACTCTCTTCCAATCATAAATGCATCAACATTAGTATTATCTATAAAATTCTTAGCACTCATAGGATTGATAATATCACCATTTCCAACCACTGGAATTGCTAAACGCTCTTTTAATTTCTTCACAGTGTTTAAGTCCAATATTCCTTGAGAATATATGTTTTTAACAGTTCGAGCATGAATAATTAAAAAATCTATTCCAGATTCATTTATCATCTTTGCCATCTCTTCAACATTAAAAGGTTTTTCATAACCGGTTCTAATTTTAAGAGAGATTGGTTTAGTTGAGTATTTTACTGCTGTTTTAATGAATAATTTCAAATTTTTCATATCTTTCATTAAGTACCCACCCTCCTTAGCTTTAATCGCTCTTTTAGATGGGCATCCTGCATTTAAATCTAATACATCAAATTTGTAGCTTTCAAGATAATCTATTGTCTTTTTCAGAGCTTCTGAATCAGAACCAATTAACTGTACACTTATAGGGTGTTCTTCTTCAATCTTATATAAATCTTTTTCTATAGATTTGGGATTTTTTTCAATTTTTTTTGTATATAACATTGGCACGCTTACTAATCCTATTTTTTGAAATTTTCTACAAAATCTCCTAAATGGTGGCGTAGTAACATTGAGCATTGGAGCTAAAATATATCTATTTTCCAAATTAATTGTTCCTAATTTCATGAGTTCTGTATTTATTTCTTAACTTTAACCTATAACCTAAAATCATGAAGTTTTTTTATTAAATGAAATTAACTATAATTAAATAATTCTATTGAATATACCATGTAAAATGTCAGATTTCCTCAAAGAATTTAAATTTGAAAAAAAAACTCTAAAGATAACATATTTCGATGAAGAACCTTTACAGTTAACTAATGAATTCATTTTCTTTCATAATAAAAGTAAATTTCGAAAAGAATTAACACAACTACAGTATTTATTTAAGTCATATACAAAAACAACTTTACATGCTGCCGGAATAAGAGACAGTTATATAGAAAAGGCTTATACTGATGAATATTTAATCATTTTATTCACTACAAATGATATTGTTAAAAAGACAAATCAAATTATAAAGAATCTTTATAACTTAGAAATTTCCTCTGGTTGCTTTTATTTAGAAACTACTTCAAACTATATGCTACTTTTAACAAAAGATATGGATGGATTAATTTTAGGGATTGGTACAATGGAAGAGATTTTAAAACAAATTATGGAGAATTATCTCAATCAAAAAAAATTTGATGAATATCTTAAAGTCCGTCCATTTCAATTAATAAGTTGTACTTAAACTCCTTTATATTTTCATTTTAAAAATACTTACTAAGTTTAGTTCTAATTTTTTGGTGTTACCGATAAAATTATGTGAGTTATATTATCACAAAACCATAGTGAGAGATAATTGGAATTATCGATGTAGAAGGAAGTAAAAGGAATAAAGTAGAGACCGCAATTAATCCTGGGAATAAATTGCGAGTTTTGATAAATAGATAAGATAATACAAGAAAAATTAATAAAAGATTGAGACTTGATAATAAAATTTCTACTATATTAACTAATAAAGGATTATATACAAAGACAAAAAAATAGAATAGAACAGAAAATAGATTAATTAATACGTTAAAAGTAATAGCTTTCCATTGATTATATTTTTTTAAAAGCAATGTTAATATAACTCCTCGAAATGCGATTTCATGCCAAAAAATTATGCTTAAAAGTCTTAAAATTTCAAAAAGTGTATCATTTATATGTAATAAAAGAAATCCAGAGACATACAATATTAAAGAAGTCAAAAAACCCACAAGAAAAATACTAAAGACACCCCATACAGTGTACTTTGAAATAGATCTAACCCATCCTAATCCTATGCTTTCTAAATATTTTCCTATCGATGTTTTTCCATTTGGAATCTTTAAAATTTTTGGAACGATTATAAACCAAAAAAAGCAATAACCAGAGTTAAGGAGTATGAGATAAATTAATTTTTCCATCTCATAAGTTAACATATCAGGAGATCCTGGAAGAGGTATTAGATTAAATAAATATGCTATTAAAATATGGATTATAATTAGCAATACTATTGTAATCCATGAATGTTTTGAGAACCATATTCCTTTATTTAGATTTTTACTAAAGCGAGTTAAAGGGAACATCGAATCAAAAATCAAAATAGCACAAGTAAGCCCAAGAAAAAGACTAACAATAAAAAATATTCCCATTTCTATAAATCTTTCAGTTATATGAAATAATAATGCATAAGTAAAAATAAAATTTAAAATAAGATATTCTATAAAAAAGATAAAAATCCACTTAGAAATACGTCTTTCTGGAAATACTTCTTCAATAGCATAAGAATTTTTAAATTTGCCAAAAAAGTAAACTCTCAATTCAAACATTAATAACATAAGTAATAATGTGAATGGTAATGTTCTTAAAGCCATAAATAATGAATCTATAAATCTTAAAGTGCCAATATACAAGAGAGATGGTGCAAGAACCGTTATAGTTTGTATCAACAACATTAGAAATAATTTTGCTTTCGCTTGCTCTCGCGGAATCAATGGCGATGATGCTAATATAGTTGTACCAGATTGCTCTATATTTAATATACCATATACTATCATTCCTGAAGTTATAATATTGAATCCTATAAATACAAACCAATTAGTAGTAAAACGGATATCTATTGGAGATATATTTTGGATGCTGACTAAATTAAAAGTAAATGTGAAAATGAAACCAAATAAAATTGGCATCGTTATTGAGAGAAACGATTTGATTTCGCGTGAAGCTGTAGCTATATCTTTACGTATATAAGCGATAACAGAATGTTGAACCTTAATTCTTATAGGTTTTTTTTTCTCTAATAATCCTTTTTTAACGAATCTAAATTTTGAATAAGCGGTATATTCAAGACCTATTCTTGATTTTCGATACATAACATAGGTGAGAATTATAAAAACTATAAATCCAATAATTATTGTAAACCAAATTTGTAGAGGGACTTGAGTTGGAGCAATAAATGAAGACAATAAAGCTCCTGGAGCAATAGGAAAAGGAATTAAGCTTAAAATAATAATTATTATTGGTGGAAATCCTGAATTCCCAAACCAAATAAACATTGAATTCATCGAACTCAATGCCCATTGGATTAGAAAAAAACTTCCAATGATAATAATTAAATAAATCATCAAATTAATTAAACGAAAAGCTAAAGTTCTTTTTGAAATAATTTCATTTATATCTAAAATTCTGTTTATTCGTTCATTAAAAGATATAAGTACACTAAGAGAAAAAATGGTAATTAAAATTGAAATGGCAATACTCCAAAAAAAAATTACTATATTTTGAGTTCCAATGAGCATAACAATTGGAAGGGAAGCCGTTATTACTATAAGAGGCACATCTAAACTACGTATAATAGTTAATATAACTAATTTTCTTAATTTTTCGCGTGGAATTGGTAGTGTCTCAAACCATTCAAAAATTCTACCGGAAATTATCCTATTAGTATTTAGCATTGCCATGAGAAAGAAATTAAAAAATTGAAGTAAGAAGTAAATTCCAAAGAGTATACTTCCTGTAAATAATATGAGTTCTACTGGAAATATCCCCTGATCGATAAAATCTAAGACTTGGAAGTAGGTTAATAAAGGTACAATTGGTAAAATCCCAAATATTAGAGAATCGATAATTTTTAATGAAATAATTTTCCTTCTAAGAGATTTTTGATGATATAGATATCTTTTAAAGAAACGATATCGAATTATACCGAGGTTTTCAAGCTGTTCTTCTATTAGAATTTCATTAGCTGTGATTTTTGCCATAGAAAATAGGCTTAAATCTTTAGTTTTCATAAGGATATAAACTTGATTTTAATTTATCCTGCTTTATTTAGTTGAATTTTTTTTTAATGATATGATTTTTATTAGAAGACTTTTAAATTATTCTTTATTTTAAGGAACTGAAAGTGATTTCTAAATAAATTGTTATTATTTAAATAAGATTAAGCAACTAAATCAGAAATCAACAAAACTATGAAAGTTAATACATGTAGAAATAATTTTTTATTACTATCATGATTAACTACTTTATACTATATTATTGTACACTAACCGAGTAATTTTCTTGAAAGTAAAAAATAGGTTTCTAATTGCAATAATTATTATAGAAGTTGTTTTCCCATTAATAGGTACAATAGACCTACTTTTTAGTTCATCTAAAATAGAATTCTTTTCTAAGTCCGAGAATAATATTGAAGAAAAAATAATATCTGGAGCTTCTTGGACACTAATAGCATCTCAGATACATATTGATGATTCTGATCCTAGTTATAATTGGAATACAACTGCCACTATAAACGATTGGTGTACTGGTAATGGATCCTGGAGCAACCCTTATATCATACAAAATTTAATTGTTGATGGTAACGGTTCGGGTACTTGTATTGAAATAAGAAATTCCAATACCAATTTTATAATAAAAAATTGCACGGTTTACAATTCAGGATCTAGTCTGGGTGATGCGGGAATCAATATGTTCAATGTTACTAATGGAAAACTAATTAATAACAACTTTTCATACAATGGGGGATCTGGAATAGGCTTATTTGCTTCTAGTGATAATAACACAATTTCGGGAAATGTAGCAAGTAACAATCTTGACTATGGGATATGGTTATCTAATAGTAATAATAACACAGTTTCGGGAAACAATTTAAATTACAATCAGGCGGCTGGGATGTATTTATGGGATGGTACTGGGAATAACATTATTAGAAATAACGCAAATCATAATGATTATGATGGGTTCTCGTTTACTAATGGTAATTATAACAACCTTTCGGAAAACAATGCAAATTACAATATAAGGCAAGGGATAGTATTATGGGATCTTTATAATAACTTTATTATACGAAATAATGCAAGTGGCAACGTTTTAAATGGATTACGTTTATATATTAGTAGTAATAACACTATTTCAGAAAATAACTTGCAATCCAATGAATTACATGGGATTTTTTTTACGGAAAGTCATGATAATAATATTATAAAAAATAAGATAAGTTATAACAAGAAAAATGGGATGTGTTTATTTGATAGTGATAATAACATCCTAAATGGAAATAATGTATACAAAAATAGGCTGGGAATAGGAATATATTATTGTGGAAATTATCTCCTTTCAGAAAATATAGTAAATCATAATAGAGATTCCGGGGTATATTTATTATGGAGTGATAATAACAAGCTCATAGAAAACAAAATTTTTAATAATTCTTTTGGTATTTATTTTTATCATTCGAGTTACAATTACCTTTCAAATAATGACTTAAGAAATATAGAAAAAGATATTGAAGAAATTTTTTGTGAAGGAAATATAATTAAAATAGGTAATTATTCATTTGAAATTACATTTATTTTTGCTCTTATTACTTTTATAATAATTCTAACTGAAATGCTAATTGGAAAGAAAAAAAAATCTAGAGAAAAGGATATAATAGCTACGGACCAATCAACAGAACTTTATCCATTAAAGATTAAATCTAAAAAAATTAAGCAAGAAATTAAAGAAAAAGAAGCTGTTTTAACAAAAAGAGTAATAACCGTTGAAGATTTAAAAAAATTCTTTGGAAATGTTAAAGCTTTAAATGGTATCTCATTTAATGTTCATCAGGGAGAAATTTTTGGCCTTTTAGGACCTAATGGTGCAGGAAAGACAACAACCATAAAACTTCTTCTAAGGATCCTCGAGCCAGAGGAAGGAAAAATAAGTCTTTTCGGTTTAAATCCTGAAATTGACGAAATTCGAATTAAAAAGCGCATAGGATATGTATCAGAAGAGCCTTTTATCTTTAAAGCATTAACCCCTAAAGAGTTATTTAACTTTGTAGCATCAATTAGGGAATTAGATGAAATTGAGACAACTAAAGTGGCAAAAGATTATTTAGAGAGCTTAGAAGCTACAGAAATCTATGAACAACTAATTGATGGCTTATCTCATGGTAATAAACAAAAATTACAAATTATTGCGGCCATACTCCATAAACCAGATTTACTCATATTAGATGAACCACTTGCCGGACTTGATGTTAAATCTGTAAAGGTCGTAAAAACAATATTGAAGTTACATACGCAAAGAGGCGGTTCAATTCTCTTTTCTACGCATATCTTGGAAGTAGCGCAGGATTTATGCGATCGTATAGGGATCATTAATAAGGGAAAGATTGTTGGAATTGGAACTCTAGAAGAACTCCGCCAGCAAACAAATAGATTTGGTGCGAGTTTAGAGGATGTATATCTACGTCTTACAGAACAAGATGAGTCTGTAAATGGGATCGTAGAAAAATTAAGAAAATCCTTTAAGAAGATAAATTAAAAAACATAACAATTAAATTTAAAAAAAGAATTTAATCTGACTTTAGAAAATGTAATTAAAAAAAATTATTAAATATATTTCCAAGGTCTTTGTTTCTTCAATTTATAAGCACGGTCAGCATAATCCATGCACATTCTATGAGTGTTGAAGAAGGCCGCTAATGAAATAGCATTTTTTTGTCTGAAAATCCATTCATCATGATCCCTATAAGTTGGAATAATCTTGTTTTCTAATATCTCGTATATCGCGTTAGAATCAATGTCCCAATTGTTTGAAACTCCAGGATCGTCAGGATTAGAATCGTCAGGACCAATAGCCCACCCTGCTAATGGATTCCTCTTATAGCCTTCTAGCCACCATCCATCTTGAACACTCAGATTTGGTACACCATTTAAAGCGGCTTTCATCCCACTTGTACCACTAGCTTCTCGATATCTATTCGGTGTGTTAAGCCAGACATCCACTCCAGATATAAGCATATGAGAGAGATCCATATTATAATTTTCCATCATTACTACTTTTACTCCATAATTATCATATAAATATTCTCCAGATTCATGAATCTTCTTAATATAATCCTTTCCCATTTGATCTTTTGGGTGAGCTTTTCCTGCAAAAATAAATTGAACATTGTTCTTACAGATTTTACCTAATCTATCAATTTCATGAAATATTAGGATTGCTCTTTTGTAGGCCGCAAAACGTCGTGCAAATCCAATAGTAATCAGTTCCTCATCAAGTAAATTCCAACTATGACCTTTTTGATAATTTATTAGATTGAATTTATTCTCTATATGTGCATCGAATACATCTAGATCATCTAATTCAATTGCATTCTCAAGAAGAGAAGGATTTGATCTCCAATTTGGCCACTTTCTACCAAACATTTTTCGGAATGGTTTAGAAACCCAAAAAGGCAAGTGTATTCCATTAGTAATATAGTCAATTTCATATTGAGGGAACATTTTTCTTGATATATCTCCATGCTTTCGTGCCACAGCATTTCGATATCTAGAAAGAGCCATACCTAAAAATGTCATATTGAATTCACCTTTATCATCAGCAAGTTTTCTAATTTCCCTTGGCATCCTATTTTCAAAAACCTTATCAACTAAATCTTGTTTGAAACGATCATGACCCGCTGGGACCGGTGTGTGAGTTGTAAAAACAACTTTCTCTTTTACCTTATCAATATTACCTAATTCATTATATAATTCTAAAGTAGAAAAAGAACCGTGCCCTTCATTAAGGTGATAGGTCTTGATATTATTGTATCCTAAAGATTTCAAAAGCCTAACTCCTCCAATCCCCAAGATCATTTCTTGTACAATTCTGTTCCATCTTGATGTAGAATCATATAAAGATCCAGTCATACGCCTTATCCAATCATCGTTTCCCTCAACGTCAGTAGTTAAAAGGTAAATCGGAAGCACGTGACCTGATTGACCTATTACTCGATATAACCACGCACTAACGAGAACATCTTTGTTTTCTATTTTCATGGTAATTGGCTTTTCTACTTTATCAAACTCGTAATAGAAGTTCCAAGCAATTTCCTTTTCTTTTTGATCTCCATATTCGTTGAAGAACTGATAAAAGTACCCAGAGCTGTAACATAGACAGATACCAACCATAGGTATCTCTAAATCTGCAGCCGACCGTACTGTGTCACCCGATAATACACCTAAACCTCCACTATATGTAGGAATATTTGAATCAACAGCTATCTCCATAGAAATATATGCTACATTAGTATTATTTTTCAAATCATCATCGATTTCCATTTTTCTACACTTTTTGCATTATCTTATGCTAATTTTGTTGATATTTAGAATTTTATATAATATTTTTAAAATCCATAGTTTAAAATCTTATCTTAATAAAATATTGATTAATCATTATCGTTAGAATTAGAAAAATAAGAGAATAAAAGAAGTGAATATAATAAAAAATAAAATTTAGATTTTTAGGGGTTCTCCACCTTCTTCTAATATTTCTACTTTAATGCTAGGGTCTTTTTTTTCTAAGAGTTTTTTAAATTTAGTTAAATCTTTACCCCAATTATGCATTGGAATTGCGATCTTAGGTTTAACATCGATAATTGAATCAGTAGCTTCATCAAAATCCATAGTATAGGTTCCACCACAAGGCATCATAGCTACTGTGATATTTCGCTTTGCTAAATCCTTCATTTCAGGGATTCGTTCGGTATCTCCAGCATGATATACACTTGTATCTTCTGCACTAACAATAACCCCCGCCCATTCATTTCTTTTGGGATGATTTGGCTTCTTAATATTATATGCTGGAACTAATTCGATAGAAAGATCTTTATAGTCAAATGAATGTCCTAATTTCAACGGTGTACCATTGAACTTTTGCAGGCTACTAGCAATACTCTCAGGTCCTATGACAACCGTATCATCCCTCATAAGTTTTTGTATACTACTTGAATCAAAATGATCCCCATGAGAATGCGTTGAAACAATTATATCTGCTTTCTCTTCTCCTTTTTTAATCTGATAAGGATCAATGTATATAATTCTTCCGCTAGGAGTTTTTATTTTAAAGGCAGCATGACCAAGCCAAGTAATATCCATTGTCATTTTTTTTATTTCACCACTTTAAATTATTTCAAAAAAGGATTTATATTTTAATATTATGATAATATGCTTTATATTTATATCTTAAAATTTATAAATTAATGCGATTGTTTTATGAGAAATAAAAAAGAGACATTTAATCCTCTTCTTCAAATTTCCACTCAGGACTTTCAAGAGGAGTTTTTTTAGTAATTCCATAAGGATCTTCTTTACCTATATCGAGATCTTTGAATCTTTCCAAAAATAATTCATTTTTAAAATTAGACATTTCGTCTATAATACCCGGTTTGGATATAAAATTTGGTGGCTGTAAATGCATTTTTTTAGACGTAATCTCATTTATTAATTTTTTTTCCAGATCTTTATTTTTTTTAGAAGTGAGGTTATTAACTTGTAAAAAAATTGTCTTTTTTAAACTAATACCTTTTAATGGCACGTTGGATTTTAAAATTCGGCACGTAGGGCAATTTATTTCATCTAAACCGTGAATACAAGGCATTTTTTCTAATTTTTTATTTTATAATTCTAATTAGTTCGAATTATTTGTATCATTTAATTCTTTTTATTATAATTTTTTAAGATAATTAATATTAAATGAAGCTATCAAAATCATGTGAAATTCCATTTAAATTCAAATTCAATTCGATGATTCAATATCCTACAAATTCGCACTCGAGGATTATGAGTTCACCGTTAAAGAATGTCTTTGGCTCTTCAAGGTCGCCAATTCTGTTGTTAAAAAAGATGTAGAAGTCCGTTCCTTCATAATCTTCATCTTCACCAATCGCACCTGAGTCGTAGTATGTTTTATAACCTTTCAATAAATAATAGTTTTCTTTTAAATCCTCATATCTTATTCCATAGTATGACGTTTTAGATATATTCGGATTAAATTCAACATTCCTTTCAGCAAAATCCCTTAAATCGTCTATAAGATTTGGATCTTCTCTAAAATGTCGAATAATATTTTCAACACTTTTTAAAGAGAGCCCCATCTTATTAAGCAGATAGCATAATTCAAATTTTCCATCTTCTTTCCCCATATAAAGTATGCAATAAGATCTCTCTGCTGCTTTTTTAGTAAATTCCTGCGGAATCACTAAGTCTTTTCTAACAGCTAATTTTACAGTTTGCCCTAGTTCTATCGGAATATGATTCACCCAATATTAATTGATTTCTATCAATATAAATCATATGAAAAATTAGTGATCAACTTCTTATTTAGGAGTAAAAAAATAAGAATTATATTTTAGGATAATAAATCTTTCATCTGTTGGTTAATCTCTATATATTTTAGATTCGGTTATTTCTTTATGATTCCTTAATATAAACTTTATAAATTTAAACTAATTTAAATTAATATTCCAATATTAAAATTTAAATTATAAACTAATAAGAGTTTAGACTAAAAGAGTGAAAAAACTATGAGCTGGCAAGTAAAAGAGAATAAGGCATGGTTTAAAAAATGGTGGCCTGAAAAAACACCCAAGAACTATGATTTTGAAAATATATCTTTAGGAGATTTTTTCGAAAGACAAAGAAAAAAATATGCTAATGAACCTATGATGTGGTTTATAGACTCCTGGATGACATATGAAGAAGCAGGTAAATATATAGATTCATTTGCATCAGCACTTCATAAATTAGGGATTAAGAAAGGGGACGTAATAGCATTCTTAATGCCTAATAGTTTTCAATATGTAATTAGCTTTTATGCGACTGTAAAATTGGGAGCAATTGCAACAGGTGTAAATCCAACTTATAAACCATTAGAAGTATTACATCATCTAAGATTAACAGATGCAAAAGTATTAATTACTTTAGATGCATTATATGGTGAATTAGCACGCCCTATTATTAACAAGACTAATATTGAGATGGTAATCCATACAAATGTAGCTGATTTAGCTTCTGGTTTGCCTGGTTGGAAGAAATCAATAGGAAAACTGTTTGGTATACTTCCAAAAGGCAAGGTTGATTTTCCAAAAGCTATTAAATTTTTAGAACTTCTTGAAACTGAACCTTATCTTCCAAGAGTAGAGTTTGATCCAACTGAACATCCTGCAACATATATTATGACAGGTGGAACTACCGGAGTTCCTAAAGCAACAATTTTAACACATTTCAACTTGGTATCAAATGCTACTCAATGTGTTTTATGGGTAGGAGGTGAAGATCCAGGAGTTGGAGATATTGGGGCTTTACCCTTATTTCATTCATTCGCTATGACTGCAATTATGAATGTCGCCATTGGTTTAGGAGGTTGGATGATGTTGTTCCCAAGACCACCCAAAACTGAAGAATTTTTAAAGGAAATTACTCACATTCCTGCTGAAAAAGGTCTTTTTTATGCTGGTGCTGAAATTTTGTTTAAAAGAATAGCAGATTTTCCTAATTTACAGAAATTTCCGAATTTAATGGGTAGATTAAGACTCTGTATATCTGGTGCTGGACCATTACATGCTCCAGTACAAGAATCATTTCAAAAAAATACAGGTGGGAGAATCGTAGAAGGATATGGTCTTTCAGAAGCAAGTCCTGTAGTTAGCGCAGGAAATCTATTTGGTGAGAGTCCTGTTGGAGTAATTGGTATGCCTTTTACTGGCACTGATTGGGGAATATTTGATATAGACGATTTTGAGAAAGGGCCAATAGCAGATGGTTTAAAAGGGTCAAAATATGGAGAAGAACATACAGGAGAAATATGTGTTTGTGGACCTCAAGTAATGAAAGGTTATTTTAACCAACCAGAAGAAACAAAAGAAACTTTAAAAACTTGGGATGGTAGAACTTGGCTCCTAACAGGTGACATTGGATTTATGAATGATGATGGAACTATTGCTATAAGAGATAGAAAAAAGCAATTAATAAAAGTTGCCGGTCATTCAGTCTTTCCAGCTGAGGTCGAAACCATGCTAATGAGCCATGAGGCTGTTTCTGAAGCTGCTGTTGCAGGATTACCCGATCCTGCTGGAAAAGTAGGAGAAATCACGAAAGCATGGGTATCCTTAAAACCTGAATATAAAGGTAAAATCACTGGCGAAGAATTAATAGCTTGGACTGAAAAGAATATGACCAAATGGAAATGTCCGGCTATGATTGATATCATTGACGAAATTCCTAAAAGTGTTATGGGAAAAGTTGAAAGACGCACTCTTCAAGAAGCGGATCCTCTGTATAAAAAATAAATTTTTTTCTTATTTTTTTTAAAAAATGAAGAGTCTCTAAAAATTTAAAAAATCTTTTTCTTAATTTCGTACAGTTTTGATATGATCAAATCAAAGCTTTCATTTAGTTTTATAATTTTAATATTTTTTAAATAAATTTTAATTTCTTTTTTAATTCCTTATCAATATCTTAAGAAACAAGATTTCTATATAATCACTAAATTATTAATATGACAAAAGGAATAATACTTTCTGGAGGGTGGGGGACTCGTCTAAGACCTTTAACCTGTACCATTCCTAAGACTTTGATTCCTGTAGTCAATAAGCCAGTTATCGAACGACAAATCCTATTACTCAAATCCGCTGGGATTAATGAAATAATCTTAGCTGTTAGTGTGATGTCGGATATTTTGAAAAATTATTTTGGAAATGGGAAGAAACTTGGAGTTAATATTCAATATACAGATGAGAAGTATCCATTAGGAACAGCTGGAGCAATAAAATTAGCCGAAGATTTTCTAAAGGATGAAAATTTTTTTATGCTAAATGGAGATGTCATAATAAATTTTGATTTTAAAGAAATCGTTAAAGCTCATGAAACATACAAGGGTAAAGGAGTAATTGCTAGCAAAATCGTTCCAGATCCTTCAAGGTATGGTGTGTTAATTGTTGAGGAAGATACAAATAGAATTTTAAAATTTCTTGAAAAAACTGAATACACTCCTCCAGAGGGAAAACATATTCCGATGCCAATAAATGCGGGTGTTTATCTTTTAGAGCCAGAAATCCTTTCATATATTGAACCAAAAAAAAAAGTCTCAATAGAGCGAGAGATTTTTCCTATTCTTGCGAGTAAAGAAAAATTATATCATTATTCTATACCTGGTGTTTGGAAAGATATTGGTAAACCTGAAGAGCTATTAGAAGCAAATATTCAATTAATGAATGATATATTGAAAAACTTAAAAATAAAACAGGAAAATCTTATTGATGATAGTTTGGATATCGAAGGTAAAGCAATAATATATCCTCCTGTAACTATTGGAGAACATGTTGTCATTAGAAAGAATTGTCGAATTGGACCAAATGTAATTATTGGAAATAATGTTTATATTGGCGAAAATACAGAAATCAAAGATGCCCTAATTTACAACGAAGCTTATGTTTCAAATAATGTAAATATAGAAAGGTCAATAATCGCCGATAATAGTATGATTCATGATGGAGTCAAATTAAAAGGAAACCTCCAAAATTTAGTAATTCTTTCTTCGTACGTCGAAGTACTAGATAATGTGAGTTTAATCGCTCCTTCCAATAACTCACTTACAGTATGTCATCATGATGTAGTGAGGTTAGATATAACCTAGTGTAAGAGATTATATCTCTTCACGGAGTTTAATAATTTTCTTCTTCAATTTTTTAATTCGAGAATCAGAAATATTATAAATTAAAAAACTTTCAAGTATCTTTAATGCTTTTTGATAATAGTGAATACTATTTATCTTATCACCACTTTTTTCGGCATTTTCTCCTGCTTTCAAAGTAAAATCTAACTCTATTTGTTTAACTTGTTTATCTAAATCTAATAACAATTTTGAAATTCTATCCATTTCTGTTTTCAAATTAAATTCCCTTGCTAGAAATAAGGCTTTTTTATATTCATGTTCGCCAACCTGATACGCCAGAGACTTTTCAGCTGCTTTTCCTTTCTTGATCAATTCCTTTATCATCTTATTTGCTGAACTCTCATCCATATCTTCTACTTTTTCTTTTAAATTTTCCAAATCTGAATCTGTTATAATAATAGAAGAAATTGGCTTATATTTAGCAATCTTTTCGTCCCTAGCTTCTTGAATCATCTCGATATTACTTACAGCTGCTTCTAACTTTGTTGGAATAATGGTTTTATTCTCTACTAACTGATATATCTGAAATAAAATAACATTTGCATCTAGATTAACAATTTTTTTCACTCGGTTGAGTAGATTATTAATAAAAAAGAATGATTTTGAAATGAGTAATTCCTTAGCAATATTATATATCGCTTTTTGAAGTTGATTTTGATTAATACTTTCTAAATCTTTAGGAGTGATTGAATGAGCCAATTTCATCGGAAAAACTAACTTAATTTCAAGTATATCAATGATATAATCAACCATATTCTTGTAATAAAACATTCCAGCATTTCTAAAATTTTGTAGCTCTTGATTAAAAATTTCTTCAAATTCAGGAATGAATTGGAGAACTTGAGTTCTCATATTTTCAGAAGCTTTATGATCAAGCATTAAACAAAGCCGAATGAATTCTCCATTCCTTAAAAGTATATTGAAATTTTGGTATTGGAATTCATAAAATTTATGATTTCTTGCTGAGGGTGAACTCTTGTATGAACCTTTATGTGATTCAGAAAAGGTGATATTTGCTTGAATGAAACCGCTCAATAAATCTGCGTTTATCTCTTCACCAGATACAGGATAGTTTAAAAGAGTTAATCCAGAATCCTTATCAATAATTATAACATGTCTTATATTTAGAACATCTAAAAATTTTCGCCAAATTAATTCGCGTTCCATCTGAAGGCGACGTTCATAAGAATCAACTTCAAATACTTTCAAATTAGAATCTATTTCAAAACCAAGTTGTTTTAATTTATTTTTAACACAATCCATGCAAAACTTAGGATACTTTGAACATTTCTCTTTAATTTTTCCGCAATTAAATCCTAACTGATCAATCTCAAAATAAACCATGGAGAATTTCCGAATTCAGCTGTATTTTTAAAAATTAGATAAAATAAGAAATTTCTAGTTTTAAACCTAATTCGTGTTTTTATTTGGTTTAACATAACTTAACACGCATTTAAATTTATAGTAGTAAATCCTATTCTAAGATAATAACTAATGAAGTTCAATTTTTTCATCTCTCTCATATTTTAACGTAAATTTAAAACTGTAAAAAAATTAAATGCTAATAGATTTAAACCAATAATTAAATCTCTCTGTTGTATTGATTTGCCAGATTTCCATATAAATGATGATTGGATCTTAAACAGGATATCCTCCCAAAGCAATAGTTTTTCTAATTGGGTAAACAATCTGTTAGAATCAGTCGAAAGATCACTTGAAGAAGCACCTCCAGAAGTTCTTGAACAAATTAAAAAAGAAAAAGATAAAATCTCCTTTCAGGACTTAGATAAGGAGTTAGCTTCAGCCCAAAAAGAATTTGCCAAATTAGGGGGTTTTGGGAAAAAATTCTCGAGTTTTTCAATGGATATCATTGAAAGTGTTAAAAAACCAATAACTAAAGGAATTGAACAATCTCTTCAGGGGATTGAAAAATTAGACGTAATTCCTGGATTGGATTTTCTAACTGGAAAGAAAAAAAATTTGTCATCGGCCCTTTATGATGTATCTAAAGAAAGAGGTATCGAATCAAAGGGATTGTTGTATTTAATACGTGCTTTACCAGACCTAGAAGCTTTTCTTTATAGTACAAGTGTAAAAAAGTATTATAGAGATCATACTGAACATGCACTTCGTGTGGCAGTATTAGGAGATTTCTTATTAGAACAAGACCTTGGTCAAGGTTCCTTAGAAGGAATTATTTCTGAATTAACAGACTTAGACAGAAATCTTCTTAAAGACAAATTTTGGTGGATTGTAGGGCTACTCCATGATATTGGTTATCCATTAGGTAAAATGACAACCGCTGTTAACTATTCACTTGTTAACCAAATCCTAAAATGCTATCCTACTATAGATTTAGAATTTATTCCCTTTGAAATCAATTTAGCTTGGAAAGGTGAGCAAGAAAAATATCTGACGATTATAGAAGAAGGACTTTCTAAAGAAGCTCGTATTTTAATAAGAGAAGGCGCTGGATTTAAATTTCAGGAACTTCCTTCTCAAAATTCTCAAATTTTCTTGAATCAACCAGATGGTCATCCTGAATATAATTACAAGAGCCCTGTAGAATTAGATCATGGAGTTATTTCTGCACTTTCTCTACTGAAGGGACTTGGAACACCAGAAGAAATTAAAAAAAATGATGAATATATTGGATATATTCTAGCAGCACGAGCCATAGCTTTGCATAATTTTAAAGCAAATCTTAAAGATTATTTGTTTGATGAGCAACCATTGGCGTTTTTCTTAATGCTAATAGATGAACTACAAGAGTGGGGTAGACCCATTCCAATTCAAATACGCGATACATATTTTACAACTGAATTGGAAAAAGTCACTCTCTTAGATGAGCTATTACTAACTTTAGACGAGTTTTCATGGTTAATGCAATTTAGAAATGAACAAGCTAAAGATCTAATGAAATTTAATTTCAATCTATTTTCAAATGAGAAGAAAAAAACATTTGGAAGGTTAAATAGTGGAAACCTATTTCCTAAAACTACTATTAACCTTCATGACATTAAAATAATTAAACATAAGAAGGAAAAAAAGGAAAATATCATAGCACATGATATCATAATTATTTGAGGTGATTTAGAAATATGGAAAAAATAAAAGAAAATGGTTTGAAGATATTTGATGCTATATTTGAAGGAAAAAAAAGCGTTGAAATTGACGAGATTGAATACTCTATAAAAAAGTTCTCAAGTGGTGTAAAATATGTGGATCTTTTTGGGTATCGATATATTGAACAAAATCGTAATAAGAAATCCGAGTGGGGTAAAAAAGCAAGAGAAGGACATAAAATAATGTGGATTATTAAGGGAAGACGATACATAGCACAAATCATGGATGGGCAATATAAAGATTTAAAGAAATAATTTAATACATATACTCTTTAACTCTTTAGATTTCCTTTAAGTTTTTCAGCAATCAGTTCTAAATATGATTTTCTAATAGATTCTTCTTTCTTAATACCAAGCATATCCAAAAAATCGAATAGGAGTTTTTTAGAAACCTCAAGATTTTTGGGAGAATCTAATAAAAATTCAACTTCTAGAAAATATTGGTTCAATATTGGTAAATAATCAATTAATGCTTCAATAAGGTAATTATTAAATTCAAATTCATATAATTCTCTTTCTTTCTTAACGGTAAAGATTTCTTGAAACCCCAAATTTTCAAGTAGTAATTTCATGTTTTCAATGTCTTCTATTTTAATGTCAAGTTCTTTACGCGTTTTTGTGTAGAGATCCATTTTCTTTCCCTTATAAGTAATAAAATGATTGATAACTGGTTTTTTTGATACTTCATTTTTGCTAAATTCAATGGACTTCCTCAATCTTAAAGCCTCATCAGTTTTTTTAAAATCTCTCAGACCTTTCGGCATATTAAAATAAGTATCCTCATGAACAAGGGAAATTTTATAAATTCCGTTATTTTTTTCAAACTTCTTTCGAATTAGGTCTGGATTTGAGATTTTAACTTTAATTTCTACTTCAATCATAACGCTAATTTTTTCTCTAATAACAATTATAATTTATTATTTTTTATTAGTATTAATAGATTGAAATCGAGTTGACATTTCAATTTCTCAATTACGGAAAGATGCAAGAAAACTCGCAGAAGAATATGGGTATCTCCCCTATATGATAGAAAGATATATTCAATTTCTTGGTATTGATGAAACTGTAAATTTATTAAGGGCAAATGAGCAACCATTAATACCATCAATACGAGTCAATACTCTTAAGATATCTACCTTAGAACTAAAGAAAAGATTAGAAAAAAAAGGATTCGAGTTAGAACCAATTAAATGGATTCCTTATGGATTTAAAATAATTAAGGAAACCTATAGTTTAGGTTCTTTACATGAATTTCTCCAAGGCTATTACTATTTACAAAATGTTGCTTCAATGCTTTCTGCTATTATTCTCGATCCTAAGTCTAATGATACTGTAATTGATATGTGTGCTGCTCCTGGAAGTAAAGCAACACATATAGCTCAATTAATGAAAAATGAAGGCAGGTTAATTTTAATTGAAAAAAACAAAAATAGAATTCCTGCTTTAGAAACTAATTTACGTAGAATGGGAATTATTAATTCAATTGCCCTTAATATGGATTCTATTAATTTATCAAAATTAAACATCAAAGCGAATAAAATTCTTTTAGATGCTCCATGCACAGGAGAAGGATTAATAAGACAAGATCCGATTAGAAAAAAAAATAAAAGAATGAAAGATATCGAACAGATGGCTTCAATTCAAAAGAAGTTATTAAAAGCAGGATTAACCGCATTAAAATCAGGAGGGAGACTCTTGTATTGTACATGTTCAATTGCTCCCGAAGAAAATGAGTTAGTTGTTCATAGTGTGTTAAATATGTTAAATAATTTTACTATAATTAAAATTTCCGAGAATTATGGTGTGAAAGGATTAATTAAGGTTTTTGGAACCACCTTGATAGAGGATTTGAAATTCTCACAAAGATTATATCCTCATATCCATGATACCATAGGATTTTATTTCTGTCTTTTTGAAAAATTGGATTAATTTTATTTGTAGAATTTTGGTCTACACAATTTTATAGGACAAATTTAATTCTCTTCTATCTGATAAATTAAATTTATCAAGGAATCCTCGTAAGAAAAAAAAATTTCATTACTATGCAGAATTCAATAAAAAAAGGCAGTAATAGGAAATCAAATACTTTAAGAAGAACAGAGGATTTAATCTCAAAATCTAAAGGTAGGATTCAAAAATTAAACAGAAAAAATTACAAGTTATTAACATTACCAAAAATTTTAAGACCTATATTCAAAATATATATTTTTAAGGATAATTTATTTCTATATTTATTAAGGAACAATCTTTATAGAATTCTTGATAAATCTATTAAAGATGCCAAAGTTAGGAAATTAGTAAAACTTGAAATTCTGAAAGCCCCAAAGGGAACATTTTCAGAATTTATATGCTTATTCAACAATTTAAAAAAAGAATTATATATGATATCTGATAAGGAGCATTATAATTCGATTTACGTCATAGAATAAAATAGGTTATCTCTAATATGAAAACTCAGATTCTAACTACACCAATTGGATTAGAACATCCAAGTGTGAAGAGAGTTTTGGAGATAGCTGAGGAAATTATGAATAAAAATAAAATTCTCAACCTAGAGAATTTATATAATTTAGCAAAAAAACGATTAAAAATACCGAAAAGCGGATTAATATCTATCATCCATTTTTTGATTAATAAAAAGATATTAATAGAAGGCTCCAAATTTTCTAAAGAAACTGTACTTTCAAATAGATTGAGATATAATATCTTTCGCTTCATTAAAAAAAATGGAGCAGTTCATTACTCTTTAATTAGAAAAATTTTAAAAGATAATCAAACAGACAATTTAGTAAGTTCGGGGCAATTAATCTGGCATTTAGAGATGCTATTGAAATTCGAATATATTAAAAAAATAAAAGTTGGGAACTACTCTGTTTTTCTTCCATATGAAATGGATAGGGAAATGGGAATTCTTAATTTTTTGTTAGGAGACAAAATTAATATGAAAATTGTTAATTTAATAACTGAGCAAGAATCACTTAAAAAATCAGAAATTTATAAGTTAATCAATGAAAAAAGAGAAAATGTGTATTATCGAATCAATGGTTTAATTGAACATAAAATTTTATTAGTAAAAGAAGAATTAGATAACTTGATTTATATAAATCCAAATAAGAAAGATTTTATTGTTCGAATATTAACTAAAAAAACAAATACAGTTGAATGAATTTAAATATTAAAATAGAAATACTAATATATTAATAGAGGAGTAAATAGGAAACATGGAATTAAACTGGGCACCTGAAGCAATAGTGGATTTGTATGTTGCGACAATAACACTAATAGCTTCAGCATTAACTTATTTTGAACCTAAAACAAAAAAAATAAAATCGTTGTTTTTTATTAGACTAGGTATCCTTTTAATTGCCATATATTTTTATATTGATTGCCTAACAATTCTTTTAGTGAACCAAATATTATCAAAAATTAGCTTAATTTTCGTTGTTTTTGCCATAATTTTTCTAGTAATAGGAGTGAATTATGTTATTTCAGAATCTTTTAAATCCGTAGGTTTAATCATAATCTGTATTTTAGGTTCAATAGCATGTTATTCAATATTTTTACCAGGAACTGCTGTAATTGTATTCGAATCTGGATATTTTAATGTAAATTGGGCCGGTATTTTAGCGATAATGGGTGATTTGTTTCAAATTTCTGGAGTGGTTATCCTTTTTTATTGGGGTTTTAAAACTTGGTTAAATGCTCCTTTTTTAATTAAAAAAGAAGCCTTAATATTATTCCTAGGTATTTGCCTTGCTCTACCAGCTTCTCTTATCGTGTATATATTTTTTTATTTGGAGCCAATATTTATTGTATATGCAGATATTATGATGGGTTTAGGAATTCTAATCTTTATCATTGCTATTATAAAAGAACCAAAATTGCTATACATATTACCATTCACCATATATAGATTAGTTGTAAAAGATAGAGAAGGTTATCCAATATACGATCATGATTGGACTGAATTAAACATCGATGAAGATATATTTACAGGATTTTTAAATGCTGTTCAACTCATGAGCGAAGAACTAATGAATATTGGGGGTTTATTAGATATCAATTTGGAAGAAGGTATTTTGATTTTGAATGAATCAAAATCAATTACAGTGGGTTTAGTCGCATCTAAATCTTCCAAATTGTTACGTGAGTCTGTTTTGAATTTTACACAAGATTTCGAGAAAAAATTTGAGCGAGAATTAAAAAAATCGGTTAAAGATATGTCTCAATATGAAAGCGCATTTGAATTGATTGAAAAATATTTTTCCAATTTTCCTTACAAAATTATAAAAAGTAAAAAACAACCTCTATTATTAACGGGTAGATTTTTGAAAATTCCATTAGAATTGGAAAATAAACTCAAAAAAATATTTACAGATGAAGAACAATTTCAATCTATTAAAGCTGAATTGATAAAATCTCCTCTCTCCTTCCCATCTGAGTTTATAAAACTCTATGATGAGCTAGAAGATGAGATGAAACAAATTTCGGATGAAGAGATTAAGTTATTAAATAAAAACTACGAAAAAAATGGAGAGCATTATAATTAATTCACAAATTTAAAGAATCATATTTTTTGAAAATTAATAACGTTTTTTTCTCTTTTTATGACTTTTTGTAAAAATTTGGTCCTAATGAATTTATATTTACAAAAAATGAAATAATTCATGCATTAATTTAACTTAAAGGTTTTGGGAGAAACTAGGGTGAAATCCTCCCTTTAAACGAATCAAAGGTATAAAAATCTTTTACAAAATTGTAGTTTGTCAAAATTTAGTCCTTATATTTTTATATTTTGAAATATACTAACTATGTTTTTTATTGCTTTTTCCTTAAATAAAGTCCTTTATCACTTAAGTTAACAGCAATAATTTCATTAGATTTTAACTGTTTGAACTTTATATTCTCAACTTTAGATTGGGCAATAGCTATTATTTCATCAATTTCGTTAAAGACTAATAAAAAATCTTGTTTCTGGAGATTTGAAGGTGGTTTGATAACCATTTTTTTTAAAATATTATTTCCATATAGAATAGACTTTTCTCCTTTCTCGTTAATATAAAGTCTTTTAAAATCAGAAAAAATATCTTGTTTATATAGAAATTCCGCACCTTCTAAGCTTAAATAAAAATTACCTTTCTTGATAAATCCAAAATATAAACCGGCTGAGATAATTTTATTGTTGTTTAAAGAATGTAATAACCTAACTTGATCTTTTGAAATTAAAAAAATATTGGGAAATTTGTTTTTAGATACTGCCCTTTCTATTGAAATATATAAAAATGTTCTATAATTCTCAATAATCTGTGAAAATTCTGAAGAGATCTTTGAAAGAGAAGTAATCATTATTTCTTTTTCAATTTCGTTGATCTGTCTAAAACTCAAAATATTGCTCATTGTTAATAAAAATAAAAAGAAATAAGAAGTTTTATTATTATTAATCAATAAAGGTATTAAAAAATAGTGTTATCTAAAAATGGGCATTCGAAAGATAGAAGATGAGATTGATTTAAAAGAAGCGATGAAAAAGAAGGCAGCAGAACTGAAAATGAAAGATATACAAGCAAAAGCTGCAGTTGAAAAATTTACAAAAGATAATCTTAGAGAATTAGCTAAGAAACATGGAGTTTTATTAGCTTTAACACCAGAATTAAGAGAAGAAGTAAAAGAATTGCAAAAAAAATATAACATTCCATCTTCAAAAATTATTACTGAACAAATTACAGAGCATGATGTATTGAGGAAATTCTCCAAAATTGATCACGAGAAGTTAGGGATGTTAGCATATCAGAGAGTTTTGATGAGTAAAGAAGAAACTGGAGGCATAATCCCATTATCAGAAGTGTTTGAACTAGTAAATACGGGTATTTTGAAAGGGAATGTCGAAATAAAAGATGTTGAAAAGGCGTTGAAAATGTTGAAAAAGACAAGAGTTATTGAAGATATTATCCAATTAGATTCAGGAGCTATTATTGTACGGTTTTTTCCTATTCAATATACAGGCGATGAAGCAAAAGTTGTTGATTTAGCTAAAGAGAAAGGAGTTCTTACTTTAGAAGATGTGTGCGCTAATTTAGAATGGTCGCAAGATCGTGCTCTTCGAGCCTTAGAATCTCTCGAAAAGAGTGGGGTAGCTAAATTTAGGGAAAATATCCTAACAGGGAAACAATGGTATTTCCCTTCTTTGTAAAATAAGAATTTTATATTATTCCAGTTTAATCTTAAATGCTAATTGTCCATTTTCTAATTTAAATACCTTAGCTCTTTGGTTTTTTGCTAGGATTTTAAATATTTCTTCTAGATCTTCTAGTGGAAGTGTACTAAAATCTTCTTGAGATGCCTCTCGTAATTCGTATATCATAATAGTTTCGATTTTCCCATTTTCATAACACCATTTGTAGATTTCGTCTGACCAAGCTTCTAA
Source organism: Promethearchaeota archaeon (assembly GCA_048938005.1). GTDB lineage: Archaea > Asgardarchaeota > Lokiarchaeia > Sigyniarchaeales > SOKP01 > Loki-b32. The sequence goes on along the minus strand of JBHLMQ010000022.1, from coordinate 6,336 downwards.
AGTCTTCCAGTATACTCTTAATCTCTTTTTCTCTTTTGAGAGCCATTTCGCTTGATTTTGACTTATTAATTCCTCTGCAATTTCCTTTATGTATTCTTCTCGTTTTGTGAAATTTGAAAATGGCTTTTGAGAATTCAATTCTCTGATATAAATTATATGTAAGACAGCAAATCTTGCGTAATCAAAAAGAACTTTTGCCCATTCTACTTTCCAAGAAACGTAATCAGTTTTATTTTTCTTCTTGTTTGGCATTGTATACATAAACTTCTTACGTTCCTCCTTAAGCCAAGGATAAGCTTTCAATAAATTTTCGTAAGCAGTTAATTTTTTTTCTATTACACCTTTTTCTCCAATAATTTCTTCTTCAAGGGTTTGCAGTTCTGCTTCGATCTGATCAGCATGTTGGCGGTATACTTTTTGATCAATTTCACCCAACTTGGATGATAATATATCTTCAAGTTTATCAAATTGTTCTTCTATATAGTTTAACTCAGTTGCCTTAATTTCTTCTTCCTTAATGATTTGTTTTTGAGCTGCTTCTATTTCCAACTGTTCTTTTTCTTTCTTTAATTTTCTTAATCTAGCAAGCTCTTTCCTTAATTCCTCTAACTCTTTTTCAGCTCTCTCTTTGACTTCCTTAGGAATTTCTGTAGTTTTTTCTCTCTGCCTTTCCATTTTAATCATCAAAAATTTTTATACTTCTCCGAATTCCTCTGCCCAATCATTATATTTTTTCATTAATGCCGTGTGAGTCATCGGTTTTACTTTTTTAAGTGTTTTCTTGAAATCCTTCAATGTGATATCTCTAAGTTTTACTTCTTTATCTGAATTTTCTAAAAGACCACTCATATCCAATTCACGAATAGGTAACATAATCACTTCACGACAGATATTTGCAATATCTCTACCAGAATAACCTTCAGTCCTTACAGCTAATTCAATAAAATCCTCATCTGTTAATGCTGAATTGACTCCTTCAGTATGAATTTTAAAAATTCCTGCTCGAGCCTTTAAATCTGGAAGAGGCACTTGCACTCTTTTTTCAAATCTACTTAACATAGCATTATCAATATCCCAAGGACGGTTTGTGGCTCCTAAAACTAATAATGGTTTATCAAAAGTCGACTTTAATCCTTGAATTTCACTTAAAAGTTGCGTTTTTACCCTTCTTTCACCTCCACTTTCAGAACCTTCTCCCCGCTTTGTCGCTACTGAATCTATTTCGTCCATAAATATTAAACTAGGTGCTTTTAAACGAGCAACTTTAAATAATGAACTAATTAACTTTTCACTTTCACCTAACCATTTACTTAATAAATCAGCTGAAGATGCACTAAAAAAAGTAGCTTTACATTCAGTTGCAGCGGCTTTTGCTAATAAAGTCTTACCACATCCAGGAGGCCCAAATAGCAATATTCCTGACCAAGGTCTTCTCGCACCTTTAAATAATTCTGGTTTTACTATTGGTAAAACGATTGCTTCTCTTAAAGCTTGCTTTACATTTTGTAATCCAGCAATATCATCCCATTTTACATTTGGTGATTCTGTAACTATTGTTCCTGATATCATATCAATAAGTTCCTGTTCTTCTGATGAGACAGCAACTCCTTCAGAATCTGCTCCAGCATCTTGTGCCTCACTTGGTCTTTCAGCAGCTCTTACTCTCCTTGGTCTCACCCCACTTAAATGTGATTTCAAAATTCTGGCCCGATCAACATACTCTTCAATATTTCTTTGACATAGCATTCTCATTTGAGGATTTTTATTATATTTCATAAATTGCATCAAGATTTCAGCAGCTCTAGAGTACATATTAATAGCTTGTCTTAACTTTCCTTGATTATCTAAAGCTACTGCTTCTTTTGCTGTTTTAACAGCATATTGATATAATTTAGAATCGACTGAGGACATTCATTTCATCTTTTCTTGTTTTGATTATTGTATTAATTATTATATATAAATAATATTTATCGAGAATATATCATATTTACTTATAGTTGGTAAAAAAGTAGAGACAAAGATTTTGCATAACTATGAAATTTCTTAATATCCTTCTGCAATAATAATAATTTTATTAGCATAAATCAAATTTACTGTTTAAACAACGAGGATAATTACTGGTCTCCAAAAAATTATATTAGTAAATAAATATTTATATAATATATAATTACTAATTAGATTTGATAAATATGGGTTTTCTAAAAGATATCTCTAAGTGGCTTTCAGGAGGTAGGAAAAAAGATGTTCGTCCAGCAACTAAATTGAGAGTTTTTAATAAAAAATTGATGCGGCAGACAAAAAAGATGGAAATGAGCGCAAAAATAGCAAGAGATAAGGCAGTGAGTCTTCGAAAACAAGGTGACATGGATGGCTCAAAATTCCATGCAAGAAATTATCTTCAAACGAAAAAACATGCTCGTGCTTTAGATGGATTCAGGACAAACTTAGAAGGATTATTATTTAAACTAGAGCAAGCTGATGCTGTAAAAGATGTATCTGAAATCATGGTAGGAATAGCAAAATCTCTCGCAACCTTAAAAGCCCAAATGTCGATTCCACAACTTACAGAAATCATGAAAAATATTGATGTTGATATGGAAGACTTCGCCGTTACCGCAGAAATCGCAACAGATGGTATAGATAGTATTACATTAGATACGGCTGTCAGCGATGCAGATGTAAATGAAGTTCTAGGTGAAATTGATGCTGAAATTCAAGTAGAAATGGGCGCGGCATTACCTACGGCAGCTTCTGATGAAAAAATAGCCGAGTTAGAGAAAGAATTAAATCGTCTCAAATCAGATGAATAAATAAATATTTTTTATCTTCTCTAATACTCACCTCTTTCCAAAATTATTAAAAGACTTCATTCTATTTTTACAATATTCTTTAAATTAAAATTTAATATTTTTAAGTGGATTATATGAATTTTCCAGAATTAGTTACAATTGGAAGTAATACTTTAGATATTTTAATTCAGATTGATGATATATTACGCTTTGAATTATTTGATAAAGATATTATAAAAAAGTATACTGCTATTGAATATTCTCGTAAATTGAATGTAAAGGATGTTAGATTTGCTCCGGGAGGGTCAGGTGCTAATATAGCTGCAAATTGTTCTATGTTAGGATTAAAAAGTGCATATATTGGTGTAATGGGAAATGATTTTTCAGCAGATATTTGTCTAACAGATTTGAGGAAACGTGGTGTAGATCTTTCTCAAGTTATTCAGACTGATAAAGACACAACAGCACTGTCCATAATATTAAAAACACCTTGGGGTAAAGATCGCAGTATTCTTGCCTATAAAGGCGCCAATAATCTATTAAAACCTTCAGATATCAAAGAGGAATTATTTAATAATATCAAAGCATTTGCTTGGACCTCTTTAACTACTGATGATGCTTGTAAGGCTATAGAAAAAGCAATAACTTTCACAAAAAACAAAGGAGGAATGGTGTTTGCGGCTCCAAGTATGTCAATTATAAAGAATGCTCCAGAATGGGCAAAAATTTTGATTTCTAATTCTGATGTAGTGTCGTTGAATTTAGAAGAAGCTCAAGAGTTTACAGGTGAAAATAAAAAGACCTTAATGATTAAAATTTTCTTAGATATGGGGATAAAATTAATTTCTATTACTGATGGTCCTATTGGTTCAATTATTTCTGATGGTAAAATTATTATAAATAGCGGAGTTTATAGTGCGGGAAAAGTTGAAGATACTACAGGGGCGGGTGATGCCTTCTTGGCCGGAATTTTAATTTCTCTATTAAATAGCTTCTCACTTGAGAAGACATCAAAAATGGCTACTGCTATGTCCTTCTTAGAATGTAAGGAAATTGGTGTCCGAGAAGGATTACCTAATAGCATACAGGAACTAGAAAATTTTGTAAATAATAATACTATTAAACAAGTAATATCAGAAATTGTTTAAAGCGTATCAAAATAATTAATTAGAGAATCTTTTATGAAAGAGAATAAATACAGAAACTCTCTTATAATTTTTAGTATTTACGGTGTATTTTGGGTAGCGATTTCGATTGCAATATCTAGAATCTTAGGTTTTGGTCAAGATTTAACACCTCTTATCCCTTTCTCTGATGCTGGTATGGAAATTGGATTGATTTCTATTTTACTTTTACCTATCTCATATATAATTGGTACATTAATTGGAGGATATTTATTTAGTCCACTATTTCTCTATTTACATACAAAAGTGTTTAGAAATCGATATGAATATGGAATATATATTAAACCTGAATATAAGAAATTTAAATTTGCTTCCCAAGGATTATTTTCTGCTTTAATGGCAATAAATATATCATTATTATTGTTGAATCCTGATACTGTTCGTATTGCTCTTTGGAACTTTAGTATATCTGACGAGGATTTAACTGCTAATGAATACGTGGTTGCTTTTGTTGTAATATTAATCCTTACAACTGTTTTAACTAATCTAATATTCTCCCCAACATGGTTTCTAATGGATTCTGGAATATTATATTCAAATAAAAAGAAATTGGAGGAAACAAACAAACCTTTTGAAATTAGATCTATTGGAAGATGGTATGAACAATTTTTAAAGGGATATGCTGGAGTATCTGTATTGCTCTCTTATGTTGAGTTTATCACTATTTTTTTCATTGAAACTGGGGGTGATCTTGCACTGTTTATTGTTACTCTAATAATTTTTATCCCGTTTCCAATAATACTGATAATCCCCAACATTCCGGCTTTGATAATATTAGATAGAATTAAGGAAAAGAGAAACAAATACATTTTGAATAAGGCAAGGAACCGTGGAATTACCGATAAAATGGATGTTTTAATTGAATTAAAAAAACAAGAATAAATTCTTTTTTTTTTGAAATATTAATAAATTTTCTTAAGAATCATTACATTTTAATTTTTTAAAATCTTTTTATTATTGTTGTAAAATAGCGCTCTTAGTATAGTGGTAAGTATGCTAGGTTGCCAAACCTCTGTGTTTTTGAAACCAGAGAGGCGATCCTAGCGACCCGGGTTCAATTCTTGGAATATATTTGATTCCTCGGGAAAATCCCGGAGGGCGCACTTTACTTTTTAAGTGGACATTATTCTTGGAAGAAATTGAGCGATTATATGAAAAATTGCATACAGCTTCCAAGGAAGAAAGAGAAATGCTCTAGGAAATAATAATAAAAAAATAGATTTATTTTTAATAAGAGAAAGGAAAAACTAAATAAGGTAATAAAAAAAATATGAAATCCTTTCTTTCTAAATCTAAAACACATAATTTAAAAGTGAATTAAATGGTAAATCTCAATTATGATATAGTTATTGAAATTTTTGAAAGTGATGGTGTTTGCACACGTCATAAAGTCGGAGAAAAATTTAAGTATCCGGAAGATAATGGTAAAATTTGCCAATGGTTATTAGATAGTATGAATTCTATGATTCGTGTTCTTAAATATGGTGGTACACTTCCGTGGACGTATAGTGAGACACCTTATGAAAAAAAAATTAATCCTAATGGAATTACAACTGAATTTGTGCGATGTCCAGATCCTACCGCTAGAATAATTGCGAAAATTACAAGAACACCAAGTTCAAATCAATAATACTATATTATTCTAATAATATCAGTGGATTATCTAGGGATATATAAAAATACGTAAAAGGTCTGTTTCACGAAAAAATTCCTTTTTTTTAAATCAATAAATACTTGTTTTCATATTATTTTATTATGTCTAGTATTCAAGATCATACCTTTAATCCCATGGCAGGAAAACATGAACGAGCTTTTTTAGAATTCTGTCGAAAATATCCTGGTCAAGTTATTAAGTATCATGAATCCTCAGTACAAGAAGGTTTTGCTTATTTATTTGGAATTGGATTTAATGATCAACTAAATGGAGCACCATCTTCACAGATGCATCCTATAAAAAGGATATATCTAGCTAGAAAGGAAGCAGGGGCGGGTCGTTCAACGTTTAAAATTATACTTAGGTTTGGTCCAAAATTGATGAAAGGAAGGAAACGATGTTTTAGTGATTTAGCTCCATATCTTCATGAAATTGAAAATTCTACATTTAAATCAGAGGAGCTTCATATTCCAACTTTGAATCTGAAGTTATGGCAAGAGCTAAATGAGTATGCTTCAGAGAAATGGGATATAATTAAGATTGGATTTACAGAATTACCAACTCAATTAATATTTAAAGAAAAATATGTCCTTTTTCGCTATGCTCTAATATTTATGCAAGAGATGAAGAAAGAAAAAATTGATACTGCTCCCCTCCTTACCGCGGGTACGGAAGTAATGCGAGTATATGCGACTTTAGGAGAAGCTGT
>JBHLMQ010000101.1:0-2830 GCA_048938005.1 Promethearchaeota archaeon | reverse complement strand
TTAGCTTCTATGGTTGATAATTTATCAAGATATTGAAAATCTATTGTTCCATAATTTAACGCAACTTTTTCCACATCTGTGGCGATTAGTAATATTTCTGCACCAATCTGTTCAGCTAATTTGGCACTTGCTAAATCTTTATCAATAACAGCCTCTACACCATTAAAACGATTACCCTCTTTGACAACTGGTATTCCTCCGCCTCCACAAGCAATAACAATAAAATCTTCTTCCATTAATTTCTTTATTTCCCGCCTTTGCACAATTCTTTTTGGTTTTGGAGAGGGTACTACACGTCTCCATCCCTTTGAAGTTTTTATAAAACCAGGTTTCTTGCGTTTGTATATTGGTCCAATCGGTTTAGTTGGGTGTTTAAATGCGCGATCTGCTGGATCAACTTCTACATATGTTAAAACTGTTAGAAAATATTTTTGAGTATCCAATCCCAAACGCATAAGTTCTTCATCTAACGTAGATTCGATAAGAAATCCAATTTGTCCCTGGGTTTCTGCGACTAAAATCTCTAATGGCATTTTAGATACTTCACTTGTAGCTTCTTGTTGAAGCAGTAGAGCACCAACTTGTGGACCATTCCCATGTGTTATAATAATGTTATACTCCATTGATAATTCAGCAATTTGTTTAATAGGAGCTCTTAGATTATTTAGCATCTGATCTGCAGTTCCTCTTTCCCCTGGTTTAATAAGAGCATTTCCTCCAAGAGCAACTATAAGGGTTTTCATGATATTTGAGTACTGAAGAATTTAAAATTCAATTACAGAGTTGATATTATATTTTACTGTCCAAAAAAATAATTTAGTCTTTAAGTTTTTAAAAGTTTTATGATTCTGAAGAGTATAAAATCCCCTTCTTCCTTTTATAAATGCTTCTCCCCATTCTCATAATCATCATAATTTTTTCTTTAAATATCCTCATTATAATTACACGTTACTAATCTTAAAAAGTACAAATTTAAGTTGAAAATTATGCAAGTAGTCGAAGTTATAAGGGATATCCAAACACGGATTCTAGAAAATCCAGATGAAATTATGAAATACATTCAGATTGGTATAAGTATCCCCGTATTGCCAGATTTTTGGAAATATATGCGAAGTGATTTCGAAGAATACAATGCAAAATCGATCATTCTTGAAGAGGAAGTTGATATAGAAACATTTGGAAAGATGACCGATAAAGTAATTGGGCATACACTAGTTTATGATGATGGTGGGGATGTCTTATTTTTTGGATTTTTTAGAGTAATTGATCATGATCCACAAAAAATCGAGGTTTTAGTTAAAAGGTTAATTGATTATGCTCGTGAAAATAATTTTACTTCAATTCGTGGCCCTATTAATGTACCCACGGTTATTTTTGGATGGGGTTTTATGGTCGAAGGGAGCAGAAAGGATTTATTTATCGGTTCACCTGTAAATCCCCCTATTTATCAGCGAATATTCATGGAAAAGGGATTTACGGTAAAATTTCAAGAGGATAGATACTGGATGCCTGCTATGAAAATGGATCCATATCGCAATCCTGCTCTACAAAAGAAAGGTGTAAATTTTGCAGCATATGAATTTTCCAATCCAGGGCTAGAAGGTATGATGCAAATCAAGGATGAATATATCGGAATCCATGCGGATCATATGCCCCCATCAGCTAAGATTACACCAAAAGCGTCTAAAAATTTTGATAATATCGTAGATTTCATACATACCTACGGAACAGACTGGATGATGTGGATTGTGCGTCATAAAGCAACTGGACAGTTAGCAGCGTGCGGTTATGTAATTCCAGATGTGTTCCATAAAGATAGAAAGGGAGAACTTGACTCGATTAGTTTTCATGACTGGGTGGTCCATCCCAACCATCGTCGCAAATATCTATCAATGTTGATGTACGGAGAGACTTCTTTACGAGCAAAAGACCGGAAGACTCCTCATTATATAAAGCGAGGTTCATGGCCAGTGGGAGCTGATAATATTGCTAACGCCAATGCTGCCAAAAAAATGGGCGGAAAGAAAGATAGAAGCCATGTAATATTACAAATGGAGTTATAAATTAATTGGATTTTTTTATTTTTATTTTATTCTTGAACCATTTTCTCTTTTAAGCCTTGATAAATTATATCTATTCGCCCTGCTATTTGTTCCAAAAACACATTTTTTTCCTGTAATTCTTTTTGCAACACATCTGATGGTAAACCATGATGGGTATCATTTTCTAACTTAACATAAGATGGAAAAAATTTTAATAGATCATCTTTTATTTTGATACGAGATTTTAAGATATATTCTCGAAGCTTCTTTTCGTTAATCTTTCCTGAAACTGTTTGTTTAATAATGATTTTTAATTTACTAAACTCCACTTTGTTTAATAATACTTCATCCAAAGCATCTTCTAGTATAGTTTTTATTTTCATTATATCACCTATTCAAAAATCTTTTTAATCTTATATACCAATCATACATCAAATTATATATTTCATGACTTAAATATTCTAGATTGCCCTTATCTACCTCAATATGCTCACATCTTTCAAATAAGCTCAATAAATCATCGGCATTGAAGGGAAATCCTTGTATATCAGAAATTAGCTTGATAAACTCAACAACTTGTTTTTTAGTAATTTCATTATCAGGATGATAAAAGTAAATATAACACTTCTTAAGATAATCAGATAAAAACACTTTTAACATTTTAAGGCTTGTAGAGTATTGTTTATTTTCGATGAAATGGTTAATATTAAAAAGATTTCGTACCATTTTTCCATCAAAATTAAGCGTAAGTGCGTTCTTAAGTTTTATTTGAGTTTCAGGTGATAATC
>JBHLMQ010000021.1:0-45999 GCA_048938005.1 Promethearchaeota archaeon | reverse complement strand
TTCCTATTTTTCCTCAAATCCCAGCAAACTGACATTGCTTCTCTTGGACTTAACTTGAGAGATAATAGCGTTTTATTTAGGCACATCTCGTTTCTACCTCTTATCGAAAGGCCATTAAGTTTAACTCCAAGATTGTCATTAGTTATTTTTTGGGAGATTTTTATCAATTCTTTGATTATTCTACGATTTTGAGAGTGTGTTCGGCACATATAGATAATTTTTAGATCCTTTTCAAATGCTAAAGGAAGTAAGCTACATAAGGCAATAATAGTTTTTCCTGTTCCGTTAGGAGCTAATAATAATGTAATTTTCTTTAATCTCGAGCTTTCTTCAATTTGCTTGGTAATATTTTCTTGATTTTCTCTGAACTGGTCGTAAGGAAAAAAAGATAAATAATTTATTTTTGTACACCAATATCTAATTTAACTATTTCATACTATTCTAAAATTTATATTGCCATAGACTATAAAAATTTACTTATTCTGTAATAAAAATAACCATAATGGGATATATTATGGAAATTCATTCATTATCCGTATAATTAAAGTATAGTTTAAATAACATTTATATAGTAATTTGTTCAATTAACTTTTATGAATTTTGAACAATTAATTTACGAAGAGAAGGATCAAGTAGCAAGAATCACCCTTAACCGCCCAAAAGTTTTAAATGCCTTAAGTATGCAACTCTCTGATGAAATTGTTGCAGCTACAGAAATAGTACGCCAATCTACAAAATTGAAATTTTTAGTAATTAAGGGTGCTGGAAATAATTTTAGCGTAGGTGATGATATCAATGAAATGCTAAATTGGGGAGATGCAAATGGAATAACACGGCGTGTGAGATATTATCAAAATATGGCAAACCAAATTGAAGAGTTAGATAAAATTACGATTGCGGCGGTAGATGGCTTCGCGGTTGGGGGTGGATTAGAGATTACAATGGTATGTGATTTTGTCATCGCAACAGAAAGAGCTAAATGGGGAATGCCAGAAGTGGATGTAGGAATAACACCAGGATGGGGTGGAACAACTAGATTATCACGTCTTATTGGAAGACGAAGAGCTAAGGAAATCAATTTAATAGGTGCACTTCACAATGCACATCGAGCAGTAGAATGGAATTTATGGAATCGTGTAGTTCCAAACGATCAACTTGAAAATGAGTTAGAGAAATTGCTTGAGGTACTCAAATCCAAAAATCAACAAGGTATGAGACAACTAAAATTTATAATAAATAGAGGTGTTGAGTGCGATCTTTATACAGCACAGGGTTTTGAAGTTTTATCAGGTGCGCTAACGGGAGCAGTTAGTGGAATGTGGCAAGTAAAGGATGCGGATAAAGGTGCTGGAATAATAGGCTTCTCTCGAAAAAATGAGCTCTGGGAACGGAGAAGAAGCTTAGCTAAAAATTTCTGGACAGATTAGGTTCATTATGTTATGTTAACTTACGAAATTAATCATGTAAAATAGGTTTTCTTGCAGCAAGTACGGCATCAAGACGTTTAACCGGAGTATGATGAGGAGCAGTTTTTAAGAGATCAGGATTAGATTCTGCTTCTTCATAAATTTTATTCATTACCTCCACAAAGTAATCTAAAGATTGTTTTGATTCGGTTTCAGTTGGTTCTATCATTAATGCCCCAGAAACTATTAATGGAAAATAAATTGTGGGCGCATATATTCCATAATCGAGAATACGTTTGGCAATATCCTCTGTTGTAACTTCATGTGGTATACCTTTATCTGATAGTACAAATTCATGTTGGCAAATACGGTTGTAGGGAAGATTGTAATTTTTTTGTAACCGAATTCTTAAATAATTTGCATTTAAAACAGCAATCTGACCAACTTTCTTTAGACCCTCAGCACCTAAGGCCAAGATATAAGTATAGGCTCTTACAATTACTCCAAAATTTCCCCAAAATGCTTTAATTCTACCAATTGATTTATCATTTTTTTCTCTACATACTATTCCATGTTCTGTTGATATTAAGCAGGGTTCAGGAAGGAAAGGAATTAATTCATCTACAACCCCTATAGGTCCCGATCCTGGACCTCCTCCACCATGTGGAGTTGAAAAAGTTTTATGTAAATTCAAATGAACAATATCGAAACCCATATCCCGAGGACGGCATATCCCTAACATTGGGTTTAGATTTGCCCCATCATAATAACATAGCCCTTCATTATCATGTACAATACGCGTTATATCTTTTATCTGCCTATCAAAAACTCCTAAAGTATTGGGATTGGTGAGCATTATTCCCGCAACATCACCTTCCTGCATTGCGAATTCTAATTGATCTAAAGGAACTTCTCCATGTTCATTTGATATTAATTCTATGATTGAAAATCCTGCCATCTTTGCTGATGCGGGATTAGTTCCATGAGAAGAATCTGGAATAATAATTTTCTGCTTATTAATACCTTTACTCTCGAAATATTTTTTCATCATTAATAAACCCACTAATTCTCCATGAGCTCCTGCCGCTGGTTGTAAAGTAAAACCAACCATACCGGTAATTTCTCCTAAGAGTTTTGAAATTTGATAAATTAATTCAAGGGAACCTTCATTTTCCTCTTGTAATGGATGGATTTGGGAAAAACTTTGTAATCTAACAACATCTTCATTTATTTTAGGGTTATATTTCATAGTACATGAGCCTAATGGATATATTCCGGTATCAATTCCATAATTTTGATTGCTTAAATTAATAAAATGACGAACCAATTCAACCTCTGGAATGTTCGGAATAGTTAAATCTTTTCTTAGCAAATTTTTAGGTATAATTTCATTGAGATCAATTGCATCAACATCCATTTGAGGAACAAAATTTCCTTGCTCACTTTCAGTTTCCTTTTCAAAAATCAATGGTTCATTAGAGTTCACAATTATTTATCCTCCACTTTATTATTCAAAGCAGATCTCGCTGCTTCAATAAAAGCTTCTATTGAGGCTTTCGAATTTACTTCTGTTACACATACCAAGGCAATGTTCACCATTTCAGGATAATATTTAGAAACCTTAAGAGGAGGTAAAAGATTTCGGATTTTACATTGTTCAATTAGAGAGTCAATATTTGGGCATTTAACAAGAAACTCATTATATACTGGTTTCCTATTTAATATCTCATATCCCGGAAGTGTACTAAGTTCTTTTTTTACATAATAAGTTTTTTGAATATTTTGAGTTGCAATTTCTTTTAGACCAGTTCTTCCCATTGCTAGAAGATATGTTAGTGCTGCTAAAGCACATAACGCTTGATTAGTACAAATATTAGAACTTGCTTTTTCTCTGCGAATGTGTTGTTCACGTGCTTGCAGAGTTAAAATAAAACCTTCTTTTTGGCCATCTATTTCTATTGTTTTACCAATTAGTCTTCCCGGCATTTTCCTTAAATATTTCTGTTTAGCTGTAAAAATCCCTAACCCTGGTCCACCAAAAGAAGGACTTAAACCAAAGGATTGCCCTTCAGCAACAAAAATATCTATATCGGTCGTACCAGGAGGTTTTAAAAGTCCTAAACATGTTGGATCTGTCATAACCTGAATAATCAAACAGTTGGGACAAGTTTCCCTTACATTTTTTGTTATTTTTAAGATATCCTCAATCTCACCAAAAAAATTAGGGCTTTGAAATAATACGGCTGCTACTTCATTGTTCAATTTATTAGTTAAAGTTTCTTCATCCGATGTTATAATATCAATATTTTGCCCCCAACAATAAGTTCTAACAACTTCTTCATATTCAGGATGAATTCCTTTAAGCAATATAATGGAATTTTTACGTGTAATAATAGTGGCCATAACAGCAGCTTCAGCAAGAGCAGTTGAACCATCATACATGCTAGCATTAGCAACATCCATTCGTGTTAGTCGAGAAATTATTGTTTGGTATTCATAAATGGCTTGTAAATAACCCTGACTAGCCTCAGCTTGATATGGTGTATAAGATGTATAAAATTCTGATCTAGAGATCACAAAATCAACTAAAGACGGGATATAATGATAATAACTACCAGCTCCTAAGAAGGAACTTGCATATACCTTATTTTTTTGAGAGATTTGCTTTAAATGATATAGAAGATCTGGTTCAGATATACCAGAAGGTAATTTTAGATTTTCTACAATCAAATCTTTTGGTATATCTTTAAAGAGTTCTTGTAAAGAATTTACACCAATCACATTCAACATTTCTGCAATAGTTTTTTTATCATGGGGAACAAAATCCAATTAAAACAACTCAATTATTTAATAATTTAAAAATTAATTAAGACAATAAAGAAAAAAATATTAATATTATTCGTTTTGGATTATTTCTTGATATTTTTCAGAAGATAATAGTTCGTCAATTTCACTCGGGTGAGAAAACTTAATTTTTATTATCCATCCATCTTGAAATGGAGAAGAATTAACAAGCTCTGGATTGTTAGCAAGATTTTCATTTATACCAATAATTTCTCCTGATAATGGCATTATTAAATCACCAACAGCTTTTACTGATTCAATCTCTGCTGCATTACTTCCCTTTTCAAACAGCATTCCAACATCAGGAAGTTCTACAAATACAATATCACCTAATTGATGTTGTGCATAATCAGTAATTCCAATAGTGGCGACATTATCTTCAATTCTTACCCATTCATGAGTTGATGTGTACTTTAAATCGTTAGGAAATTCATATTCCATAATTTTCACTTTTTTTTTGTTTTAAGCGTGTTTTTACACATTACGGTAAAATGGTATCGAGACAATTACTCCTCTCAGGAGTTTTTTGCGAATTTCGATATCAATTTCAGTTCCTATTTCTTTAAATTGTTTTTTCACAAGTCCTAAACCTATTGTCTTTTTAAGCGTTGGTGAATACCCCCCAGAGGTAACAAATCCAATTTCATTTCCATTTTTAAAGATTTTATAATTTTCTCTAATAATACCTTTATCTGTTAAATTGAGACCAACTAGAACTCTTTTTGTCCCATCCATCTTTTGTTTCATTAGAACTTCTTTTCCAATGAAATTAATTCCTTCCTTTGGTTTCACCAACCAACTCAGGCCTGCTTCAACAGGAGTTATAGAATCACTTATTTCATGACCATAAAGTGAATAACATGCTTCCAATCTTAATGAATCTCTAGCTCCTAAACCTGTAGGATTTGCCCCAGTATTTATTAAATCATTCCAAATTTTTTTTGCATATTTATTTTCAAAGGATATTTCAAATCCTCTTTCACCAGTATACCCAGTTCTCGCTAGAAAAACGGGAGAATCTTTAATGGTGCAATGAGCAAAATAAAACCGGTTAATTTGAGAAAGATCAACATCCACTAATGGCTGAAGATATTCATCAGATTTTGGTCCTTGAAACGCAATACGAGAGCGTTTTGAAGAAAGATTTGTGATTTTTACATCATTATTACCTATGTGATCATTAAGCCATTGGAAATCTTTTTCAATATTAATAGCATTAACAATCATTCTAAATCGCTCTGGATTTTCCTCATAATAAACTAAATCATCTACAACTGTTCCGTTTTTATAGCACATACAGGAATATTGACCTTTAGATGGCTCTAATAAACTTAGATCGTTTATCATAATAAATTGAAGAAATTCAATCACATCTTTACCTTCGAGAAGGAATTCACCCATATGTGAGATGTCAAATACTCCAGCACTAGAGCGAACAGCTTCATGCTCCTTTATAATACCCTCATATTGAACTGGCATGTAATAACCAGCAAAACTAATCATCCGAGCATTAAGCTTTAAATGAATATTATAGAGTGTTGTTTTTTTGATTTCAATTGGTTCAGTACTCATAATTTACACACACACTTACAGTATTAATGTGTTTGAGATTTATAGTGGAATAAAATAGTATGCTTAATTTAAATTTTTAGGCTTTAAGATAAGTACACCAAAAGCTTACATTGAGAATAACATTATTTTAAATGAAAATCGTAAAAATTTATTTATTACGTATTTTTTTATAAAAAAAATGAATGAAAAAAATAATAAGAAATACTATTTGTCATTAAAAGATTTAATCTCTGAAAGTTTACTACGAGATTTATTTTTATTTATGTTCCTATTTCTATTAATCATCAGTCAAGCATGGAATACAATATTCTTATTATTATTCCCTTTGATCTCATTTACATTTTCGCTATTTTTTAGAATTATTAGTAATAACAAAAAAAGAACTGAATTTCAAAAAAGTCTTATTATTTATAATCCTTTAGGTTTTGAAAGGAAAAATGCAAATCGGTTATTTTTTTCTTCAATTTTTCAGTTGATCTTGATTTTCTGGTTAGGCGCAGAGTCATTATATAATCCTCATATAATTTTGGGTTATTACTCCTATTTTCCAGGAATTCTTATTTTTTTCTATACATTTGGATTTTTTTGGATTTTTATTGATTTATGGAAATATGCAAAAATAGAACTTATAACAAACTCTATTAAAGGCAGAATTCCTCAAGATAATGATTCTCAAATTTCGGCTGATTTAAGGAACGTAATTTCATTTTTAAAATTGAAAAATTTTAGAATAATTTCTATAAGCACATTTTTGGTTTTCATTGCTTTGAACATTTTAAATGTAATTTTTCTGTTACTCGTAAACCACAATTCTATTGGAATACAATTAATCCTTCCAGGTTCACAAATATTATTTCTTTCTTATATTTTCTATTGTTTCCTTATTATTTCGCCAACTTTAACCATTACTATCTTAATTTGGAATTATAAAACTATTAATAATTTTAATAGAGAAAAGTTAAATAAGGTTATCGAACCATTACCAAGAAATATGCAAATTAAAATAATTGAAAATCTTAAATCAGTAAATAATAAAATAAGAGAAGAATTGAAAAGTATATAAAATTTTATTAAAATCAAAATTTATATTATTATTAATATTCTTTCAAAAAATATAAGGATCTAGATAATGTCGCAGCGAAGAATGCTCTTTAAAGTCGTTATTGTGGGAGATGGAGGTATCGGAAAGAGCACTATGGTACAGAGATTAACAACAGGGCAATTTATTCCTCAAAAAATTACGATTGGAACTGATTTGGCTACCATTGATGTTGATATAGACAATTTCAATACTACATTACAAATTTGGGATTTTGCTGGGGAAAAACGGTTTAGACTTTTTTTACCTAATTATTCTAGAGGTGCAACTGGATGTTTATTATGTTATGATATAACAAGACGTACAAGTTTTGACAGTTTGGATGAGTGGTACACTATTGTTAATAAAAACGCTGATGATCCCGTATTTATTTTGGTTGGAGAAAAACTTGATTTAGCAGACATTAGAAGAAGTGTAAGATATGAACACGCTGAAGAATTCAAAAATAAATATGATTTAGACTACTTTTTTGAAACATCTTCGAAGAGTGGGGAAAATAATAAGAAGATTTTTGATACATTGACGCGCTCTATCCTAAAGAAAAGGGAAATTGTAAAATAATTTCAATTTTTTAAGAATAAATTTCCAATGAAAATAAATTAAATTTAATAAAAAGAATATGAAATTTCTTTAATTTAATCTTCAAGAATATCTTTTAACTCATCAACATTTAGATTTAAATACTTAGCTGTTATTAAATCTTTACCAAGAAGAGTTAGAAAATTCTTTTTGCGTTTTTTATTTAGAAATTTCTTCATCTCAGATAAATCTGGATTTGGATCAGTAATTTCAATCAATTTTTTCTTAACAGCAGTATCAACAAGCTTTTGTCCAGTATCAGTTCTAATTATAAGAAACGCTTCTCCAGAACCTTTTGGAGCCCCCCATGGGGAATAGGAAATATCAGAGAATTCTCCTGAAAAGTCAGTGCAATATTTACAACCCGTCATACCACCTGAGGAACATGCATAGGCTATTCTTAAAGAAGTTCTTTCTGCTCCAGTGTTGAAATCGGAGGTTAGGATTTTAGCAAGCCCTTGTAAATGGCAAGGATTAGCCAATATTCCTATATCACGCTTGTAATTTTTATAAGCTCGACCGATTCCAGTAATAAGTGGCCCCGCATTATCCATAGTAGCTTTTGGAATATATTTTTTCGCATTTTTTGCATTATCTACGACAACAGGAAAAGCAAGCGGAGGTTTTTTACTTTTTGGTTCACTTAAAACCATGTGTTTTACTATCCCTGAATCAAAAGCAGCAACCACAAGATTATATAAAATATTATCTTTATTTTTCGATTTTACCTGAATTATATCATTATAAACTCCAACAGCCAAGTCAATTCGAGTTTTTCCAAATAATTTTTGTTCAATTTCAGTTATTGGGAGGAAAGTTCTCGGACAAGCATTATAACAGAGTCCTACAGTCTCGGCACATTCATCTACAACATAAGCCTCTCCAGTTTCTTGATTAAAATCCATATGTGGACAAAACGCGTTACAACTTCCACAATGGATGCATAAACCAGCATAAATTACTTCATTTTCGAGATCTTGGCTTGATTTTTCAATTTTCATTTAATTTAACCATGTTCTTTTTTTTTTTATTAGTGTGAAATTTCACACTAAATAAAATCCCACACTAATAAAAAGGTTTTTTATGGGCTCTGATAATCTAAAATGTAATTTTTTTATAATACCCAAAGCCAACTTTTTTTCCTTTAAAAGCAGTGGTTTAAATTTATGTATATAAAAAAAAAGTATGGAGTCTAAATTACAAAAATTTTTAGCTTTTCAGATTTATAGCACAGGAACGAGCGATAAAATTAATGTTATGGTGGATCGTCTGTGGATTGAAGATAATAGAATATTTTTTAGAATTGTGGAAGATATTCTATCAAATAAAAATTATTTCAGAAAAGAACAAGGGACTAATGTATATTCAATTTATAGAGAAGATCTTTTGAGTATACGTTGTCGGTTATATTTCTAATAGAACTCCTAACTAAAATCATCCAAAAATAAATGAAATGAATTATGAATGGGAAAAAAGAAGATATAAATCTTGATTTTATATTTGAATGTGAGTATTGTGCTGAGTCATGGTCAGAAAACTTATTGGAACTAATAGATAGATGTACAGTAGATGAATTATTTTGTTTACTTAAACATATTCAAAATAAATTAAACTCATTGGAAAAAACAAGTAAAAATAGTTAAAATTAACTCTAATATGGTGGATTATCCAAAAAAGAAAAATACTTTATAGGTTAGAGTCTTATGGAAAAATCAATAAAGAATTCTTGACTTTAATTTTTTTAACTTTTCAATATAATCCGTACAGTTCTTATATTCAGGGATTTTCCATAGAAACTGCTTTTTTGAAGGATATAAATAAAAAACAAAAATTGATATTTTTAAAACATTTAAGATAGAAAATTTATATACGAATTCGTTAGGCAAAATAAAAAATCTAAAAAGAAGCAATAATATTCAGCGTTCATTTTCTGGCTCATTTAGCAAACGAGAACAAGTTTCATCGAGTTTTCTTATTAAGTGTTCGCGATCTTTCCATGTAATCCACGTGTTTCCTGATTTTTCAAAATAAAATCCATCGTATTCATTTTTAATTCTGGTTAAAGTTTTTTTTACAAAACTCCAAGAAAATCCAGTATCTTCTACTATTTTTGCGATGGCAACTGGATGGTTTATTTCAAGTGAATTATTAAAATATTCAACAATTTTCTCGAAACCAGTTTTTGGAGTATGGTCTACTTCAGACATTACGATATTCGTTTTATTTGGCTTTTTATGCATTTAATCTTTTTTCTTTTAAATACCAAACATTTATAATATGTAATCATTGATTAATGTTTGTTTGAGCTTTATTACATCAATATTTAAAATAAACATAACATCTTTGTAAATAAGATTTAATTAAAAATTAGTTTTTAAAAAGAATAATAAAAATCGTAAATCTGAAATTTTGAGCAAATCCACTAAATTACAACAAATTAAACATGATCTAGAGATTAATAAAATAACAAGATCAGAAGCGAATGCATTATTAGTCTCATTAATTGAAAACAGTGAAAAAGATCATTACAGAGTAAAATGTCTCGAAGAATTTGGAGAGATTATTATTAGAACTGAAAAAAATTTCCAAATTCTCGAGAACTACTTAATCTCAGATGAAAATCCATTAATAAGAAGTATTGTAGCAAAAATCATTTTGCTCAAATTTCCAAAATTGTGTACAAATCCATTGAAATGGGTAATAAAAAATGATAAATCTGTATTCGTTATAAAGAATCTTATTAATTCTTTAGAACAATCTAATATAAACTATTCTAAATTGTTATTAAAAATGGTATTCGATAGGCTTACTGAAATTTATGAAGTAATTCCAAAAGAAGCACAATTTATAATTGATTTAGAGTATGAATTGAATCCTAATTTTGAGATGGGTTTTTTTAGGCCTGTAAAAAAGGATAAACATATTGTAGCGCTGGATTTTGTAGGAAGGAAATTGATGAATTTACCATTTTCAATTGGTGCTTTATCATTTTTAAAGCATTTAAATTTATGGGATAATTATTTAACTACCTTACCTAGATCAGTCGAATCACTTTCAAATTTGCAATTTTTATACTTAGATTGGAATAAATTTAAAATTATACCAGATATACAATGGGATAAGTTCAAGCTACTTGAAAAATTAAGTTTAACTAACAATCCTGGAATAAAAAAAATCCCTGATTCACTGCTTAAACTAATCAAACAAAATTTTGTGAAAAAATACAGAAATGAAGGAGTTGTTACTGATGAAGCTCCAGTATTAGGATTGTTAGAAATTCTTACTGGAATGAAACTAGATAAAATTCAGAAAAAAGATAAAATTTCTAAATTATATGCATGTGGTTATAGATTAAATACAGAAGGTAGCATTATTGGAATTTATTTATATGGTTATTATAGTTTTCAAATTAATTTTATTCCTCTACAAATATGTTCTTTAAAATATCTTAAAGAACTAATATTAAGGGATCAAAATATAAGAATAATTCCTGATTCTATCAAAAAACTCAATGCATTAAAGCGTTTAGATTTAAGACGTAATAGTATCAAATTTATTCCAGAATGCTTAATAGAATTAAAATCATTAGAATTTTTAGATCTGGGAGAGAATAAAATAAAAGAATTACCTGAATCAATAAAATTATCTAATATTGAACTTTGGCTATAGATTGACTTAAAATATTTAAAATTTATTATTATTTTTTCATATTAATAAATTCCCCGGATTTCATTAAATTGCAGGGTTTTAAATATTTTAAACCTGATCTATCTACAAAATCATCTAATAATTTTGTCCATTTTTTATAATTTCCTTTCCCTGCCGCAAATGGTCCAGGCATATCCATCCCAGCTATCATAGTATCATCTATTATCTTATAACCACTTACAATACCTTCCTCTAAAAGTCTACAACCTTCATTTAATTGAATTGCATAAAATAATTCTAAATTGAAAATATTTGCTTTTTTACTGCTAGTAATGATATGTTTACCTTCTTTCCACTCATAGAGTCCTTTTCCTGTCTTTTTTCCTAATTTTTCCTCTTTTAATAAAGTCTTAAGAGTATTTCCTGGAGCAAATTCAGGTGATAATTCTTTAGCGAAATAATTACGCGTATCACATACTACATCAATACCGAAGTAATCCCATTTTGCAAATGGTCCTATAGCGGGATAAGAAACAACATCATTATCAATAGTTTCTATTGGGATGCCTTTTTCCATAGCCATTTCAAGAAGCCAATTTAGATATAAACTCGTACTTATAGTTAATCTATTAACAATGAATCCAGGACTTTCTTTTTCAATTTTTGCAATATATCTTTTACCTTTTAACGCGGGAAATTTCTCACCAATTGCAACACTAATATCAAATGTTTCTTGGGAAGTATTAGCTCCTTTAATAACTTCAATCAACCTAAGAACCACGATAGGAGTAAAAAAATGCATACCAATAACCTTGTCCGCTCTTCCAGAGGCCTCTGCTATTTTTGTTATACTCATTGTTGATGTATTTGTTGCTAGAATAGCATGTTTAGGAGCGAAGTTCCCTAACTTTTTAAAAATTTCTTGTTTGAGATCCATGTTTTCTGGTACAGATTCAATCACGAAATCAGTATTCTCAACAGTTTTTTCTAAGTTCCTATTTAAAATAAGATTTTTCATTAGTAACTCTGGAGTAACTCCCCCATTAAAATAATCTTTTGATTCAAGTTTTTTTAAACCATTTTCAATAAAATTTTTTGCTTTGGTAATTGTTTCTATTGATCTACTAAATAAAAACACTTTTTCAAAACCTGCCATAATTGCAACCTGAGCAATTTCGCGTCCCATTGTGCCAGCACCTACAACTGCTAGTTTATTTATGTTGCTAATATCAATCATAATTTTAATTCTCGCTTCTGATCTTAGTAAATTTAAATATAATTTAGATTTAAAAAATATTACTCTAAAAAATTGTAATTTTAGCTAAACAAAAAAAGTTGAGATTAAATACCATGAGAGCATCATTGTTCCGATTCCCAAAAAAATTGATATTGGCAAACCTGGTAAGATTTTGTTTCGCTTTAATCCGGATATAGTAATTCCAGTACCAATAATTGTTGCTAATGCTGTTAAAATCATCACAATTAGATTATTAGTCTGAACAAGTGCACTAGAAGTAAGCATACTATAAAAGGCTAAATCACCTATTCCAATCTCTAATTTGGAAGTATCATATTCATATTCACCAGTTTCAATTTTTTTTTTTACTGCTTCTTCTGATAAAACCTCTCCTTCTGCTGGTTTTGAAGCGATATCAATTAATTGCTTAATTGGACCGCGTTTATATAACACAGCAAATATATCCCAGCATGAGATTCCTATTAGTATAGCTAACGTAGTCCAAAGAGGCATTAATACACCCATGGATGCCCCTATTAATAGACCAATATATAAAACTATAAAATTTTTTGTTTTTATCGATTTTGAAGTAAAATATCGATATATCATAAAAATAGTAAGAACACCAGTAAAAAAAATTAATTCATAATAGAATAAATAGAATAAACGAGGATTAGTGCTTAATGCTAAAAATATTATTATCTGTCCAAAAAACCATGTTTGAAAAAATCCAACTAATGCAAAACTAAACCCAAAAATATACATTAGAACTCCAATTCCCTTTTTCTTTATTACAAAAATTATGATGAAAGCTGATATTCCTGCCAAAGCTGTATAGATCAAGCCATTTAGGATACCACCTAATAATCCCATTTCACTTTCTGAAAAATATCCTCCATCTATTTGTATACCTGCCTCAATATATGTTAAGTATGCTAAAATTCCCGCTATTATAACTACAATAATAATTGGAATGGGATATAATTTTCTTTTTGTTGTATAAGTTGGAAAGAAGTGGGGGATAAAATCTTTCTTAACTAAATCTTTATCTGTTTCTGTATTATCTAAAGGTTTCTCGAATTTTTCTATTTCTAATTCTGTGTCCTCGGAATTTTCTGAGATATCTGTCATATTTCTATATAATAAATTATAAAAAAATAATCAGTTTTAATTTATAATATAATTAATGACTTAAATACCTATTAATAACATAATTAAACCAATTCTACCGATTCTATTAAATTAAAAAGAAATTTAT
Source organism: Promethearchaeota archaeon (assembly GCA_048938005.1). Taxonomy (GTDB): domain Archaea; phylum Asgardarchaeota; class Lokiarchaeia; order Sigyniarchaeales; family SOKP01; genus Loki-b32. Next base: position 32,356 of record JBHLMQ010000021.1, on the reverse strand, counting down.
TATAAAAAGTAACTTTTAATATTCTGGTAATGCCGAAACTTCAAAAATACATTCAAAAAATTAGCAGATATAAAGAAAAACTAAAAAAATTAATTACACGAATAGGAATTTCTTACTCTGAAGAACTTGAATTAAATGATGAAATGTCAAAAAAGCTCTTATTGCCATGTCATTTAGGAGTTTTATTTTTTGGAGAATTTGATTTGGCTTTATTTGAAAAAATTAAAAATCATCTAAATCACGTTTACGATTCCTTTTTCTTTGATATTAAAGATTTAGGAGGTTATGATTTATCTATAGAATTATTCTCCAAGGGTGTGAAGAAAGAACATAAAGAAATGAAAAAATCCTCTGATAAAATTAAAATACATCCTACCAATAAATTTTACAAAATATTAATAAACAAAAGGATTGATGAGAACCTTGGAATGATTATCGCAATCACTGATCTTCCTATATATTCCAGCAGCAATGATAAGATCTTATTTTTATTCGGAGAAACTAACTTAAAACATCAATGTTGTGTAATATCATCATTAAAGTTAAAAGAACAATTCTACAATAGACCAGAAAATTATAATATTTTTGAACAGCGAGTTGTTAAAGAAATAATTCATGAAATTGGTCATTTAATAATAGGTCCTGATCATTGCCTTAATAATTCATGTGTTATGCGATTTTCAAAAGAAATAAAAGATATTGATGAAAAATCATTTAATTTCTGTAATAAATGCAAAATAAAATTAAAAAATGTGAAAGAAAAATATAACTTTTAGATATAAAAATTAGAAATTTAAAATTAACAACTTTAAAGTTCAACTAGATTCAGAATGAAACGATTGGTAATTTGTGTATAAATTCCTTAACCAATTCTACTCGATGCTTCCTTTCTGCTCTATGATAACGTAAAGGATAAAGTTCATCCATTGTGAATTTGTATAGCTGTATCCAGATTTTAGCGATTTTATCAATTCTATAATTTTCAGCAATTTTTTTTGCGTTCTTTCCCATTTCAATACGCAGATCATCATTTTTTAGAAGCTTTATTACATAATCATTAAATTGATCAAGATTATTTGCGAGATAACCAGTTACGCCATGTCTAATTACGTTAGCTATACCACATCCATTAGCACCCACACTTGGAGTACCCTGAGCCATTGCTTCTGTTAAAACCAAACCTTCTGCTTCAACCCAAGACCATAAACATGTTAAATCAACAGCATTATACAATTTTAATAAATCTTCAAAAGGAACTCTTCCGGCATATGATACAAATTCATTATATTTCTTTTTTCTAATAATTCTTTCTACAGCATCTGTTGATGGACCGGGACTACCTACCAATAATAGATGAGAATTAGGAACTTCTTTATGGATTTTTTTGAATGTTTTTATGATTCTTATAGGATGTTTTTCTGGTGAAAGTCTCGCAGCATATAAAAGTACTTTTTTATCGCCTAAATTATATTTATCTCTTATGCCATTTTCTTTTAACTCTTTAAAATAGTATTCATGAATTCCATTGGTTAAAGCAATAATTGGTTCCTTGAATCTTTGCTTTCTAAGTAGATCTTTCTTGGATTTAGTTGGGACAGAAACAAGGTCATATTTATCTAATACATGCCTTTCATATCTCCAGATCCAATCCATTTTGGATAATAATTTACCGAAAATTGGTATATATTGAGCAGTATAAAACTGCATTGGGCTATGGTGGGTTCCTATCATAGGAATTCCCAGAAATTTAGCCCAATTAATAGCCATACTACCAAAACTGGCATGTGTATGGATGTGTGCTAAGTCGAGGTAATCATGTTGACAGAAAAAGTATTTATGTAGAGGAAAACTAAGAACGAAGCCAGTTTTACTACTAATTTTAGCTCCAAAGAAATTATGATAACACACACCGGGTTTCCTTGGGATGTCTTCTAGTCCAGGAGCATAGACATGAACTGTATGTCCCGTGTATTTAGGAATAGCTTCAGCAAGACTTCTACAAGCCATTGCAACACCATTGATTTGGGGGTACATGCTCGTAAAGAATCCGATATCCAGTTTCTGTTTAGCCATTATAAATCAAAAATAAAAGATCGAAGGTTTAAGATGAATAATTTAGAGTAAAAAACATGTTTTTTATTAATTAATTTAATTAAAAACATATTTATATATAAAAATATATGATTTATTAAAAAAAATTCGATTTTTTAATAAGGAGAATAAACAATAAAATTTAAAATTTTAATGTTAAGCTATATAATATCTAAACTCATGAACTTAAACATAAAGTAATTCTAATAATTTTAATAGAAAGTGTTTTTCCTCATAGATTTTTAATTATTGTTTAAATTTTTCAAATTTTATAGTTTGAATAAAATATGAATTGTAATTTCTATTATAAATCCTTTCTGGAGCTCATTCAATGAACTAATGATCCTTAACATCATTTTTGTTTATTTCTTCTAAATTACCGATTGAATAATAAGGAGGTCTTTCTATAATACTTTTATTATAATTTTTTGTTAAAGAAATTATTAGCATTTAATTTTTACTAAGTTAAGGAAGGGAATTTCTATCCAAAATATCTTCATCTATTTTCCGAATTGAATATTAAAATAATAAGATTTTTTTGTTTTATTAAATGACTGAAAATTATGGATTCGAAAGAAGAAAAAACAATTATTGAAGAAATCTTGAAACAAAGAAGACTGTCATATTCTATAGAGATATTAGATGTCCAAGGAGATAAATACACTATACGCAATAATTTCGGTTCTACAATCGTATATGTGAAGAAGGGAGATAAATTTTTATTAGAAGAATAATTCTATTTGTAGCTATTAATCTACAAGTCATTTTTTAAAAATTACTTACTTTTTAAGGTGTTTTATTTTTTAATTAATAAAGTAAAATCTTATATTATTTTTTAGATAAGAATTTAAGATAATAATTTTATAAATTAATTAACACAAATAATTAAATTTCATAATGATTAAGCTGATTAAAAATTCGTCGAAGAAGGATTGGGTCAGATAATACAGATAGTAAATTCATTGAAAAATTTCGCGCAGTCTTAAATGATCATACTTCACTTTCGATCTATAATAAAAAGAAAAGATCGTTTTGTATAATTCGAAAAGATTTAGCAAAATCGTATGAGATCGAGGTTGATGCATCCGAAGCTCCAGTATTAAATAAAATACTTAATGATCCAGAACCATATGAAAGTTCAATGGCGGATTTGAAAATTTTAGAGGAAGAGATATTTCCAATAAATGCAGCTTTTCAGGAAGTTTTTGGCAGTGATAAAGAACTTAAACTAAATTCTATTAAACTAGCTATAGGGAGTAATTATAGTGATTATGTTACAATTGGAGAAAATGATTTAATTAAATTTGATGTTAAACCAACACTTAGCGGATTAATGGATTTTATCAAGGATAACAAGGAGAGTATTTTAGGCTTTTTAGATTGTGAATATATTAGTGAGGAGGGTAATGTAATATATCTAAATTGTGGGAAAAAGAACATTTCAGAAAATATTTATTCAATAAAGGTACTCATCCTTGCGTCTATGCAACAAAGAGGATTTTTTCTTCAGCAAGAACATAAGTATTACGGTCTTCAACTTTATGTAATTATAGAATCGAGAAATCCCAACGATGACTTATTATTTAAGTTATTAAGGGAACTAAATATTGATTGGGAATTAATATTTTTTAGAAGAAAACTAGCAATTCATGATTGGACAGAAATAGAATGCGAGAAAAACTCTGAGAATCTTAAAAGTTATCTGCGTGCTAAATTTGAGACTTTAAATTATTTTGATGTAAATAATATTATACGATTAATAGTTAAAAATCAATTACCTTTCAAAGTGGCTCAAAAAATGGCTTCTTTATTATATAAAATGAAGAATGAGCGATCGATTCGATTTCAAGATAAAAAGTTTCAAGAAAGTCCATATAAAGACGATCAAATTCAAACAGATGAGTATTCTATTACTCTTAAAAAAGCTGAAGTTGCTGCTGCTGCTAAACTCGCTTGTGCATACTTGGGAATTCAGAAAAAGATAAAGTTTGACCGAGATATTTCTAACGAAGAGATTCTTAAGTGTGAAGAAGAATTAACAAATATGTAATTTCTGATTTTTATTTTATGTAAAAAAACGTGAGAATTAAAAGTATAATAAAATTGTTATGTTTTATTATATCAATCCATAGGATTGTTTTAGTAATTCATGATTTACATTTCCAACAGTTTTACTGTTTCCAGTCTTAACATTTGTTACAGTGTAAATTGCTGGAGCGAATAATCCAGGATCGATATCATAAAAATTATAATTTGCAGCTTTAAACGTTTCGAGAAATGGTTTTCCATAACTAGGAGATGTATTGGCAGGTGCTTTTTTAAGAAGATCAAATATGGCCTCTTCTTTATCCTTTTCTACATTAATAGTATAATAGGTAAGACCAGCAGCACTTATAGAATCGTTAGTACGCCCCATTGCACCAAGATCATCTTCAGCAATAGGGGCTATCGTAGTAGTTCCAAAACTATCACTTATTATCTCTATTGGAAATTTAATTTCATGTAATTTATGTATGCCAGTTTCTACAATTCTTGATGCTACTTGAATAGAACCTGTCAAACATGCAGTAGGGGCACATACAGCATATGTATTACTAATATTAACTCCACATTTATTGGCGACAATTTCCATAACTTCTTCATTTGGTAATTTTGGAGTTTCAAAAACAATAACTGCGCAATTTGAATTATCAGTATAATTTAATTCTTCAAATATTTTTTCTACTTTACTCTTAGCACGAGCAGGTCCTGATCCTAAAGATTGGAAAATAATTTTTTTTTTCAATTGACCGTCTTTTTCTACCTCCTTTTTCAATTTAACACTCCAACCCGCCAATTGAGAAGCTAAACATGAAATAATTGGTTCAGAAGTGTAAACATTAATACTCGGTAAATAATGCCCATCTAAATTATAAGAAGAAAAATCTACTGTCCCTAATCCTCCCATACAGATTTCTCCGACTAATTTACCTCCGATCCAAGTTGCTTTCGACATATCAACGATGGTAGAACCATTATCTAATTTAAGTATCTTAGCTTTATAGAGCTCTTTATTCCAGATGATTCTTTCAACGATCTCTTTAGCAAGGTCATTTATTTTGACATGATGCACTTATTTTCACCTTATTAAATTTACTTTTTTTAATTGAGTATTTATTATTATTTTGATAATTTAATATAATATAATATTGATTTTTGCATTTATGATTAACTACTTCTATGAAAGATGAATAATTGGAAAGAAAAATTAGATAAATTGAATAGTGCTATAAAAATCGTTAAGAATAAATTTCTTAACCACATAAAAGAAAAAAATTCATCTATTCATATCTATACTCATTTAGATGCTGATGGATTAAGTTCAGGAGCAATTCTAGGTAAAGCATTATTTCGTGAAAACATTCCTTTTCAAATTACTATTTTAAGGCAATTAGAAAAGGAAGAAATCATAAAAATGTCTCAAAATACACAAGGATTTGATAATTTTTTAATATTTACAGATTTTGGGAGTGGTCAGTTCTTAGAACTCCAAAAAGAATTTATATCAAAGAAAAAATTCAATTCATTTATTATATTAGATCATCATCTTCCTCAGAATGTATCTGCTCAGACAGAAGTTGATCTTATCAAGGATATCTATAATAATACATTCCAATGGCAAATTAATCCATATTTCTTTGGAATTAATGGAAGTTTAGAGATATCTGGAGCAGGATTAAGCTATTATTTTGCTAAATGTTTAAATGGAGAAAATACTGATTTGTCTCCTATTGCAATAATAGGAGCAATAGGAGATATTCAAAATCAAGGACCAAATAAATCATTTTCTGGTATAAATACTTTTATTTTAAAAGATGCAAAGGATGCAGGACTTATAGAAATTACAAGCGATTTAAATTTTTCCTCAATAAAACCATTAAATGAAGCAATTGCTTATTCTAAAGAAATTATTTTACCGGGATTAACTAATGATGCAAATAGATCCCTAATATTTTTACAAACTTTAGGGATTCTAATGGAAAATTCAAAAGGAAGTATAAGAACTTTGAATGATCTAAACCAAAATGAAAAGCAAAAGATTTCTTCAGCAATTATTGAATATGCTTCATTAAAGCTCGATATTGAACCAAATAAAATCATAGAGAAACTAATAATAAATAGGTATTTATTAAAAAGTGAAGTAATTGGCTCAGAATTACATGATGTATCAGATTTTTCGAATTTATTAAATGCTTGTGGTAGAACAAATAATGCCTCATTAGGAATTGCTATTGCAATGGGTGATAGAAAAATCGCTTATCAAAAATCTCAGGAGATAGTAATAAATTATAAGAAATTATTAATGGAAAGTCTTAATTGGATACATGATAATCATAAAATACAACAAAAGGAATATATTCAATACTTTTTTGGAGAAGAAGTTATTCCAGAAAATATAGTAGGAACTATCGCTTCAATGCTAATTTTTGAGAATCTTGACGATATCGATAAATCGAAACCTATATTTGGTTTAGCAAAAAGAGAAGAAGAAAATGTTTATAAAGTTTCAGGAAGGGCCCATGAAAAACTTGTGAATAAAGGTATAAACCTTTCTCAAGCAATCAGAGATGCATGTGAACTATCAAGTTTAGATGTATTGGGGGGAGGGCATCCTCCAGCAGCAGGTACTAAAATTCCAGCAGATAAGGTAGAAGTTTTTTTAGAGAATTGCAACGTAGTTATTCAAAAGCAGCTACAAGAAACATAAATTTTAAAGAAAAATTTTGAAATAACTATATTTTGTAGACTTCTCCAATTTCAGGCGCAACTGAATTATAACCCTTTTTAACTAACTCACTTGCTAAAGTAGTAGTTGATTTGTTATCTCCATGAATGCAAAAAATATCATTATTGGATTTATTTTGGAATTTTAAACTTTCTATATAATCATATAGATGCAAACTATCAGCATGACTGGAAAAATCAAAATAATCATAATCACATTTAGCTTCAATTTGAAAATTTTCAAAAAAATTCTTTTTCTTTCTTGATTCCTTAAATTTAAAAATCCCATTATCTAATAAACTTCTTCCGGGGCTTCCTTCTACTTGGTATCCGACTAAATAAATGGCAGATACTGGATCAGTTAGAATAGTTTCTATATATTCTATTGCTGCACCTCCTTTAAGCATTCCAGAAGGAGAAATTATAACTCCACTTGATTTTTTCACATGCGTTCTATCTTTTTTCTTAGAAACGAATTGAGTTCTTTTTAGTACTTTTCTAAAAGCTTTTATATCTTTAATAAACTCTGGATATTCCAAATAAATGTTAGAGATTTTTCTGGCTAACCCATCCATAAAAATTTTACCATTATAATCATATTTTTCTAAGATCAATAGCGCTTCTTGTGAACGGGCAACGCCAAAAGCAGGAATTAAAATTTTTCCACCATTTTCGGTGATCTCATTAACCCTTTCAACAAATTTTTCCTCAAGTGATTTCCTAGGTGGGTGATCTCTCAAAGCATATGTAGATTCAATGATTAAAGCATCTATTTGAGGTACATCCATATAATTAGCAGGATTAATTAAATTAGTATTTTGTGTATTGATATCTCCAGAATAAAAAATACGTTTGTTATCTACTTCAAGTAATATTGAAACACTACCAGGTATATGCCCAGCATCAATAAAAGTTAAGAAAAAATTATCGCTTATCTTCTGACGATTTCCATTCTTAAGAAAATAAGCGTTTTGTCTTAATTTATCTAAATCTCTGAAGCCAAATGGATAAGGATAATTTGAGATTTTTATCATATCATTTATTAGAATTTCAGTAATAACGAGTGAAATAGAATTAGTATAAAATGGAACCTTACACGTTTTAAATATAAAAGGTAAAGCTCCTGAATGGTCAATATGACTATGGGTCAATGCAATTGCCTTCAAATTTTCAAAATCAGTTTTAAATGGCAATCTATCCCCATTATTAAATCCAATTCCATAATCTAAAATGCATTTTGCTCCACTTTTTGACTCTATAAGAATCCCTGAGCGTCCAATTTCTCTACAACTTCCTAAAAAAGTGATTTTTACCATATTTTATAAATAAAATAAATTTACTAAGAATATTAAACAGCTTATTATTCTGAAAAAACCTTCAAGAAATATCAACTTTTTTAAAATTTAAAAATTAACGTGTTAAAATTTTGGATACTAGAACAATAATTTATATTATAGATTTAAAAAAAATAAAAAAAAATTACTGAGAAAGGAATAAGTTAGATATTTTTTTTATAGTATTAGTTAATAGAGTAATAACGTTGTTAACATTTCTTCCAAAGATTTCTAATATCTCATCCCAAGTAACAGGGATTTCATCATCTTTCCAGCAATCATAATCTGTAGACATTGCAACAGCAGCGTAAGGAATGCCAGCTTCGTTTGCCAAAATTGTCTCAGGAGCAATACTCATATTTATTACATCAGCACCCCATATTCGAAACATTTCTGATTCAGCTCTTGTTGAAAATCTTGGACCTTCAATAGTAATCACTGTTCCTTTTTCATGAAATTTAAGATTAAGTTCCTTTGCAGTCTCAATAAGGATATTTCTTAACTCTTCTGAATAGGGATATGGCATAGCAGTATGTTTAGCGTCTCTTGGTGGAAATTCATCAAAAAAAGTTATTTTCCTAAGTCTAGTAAAGTCAATAAATTGGTCAAGAATGACTAGATCACCTCTACCAATTCTTTCCCTCAAGCTCCCACAAGCTGTCGTGGCTAAGATATGAGTGCAACCTTGATCTTTTAGCGCTTGTATGTTAGCCCTATAATTTACGTGTGTTGGAGGGATAGTATGTTCTCTTCCATGTCTGGCGATGAGAATCACATCAACACCATGAATTTTCCCTCCTTTTAAAGGAGAAGTTGGTTTACCATATGGAGTATCAACTTCTATATCCTTAGCATCCTTTAAAATATCCGGATTATCTAATCCCGAGCCTCCAATTATTCCAATTTTAACCATAATATTAACCATTTAAAATTTGAATTATATAATTTATAATATTTAAAATAGCTCAAATTTTATTTTATTTTATTTTAATAATAATAAAAACAATATGAATTGATCATGAAATATGAAAAAAATGGGATCAAAATAGGAATTATTGGAGGTACTGGCTCAGAAATAGCTCTTGAAAATAGAAAAGATATAAAAGTATATACACCTTACGGGAATACATCATCAGCAATAATTATTGGCGATTTCAAGGGGAAAAAAGTAGCTTATCTTCCTAGACATGGTATTGGTCATGCAATCCCTCCCCATAAACTAAATTTTAGAGCAAATATTTGGGCAATAAAAGAATTGGGTGTAAAATACATTATATCGACATCAGCAGTAGGATCTCTGAGATTAGATCATGGCAAAGGAAAATTTATATTAATAGACCAATATTTTGATCGAACAAAAAAACGTTTTGATACCTTTTATGAAGGAGGACAAGTTTGTCATATTGGACAAGCAGATCCTTATTGCGAATATTTAAGTGATTTAATTTATAAAAATGGAAAAGAACTAGCACTAAATATTCAAAATGGAGGAACTTATATCTGTATCGAAGGACCTAGATTTTCAACAAGAGCTGAGTCAAAAATGTTTAGAAAATGGGAAGGGGATGTTGTAGGGATGACAACTTACCCCGAAGTTGTTTTAGCTGCAGAGAAGGAGATGTGCTATTGTTGTATAGCAATGGTTACAGATTTAGACGTGTGGGCAGGAGAGTGCATTAATTGTGGGATCGTTGAATATGGAAATAAGTGTGGGAAATGCGGAGGCGTTGTAAACAAATTGGCTGTCAATGTGCCTGAAGTTTTAGAAACTCTAGCCAGAAACGCTGAAAATCTTAAAAAATTATTGGAAGTGGTTATTCCTAAAATAAATACTGAAAGAGATTGTAGATGTCTCCACACTTTAACTGGGGCAGTAATTTAAAGACTCATTAAAAAAAATATATTTATCTTTTTTTCGATTTTTACTAAAATCATTTATATTTTGAATTGAAAAAAGAGAATTTATCAATTTTCAATTTTAAATAAAGATTAAAATAATTCAAAAAATTCAATTAAATGAAAATGAATAAAAAGAAAGTTTTAGTTCTTGGCTCTTTAGCTTTTGATTATATTATGGGATTTAAAGAGAATTTTATTAACGCTGTATCTATTAATCATGAGAAAGAGGAATATCAAAGTACTATTACGGCAGATAGTCGGCAGCAATATTTTGGTGGTACTGCTGGCAATATTGCTTATAATTTAGGTTTACTAAACCTAGGTCGTGTTTCTTTATTAGGAGCAGTTGGAAAGGATTTTGAGAGTTTAGGGTATAAAGAACATATAAAGCAATTTGAAAATATTGAGCTTGGAGTTGATATACATGATGACTTATTCACTGCTGCATGCTATGTTGTTAATGACAAAAAATCTAATCAGATGATTATTTTTCATGGGGGGGCTTTAGATAAATCTAAGGATATTGATTTAAGAGAAAAAATTAAAAAGCCTGAAGAATTCATATTCGCAATCAATTCTACTCAAAGTGTTGAGACAATGATAAATTTTGCCGAACAGTTATTTGAATTAAATATACCAACTATTTTCGATCCCGGTCAAGTTACACCGCTATTTCCAAAAGAACTCTTAATAAATATAGTAAAAAAATCGAGAATCTTAATTGGTAACACTCATGAAGTTAGGCAAATAAAGAAGAAATCAGGATTAAATGAAGAAGAGTTAATCAAATATGTAAAAGCGATTATTATTACTAAAGGCTCAGAAGGTTCAAAATTAATTTATAAGGATGATAAAAATAAAATCTTTAAAATTCACATTCCTATAGCTACACCAGAAAAAATTATTGATACTACTGGAGCAGGGGATGGCTATCGAGCAGGGATATTAACTGGTTTAATTTTAGATATGACCCTATTGGATTCATGTCGACTAGGATCTATTATAGGCTCATTTGTGGTTGAAACGAGTGGAGCTCAAACACAAAAATTTGATATTAATAAAGTGAGGAAAAGATTTTTCAATACTTTTGGTTACATTCCTCCAGGATTAGAAACAATATAAAAAAATAATTTATAATAATATCATTCTTTAAGAATTATTATAATGGGTGAATACTTTATTCTTCTACTGGTATTTCGACAAGTGAAAGAATATCATACCCTATTAATTTATCCCTACCATGTAAGCTTCCTGTTAATTCAATTACAAATGCTATACCTACTACTTCACCGCCAGCTTTTTCTACTAAATTACATGCTGCCTTAGCAGTCCCTCCAGTTGCCAATAAGTCATCAAAAACCAAAACTTTATCTCCTTCTTCAATTGCATCAACATGCATTTCAATACTATCTGTCCCATATTCAAGTTCATATGTTTCACTAATAGTTTTGTATGGTAGTTTACCTGGTTTTCTTATTAAGATAAATCCCGCTCCTAATTGATAAGCTAAAACTCCACCCCATACATATCCACGTGCTTCAATAGCAACTACTTTATTAATTCCCTTATCTCTATAATGATTAATAATTCTATCACATGATTCTTTGAAAGGGGTGTGAACCTTGCATAAAGTTGTCACATCTTTAAATTGAATCCCAGGTTTTGGCCAATCTGGAACATTTCTAATATGTTTCAAAAGCGATTCTTCCATTTTTTAATCATTCCATCTATTAATTTCATAATTTAGTTAATTAAAAATTATTTTTAATTGAAATTAAATTTTCTTTTAATAATTAGAAAAAATTAAATAAAAATTAAAGTATAAAAAATATATTGAAGATAAAGAAAAATTAAAATCAAATTCGGGTTATTTTTAATGAAAATTTTACTTTTCGGCCCAGCTGGAGCGGGTAAGACTTCACTCATGCGAACGACTTGTTTAGGATATAATTTCATGAAAGTTTTAGACTTAAAGCCAACTAAAGGTGTTTCAAGAGAAAATTTTATTTTTCGTGGTATTATGGAACTTAACGTGTGGGATTTAGGGGGCCAAGAGCGCTATATGGAGAGATATTTCTCTGAATCCCAACGTGAGCTAATATTTTCAGAAGCTACGACAGCTGTTTTTATGGTTGACTCTGCTGTAGTGGATTCTAATGTTAGAGAAATATTTGATAATTTCCTAAAGTATTTATTCGAGTTTTCTCCTAAGATTGCGATGGTTTATGTTCTATTAAATAAAATTGATTTACAAGAATCTAAAGAAGATGAATTCTACAAAATCTTAACAGAAGATATGGACGATAACTTAATGGTAAAAGTTTCATTCACCCCTGTATCTGTCAAAGAAGGTAGCGCTCAACATAGATTAATTGAAATTTTAGATTATGAAATTCAAAAGAATACTTTATCTATGCAACGTTTAGGAAAAATTCGACATTTATTAGATGAGTTAAAAGTTAATACATTATCAGAATATCTTTTATTTAATCAGCCCGATGGATTATTAATTTCCTCCACATTTGGTAAATTTGAATCAAAACCATTACAATTTATGAAATTTGAAATTGGCACTTTAGATTCTAACATTTACAGCATTTATCAACAAATTATGGAACTTCAAAATATAACTAACCTATCTCCTTTATCTTTGTCAACAATAGTTTATGAATCGGAGAATTGTTGGATTTTAGTAAAAGAAGTTAGTAATGGAGCAGTTCTGATGGCTGTAACAAGAAACAAAAGACCTGAAGTTTTTTCTGGTGTTATGAATGCACTAACTGGCGATATATTCAAAAATTTGCAGCTATATTTAAAATCTTCTGAATATTAATCTTAAATTATTATATTAAAAGAATTGAAAATAAAAAATTAGATTGTAATAAATTTAAATTTACTCTTTTTGGTTTATTGTTCTTTATCATGTAATCCAATCTTAGTTAAGAAATATTGTTTTGCATGATGTGGTCTTCTGATGACTGTATCGTTAGATTTTTCAATTTCTCTTGCTTCATCACACATTAAAGCTGCTGTTCTCATCATCTCATGAGCTGCAGCCAATAATGGCATATAATCAGCTCTTTCTTTTAACTGGAAACAAGCCTTTCCAGTAACTTTGGAAATTGAAGCAGCTAGTTCAAAAGCGGCGATAGCTTTTGCTCTTGCATAAGGATTAGAAAACTTGGCAGCCTCAGTTGCTATATTTGCATTGATGATAATTTGAGGCAAAGTTGTTGGTCTGTCTTCAAGTATATCCATTATAACCTTATTTAATTCTTCAGCGATTACTTGAAGTGCTCCGGTGATTGCTAGAACTTTAAGTAAATCTGAGTTAAATATACTCATTTCAACTGGATCAAGGAAAGGTCTACGTGCTCCGATCATACTATCACAATTTACTAATATATAACCCATATTCTTTTCTTTTATTTCATCAATGGCTTTTTTAGCTGGCGCATCAGAAATTACAATCGTCGGAATACCTCCTGTCATTTCTCTAACAGCTTTAGGTCCTGGTAAAGCTGCATTTGGACTAGACATTATTATTAATTCTGGCTCAAATTCAAGTAATTTTCGCATAGTTTCTACACAATGGTCTGCAGGATGCATTTTTGCACCAGAAGTCACCTCTCTCACTTTAATTCTCGTAGCTTCTGCTCTTTCGTCTATTAAGAAAGCCAGTAACAAAGATGAACCAATGGTTCCGTTTTTTAAGATGCCAATGTTAAGTATTTTCCCTTCTTCACTCATTTTAAACAACTTTTTTTATAGGTCTAAAATTTAAAATTAGAATTATGTAACTCTACAATTTTTCAATGTTTTTATTTTTTTTTTAAAGTTTTATATAAAATAGAATGCTATTAGTTAATACTAATTATTAAATATTTAATGAAAAATCATGATTTTAAGGAGATGATATCAAATGGAAATAAATGGTGTGGAGATTGAAGATACCTTCTGTGAAGCTTTTGGAACATGGTTCACGAGAATTTTAGTTACAGCAACAAATGAAAAATGGGTAAAGATAGCGGCTCAGGAGGCCACAGGTTATGGTACTTCGGGAATAGGCTGTGATGCAGAAGCAGGCATTGATGTATTAATACCTGCAGAGAAAACACTTGATAAACGTCCAGGAGTAGCCTTAATGTTTTTTGTAAAAGATAAAAAGAAAATTAGTAATGTAATGCTACACCGTGTAGGGCAATGCATCTTAACATGTCCTACTACTGCATGTTTTGACAGAATTAACGGTTCTTTAGAGCCTGAAAAAGAGTTTGAAATTAAGACAGGATTCTTTTTAAAATTCTTTGGAGATAAATACGAAGAAAAAGTAGATGGCGTATACTCATTTCCGACATGGAAAATACCTATTATGGCAGGTGAATTTATAATTCAAGAAACACTCAGAGTTGGAAAAGGAATTGCTGGAGGGAATTTTTTGATAATAGGGAAAAATCAAAATTCTGCTTTAGAAGCTGCCGAGAAGGCAATTGAAGCTATAAGGGGTATAGAAAATGTAATCACCCCTTTTCCAGGAGGTATTGTACCCTCAGGTTCAAAGGTGGGAACTCGATATGAGAATATTCCAGGTCTTTTTGCAACAACTAATCAAGCTTATTGCCCTACATTAAGAACGAAAGTAGAAGATACTCAGCTAAGAGAGGGGGATGGATGTGTCTTTGAAATTGTTATAGACGGCGCAACTGAAGAGGTGATAAAAAATGCAATCAGGTTGGGGATTGAAGCAGCAGTTAAAGTGTCAGGTGTTAATCGAATTTCTGCAGGAAATTATGGTGGTAAACTCGGTAAATTCCAATACAGGCTTCATGATATTTTAGGTTAAGTAGGAAAAGTAAGTTCTGGAGAATACTGAAATTGAAAACAAATTTTTTTTATTTATAATTTTCTTCTTATTTTTCGTTTTGGAACTTCCTCTTTTTCCTCTTCTTTTTCAGGTTTTAATTCTTCAATTTCCTTTTCCTCGAGTTCCTTTTTAATTGGTTCAGGTTTTCCTTTTTTCTTGGCAATTGATTTCTTAGGACGAATTTCTTTCTTTTTGGGGGGGATAGGTTGAGATTCAACATATTTTGACTTGAAGTATCTATATATAATTCCTACACCTCCAAGTATTCCAATAATTAATCCAAAAAAGAATATAATCCATGGTAAATAATTACTTAAAACATCTGGAATAATTCTTATTACCTGAGGTGCCATATTATAGTCATCAATAAGACTTGTTACTGCACCATCCGAATCTATAACATAGATATATACAAACCAAGTTCCAGATATTAATTCGATAGTTCTGATATTAATTTGAGTATCTTCTCCTTTATAAGCTCGTGTAATATTATACCATTCATTATTTTCATCTAGAAGGGCTACTTGGACATATGCAACTCCTTCAACATCTGATACATTAAAGGAAAATATCAGATTTCTGCCATATAGTATAGAAATACTTTCATTCATTGATTTTCCATTAATTGTATAGCTATGAATTTCAGGCGCATTATTTTTTACAACCAGAAAAGTTACTTTTGAAGATAATCCTCCATCCTCATCCCTCACAGTAGCATTAATTCTATATTTACCAATAGGGTGATTCAATGGAATATTAAATTTATCTGAAAAAGAATTACCACTTTTATGCTCAATTATATCTTCGAGAACATCTTCTCCTTCAGAATCTTGAACATACATAGTAATAGTTAAGTTTTCTGCTGCCGTTTCAATATCAGTGGCATTTAATGAGACTGTACATTCATCTGTTCTAAATACTTCAGCAGGGGTAAGATTTATATTAGAAGTAATTCTTGGATTTGAATTTCTTACATTGAGAGGAAAATAAGCAGCTGCTTTTTTTGTATTACTTATCTCGGACATATTTATCTTTAGAAAATATCTTTTATTTACCTGACGGAATGTCTCATTATCTATCGGAAGGGTGAAATGATTGAGATTACTTTCTAGATTTAATAAATTTTTTTGTGTTCCCTCATTCATACTATCGACAACAGTAATGTCCCATTTAAACTGATAAGTACTATAATTAATTACCGTCAATTCTGCATCTAGGGTATCCCCAATGAAATATTCAAAACTATTAAAACTTGCAAAGCAATTTGCATGAATTGTGAAATTGGTATATGTTGTATGATCATTTAATAGTATACCAAATTCATCGTAAATTAGAAAGCTGACATTATGCATTCCTTGCGGGGCATTATATCTTGGCTTATATTCATAGAAAGATTCATTATTACCAACTGAAACCATATTATAATATTCAACAGATCCATTATAAAACGATATTTGCATTATTGTATAGTTTGCATCTGGAAATTTAGAAGTATAAACAGTAAAATTAATAGAATCAAACCATCGATATACATGTGAAGCATTCTGATCAATGTCAGAATATGCTAAAGCTTGAGCAATTTCAGGGACATATTCCTCATTTTCATATTTATTATATTTCTGATAAAAAACTTGCGTACTATTTAATGATATTAATAAAGTGTTAAAGAGAAAACCTATTAAAATTAAATATACTAAGATTTTGAACTTATTTCGATTCTTTATCAAGTTTTACTCATCTTCTTAATTTCTTATGTTTTATATCTTTATTTTTGAAAAATAGTATAATGCCAATAGGTACTATAATAGGTAATAAATAGAAAATGACTAAATTAAAAGTTGATAATTCTATAGCAACTTCAAAATAAAATCTTTCAATTTCTTCATCTGTGCTATCTTTTAATATAACTCTATAAGTCTTTACACCAAAGTCATAAGGATTAATTGTAGGTATAACGCTTGCTACAATTGTGTTTTCTCCAGAAATCAATTCATCTATATTAGTACCAACTTTTTCTCCATTTATATATAGCGAAAAAACTTCTGAATTTTCCTGATTATTTTGAATTTTAATTATTAAATAAGCATGAGTCCCTTGTGGTATAGATTCTGGAAAGTAAACACTTATTAACTCAAATCTAGGAATTATTTCTATTGTAAATGTTTCAGAATAGTATTCTGTTGTGTTTATTAAGATACTCATCTTAATAGTTATTGTATCGTTTATAATAGAATCTGAGGATTTTAGATTGTATGATACTGTTTTTATTTCATTCTCATTTAGTATCTCCTCTTGTATGAAATCTTCAATGCAATTTTGTGTAATTCCTATAAAACTTATATTCAAAGTTTGGGTTTCATTAGGGAGAAAATTTTTCAAGTTCATTGATACATATATATTATTTCCAGGAACCACTTTACTTTGGTATAACAGGTTACTATAGTCAAATGAATATCCAATTTCTATTACCTTTTTGAGTTCTAAGTAAAATAGATTCCCTTGCTTAACTTTAAAAGATATTTCACTAGTACCAGGTAAAGCACCAAATTTAGCTGTAAGGTTAAAAGATATTCGAATTTCTTGAAATGCTGTAAAATTAATTTCTTGAGAAGGGTAATTTTTTATATCTTCCCCTTCTAAAGATGCAGTTAATGTTAAATTATCACTGCGTGTGTAGTTAATAACAAGAGATACATTTATAATTGGTCCTTGATATAGAGTGCTTACTAATCCCTCAATTGCCTTAATAGTTAATCCAGAGGTTACATTGAAAAGTTTTATAGTACCTGCAATTCTAAAATAGGTTTTGTTCGCCCAAACATAAACAAAATATCCATCCTCTATCGGTAAAGTATCCTCAATTTCATACAATAGAGTATGGTTGGTTAAAGGATCAACAATTTGATACTCAAGTTGAGTTATATAAGTCCCATTTGGATACTTAAAAAGATAATTTATACTGGCATTTGTTATATCACATTTTACGGTAAAGGGCACATATGAATCAATTGATGAATTATAATATTGATTTAATTTGAAATATGAATAAGTTGATGTCAAATTCATAAAATCATGATTAAAAATAAAGTCAGGGAAATATTCAGTTAAATTATAAACTGATGTTAAAATTGTGCTATTAAAAATTTCATATGCACTTAAATAAGCTTCACTTAATTTCAGGTTAGCATGAAAATTTTTCCCATCATCAGGCAGAGTGCCCCCGACAGAGGTTTTATATGCTTTATAAGTCTTATCATAGAATTTTTCTTCGAATGTTTCGAAAATCTTTATTGCCCTTTTATAATATGTATAATTCCCTGTTAATTCGAATAATTTTAAACACGCACTCATCATTATGGCATTCGCTTCAAGATCAATTCTTCCTTCTTCTGCTGGGACTGAACTACCCCAATCTACTGTTCTTCTATATTCATATAGCTCACCATTCCATAGTTTCTGATTTAATTTGTTATAAAGTGCTTCTGCCATTGATAAATACGTAGAATTAAGCATTCCAGTTTCAATCCAGAATTCTAGTAATGTTATTATTCCCAAAGCATTTACATCTAAGTATTTATCTGTTCGACCAGCACCCGCGAGACTCCAAGTGTCAGAAGCATTATGATAAAATCCTAAGTAATCAGTATCCCACATTTTATTTATAAGTGTTAGCATGGATTGGTTTGCTAATAGATGTGCTTGTTGTTCGATATTCCCATCTAGACCAAGCTCCCAATAAATCCGATGAATTTGTATATTTGCTAAAATTGCATATAAATTACTTTCCGTATATTTGTTATAAGATAAATTATAATGATAAAAACCCTTATTAGACTCGTCCCAGAATTCTGACGACTTAATAAGTTCAAACATTTCTGCAATTGAATCCGCAGGGAATTTTCCATTTATTGAAATTTCACCAATTTTATCATGAATATTTTCAATTAAGAGAAAAATCGGGAGTAAATTGTCAACTAAATATCTATTATCATTCTTCACTTGGCCTGTAGAATTATCTATAGATTTTACAAATCCATATTTAAACTGACCATTATCACTTTTATACCACATAGGAGTTGATTTTAAATTCAAATAAGTTTCAAATGTCTCTGTGGCGGTGATCTCCGGCTTTTTTAATGATTTATAATAAAGTAGATTATCTTCAGAAAATATTGTATCATCTATAATCGCTCCACTAGTATCTCCATATCTAAAATAGGTAAATGTGTTTAGATCTAAACCCGATTGATAATTATTTTCAAAAAATTCCCGTATTAGGCTAAAATTTCTAGTATAAGGATTTTGAAGCATTGAAATATCCGCTGCTGCTTTTGGTATATCCAGCGGATTGAATTCAAAAGCATTTTCATTTTCCGTCAGAATAATCTTATTTGATTTATCTATTTCATTTATCTTATCGTTAATATATAAAAGATTTAATAAGATTATCATTGTAAAGAAAAGGCTTATTAATATTTTTTGAAATTGGTTTTTCTGCCTTCGTTTCTTTCCAATATTAAAAAATCTGAAAAATCTCATTTTAAACTAAATAAACCAATTAAAGTTATTTTAACATAAGTTAACTTTTTAAATTATATTTTTAAAAAATCCTTCTCTTTAAAATTTTTTCTGAAGGAATCAAAAAGATCGTAATATTTAGCAAAAATTTAAGATTTTACTCTTCTTGCTTAATTTTTATAATTTCAGAAAGATCTGAGATATTTACTCTTATTTGTTCCATTGAATCACGTTCTCTAATGGTTACTGTATTATCATCCAATGATTCATAATCTATAGTTACACACCACTTTGTTCCTAATTCGTCTTGTCTTCGATATCGTTTTCCAATCGAGCCAGCGGCATCAAAAAATGAGTTTATTCGATTTTCTAATAAATCTCTGTGAACTTTTAATGCTAAATATCTAATATTTTCTTTATTTCTGACGAGTGGAAAAACAGCTACTGTATTTGGAGCTAATTTTGAGCTGAGCTTCAGATTTATTCTTCCTTCCTCAACATTAAAAGTGGTTTCAAGTAGAGTATAGATAATTCTGTCAATTCCAAATGCGATTTCAAGAATTTGAGGAATTTCTTTAAGATTTGGATCAGATCCCATATTAACTTCAAAATTTTGTTTTGAAAATTCAGCATGCCTTCTTAAATCATAATCAGTCCTATCGTGGATACCACATATTTCTACCCACCCAAATTGTCTCGTTTCGATTTCCAAATCCCAAGCATCGTCAGCATAATGAGCTCGTTCATTAATTGAATGCTGCCTAAGTCTAATAAGGTTTTTAGGAATACCCAAGATTTTTGTTAAATAATATCCTAAATAAAGACAATATGCAAAAGCAGGTTTTCTAATAATTCGATCCTTTATTGCTTTATCAATACTTATTAAATTTGGCTTGTCAATACCTTTTTCTTCATGTTTCCAGTCTAAAAATGGTAATTTTTTGTTTTTGATCTCATTGTAATCTTCAAACTCCATTTCTTGTTGTTTGCTTATAAACAATTGGAGCTCAAATTGATCAAAAGCTCTCATTCTAAGAACTCCTTGCCTAGGTGAGATTTCATTTCGATAAGCTTTACCATATTGAAAAATCCTAATTGGATATTGCCGTCGCGCATCTTGATTTAAACGATTAAATAATAAATAAGTTGTAGTCGCTGTTTCTGGACGTAAATAAGCAGTTACGTTATTTCCAACAGATGTTTTTAACATTAAATTATATTCTTCTATTTTTTCGAATGGAGTTCCGCATTTTGGGCAAATTAAATTGTATTTTTCAAGAATTTTTTCCATTTCTTTAGAAGAAAGTCCATCAATTACGAGATCCGGTAAATTTTCTTGAAGAAATTTATCTGCTCTGTATAATGTATCACATTTCTTACATCTCATGACGGGGTCGATAAATCTCTCTAAATGGCCTGAAGCTTCCCAAACGATACTGGGCATGATTGTTGGGCACTCAACCTCTCCAAATCCAAAATAACGACATTCTTTTCTAAATATATCTAATATATTGTTTTTAAGAGCCATCCCTGCTGGGCCATAAGAATAAAAACCAGCAAATCCTCCATAAATTTCCGGTGATGGCCCCCAAATGAATCCACGACGTTTTATTAATGAATTAAATGTCTCAATGTTATTCTCGATTTTCATATAGATTTTAAAAGTAATTGATAATATTTGTATTTTAAGAATAACTCAAAATTGAAATAAATTTTTATACAACTAAATGATAATATTATTATTTAAATTAATAAAAAAAATTGACTGATTATGTTATTTCAAGATTTCCAATATCTTAATTTCTGGGAAGCAATAGAAATGGGACTCTATTTTATTATAGTTGGGTATTTCATTTTACTATTTTTCTACTTCCTATTTATAAGATTTCGAACTTCAAAGAAATCATATTGGTTGTTTTTTAGCTTGTTCTTTCTATGTTTTGGGATTGCACGAGTATTTTTCATAGTATATTACTTTTACGCTCCAGAATTATTTGATGGAGCAACAAATGGGCCTGAAGTTGTTGCGTTTTTAATGTTTAATTATCGGTTAGCTACATTTTTTACTTGGTTGGGAACTGCTTGCGCTGTAGGAGTTTTAGGGATTTTATTACTTCCCCCAGATACTCAGGTGGAAATAAAGGAGGAGAAAGGAAAATCAATTAAAGAATGGTTTAGAAATAAAAATAACATCAAAAAACTTATTCGCATAGGATTATTTGTCATTCCTATCATTATAGGAATTCTCGCTTTAACCTTATCTGAGTGGCTTTTTATGGATCCAGATTTTGTTAAATCGATACCACAAGGTGGATATGGTATACCCGATAATATTGTTACAATAACAATTGGCTCATGGGAATATCCTCTTGGGAGATTTTTATTCAATTTCATTTTTATGCCTTTGTTTCTTGCGTTGATACCGTTTATCTTCCTATATCTTGCTTGGAAAACTTTTGGAGTGTTAAGAAAATCTTATGCTTTAAATGCGATTGGATTCCTTCTTTATTTTATCGGAGGGAGAATATTACAAGGTGCGCTTGATGTAGCCGCTTTACCTCATGTAAGAGCGATATTACCCCCCTTAATAATATTACTCGCACTGCTCATATTGGTAATAGCTAACAACTATGAACAACTCAAATAATATTGTTTTATTATAAACTTTATTTTTCCTTATTTAGAAATTTTTCATGGTAATTGAATTCTAATTTTCTATTCTTTATCAAAAAAAGATTAAAAATTT
Source organism: Promethearchaeota archaeon (assembly GCA_048938005.1). Taxonomy (GTDB): domain Archaea; phylum Asgardarchaeota; class Lokiarchaeia; order Sigyniarchaeales; family SOKP01; genus Loki-b32. The sequence goes on along the minus strand of JBHLMQ010000021.1, from coordinate 10,140 downwards.
AAAATTGAATCTCTTTAAATTTAATATATTTGAATTATTTAATAATGAAATTAATTAAAAAATCAAGATAATATCCATGACAGTACACGGAAATCAGTATTTATTACCCTTCTTTATTAGAAAAGGTTCGCAACCCCTTTCAATTCAAGGAAATGATGAATTAGCTCTTGCATTTTACCTTTTAACTAAAGAATTAGGTAAGAATGAAAAAATTATTTCTTTTTCAGGACTTCTCTGGCCTATATTGAGTATCCAAGGAGTAATTAGTACTCATATAATGTTAGATGGTTTGAATCTCTTTAATAATACAGGCAGATTTTCTAATCCCCCTCGTCAACCTCTAATTGGTCATATCCTTAGAAACATAGATAATAGAACTCAAGTTGAAATATTAAATATCCTAATAGATATACTATCGTATAAAGATAAAGAAGCAGAAGAGATTGGCGAAGGAGAAGAATCTGAATTTCACACACTTAAAATTGATGGTTTAATTAATCCAGTATTTCTTCAATCACTAATAAAAATAATTCCTCTTATTGAATATAAACCGATTGCTGATTATACTGTATTAGATACTATTATCTCCACTGAAAATGCCTTAAATATCTCAGAAGAATATCGGCAAATAATTAATACAATGAAAGGGAATGCGTTAAGATGGAAGACTCAAATTGAATTAATAGATAAAGAAGTAAGTAAATGGCTTATAGATCTAAGTGTGCAATTAAAAGATATAGATTCACGTTATTCTAGTCAGATTAACAAAACCTCTTCAACAATAGATGTATTTCAAGTAGATGAGCAAACTAAATTAGAACAAGATAAAATTGATCAATGGAATGTTAATGAGAAAAAGAGAATAATTGAAAATATATCTACTTTATTTAAAACATCTGAAAGACATCTAGAAGAGATGCTAAACAAAAATAAGTTCTATACAAGTGGTGATTCCTTAAAAAGTAGAGTTTTTGAAGATTTATTACCACATTTTGAAAATCAATTTGCTTATTTGAAAGACGAGGGAAAAAAGTTTTTAGAATCTCTTGAAGCTTTTAACCAAAAATTCAACGAGCTAAAAGAACGTGCCTATCAAATTGATAATGAAGCAAAACAAAAATTAGCAAAATTTAAAGATTCTTTACAAATAAAACTAAAAGATAGGGATAAACTATTAACTCAATTTGAGAGTGAAAAAGAGGCAAAAATCTCTAAGTTAGAGAATTTAAAAACTCAAATAGAAGATTTAATTGGAAAAATAAAGGATATTATTCAAATAAAACATAATGCTTGCTTACAGGAAGCTCAAAAATTAATTGGATGGTCTCTCAATGATAATCAATCAGATTTATTTTCAAGACCTGTACAATGGATTTATATCCCTGTTTATACATTATTTATTGAAGATGAGGATAAGATGGAAGAATATATGAATATATTGTTTCCAGGATATATAACCAATGACCTAAATGATATATATGAAAACATTTCTGACGCCTTCAATAGCTTGAAAAACATTGTGATTGAAAGGGTCGATAAAGACATGCCTACAAGGTCAAATTTCGAATTTTCTTCTGAAAGGAAAAATTTAATTGAAGATCCAAGCTTTAAAAAGAGAATTCAGTTGGGAGTCTCAAAGTTAAGAGAAAAATTGTTATTGAATGAGACTATGGAAAGAATTATTCGAGAAAATTTAAATCCTTTACCTTAATTTTACAAATTTCATTATGTCAAAATTAAATCAAGAGCGAAACAAAAGATTAGATCTTAAAAAAAGAAAAATTCGTGCTTTTTTTCTATCAATTGAAACGAAAAAAAAGCAAAAGGTAGAAGTCGACAAAGCTGTAGATGAACTCTATCAAGATGGCATGGTGTATATCCAAATGAGGCTTCCAGTTGAGAAAATTACTAGGGAGTTTGAAGATATATTAAAGAAAAAAATTGAGCATAATATCATTCAAGCAAAAATACGAGAAGCTACTAAAGAAGATCTTGAGAATTTAAAATACATTTATAATCGAGCTTGGCTTACAAGTAATACACCATTTAGACCTATAACAAAAACAGATTTATTAAAAATTCTTGAATATCCTGAAACTGTTTTCCTTATAGCAAAAATATACGGAACTGATGCTGCTTTTCTGCTTCTTGATTTTGAAGGTGAAAATAATAAATATGCTATAATAGCTGCGTTAGCAGTTATCCCAAGATTTCAAAGAAGAGGTGTTGGTTCAGTCCTTGGTATGGCAAGTTGGCAATATATTAAAGAGAAATACCCTAATGTGGAAGAAGTTAGGTGTGAAGTATATAAGGATAATAGAGTCTCATATTCCTTCATTAAAGGTATAGGTTTTGAAGAATATGGCACAAAGGTTTACAAGAAGGAAGATTTTGAGATTTTTAATAACGAATAATAATCAATTAAAAAGATTCTAATCATCTAACGATCTTATTTTTTCATTCAATAAATTCACATTATATTGATCTTGGATGGTTCGATAATAATCTCGAGCTCTCTCAAAATATGAGATCGCTGTTTCGTTCATTCTTTTATGAATGTAAATATCACCTAATTTGTTGAGAATAATAGCACATTCTTTAAAATATTCTAGATCTTCAAAAATTTCTAAAGCTTCTTCAAAATAATTTATTGCTTTGGAAGAGTCCTCCTCAAATTCTAAATAAATTTTTCCTATTTTGAATTTGAGTTCAGCATTTTTATGATTATCTCCAAATTTATAAAAAATTTCGCAAGATAATTCATAATAATCAATTGCTCTTTCAATATCTCCTTTTGATACATTTAATTCTGCTAGGTTTTCTAAGATCTCACCCTCTTTAATATTATCACCAATTTCAAAAATGCGAACAGCTTCTAGACTTTGTAAAAATAAATTCTCAGCTTTAGTACTATTATCCCTCACCTTATAAATTTTTCCAAGATATAAATAACATTCCCATTCTAATTTTGCTTTAATATAAACTGAGATGTTATCCCTTACTCGATTAATTAATTCTAAGGCTTTAGTTAGGTGTTGATGTGATTCATCATAATTTTCGCCCATTATATAATATAACTTTCCATATTTAATGTGTGTTTGAATAATTCCATATACATCATCATTGTTTTTAAAAAAATCTAAATTCTTTGCTAAAATTCTCCTAATCCGATCATAATCGTGTAATAAATAAAGGACTTCCACCAAATTACTTGATGATTTTATCTCTTCAAATATTAAATTTTCTTGCTGAGAAAGGTTAAATGCCTCCTGATAATAATTATATGATTGCTCTAAATTTTTAATTAAAAAATATATATTCCCTAAATTATTTAAAACCTTGATAATTTTTTGCTTATCGTCTAAGTCTTTAAGGATTTCAAGGGATCGATTAAATTGATAAATTGCTTGGTCAAAAAATCCATTGTCTTCTTGAATTATTCCTATTTCGTTATAACAAATTGCAACATTAAGTAGATCATTTTCCTCTTTAAAATTGTTAAGTGCTAATTCAAGATTTTTCGATGCATTTGGTAAATCTCTCTTCTTATAATATAAACCTGATTTCTCCAATAATAATGAGCCAGGTATCGGTTCTCCAAGAATTTCTTTACGCTCTAATGTTTCATCAATTTTTTTTATTTTTTGTTCAATTTCTTCATCTTTTATAACTATATCATCATAAGTATCACTTTCTCCTTCCAGATCTAAATGATAAATCTCTTGTTCATCATAAGGAAATCTTACATTTCTATCTAAAGTATCCTCTAGATTTGTGATTAATGGTTTATTACAATTCCTACAATAAGACCAATGGGATTCAATAGAGTTTCCACAATATGGGCATGTTTTCATAAGTGTAAGAACACTAATATGTTTGATATTGAAATCTTTTAAAATAAAAATGAAAATTACGTTATTTATAATTAATTAAAATTCCATCCTAAAAATTAAAATAATAAATTCTAAGTGTTTCAAAATTTTCAATTAGTTTAATCTTTTATGAATGGAATGTAAAAGATGTAGAATTGATACAAGATCTAATTCATAACGCTAAGCCATTTGGAACAGAAGGAATTTATGAAAAGATACTAGTAAATGTTGAATGCTATAGAAAAAATTTAGAAAAAATTACCGTATGAATTTATTATTTTATTTTAATTAAGAATTTTGAAAATCCATTTGTTAAAACAGAAAATGCCACATGCCTATACCACCAAAATTTAGGGTTAAATAAAATTCTCAACAATTTCCTTCCAAAAAGAAAATATCCAATATCGTTGTAGAAAAATCTATAACTTTCATCCAATAAATTTTGGATCTCATCAATAGTCATATCTGGAGTATTCATAACTGGTGAGATATCCCATTTTTCCCACCTAAAATCCTCAGGAATCCATCCTTTTTTAACAGCTTCTTCATAGAGGGGAGTACCGGGAAATGGAGTAATAGGATTAGTCATCATCATATCCAATTCTAACTCTTTCATTAATTTAAATGTTTTCCATGTATCTTCAACTGTTTCTCCTATGTTTCCGATGATAAATGAGCCAAAAACCATAATCCCATTCTTATGACATAATTTTATACATTTGCTAACTTTATCGAGTGTATATTGTTTGTGCATATTATCTAAAGATAATTGCTTGAAACTTTCAAAACCTAAAAAGAAACAGATAAATCCTGCGTTAGACATTGCCTCAACCATATCTGGGTTGTTAGCAATGTCATCAACTCTAGATTGACAGACGAACATTAACCGTTTACTCAGTTTTGTTTTTTCTAAAAGCTCGCAAATCCTCATAACTCTTTTCCTTTGGAGACTAAAATTATCATCTGTGAAAAATACGAGTTTTGTTGTCGGTGGTATACGCATTAATTCCCTTATTACTCTTTCAGGAGTCTTAGTGCGATATTTGCCTTTATGAAATTGAGTCACGCAGCAAAAATTACAATTAAATGGGCAACCTCTTGAAGTTTCACATACCCACGCTGGAACCCAAATATAATGATAAGGATCAGGATTAACTAAATCATTCTTAGGGAATGCGAGTTTATTTAAATCCTCAATCTGCGGTCTATCTGGATTATGTATAACATTACCATTTTCTCTATATGATAGACCAAGAATCTGATGTTTTGGTTTGCCTTCTAGCAATTCTCTAAAAGTATTATCGCCTTCTCCTCGACAAATCATATCAATACAATCAAATTCATCGATAATATTTGGAACTAAGGTGGGATGAAATCCTCCCAGAAGAGTTGGAATACTATTCTTTTTAGCGATTTTGCAGATGTTTAACACAACTTTAAATGTATTTGTCATACATGTTATTCCAATTAAATTATAATGGCGAATTTTTTCAGTTAATTCATCACTAGTATAAGAATAATTTACATTCATATCAAGTATGTCAATTTCATGATCAAGATCGCTAACTGCTCCAGCAATTGTTAAAAGGGATAAGGGGGGACTACACATAACTTTTCCCATGCCCTTGCCGACTTGAAATGGAGGATAAATTAATAGAATTTTCAAATTATTCCACTAAATTATTATTGAAAGTTTATTCATTATTTGTTATATATGATCATTTGTTGGATCTTATTTATATTTGTTGTTTCTATATAGTTTAAGATCGATTGATCTATTCAAATTTCATTTCCCTATAAGAGATTAGTAACCATGCTTTAAATCAATGCTAAAATGTGATATTTAACACTTTATATTTCTTCTGTCTTTTTTCAAAAAACTATAACAAATAAGATGAAATATAAAAAGAAATAAAAAGGATCTATTTTTTCTTAAAAGAAAAAAGATCTTTAAAAAAGTGAGGAATTTTGGATATTAAATTATTTAAAAAAACATTTCCCTACATCTGTGACAAATGTGGTGAATTTACACACACTCTACAAAATTATTGTGATAAGTGTGGAGCAGAAGCTTTGAGGAAAGCAAAAAAAGGAGATTATAAAAAACAAAAGAATTCTGAGTAAAATAATTTAGGTACTTGAATAAACGGTTTTTTACTTCTTTTCTTTTCATAAATTACTTTTGTAAATTTTCATATTGTTTTAATTCTTCAAGAATATTTTTCTCTTGCATACCTAGCGATTGTAATAAGACTCGTAATTGAACTATCGCATTTTTAGCATTAATTTTTTTCGCTATATATAAAGCTTCTATAAATTGATTTTTTGCTTCTTTAACCTTTCCCGAATAAAATAAAGTCTCACCAACATAACCACGACCCTTAATAATTAATTCTGCAAAATTAGAGTCTATTGCTACATTAGTTCCTTTTTTAAAATACATAAGGCTTTTTTCTAGATTGCTATTTTTTTTTTGGAGGATTCCTAAATTAAAATATGATGTGACAATTCCCTTAAAATCCTTAATTTCTTTAAATGCTTTTAAAGCTTTTTTATAAAGCTCAAAAACTACATCCCAATCTTCCTTTGCCTCATGAATGGTTATTAAATTTCCAAGGCAATCTAAAAAATTATAAATATCATTAATATCTGAACATAGTGCACTACAATTCAAAAATACATCACATGCCTCATCCAATTGATTTAATTTTATATAATTATTTCCTAATCCTTTTAAACAAGTGATTTGTTCTTGAATCTGTTTTAATTCATTGTAGATACTATATGCATTTTCATAGAATTCTATCGATTTCCTATAATTAGCTTTTTTTAAATATAGAGTACCTAATACTCCATAAACCGCTGCTTGTCCTAATCTATCTTTTTGTTTTTTAAAATGTTCTAAACAGATTAAATAATTTTTTTCAGAGTCTATATAATTTTCCAATTGTAGTTGAATTAGAGCGATATCGCTTAATTCTTTAATATAATTTGAATTTTTACCAATTTCTTTTAAAACCTTTAAGTTTTCCAGCTTTTTATATAATAAATGCTGTAATTCCTCTTTTTTTAACTCATTTTCATTCTCTGTCATAAAAAAAAGTAAAAAATTGTATTTCTTTTATTTAATCTATTTTTAACATATCTCCTAAAATCATTGCAGAATCTTTTACATATTGAAAGCACTTCTTTTCAAATAAATCATTTCGATCGTAGTAATGTTTTCCTTCAGGTGTATTAATATCACACCCAAGCAATTCCTTACATATAATTGAGCCATGAATTTTTTGAAATCGATTTGAAAATTCTCTAATTACCTGGTATGTCTTCTCTTTTGCTTCTGTATCACTATCTTCCCCCATACCATATTTCAAACCAATAACCATAAATGCCCCAGATATAGCGCCACATGTATTTTGCATACGACCCATTCCACCACCAAATCCTGTAGCTATTCTTAGTGCCGTGTCTTTATCCAGTCCGTATTCAGTAGAATATGAACTTAGTATTGATTGAGCACAGTTAAAATCCCCTCTAAAGGAAGAAATTGCTTTTTCAATTCCAGACATTTCGTATAACTCCTTTTTTATATAAATTTTACAATTTAAATGTATAAGAAATATAAAATTTCTTATCTATTATATATTTAGAGATATAATAAGTAAAAAATTAATCAGTAAAGGTAATTAATTTGAAAGTTAAGGCAAGATTATTCGATAAACTCGATAATAATAAAGTTAAATGCCATATTTGTGCAAATGAATGCACAATCTTACCAGAAAAAGTAGGAATCTGTAGAACAAGAAAGAATTTTGATGGAGAATTATTCACTCTTATATATGGATCACTTATTTCTCATGGAAGTTTGGATCCTATTGAGAAGAAGCCTCTCTACAATTTTTGGCCAGGTGCCACAGCTTATTCGATAGCATCGATCGGGTGTTCATTTAAATGCCAAAACTGTCAGAATTGGAATATTTCCCAAGCAAATCCAACAGATAATGGAAAGAATGGATATTATGACCTTCAAGGTTATGAAGGTCGTGGAATGTCATTAGTTGAAATGACACCGGAGCAATTAGAAAAAAGAGTAGTGAAGAGTGGAGCGAAAACTCTTGCTTATACATATAATGAACCATTGATATGGCATGAATGGATTATGGATACAGTTCCACTTTTAAAAAAACATGATATTAAAACTATTTTGGTAACAAATGGATACTCTACTCCAGAAGCTACAAAAGAATTAATAGAAGTGGGAATTGACGCTGCTAATATTGATATTAAAGCAATGACAGATGATTTTTATAAGAAAATTTGTGCAGTCCCATCTGTTCAGCCTGTTTTAGATACTGCTAAATATTTTAAATCTAATGGAATACACGTAGAAATCACTAATCTAATCATTCCAGATTTGAACGATAGTAAGGATGATATAAAAAAACTGTGTGAATGGATAAGGGAAAACTTAGGAAAAGATACTCCCACTCATTTTTCTGCTTATCATCCTGATTTCAAAATGCCTTCAATGAAGCGCACTCCTTATGAAACATTAGATATGGCATACAATATTGCTATTGAAACAGGATTATATTTCCCCTACATAGGGAACATAAGTCATGAAAAAGGTAGCAATACCTATTGTCCAAACTGTAATTATTTACTGTTGGGAAGGAGAGGATATAGTTTTAAGAAAATTGATGTGACTAATGATAAGAAATGTCCTAACTGCGCTTACGAATTGAGTAAGGATATTATTGGTGATATTACTAAACATCCTTCTAATAGATTCAGCTTCTTTTAAAATTTTAAAAAAAAATTAAAAAAAATAAGTTTATTAGAAATATCCTGAAATTGATACTCCTAGTACTAGTAATAGAAATCCTTGAATAAAACAGAAGATGGCAAAAATTACTGCAAGTGGCGGCCATGAAATTGCTTTAGATATAGTCATAAAGGCTTTGGTATAGAATTTTGCTGTAAGAGCAACTATTGCAAATACAATAATGAAAATTATTAACAATACAATTTTTGGATTTACAAATACAGCAATAAGATCCTCAACTTTCTGTGGAACTGCGAGAGCCAAAATTATTACAACCACAGAAGCTGCTAAAACACCAATGATACTCGCAAGAGGAAGGTCATTTGCAGGTTTAACAAATGTTAAAATACCAAAGATAATGAGAATTATTCCTGTAAACCAACTGCGCCCAGCGCTTGGAGGAAATGCATGACTTGGAGGTACATTAAATATTAACCCAGAAATTCCACACATTAAGCTTAATAAACCCACAATAAAGCCAATATAAGTAAGACCCTTCAAGAACTTAGTTCTATCGAAATCCCAATCTTCTACCTTCCTTTTCTTAAATGATTTCCTTCTCTTGGTCTCATATGCGGCATATATTATCCACATTATTCCTAGTACTAACATAAACCAACCGCCAAACGTTCCTAGCGGTCTTAAAAAATTTTCAGTAAAATCCCATTGAAAAATCAATTAAATTCACTCTTAAATGTAAATTTAGATTTGTTATTATATTGTATATACAAACTTAAAAATATATTTCAAAGGGAGTCCAATTATTCAAAATTAGATTTTGAAAGGATTAAATTATGAAAGAAACAGTTTTTTTGATGTGCTCCATATAGAATTCAATTTCTTGATTTTTTTTGTTTTCATCCCATGAATACTCTTTTGCCATTAATTCAGCAACTTTACGAGCTGCTTCAAAAGCTTTTTTATGATCAATCCATAGTGACATTTCAGTTCTTCGACAAAAAATATCTATTACATGTGGTGTTGGTTCATATCTTAAACAGTATAGAATTTCAGCTTTGATGAAATCATTTTCTTCTACAATTTTTTCTTTTAAAGATGCATCTTGCTTAATCAAGTCAAGAATTTTAAAAGCACCCTTGCCATATTGTTGATATAAATGATCTACAATATCATTATCTAATTTAAGATCATAGTTTTCTAATTCTTTTAACCAGGTTTCTTTTTCAAGGCTAATTATGAAGGGTTGTCTGCTAAAATGTTCAGTTCGTTTAATATTTGGGAAAAATTTCTTTTCTTCTATTTTTATGAATAAATCCTCTGCCATAGCACGCCATTCTGTAAGTTTACCACCAGTTATAGTAAGTAATCCATCATCAGAGAAAAATACAATATGATCTCGGGAAATATCACTTTCAGATTTACCCTTCTGCATTACTAATGGTCTTATTCCGGCATAAGTTGAAATGATATTTTCATATCCTA
>JBHLMQ010000006.1:0-144071 GCA_048938005.1 Promethearchaeota archaeon | reverse complement strand
TAAAGCTCAAGCAATTCATCTGTCCAAGTTCCTGTTGCATTAACAACCAAAGTCCCTTTGATTTCAAAATCGTTATTATTTTCTAAATCTTTACATTTAACCCCTATAATTATGTTATCTTTTTTGATATATCCATTTACTTTACAGTAATTTAGAACATCAGCTCCCCTTATAACAGCTTCTTTTAATATTTCAATTGTCAATCTAGCATCATCGATATTAGTATCATAATAGATAGCTCCTCCTAAGTTTCCATCTCTTAAAAATTCGGGTTCTAATTCGAAAATTTCCTCAGCAGAGTGCCACTTATGTTTTTTAAAATTTATAAATTCAGATTTATCATCACTTAGAAAATCGTAAATTTTAAGTGCTGCAGCTAATTGTCTTTTTTTAAACTTTGCTCCCTCTATTACGGGTATATGAAATGGTATTGGCCTGACTAAATGAGGTATTTGTACTCGCATCCAATTTCTTTCTCTTGACGCTACTCTTACCAAATCCATTTCACTTTGAGCGATATATCTTAATCCTCCATGAGCTATTTTTGAACTTCTTGAAGATGTACCAGCAGCAAAATCTTGCATATCGACACAAGCAACTTTTAATCCCCTCATTGATGCTTCTCTAGCAACTGCTGCTCCTGTAATCCCCGCCCCAATAATTACAATATCGTAATCTGCTTCCTGCAGTCTTTTTATGATTTCATTTCTATTTTTATAATTCCAAGATTGATTAAATAGTTTCTTTTCTAAATCTTCCATATCTATCATTTTGAAAAATTGTCGAATCTAAATTAATTTTCTGGATATGACTAAACAGACTAAAAATTAATCTTACATTGTTCATAAAATTCAATTATTCGTGTGGATAAAACATATTTTTTCTAAAAGTAAAACTTTATAATAGCAAATTAAGTTGATATATAAGTACAGCTAATTTTTGCATCAAAAAAAGGATATTATACCATGCCAAAGAAAAAAGGAATTCTTGTGGTAGATGATGCTCAATTTGTAAGAAATCGAATCAAAAAAGTAATAGAAAAAATTGATTTTGCTGAAGTAGTCGGTGAAGCTTCAAATGGAATTGAAGCAGTATCTTTATACAAAGAATTGAAACCAGATTTAGTTACAATGGATCTGATAATGCCAAATGCAGATGGTATAAAAGCAATTGAGGAAATTATGAAACTCGATAAAAAAGCTAATATAATTGTAATATCCGCAATGGGGCAGGAGCTAACAATTCTTGAGGCAACAGAAAAGGGGGCTAAAGATTACATTAAAAAACCTTTCAAAGAGGAAGATGTTTATCGAACAATTGAACGCTTTTTAAAAGCCTAAATTAACTTCTTTTTAAAAATTTTCTAATAGCGTTTTAAGAATTAAAGGCATTGAATAAATATCATAATAATTATGCTCGATAACTTCCTTCATTAAACCAATATATCTTTCTGGATTTTCCTTATATTTGCGGTAACATAATCCAACAAGATTGCTTGGTAGCTCATTTTGTCTTTTCCAATTTAATAACTTATCTTCAATATTTGTTAAAGTATAATTGTAAAATTTCCCTTTAAACAACCGACGACAATGATGATATAAATCTATATGATGAAGTTTTGTATTACATTTTTCATAAGGTGGATCATCTTCTGAAACCATTGGATTTTCTTCAAAAAAATACAAAAATCGATTTGCTAAAAAGGGGATATCGAATGTTTTTCCATTATAAGAAACAAAACATTTAAAATTTGGAAGAATTTGTGTTTTAAGGTGTTCGCAAATTGCGATTTCTTCTTCTAATTCTCTTGCGAAGAAAATTTCTATCTTAAATTGCTCATTTTCAAAAAATCCAATCCCTACAATAATAATAGGACTATCAATAATTCCTAGTGTTTCAATATCTATAAAAAGAAAGTCTTCAATTTTGAAACAAAAACTAACATCTAGATCATTAATGTATCTATTTGTTTTAAGGATTTTATAATCTTTTTTCCTTATTAAATCTAAAATTTTGCTAGCTGAACTACTAAAGTTCAAATTATACTTTAAATCTTTTAGAGTGTTTATTCCTCTTTTTTTTAATTTTTTTTCGATATATTCTCCAATGAAATTTACTGTCTTAAGATTATATGTCATCTTTTTCTGGGTTTTTATCAAATCTATTTCAGAAGGAATATCTTTTTCCTCCCAAAAGAATTCAATAAATTCGCCCATTTTGTTCTCAATAATTCGATAGTGCTTATTAAATAAATCTTCTAATCTTTTTCCACGATATTGTTTTATTAATGGCGTAACGTCGAAGCTTTCGAATTTGTAGTAATCCATTGTCTATAATAAATTAAGATATTTTATTTAATAATGTATTCTCTTGAGATTTTTAATAAAAGTAAAGCATTTCAGTAGAATAATTCTATTATTATACATTTTTAAAGGTGAAAATACTGCGAATTAGAAATAGAAATCGAGGGTGAATAAAGAACTTCTTCATTTTTTAGTTTTAAATAATCTTCTTGATTCAGCATCTCCTAACACATAATGACTTCCACCACCATGTACCATGCAAAATGCATCAAGGAGACCAAATTGATTACGGTATTGTTCAGTGAAAGCACGTCCTCCCATTGTTCTAAATAAATCAATGGAACTCTGAAATGCTAATTCACATGTTTGAATTTTTAATCCCATAATTTGAGAAGCCATTATTTTAGAACTAGCCATATTTGTCCGTTTATCAATCTCACGAGCGTAATTTATTAGAGCTGAAAGGAATAAATTCGTTTGACGCAGATTTTGAGCGATTGGAAATCTAATTATTTGATATTGGTGTAATTTTCGTTCAAATTGTTCACGTTGAAGAGCAAAACTATGAGAAAAGAATAACTTTTTGATGCAATCACCTATAGCCTCAGCACTAATAACTAATCTTTCTTCAGTCAATTGATGAAACATAATATCTAAACCATCTCCTTCTAGAAGATTTTCTTTAGGAAGTTCAGCATCATCAAAAACTAAACGACTAACAAAAGCATCATTCATTCCATAAGTTCTTACTCTTGAAGATTCGAAATTTTTTAATTGCTGATATTCTGTATCTACTATAATTCCCCCTAATCTTCCACTATTTAATCTACCATAAAGAATAATATAATCTGCCAACATTCCATTAGTAATAAAAAGTTTTTTCCCATTCGCGATAACTTTATCTCCTTTATCATCAAGTATTAACTCAATTCTAACGATATCACTACCAGCATTAAATTCAGTCATAGCAGAAGCTGCCATCAAGCCATCTTTTACAACGGGGATAAGATATTTCTCTCTTTGATATTCGTTAGCCTTATAATTGACGGGATTGCAATAAAGAGTTCCCCCCGCTAATCTGCCCATTTCTATACTCCAATTCCCATTCACATATCTATCGCTATTTGAAGACCAAAAGCCACCACATAATACTAATGCAATAAGAGCATTTCTGGTTACATTACCAATATCATGATCCTCAAAATCGATTACCGTACTATAATAACCCTTTTCTGCTAATTTTTTCATAAAATTAACTACTATTCCTTTTTTCTTTTCTTGAATTGGTTCCTCTGCCGAATAATTTAATTCTTCTAATTTTTTCAAATCTTTTTCAAGATTTTCTTCCATGTAATCATAGAATTCAGTTAAAAATGTCTTTTCTTTTGTGTTAAATATTGGGTTATTTATTAAATCTAATTCAGGTACATTTCTACTAATTTCTATTTTTGGAAATTCTGGGAGTCTTGTATCCATTATGAGTAAGTCAATTTTCAAATAATTTTAAATTTTCTTCTAAATCAAATAGGATTTTTTTCCCATCTCTATTTTAACATTCAATTAGAAATGTTTTAATCAAAATAAAACATAACAATAAAATATCGAATGTATTTCGAAAATTAAATATTTTAACAAAAAGGCATGAAACTCTAAAAAGTGAATTAGTTATGATTAAATTTAGTGATAAACAATTAAAAATACCGAAATTAATGCGACCAGTTTATTTAGCTACAGTAGGGATGTCAAAATTTGACAGAGCTTTTCCAGAAACGCGAACTGAAGAATTGTGCATTGATGCTTTAACAGCAGCAGCAGATTTCGTAAAAATGACACCAAATGAATTAAAACAATATATTCATACTTGTTATTATGGTCATTTTGCAGATCATTTTGGAGATCAATTACTTGGAGAAGCAGTAATTCACGATAGACTTGGTTTAGATCCATTAGGAAATATTGGAGTAAAAACTGGCGGTGCTACAGGGGGTTCTGCTATGTGGGAGGCAGTTAAAACTGTAGCTTCAGGATATAGTGATTGTGCTCTAGCATTAGGGTGGGAGAGGATGGATGAAGTTCCCACTGATGAAGGAAACCATCTTATTTCATGTGCAGCAGATAAAGATTGGGAAACACCCCTTGGACATATATATACAGGCTATTATGCAGTTATGGCTCAAAGATATTGGAAAATTTTTGGCATGGAAGAAGATTCATTTAGAAATACTATGGCAGAAATTGCTGTCAAAAATCGCGGTTATGCTAGAATGAATCCTCACGCTCAAGGACCCTTGAAAATAACTGTTGAAGATGTACTTAACTCCCCTATAGTTGCTTATCCCCTTCGTGCTTTAGATTGTTGCTTAATGAGTGTAGGAGCGGCATGTGGAATTGTCTGCGATGAAAAAACAGCATATGAAATAACTGATAAACCACTCAGGATTTATATTGCGGCAGGAAGTCATACTCTAAGAGTAGCTGATCGAAGAGATATGAAAATACCTCTTTTACCAAATGAAAGAACAGATCAATATGATGATCTAGGAAAAAGATTTCCGGGAGGAGATAGATACCCTGGCTTTTCTAGTTTTTTAGCAGCTAGAATGTCTGCATATTATGCATACAATATGTCGGGAGTAATAGATCCATCTGAAGATCTAGATGTAGTTGAATTACATGATGCATTTACAATTAGTGATATACAAACATATGAGGATATAGGTATTCGACCGTATGGTGAAGGAAGAGACTATATTGAATCTGGTGATGCTTATGTTATTAATCCAAATACAAAAAGGCCAGGAAAATTACCAAGTAATCCCTGTGGTGGATTGATTGGGTGCATGCATGCAGTAGGAGCAACAGGTCTTATGCAAATTGCGGAAATTGGATATCATATTTGGAATCGATGGGATGAGATCCACGAACCAGAAGAAAAATGGAAAAAATTTGAGAGAGAAAAACCAAAAGATTGGACAAGTTTGCAAGTTAAAGGAGCAAAAAGAGGATTAGCTATTTCTCATGCTGGTGTCGGTTCTCATGTAACATGCACTATTTTAATGAATCCAAATAATTTGTTAAAGGAGGATTAAAAAAATGCCAAAAACAGAACAAGAAAAAGGTTTTGTAGATATTGTCAACAAAAGATATAAACCTAAAGGGACTTTTCATATAATTGAGAAAAATCAACCTATTTTCAATAAGGATACAGGAAAATTAGCTGGAGTTACAAATCCTAGAGATATGACTTATATACATTCATACGGTGGAGAAGCAGTATTTTTTGGGTCTCTAGGTAAAGGTAAACTTATGGCTTCTAGATGTGATAATGAAAAATGTTTAACAAAAGGATCAATTTATGAACCATTTAGGATTTTTTGCCCAGATTGCCTAAGAAAAAATACCGTTATAGATATTACTGAAAAAGCTCAGAAAACTGCAAAAGTTCACTCATTTATTATTACTCATCGTTCTGGAGCTTTTAATACACTACCAAAACCAATCAAATTTATAAATGTAGAATTTGATGAAGAAGTTGTCACTATTCTTATGAGCGTGTTAGTTGTCGGAGAACCTGAAATTGGAAAAAGAGTTATACCAATCTTTCGGACCAAGAACCCAACCTATACAATTATGGATTTAATGTTTGTTGTTGAAGGTACAAAAGAATCAGAACTACCAGAAGGTTTTACATTCTGATTATATTTCTATTACTCTTTTTTTTTAAAAACTATTTTAATTACAATTTAATTTATTTGTTTTAACTTTTTTATTTTATGAAGATTTAGCTCTTATGGTATTATAAAGATTTAGACTTTGAGTTTTTATTGTACCATATTAAAAATTTTACGAGCGTCTTTCGATGTTGCTACTTCTCTTCCCGCAAGTTTTGTAACTTCTGCAGCCCATTCTACTTGTTCCCAAGATCCTTTAGCTAAACGACCGTCTGGAGTACGGATATTATCTTCTAAACCAACCCTAATATGCCCTCCTGTTGCTGCCGCACATAATCCCGCTCTAAATTGATCCTTTGCTACTCCGCACACACTCCATGTTGACCCTATAGGTATTAAATTGAGAAGGTGTCCTAGATTATGATAAGAAAATGGAATTCCTCCTAAGACACCAAATACAAATTGAAAATGTAATGGTTCTTCAAAGAGTTCATTTTGCTTATTAAGAAATAAGATGTTATATAGCCCTCCAAAATCATAGATCTCAATCTCTGGTTTTGTTCCAACTTCTTTCATTACTCTAGCAAAATTCTGAATCATTTCAAAATTATTATTAAAAATACCATCAGCTCTTCCCATAAGTTCTCCAGTTTTAAAATTTCCTATTCCAAAATTCATTGAATTAGTATTTAGTGATGCAAGTAAAGGCTTATAGGTCTGAATTGGAGCAATTCTTTGTTCTTGAGTTGTACGGAACCCCATGGAAGTGCTTAAATTAATTATAAGATCTGGGGCTTTTTCGCGTATATTATCAATAACTGCTTTTGTTGTCTTTAAATCAGGAGTTGCCCATCCTGTTTCAGGATCTCTTGCATGGATATGAACTATGGCAGCTCCAGCATCATGACATTTTTTTGCCTCATTTCCAAATTCCTCAGGAGTATATGGAATCGCTGGATTTTGTTTCTTAGATGTAAAATTTCCCGCAAGAGCAGCAGTTATTACTAATTTGTTTGATAAGTCTTCTTCTAACATTTTAATCATATTTAGGGTTTGATTTAGGAAATTATTACATTAGATTACATTAATTATTCTTATTTATTTTTTTTAACTTTTTCTATTAAAAGCGCTTTTATCGACGTTGGAAAAAACCTTTATATTTTTTAATTCTGATATATTATAAATCTACATTATAGACATTAAACTTAATACTTGTCTTATAATCTAATAAATCAAAGACTTTAATAAATAATTAAAAAAAGAGAATTAAAAATGTCTGTACTTACAGCTTGGAGAAATAAATGTATAATTACTTGTGCTCTTACTGGTTCAGTTACATTACCAACACAAACTCCTTATTTACCAATAACACCAGATCAGATATCTGATGAAGCTAAAAAAGCTCGTGATGCGGGTGCTGCAGTCGTTCATGTTCATGTTAGAGATCCAAAAACAGGAATGCCTACTGCAGATTTGGGAATTTGGAGAGAAAACCTTGAAAAAATTAAGGCTAAAACAGATGTAGTCGTTTGTGTCACCACTGGTGGAGCTGCTGGGATGACACCAGAGGAAAGAATTTCGGTAGCTCCGGAATTTAAACCAGAAATGTGTTCTTTTAATTGCGAATCAATGAATTTTTCAATACATCCTTTAGCAGAACGATATAAAGAGTGGAAGTATCCATGGGAAGGAGCTCTTGTAAAAATGAGTAAGGGATATACATTTCAAAACACATTCAATGATCTCGAGCTTTTTGTGAAAACTATGTATGAGAATAATGTAAAACCTGAACTTGAGATTTATAGTACTAGTGGAATCTGGAACGCTGGAGCTATGCTCCGTTTTGGATGGCTCAAATTCCCTATACATATGCAATTTGTTCTAGGTGTGCTAGGGGGAACTGGAAACACACCTTGGGAGCTAATACATATGTATAATGAAGCTACAAGGTTATTCGGAGAGAGAAACTTCACATGGTCGGTTATTGGCCTTGGATATCCACGAGAATTTCACCTAGGAGCTATATCAGCTACCATGGGGGGACATATAAGAGTTGGCTTAGAAGACAATGTTTATGTGGGATATGATCCTGAAAAGAAAGAACGAATATTTGCAAAAAGTAATGCTGATTTAGTTGAAAAAATGGTTAGGATAGTTAATGATCTAGGGCGAGAAATAGCTACTCCTGATGAAGCTAGGAAAATGTTGGGTCTTAAAGGATTAGATAAAGTCAACTTTTAAATTTAATTATGTTTTTCTTTTTTTTTTTTTAATTTTTAAGAATGTTCTTAAGTCGACGTTTGTTTCTCTAAATAATTTTGCTATTTAAAAATTATTCATAGATGAATTTATCAATATTATATTTATTCTTAGCAAAAATAAAAAAAACAAGGGAAAATTAAAAATGGATAAAGTAGCGATAGTAGGATGTGCTCAAACAAAATATGAAGCAGAAAAAATTAATTTAACAATTTCAGAACTAGTTTTTGAAGTTGTTAAAAAACTCCATAATGAATTGGGAATTACAAACGATGATATTGGTTGCGTAATCTCTAGTTCTAATGATTTCAATGATGGCCGAACAATAGCTAATATGGCAATTCAAGATGCTGTGGGCTCTGTGAGAAAATCAGAATCTCGAGTTTCAGGGGATGGGGCTTTTGCCTATGTATATGGCGCTATGCGAATCTTATCTGGAGAATATGATACTGTCTTGGTTGTTTCACACTCTAAATGCTCGGAAGGGGATCAATATCTTATAAATAATTCCATATTTGATCCCTTTTATCAACGACACTTAGGTTTAGATCAAATTTCTTCTGCTGGTTTAATGGCTAATATGTATATGAGTAAATATGGTGTTAGTGAAGAACAAGCTGCTAAAGTTGTTGTAAAGAATCGAAAAAATGCAGTTAATAATCCTTATGCCCATCTACAAAAGGAAGTATCTAGAGAGGATGTTTTAAAGTCGCCAATGTTGGCATATCCTTTAAAAGAATTAGATTTTCCGCCTTACAGTGATGGAGCAGTAGCAATGCTTCTTGCTAATGAGAAGAATGCAAGGAAATTTACTGACACACCCGTATGGTTGAAAGGATATGCAAACTGTACTGATGCCTATTATCTTGGACATCGAACCATGACTGATTTAATCGGATTGGAATTAGCTGCTAAAAGAGCTTATAGAATGGCTGAGATTAAAGATCCAGTTAAAGGTTTAGACGTTGCAGAGGTATTTGAAGCTTTTTCTGCTCATGAACTTATGATCTATGAAGCTTTAGGCTTCTGTGGAAAAGGAGAAGGGGGTAAATTCATCGATAGCGGAAAAACACAAATGGAAGGATCAATTCCGGTCAATCCTTCTGGAGGTGTATTATCCAGCAATGTAGCAATGGCTAATGGATTGATTCGAGCGGCAGAGATTTTCTTACAATTAACAGGTAAAGCTAGTAAGCGACAAGTTACTGGAGCAAAAACAGGATTAGTATATGGAATGAATGGTATCTGTTCTCAGGGAAATTGTGTACTAATATTTGGAGGTGAATAAAGAATTCCAAAACATGATGTAGCAATAGTAGGAGTAGGTCAAACGAAGTTTAGAAGTAAAAGGAGAGATGTAAATATACCGGAAATGATCTATGAAGCTGTTAAAATGGCTCTTGATGATGCTCAAATGGAACCTCAAGATATTGACGCTATTCTCATTGGCAATATGGATCATTTTGAGGGCATTAATTTCTCAGAAATGTGGTGTGGAATTGACGCAGCACCTGGATATCTAAAACCTGTTGTAAAAATTGCGACTGGTGGTACAACAGGCTCATCTTTAGGAATTTGTGGATATTACAACATAGCTTCTGGAATCTATAAAAATGTTTTAGTTGTTGGTTGGGAAAAACTCAATGAAGGAGGAGCTACTACAGGAATAATTACTGCATTTGACCCAGTATGGGAACGCCCCTCATTAGCAGGAGCCCTAGGACCGCTTGCATTAATGGCTAATATTTATGCTGCGAAATACGGAATTACATCAGAACAAGCAGCAAAAGTCACTGTTAAAAATCGAAGTAATGCTGCAAATAATCCATTCGCACATTTACAAATGCCTGATATTACTTTAGATTATGTTATGAATTCTCAAATGATTTCTTATCCCTTAAGATTACATGATTGCTGTCCTCAAAGTGAAGGAGCATGTGCTGTTATTTATGCAAACGAAGAAGAAGCTAAAAAAGTAACAGATAATCCAGCATGGTTTAAAGGTGTTTCAACAGCTCATTACTACACGTTTGGTACTGATGATATTATGTATAACCTCCCAACCGCAACGATAGCATCGAAAAATGTATATAAGAAAGTTGGAATCAGAGATCCTATAAAAGATCTTGATGTAGCGGAGATTTATGAACCAACTTCATGGTCAGAATTAAGCTGGACTGAAGCATTAGGTTTTGCTGAACTAGGGGGTGGTGGAAAATTACTGGATGAAGGAATAACTTTAATGAGTGGAGAATTACCAGTGAATCCTTCTGGTGGAGTATTAAGTACTAACCCAATTGGTGCGACAGCTTTAGTTCGGTTTGCCGAAGCTGCGATTCAAATTATGGGTAGGGGTGGGAAACGACAAGTGCCCGATGCCGAAACTGCATTAGGTATGGGTTTCGGAGGAAGTCTTTGGACAGAACTAGCAATATTAGGAAAAGATCCAAATCCATTGAGGTGATAAAATTTGGGAAAAAAAGAGAAACAAAAAGAATTTCAAATTAAATGGAAAACAGACTTACCTTATAACTATTCTATAGGAAAATTAGCAGTTAAATATTTTGAGGAACTTAAGGAAAATAAGAGAATCATGGGAAGCAAATGTCCCAAATGTGGGAAAGTTCATATGCCACCGAGAGCAGTTTGTGCAGACTGTTTAGTAGGAATGACAATTGAGGATATGATAGAGCTATCTCCAAGAGGTACACTAGAAGGTTTCACCGTAGTAAATTATCCATTTATCGATCCAACTACGGGGGGTATGCGCCCATTCCCTTATGGTTATGGTATATTCAAATTAGATGGTGCTGATACTTATATGATGCATTTTGTTGATGAGATTGATCCTACTAAATTCAAAATAGGACAACGTGTAGAAGCTGTTTTTAAAGAGAAAAGAGAAGGAAATATTGGGGATATTCCATATTTTAGAATTGTAAAAGAGGAATCGGAGGGATAATAATGGGTGAAGAGATAGAAAAAAAAGTGTATAGAGGAAGGATTAAAGTTCCTTATAAACATACAGCAGGAGCTTATGTCGAAAAATTTATAACAGAAATCGGAAAAAATAATAAAATAATGGGAGTAAAATGCCCAAAGTGCGGTAAAATATTTGTACCTCCAAAAATGATTTGCTTTAAATGCTTCGAAAAAATGGAAGAATGGGCAGAGGTTGGAAATCAAGGAATTGTTAAAGGCTTTACGGTTATAACCCATTCAACACCTGTTATGCCTTTGGATCCTCCTTTTGCTTATGCGATAATTACACTTGACGGTGCGGACACCGATTTTGTACATATTATAAATGAAGGAGATCCAGAAAAAATTAAAGTCGGTATGCGAGTTGAAGCTGTTTTTAAAGAAAAACCAAGAAAAAGAATATTGGATATTGAATACTTTCGACTGATTTAAAAATCAAAAAAAAGACTTTTTTCTTTTTTCAATTAATTTTAATGAGAATTTTTTATTCTAATAAGTTAAAAAGAAGATTAAGAATTTAATAAATTAAATAACAAAAAAATGGGTAGAAAAAAATGAGTGAAAATGTTGTTTTAATAGAAGAGAATGAAGAAAAAACGATAACAACAATTAGAATGAATCGTTTAGATAAAAAAAATGCTATGAATTATGATTTAATGGTGGGACTTCAAAAAGCAATTGATAAAGTCGAGCGAACTAATACTAGAGTAGTTATCATCACGGGGGGAAACGATTTCTTTAGTTCAGGTATAGATTTAAACTTTTTAACAGGTCGAGATAAAGATCCTGAAGGTTTTATCCCTGATCTACGAATCCCGAGAAATTTTAGGTATTTTGCAAATACTTGGATCCATCCAATTTTCATAAAAATTGAAAAGATGGAAAAACCTGTGATTGCTAAAATAAATGGATATTGTTATGGGATGGCATTTGAATTGGCATTAGCATGTGATTTTCGATTTTGTACCGAATCAGCTGATTTCCATATGTTGGAATCAAAGATAGGTATGAATCCAGACGTAGGGGGCACTATAAGGCTAACGAGGCTTGTGGGGATCCAAAATACTAAAGATATTATATTAACTGGGCGCCAATTTGATGGAGCAGAAGCTTATAGGATCGGAGTTGTAAATCGAGTTGCTAAAAACCATGAAGAATTAGATTCAATTATTAAAATGTATACTGATGATCTCATAACCAGTGGCCCTTTAGCTGTAGGGCTTGCAAAAAAGTTAATAGATGATTGTTATGGTAAGGATACTGCTTTTGGGTTAGAATTGGAGACTCTTGTAAGTTCACAATTACTTCAAACGAAAGATGCCCAAAATGCTGCTGTCGCTCGCTTAACAAAAACTATGCCTAAATGGCGATGGAAATAAAAAATTTTCCTTATTTTTCTTATTTTTTTAAAGTTCTCCTAGACCTAGTCTTTTCAGATTTTCTTGACTAAGCTTTCCAGTTTTCATATCCCATTGTCTATATTTATAATACTCATTCTTTAATTGTTCATAGTTAGGTGATTTGCCTGCACTTTCCGTTCCTTCTAATGGATTAAGCAATATTTTAGGTAATCGATCATCTTCCGGAGAAATCCCCATCTTTAGATTAAACAATCGTTTTATCATGAAAATTCTTTCACCATAGATTTTCAATTTTTCTATATCGCAATCTAAACCCGTACATGTTTGTACTAATTCAGCAATAATGGAAGGTAATGGATTGGCGAATACGCATAAAGTCAATGAGCTATAAAGAGCACGATAATCTTGCAACCGCGCACACATTATAGCCATTTCTGAATCATCTTTATATCTATCAACGGTTGCTATTCCAAATTCATCTAGTGGAATTCCTAATGAAATTGTATACATATCACAAGAATTATGGCAAGGTCCTCTTGGAGTACCTAAAGCATATGCTATTGACATTCCGAAATTTGACCGTAAATCGTGATATGGAACTTCCATTCCATAAACAGTCGCGATTTCATTTTGAGAAATATTAAATTTTTTCCCTATTGCATTTGATCCCTCAGCTAATAAATTACCTATACCTTCTCTTAATGATATTTTTTTAATCAGGTCTAAAGTTGGTTTAATATCTCCCCATTTAGGGTTAATATTATCAATTTTTTCAGAGGTAATTTTTTTATTATTATATAAATGATATATAAACGCTATAATACTGCTAGTACTTATAGTATCAATTCCATAATTATTGCATAAGACATTTGCTCTCACAATTGATTCAAGATTATCATTTAGGATCATTGAACCAAAACCAGCAATAGCTTCAACTTCTGGAGATTCTACTTCCCCTTCAGTTTGATATTCTCCTTCTTTTACAATTGCCTTTTTAGCACATCCTATTGGACAGGAAAAGCAAGGATATTTCCTTGTAACAAATTTTTCTTTAGCAGTAACTCCAGAAATATTGTATGCGCCTTCCCATTCTTTTCCATAAGTCCAATATTTTTTTGGCAATTCTCCTGTTGAATTCCACAGATCTACTCCCGCTGTAGTACCAATTTCACTATACATTTTAGAAGTAAACGCTTGATTTATATCATTTAAAGCTTTTTGAACTATATTTTTAAACTTATCTGGGTCTGCTACCTCAAATTGCCTTTTTTTGCCTCGAACACTTATAGCTTTTAATTTTTTTGATCCCATTACAGCTCCCATTCCAGTTCTTCCGGCAGCTTTTTCTTCAGAAGCAATTATTGCAAATTTAACTAAATTTTCACCTGCTTGACCTATACAAGCTATCCTTGTTAATGGCGAAGCTGATTGTTCCTTTAAAATCTTTGAAGTTTCAATAATACCTTTTCCCCATAAAAATGAAGCATCCCTAATTTCAGCTTTATTTTCTGTGATTTCAAGATATACAGGACTTTTTGAAGCACCATTAATAATAATCCCATCGTAGCCTGCTTTTTTAAGTTCAGGACCAAAATATCCCCCGCAGTTGGATTCACCCCAGATTCCTGTATATGGAGATTTGGCACATACAACGAATTTACCACTAGTTGGAATAGGAGAACCGCAGAACGGACCAGTCATAAACATTAATATATTTTCGGGAGATAAAGCATCAGTATCTTTATCAATATAATCATAGAGATACCGACAACAATATCCAGCGCCACCAAGAAAATCTTTGGCAATTTCTTCATTCAACAATTCTTCAGAAATCTCTTTTTCACTAAGATTAACTGAAAGAAGTTTACCTATAAATCCTTTCAATGAACTCATGATAAAATTCTCCTTATTTTAATAAAAAAAATAAGGTTAAAAGTCAATATCTTTCCCCTCGAATGCATAGTCATAGATTTTTCGATAGTATTCATCGGTAATTGCTCTAGGTGTCATTACAGCAGTGGCATCTTCAAAACAACAAGCAACTAACATTTCAATATTATTTTCTAACTCCTCCCTAGTGATTTCCATATCTTTTAATTTTGTTGGAAAACCAACCTCATTCTGTAACTCTTTAATTTTATCGATAACCTTAAAAGCGGCAGTTTTATTATCATCATCCCATTTAGCCCATCCTAGTTGCTTAGCTATCTTAGAGCATATTCCTAGAGTATCATTTTCTTTATCTGGATTATTTAAACAAAACTGTGTGATATATGGGAGTAATACTCCAACTATTCTTCCATGATGAGTATGGAAAACTGCTCCCCATGCATGTCCCATACCATGCCCAATATGAACTTGAGAATTACTAAAAGCTAAACCTGCCATGGTTGCTGCTTGGTGTAGATAATCCCTAGCTTCCATATTCTTGCTATCTTTACAGATAATTGGCAAGTATTTAAAAATGAGATCTATAGCCTTTAAACCAATTCCATTAGAAAACTCATTCTTCCAATTAGATACCATTCCCTCAATAGCATGTGATAATGCATCAAAAGCTGTATTAATTGTTAATTCTCGAGGCATTCCTTTCGGAAATATAGGATCAACTATAGCATAAGTAGGAGTAATTCCCCTATGAGCATAAATAAACTTCTTCCATATACCATCCTCCAATCGAGAAATTATTGTTCCATTTGTTGCTTCTGAACCTGTTCCCGAAGTAGTTGGTATTGCTACAAATTTAGCTTTTTTACCTGTTTCATACAAATCAGATCTAAATAGATGAATATCACCAATGTTCAATTCTGGAAATTCATATAAAACCCAAGCTGTTTTTCCGGTATCTATTACCGAGCCTCCACCTAATGCAATTATTAAATCTGGAGAATAAGCTATAAACTGTTCTCTCGCCTTTAAGACGCCATCTTCTCTAGGATCTGGGATAACCTCATTAAAAACTTGATATTCTTTACCGCTTTTTTCTAATTTTTCTGTTAATATTTTGAGATAACCTAATTCCTCTATGATTTTATCAGTAACAATATAACATTTGTTTCCCTTGATATTTTGGATAAAATCTAGACTATCTTCTCCATAAATTATATTTGGACTAGAAAAAAACCACATATTTTTTCACATAACAATTGATATAAAATTTCTTTTATATACTTCTTCAATTTCATTTAAATTTAAATTACTAAGAAAAATACATTCTAAGAAAAAAAAGTAAAATTAGGATATCTTTATATATAATCGGTATCTACATTTGCAAAGCTGTTCACCATTTCTAAAGCTGCTTTAGCATTCCGCATTAATTTTGCCATGTCACCTTCAAGTTTTAACTTACCAGACATTAAAGCCCGAATTGGATCGATTTCTTTTTTGACAACTGATACAAAATTAAGATAAAGTCCGGACATTATGAACTCCGTTTCTACTTCTTCACCCTCTGGTATTAATCTAGTTCCTGTACATTCTCCATGATATAATCCAAGAAATACTCTCACTTCATGATCCAAATTACCACTTGGTTCGAAAACAAGAAGCACATCTCCTTCCCAAGTAAGCGCTGATGGTTTATAATTCGGATTATTATTTATAGCTTTACAAACAGCTTCAACCCATTCTTTTGATAACACTTTCACTGTCATTCTTTTCACTTAATTTTTTTCATTTTAAAAGTATGTTATTCTATTTATTATGATTAATTGTATTATTATTTGTTAAAAAATAATATAAGATTTCAATTTTTTTTATTTAGGTTAAGGATAAATCTAGATGAATATCAGTAAGTGGATATGACACGCAAGGGTGGATAAACCCAAATTTTTGATCAATTTCTCTTATCGTCACTTCTGGGAGCACAAATACTTTACCCGATATAAGTTTAGTTCTACACAAAGCACAGGCGCCTGAACGACAGCCATTATTAATTTCTTGTTCTAGTACTTTTTCTCGTTCAATGCTATTTAAGATTGGTTCACCACAAGGTGCCTTAAACACTTCTTTAAATTTCTTTCCTTGTTTCATAAATTCGATTGTTATTTGGACATTTTTTAAAGCATTTATGCCATCAGGCCAGCCTATTACTTCTGTAACATTATCTGGGACACCATAGGATTCATAAATAACACGATGAATAGGAACTCCCATTGCTCCTAATTGTTCCTGTATAAAGAAATACATCGGGCGATTTCCTACCACGTAGAAAAATTTATTGTGTTTTGATCCAATTTCTTTTAGGATCTCTTCTTTAGTAATAAATCCACAAGTTCCAGTCCAATCTGGTCCAGGTTCTGATAGGATATATTTAATCCGAATATTTGGGCGCCTAACTTGTATATCTTCAAGCTCTTCCCTGAATAAAATATCTTTCTCTGTTAAA
This sequence comes from Promethearchaeota archaeon, assembly GCA_048938005.1. Taxonomy (GTDB): domain Archaea; phylum Asgardarchaeota; class Lokiarchaeia; order Sigyniarchaeales; family SOKP01; genus Loki-b32. The sequence goes on along the minus strand of JBHLMQ010000006.1, from coordinate 127,108 downwards.
CAGCCAAAAATCAACCATACATTTAAAGGTAAAGCTCTTTCAGAAATATCCCTTAATATTGAAATAAAAGGAGCTATGCCAGAACCCCCCGCGATAAACACTAAATTTTTTCCATGGAATATTCTATTATAATAGAAATTTCCCATAGGTTCTGTTATTTCTAAAACATCGCCTTCCTTTAAATTATCAAGAATATAGGGGCTTACAAAACCTCCCTCTTTTCTTTTAATAGCTACGTCATAATATGCTAATTGATTTGGTGAAGATACAAGTGAATAAGGACGTGAGGTTCGAACATCATTTATTTCTACATTAATACCAATATAATATCCAGCTCTGAAAGGAGCAAGTAGTTTGTTTGGATTAGCCGAAATGAGTCTATATAATTTTGTATCCCAAGAAAGTTGTTTTATATCAGAAATTTGTACTGATTGCTTTTCTGGGTGAATTCTGTCACAGAGATTTTCTAAACCATCAAAATACCATGGTATTGGTTGGACTTCATCTCGCCACTTTTTTAACTTTTCAGCTTTTTGATATTTTTTTATATCTGCCATTATGTCTTTCTCCATTTATTACCACCTCCCCTCTTTCTTATCTCTTAAATACATTCCAGCAGCAATCCTACCTCCAAGAATGGATGATGAATATCCCCCTCCAATATTTGTCCAAGCTCCAGCTTGATACAAACCTGGAATTGAACCTCTGCTTTTCAGTCTCAGTGTTGGGCCATTCAAAATATCCTGAGTATACCCATAGATCGCTCCTTCTAAATTCTTTGAATAACGATAATAAGTAAGTGGGGTTGCTACTTCAGCGACTTCAATATAATCCCGAATATTAGGACAAATCGTCTTCTCAACCAAATTTACCATTTTGTCGGCAATGAAGTCCTTAATTTTATAATATTGATCAGGGGCGACACTCTGCCATAATTTGCCCATTTGTAAAGTAGTAAGAACAAGTTGTGTTGTTCCAGGAGGAGATATATCTTCATAAACATGATTATAACAGGCCGCAACCATGTAATTAGGAGGTTCTAATTTAGTGAATGATTTATAACCTTCTTCTAAATTGTATGTTTCGTTAATAAAGGTTTCATGAGCAGTAAATCCTAATTCCTTATATGAAGCATTAAGGCCTATATATACTGAAAATCCTGATGGTCCAATATCAGCAGCATAGATTTTTTTTTTATAACTTACCGGAACGATATCTTCTGGTAACATTTTCATTGTTGTACAAATTGGATTCGCATTTGAAATTACAGCTTCACAGCGATATATATCTCCATTTAACAGCTCTATTCCACATACCCTTCCATTTTCTACGAGAATACGATTTACTAGTGCGTTATATCTGATTTCACCACCTAATTCTTCAAAAGATTTTACCATTGCGCTAGTTAGAGCATGAGATCTTCCCATAGGAAAAGCAGCACCATGGATTAAATAAATAATTAGCATGGCAATATAAGCATAGGCATTTACTCTGGAAGGTGGGAGGCCTAAATAACCCCATAATTGAGATACTACAGCAATTAGCCTCTCATCTTTGAAAAATTTCTGATATACTTCAGATAACGTAAGACCAGATATACGGGCTAACCATGGATGCTCTTTTAAGATTTCCGGTGGAGAAAACCTTCCTCTAGCGCGAGCTACAAATTTAATTCCTTCGAATACAGCTTGACACATTTCCATGAAATCTTCTATTCCTTTTTTTTCTCCAGGAAAGAGCTCAATCAATTTATTAGTATATTCTTCTAAATTAATAGGCATAGTCACATCATATCCATCTAAAAATACACTACGATAAAATTCTGGAATTTGTTTAAACTTAATTTTGTCAGGAACAACACCGATTCTCTCGAAAAATCGATATAGACTACCTCTATTTCCTTCAGTACCAATATCACTTATTTCATGTAATGCACCTTCAAACTCAAATCGTCCCCTCACAAATGAAGTTGCAAATCCTCCAGGTACATTATGCTTTTCAAGTAATAGAACTTTTTTATCGAGAGATGCAAGTTGACATGCAGCGCCTAGTCCACCTAAACCGGCACCAATAACAATAACAGGATAAGTTGAAATTACCTGCCTTTCATCAAAATCTATATTTTCCATATAAAAATCCCTTTTATTATAAAATCAAAATAATTAAAGTGTTATTATTATTCAACTAAGAATTTTATAAAATTTTATGGTTCTGATTTTAAACTTCAGAATAGTATTAATTTTAACAACCTTTAAAAATAGGATCTCTTTTCTCCTTAAGAGCCTTCATTGATTCGTTAAAATCATAAGATGAAAATGTTTTTCTTAACGCTCTGTTTTCCAAATCTAAAGTTTTATCTAAAATCTCCCTAAAATATGAATGCATTGTTTTTTTCATTAGTTTAATTGCTAGAATTGGGCCTTTAGGGGGGATTAGTTTTAACGCTTGTTCTTTAGCATATGGTATCAATTCTTCCTTTGGTAAAACTTTATTCACAATTCCAAGCTCATAGGATTCTTGAGCGGTTAATTTTTGTCCAAAATAGATGATTTCTTTAGCTTTTTGAAACCCAATATAAAAGGGCAAAAGAAAGGTACTTGCAAATTCAGGGATAATTGCTCTTTTACTGAAATAAAATCCAAACCATGCATCCTCTGCCATGTAGATAAGATCAGCACCAGCTAAGGGCATTGTAATACCACCCCCTATTGCCATTCCATTAATTGCAGCAATGACAGGTTTCGTGAAATTCCAAAATTTCATACACACTTTTTTTTGAGCAATATCCATAAGGTCTATTTCAGGATATTTCTTCATCTTTTCAAGCATTTCTGTTCTAAAATAACCTCCAGATGTAAAAGCATTTCCCTTAGGATCTCCTGTAATTATAAGCACTTTAGCATTTTTATCATTCTCTATATCTTCTAAAACTGTATATATTTCTAAGAAAGTAATATGCGTTACGGCATTCCTAGCTTCAGGTCTTGAAATAGTTACTGTACATATACCATTATCTTCCTTTTCATAAATAATATCTTCAAAATCTTCTATTCGCATAATTATAATAAAAATTTATTTTTAATAATGAATAATTTTTCAATTTTTGAATATTTATACTTAAGCTTATAGCCCATTTAAAGAAAAGATATAAAAAAAAGTTTAATTATTTAGTTCCTTATTTTTTTAATTCTTCGCGAAGTGCTTTTTTCTTTACTTTACCAACCATAGTTAAAGGAAGTTCTTCCCGAAAATCCCAGATCTTAGGAACTTCGTATTTTGAAAGGTTTTCTTCAGCATATTTTTTAATACTATCTTTAACTTTATCAATTGCTTCAACACCTTCTTTTAATTGAATAATTGCCTTTACTATTTCAGCTCCAGGTCTATCAGGATTAGGAACTCCTATTATTGCGAGGATTTGAATATCAGGATGTTTAGTCATTACTTCTTCAACATGGACACTATACACCTTAAAACCGCTTACACTAAGCATGTCTTTCGTACGATCAACAATCTTTAAATAGCCATCATCATCGAAAACACCAACATCACCTGAGTGGAAATAACCCTCATTATCAAATGCAGCAGCAGTAGCTTCAGGTTTATTATGATATTGCTTAACAACTTGAGGACCTTTTATTAAAATTTCACCTGTTTGCCCAATCTCTCTTATTTCTTCTCCAGTATCTAAATCTATTAACTTAATCTCTGTATCTGGCCATGGTAATCCAACAGTTCCAAGCTTTTTCTCACCAAACATAGGATTACCGGTTACTATCGCAGTTTCAGTCAATCCGTAAACCTCTAAAAACTTATTTTCTGTATGGAATTGTCTCTCAAATTCTCTTATTGCTTCTGCTGGAAAGGGTGCAGCACCACTTACATATAATGAAATGTTATCTAATACTTCTGGTGGGATTTTTTTCGATAGTGGATTCTTCTGAATCATTAAAAACAGAGTTGGCACATTTCCAAAACTTGTAGGTTTCTTATCAATGATTTCCTTTATTATATGATCATTATTTCTTGGATCTGCTATTAATATTTGTGCTCCGCCTAAAAAGTTCAAGAAAAGACCAGTAATGAATCCAGCAATGTGAAAGAAGGGAAATGCTGCAAGAAGTATTTCTTTACCTTTCTCTCTATTGAGCCAGACATCAAATTGATGAAGATTTGCTATCAAATTCGAGTGAACAACTTCTACTCCTTTAGGAACTCCTGTAGTGCCACCCGTATATATTATCAAAGCCAAATCTTTTTTAGGATCGATATCAACTTTTTCCAAATCAATTTCAGTATCTAATGCCTTTAGAAATGGGATTACAGTTTTTCCTGGCCAAGGGATAATTTTACCCTTACGTAGTTTTTCCCTTAGATCCTTTTTAAATAATTTTCCCATGAACAATTTAATCTTTGAAATACCCATAAATTCTGCAATATTTGTTGGAACTATCACTTTCAAATCTGGTAAGCGATCATAGATCTTTGAAAATAGCATTTCATGAACAATATCCATAGTAACTAGAAATTTAGCACCTGAATCTTTCATTTGATATGCAATTTCATCTGGACTTAATAGGAGTGAACATCCTGTAACAGTACCTCCTGCTATATAAGCTCCATAAACAGAAAATAAATATTGAGGAGTATTTGGTAAAGCAATGGCTAATACATCACCTTTTTTCATACCATTTTTTTGTAAAAATGTAGCAAATTTTTGGGAATATTCCAAAATTTCTGTGAAAAGAAAAGTGCGATCCATAAAATAAAAACCTACTTTATCAGCATAGTTTTTCATATTTTGAGTTAATAATGTCCCAAGATCCTCTGTTGGATAAGTTAATGTTGGAGGAACATGTTTATCATAGGATTTTAACCAAAATTTTTCATTACTAGTTTGTTGACTCATCTAAATTATCACTTTTTAGAAATTTTTTGTATTAAAATATGGTAACCAATTATTTACTATGTTCATGAAAGTTTATAAAAATTGACTTTTTTTTTTAAGACTTCTATATTATATCTTCTCAAAAAACTAAATTAAAAGATTCCCATTATTATCAATTATTATAATGTTATATCAATCTTAGAAAGTTAGATTAAATTTATAAAATGATTTTAGAAAATAGGAAAAAAAAATAAAGGAAATTATATCAGAGTAATTTAAATAATTGTCGTAGAGTTAAACTCATGATATATTGCTGAATTTGTCTTGTTCCCCCTCCAATTTCCTGTATTCTAGTGACACCTAGTAAATCTTGCATTAATGTGTTATCACATACACCTGCACCACCCATGAGATTTGCACATTCGTATGCTGCCTTTTGACTTAATTTAGCACTTATTGATTTTAATTGAGATGCTGTAGCCATTAAAGCCAAGCTAAATTCCTTAGGAAGGGCTCCAAATTGTTCTACTTTTTTATCTACCATTTGGCATACATTTAAAGTGGATAGAGTAAGATTCATAGTCTCTGCCCATAAATCTGCTAAAGGAAATCCAACTCCCTGGAATTTTAAAATTTCCTGATCAAATTGTTTTCTCATGTTTGCATAAATGACAGCATGAGTTATAGCATTCCAAGATTCTGCTGCATTAAGAATGACAATTCCTAATCGTTCCAAATTCAATCCTTCAAAAAGATGTTCTCTACCTTTACCTGGTTTGCCCAAAACATATTCAGAAGGGATTCTTAAATTTGTAAAAGTCTCTTTACCAAGATAAATTCGTGGAGTCCAAGGGATATTTATTCTCTCTACTTTCCAGCCATTCCAAGATGTATCAACCAAAAATTGTGCCATCGTATTGCCATTATTCTTTTCAGCGACAGCATACATTACTGCCCAATCTGCTTTTGCTCCATTTGTTTGATAAATTTTTTCTCCGTTTACAATAAAACTTCCATCTTCTTGTTCATCACAAGTAGTAAGCATATGAACTGCATCAGAACCACGTTCGGGTTCCGTTATACATATACAACCAACTTTTTGCCCCAATATTAATTCTTTCAATGCTTTTAAGCGAATCCCAACATTCTCGTGATGTACTAATAGGGGATTAATTGCTAAAACGTTAGCTCCCATTCCCATTGTAAGTTGTGGATCAAAAAAATCAGTAGCTAATATTCTCATAAATTCAGCTGTTAGCCCATAAGGTTCATAATTCAAATCAAGAAAATCGAAATTACTTATTCGGGTAACCAAGCCTTCCTTACCGATTTCGGGAATCCAATCATAAAAATCTTCATTATGAGTGATACTCTTCTTCTTTTCAAAATCTAATAAAAACTTTTGAGTTTTATTAAGAAAATCAAACTGTTCTTTTGGCAAATAAGACATCAAATTGTAATTCAAAAATTTATAACGATTCTTTAAAGATAATTTTTCAAGTATCTCATCATTAATACATTGTACATTTCCTTTTTTTATAACCAATTTAGTCAACTCTTAAAATATAAATTAAATTCTTTTAGTGTTAATATTGACCATTTCTCTTAAAATTATTTAATAAGTCAATAAAAATAAAAGAATCTGGAATTGGATGTTTTCAAAATTATAAATACCACTCATCACAATATTAATCATTATTAAAATTACATTTGAAAAAAAATTAACATTATGACTGATAAAATAATTGTTGCTAATAAGGGGTTTATAAGAGCGGAATTTGCTTTTTGGGTTGGTCGTTACTTGGACAAATTTTATGATACTCTTAAAAATAAAAAAATAATTGGAAATAAATGCCCCAAATGTGGAGATGTTTTTGTTCCACCAAGAAAAATTTGTGGAAAATGTAATGAAAAAATACATTTTGAAGAGAATTGGGTGGATTTGCCTGATACTGGAACCCTAAAGAATTATACAATAACCCATTATAAGGTTAATGATAGAGCTTGTAGAAAAGTTAAAAAACCTCAAATTATTGGTATGGTACAAATTGATGGAAGTAATACGGCAATAATTTACCGCCTATTAGATCTTGAACAAGAAGAAGTAAAAACAGGAATGAAATTAAGAATCCAGTGGGAGGAAATACCAAAAGGAGATCCTTCAGATATAAAGGGTTTCGTGAGGAATGAGAGGTGATACCATAAATGGAGAGAGTTGGAATTGTAGGATATAATCAAGTGAAGTTGTATTCAGATGCTAATTATGGGAGATATGAAATGATTTTTGAGGCTGTACGAGGAGCTTTAGATAGTGCAGGTTTGAAAAAGAAAGATATATCTACTGTAATCTCAGCTACAAATGATTATTATGATGGACGGACTATATCAAATTCTTTAACTGTAGAAGTGGGGGGAGGATACTTAGTAGATGAGTCTAAGGTGGAAATGGATGGTGCTCATGCTGTTTTATATGGTTTAATGAGGATTTTATCTGGTAATCATAAATTGGCGGTTGTCTGGGGTGGAAGCATGGCATCATGTTTTCCTTACCATTCTACTCGTTTATATGAGACAGATCCCACATGGGAACGCCCTCTTGCATATGTAAATGACATCACTTCTGCTGGTTTTCAGATGAGGGCATATTTGGAAAGATTTGGAGTGGGTGTTGAAGATATAGCGAAAGTTGCTGTCAAAAATAGAAAAAATGCAGCTAGGAATCCCTTAGCTTTAGCAGAAGCGCAAAATGCAAATATAACTGCAAAAGAAGTCCTAGATTCTGAGATTTATGCAGATCCGGTAACAGAACTAATGGTAGCTGAACCTTGTGATGGAGTAGCTGCGTTATTATTAGCTCCAGAAAGGCAAGCATTAAAGATTATAGATAATCCAGTTTGGATTACTGGCGTAGGCTATAGTCAAGAAGCCTATTATCTTGGAGATCGAGATTTATCTATTAGTAAATCTATGGAATTAGCAGGGAAAATGGCATTTAATGCAGCAGGAATCAAAAATCCGAAAGATGAAATTGATGTTGCTGAGGTATTTGAAAGCTATGCACATGAAGAATTAATTTTTTCTGAAGCTTTAGGATTTGCAGAGAAGGGTAATGGCGTAAAATTAAATTCTGAAATTGATGGTGAACTTCCAATCAATCCTTCTGGAGGTGCTCTTGGGGGGAATCCACCATGTGCTACAGGATTGATTAGAATTATTGAAGCTGCTAAACAACTTAAGCAAGAAGCAGATGGTTATCAAGTTAAGGGAGCTAAAAAAGCTATTGCTACAGGTCAAATAGGTATGTGTGCCCAAAATAATATAGTATATGTATTAGAGGGAGGTAATTAGAAATGGGAAGACAAGTATGTGTTGCAAGTGCTGGGTTCAGTGAACATGCTTCAAAACGTTCAGATGTAAGCATGCCAGAATTGATAAATGAAGCGATAGAAGATTGCTTAAAAAAAATTCCAAGTTTTGATATTAAAGATATTGATGCTTCTGTAAATGGGAATATGCCAGCATTTGAAGGTTCAAATATTCCTGAACTATGGATGACAGATTGGTTGGGTGCTCGCAATAAACCATTAATGAGAGTCACAACAGGAGGTACTACAGGTGGTTCTGTAGCTATCGCAGGATATTATTCGGTTGCTGCTGGTTTACCTGGAATAGATACAGTATTAGCTGTAGCTTTTGAACAACAATCTCAAGGTAATACAACTACGGGACTTGCAAGTGTAGCATATGGTGAAATTTCTGTAATGAATTCATTAGGTATTCCTTTGGATCAATTGACAACTATTTTGTCTGGTGGTGCGGCTATAGGAATTGCTTCTTATCAGGCTACTAATTATATGCGAAAAAGTAAAATTACAGAAGAAGACTTAGCTAGAGTCGTCGTTCAGAATAGACATAATGCCGCAAAAACATGGTGGGCTCACCTTAAAATGCCAGATCTTACAATTGAAGATGTTTTAGATACTCCCTATATTTCATACCCCCTAAGGTATGGAATGGTATGCCCAGCATCCGATGGAGCTTGTGCAATGTTATTTACGACTGAGGAAAAAGCTAAAGATTTATGTGAAATTCCTGTTTATGTAAATGGAGTAGGCAGTATAGCAACTGAAACAGCCCTTCTTGGTTTTAACGGAAGTGGATCAGGACAATTAGACCTTTCTGAACAATTAGGTGCTCAAAAAACTTCTGAATTAGCGTTTAAACAAGCGGGTGTTTCTTTTCCAAGAAAAGAAATTGATTATGCTGAGGTGTATTCACCATTTCCTAACCAAGAGCTTATGTGGGTTGAAAAATTGGGTCTGTTCGAAGAAAATAAAGCTTCAGAAATGTATGAAACTGGAGTAACTGCGTTAAATGGTGAATTACCAATATGTTGTTCTGGAGGTGTTAATTCCACAAACGCTATAGGAGCAGCAGCAATGGAAAGGCCTGCAGAGGCAGCTTTACAGATTATGGGGAAAGCAAGCAATCAAGTTCCAAAGACAGTTCATACCGCAATTGGTCATGGATGGGGTGGTTGGGTTAATTTGGTTACAATGATGGTTATGGCTGATGAACCAGTTAGAAAAATTAAATAAAAAATGGAGGTAATATAAAATGTCTAAAAGAATATTAAGAAAAACAATGGATTATGTTAAAAAAGAATATATTAGAACAAGAACTATGCCAGCAAGTTGGTATTTGTCCAATTATAAATTTAAATTTAATATCACTCATATGAAACCATTTCTGGATAAGCTAAAACAAAAAAAGTTAATAGGCTTACAATGTAGTAGTTGCAATCGAATATATTTTCCACCTCGCCAAATCTGTGGTAAATGTCTCGTTAAACCTGATAGATGGGTAGATTTGCGTGAAACTGGAAGAGTAGCTTCATATACTGTAAGTTATTTAAAAGATCCTGAGACTGGTGAAGTTATAGAAAGACCTATAGTTTGTGCGCAATTAGATGGAGCAGATACATCTTACCCCTCACAATTAGATCCCAATGTTGAATTTAAGGAAACTTATATAGGGATGCCAATAAAAGTTCATTGGGCAGAAGATATTAAGGGTGGAATGATGGATATTGAATACTATGATGCAATTGAAGATGATGCTAAAGACTTGGATTTACGTAAAGATTAAACAAATAAATTTTTTCTTTTTTATTGATCTAAAATTTTTTGTGAAAATTATTATAAAAACTTCTTTAAAATTTGTTCAATCTTTTCTATACTATATCGGATATCTTCTTCATTTATTCCATAATGTGTAACAAAACGAACATTATAATTGAAATTGTAAACTTTAATGCCATTTTGATAAAATTCAGCCATTATTTTGTCCATTGGAGCATTTTTTGGGAAACTTACCCAAAAGATATTTGTTTCTGGAATTTGAACTTGAATAGATAATTTATATCCTTCTATTCCTTCAGCAAGTAGCTTTGCGTTTTTATGATCTTCTGCTAACCGTTTTATCCAATTAGTGTCAAGAGCAACTAAACCAAAACATGCAATGACTCCTGCTTGTCTCATTCCACCACCTAACATTTTACGGTATCTCCTAGCTTTTTCAATAAAGTCATGAGATCCGGCAACAATAGAACCAACTGGACATGAGAGCCCTTTTGATAAACAAAACATCACACTATCAACATATTGAGTAAAATCCGTAACAGGTTTATTAAGAGCTACAGAAGCATTAAATATTCTTGCTCCATCAAGATGAAATCTTAAGTCATTTTTTTCAGAAAATTGCATCATTTTCCTCAATTCTTCTGGTTCAATTATTATACCTCCATGAAAATTATGGGTATCCTCAGCACATAAAAGGCTTGTTGGGGGTTCATGTATATCTTCTCGATCTGTGATCATTTCTTGAAGTTCATCTAAATCAGGAACACCTTTATCAGAAGGATATGAATAAATCGTCAATCCACCAATCCTAGCAGCACTTCCAACCTCATGTCCAATAATATGGCTAAGTTTTTCAACCATAATTTGATCTCCTGGATTAGTTTGAGATAGTAATGATATAAGATTGCCTTGAGTACCAGAAGTTACAAAGAGAGCAGATTCTTTTCCAACAATCTTTGCAGATTTTTCTTCTAACTCATTTACAGTAGGGTCTTCTCTTTCAACATCATCACCTAATTTAGAATTATCTAGCGATTTTAATGCTTCCCACATTTCGGGAGATGGTTTTGTTACGGTATCAGAACGTAAATCAACAATTCTCAATTTAATCAAGACTTTATCAATAATCAATTAAATCTCTATAATGTTTCATAAAAATAAAAAAGTATTATAAAAATTATATAACAAGAGGTTAAAGAAAAAACTAAAACTTATGATGAACTTCATCTATGGTTTTTCCTATTATTTCAATATTGTCTAAATTTGCTGTACCAAGTCCTTTCTGCTCACCATATTTCAAATATTTCACTTTATCCATCCCATATCCCATTATAGCACTCCTTACTCTATCAACAACTACAGGATCTTCTCCAGCAATAATTAGATCCATTTGAATTGGCTTTCCTCCTAATTCCCATCCATTTGAGCCAATAATTCCATCAATAACTTGAAATTTCATTTTAGGCCGCAATATAGAGACTAAATCTGCTATTTTTTTATGGATGTTAGAATGCATTATACTTTTAGGCATAATAGTCCCCATCATATTTTTCATACTTAATGTTGTTTTAGCCATATTATGTGTTTTTAATGAGGGAACCGAAATAATGCAACTCGCGTCTAAAGCCGTTCTTGCGATATTTACACTTTTTAATGAAAGAGAATTGTCGATTTTGATATTTTTTTTAAATTCATCACCGTTCAAGTTCTTAATTTTAATTCCATATTCCTCCAATCGATTAATCTCATTTAATTCAAAAAATTTTATCCAATACTCCAAAGGAACCACCATCAGCAACAATAATCTTTTTTGGCTCTACATTAGCCTCTTTTATGAGGTAAAGAATAATTCCTTCTAATGTGTCCTTTGAAGTTATGTTTCCGGTACTAAAATGATCTAGGGCTAACCAATTTGGATTTATTAAGATCTTTTCCTCTAAATTATTGATAATATCTTTTAAAGATATCAATTTTAGGGTTCTCAAAACTAACGCTTGAGTAGCTTCACGTGATTCTCTTTTAATTACATAAATTTTTGATTTCATTTTTAAATGAATTATTTTATTAAAAAAAAATTCAGATATCGAATTATCAGAAGTATTTAAAAAGAATTAAAAAAGATAAATATAAATTTCGGTTATATTTTGAAAGACTATAAGCCGGGAATCATTGTCCGTTTGTGAATAGTATCCAATACCTTGGAGATGATAGTAATTATAACTAAAAAGATGATAGCGGTAAGGGCATATGTAGCAAGTGGTAGAAATGTAAATGCAACTGTATAGTGTGATTCGGCAAAAAGATCCTGCACTCCAATGAAATAAACAACAATAGTATACTTCGGAAGATAAGCAGCTTCATTAGACCAAGCAGGGATAACCCGACGGAGAGCTTGCGGTAATACGACATGCCGAATACCAGCTAAACGAGACATACCTAACGATTGTGCAGCCATTAATTGATCACTACCAACAGACAATATTGCCCCACGAAGGTATTCTGCTTGATAGGCAGCACTATTAAGACCTAGCGTAAGGAGACCAATTAAAGTTCGGTGGTTCAAGAGGATGATAGTGATATCTCTATCTAGCATTCTGAAGCTGGCCTCTAAACTCCAATCCCCAACAGGGATATTTAGACTAGAAGGGAGAAAGTATAAAAATAGTAATTGTACAAGCAAAGGAGTACCACGCATAATTTCGATATATCCCGTAGCAACTCGTGAAAGAATTGGACCTCCATATTGGCGGAGAATTGCCAGCATAAGACCAAGGAAAAAGCCCATTATAAGCGCCCATCCATACAACCACATTGTCAACAAAAATCCTGAGAAAATATGATCCCAATAATATAATATAGAATAGAAGTCGATACAAAAGTCCAATTCAAGTACGCTACAAAATACCCAAAATAATAAAACTGTAATGGAAAGTACCGAAAAAATTATTATAATCTTGGATAAGATTTTCACTTACTTTCCTCCTCGTTAGATAACTTTAGAAGTTCTTCATGAGTTCCATATAAAACATTAATTTGTTTGAGGAAGTGCTTCACGCGTTCAGATTTAGGCGAAACAAAGAAATGTTTTGGAGTTCCACGTTCAATGACTATTCCATCATCAAGAAAAATCATTTCTGATGCGACAGCTTTAGCGAATCCCATTTCGTGAGTAACAACTATCATTGTGGTTCCAGCTTTAGCAATCTCTAACATTACTTGAAGCACTTCACCGATCAATTCAGGATCTAAAGCAGAGGTTGGTTCATCAAATAAAATCACATCCGGCTCCATGGCTAAGGCACGTGCAATACCTATACGTTGTTGTTGACCCCCAGACAGTTCTGCGGGATAATGATCAGCCCACTCTGCCATTTTGACACGATGTAAGACCTCAAGCGCTTTCTGGTGTGCTAATTCCTTTGATAGACCTTTAACTCTACGAAGACCAATACTAACATTATCTATTGCTTTAAGGTGAGCAAATAGATTGAAATGTTGGAACACCATACCAATTCTAGTCCGCACCGCATTAATATCGACTCCAGGAACTGTAATGTCCTGTCCGCGGAGATATACTTGACCTTTATCTGGTGGATTCAGCATATTAATACAACGGAGAAGTGTGCTTTTTCCAGAACCACTCGGTCCAAAGATAACTTTAACCTCTCTCTCTGCTAACTCGAATGAGACTCCCTTAAGGACCTGCAAATCTTCATATGATTTCCACACATCTAATACACGTAGCATAGATTCAACTATTTCTAACCACCTCCCATTCCTAAATTCTTAAGTTTTTTAGATTGTCGTTCACCAAACACTTTAGTTACTGGATAAGTAAACAGTAAGTATAGGACAGCGAGAACGCCATACGATAAAGCCCAGAGCTCATGGTAACCTAGAGAAAAAAGATAAGCCACTTGTGTCATATCAATAATTCCAATTGCAGAAGCGAAGGATGAATCTTTAATAACCACCGCATATTCATTGGACCAGCTGGGTACAGCTAACCTTAAGGCTTGAGGCATTACAACGTGTCGGAAAGCTTGGAAACCTTTCATACCCAATGCACGAGCTGCTTCCATCTGTCCAGGATTCACGGACAAGATAGCCCCGCGAAAGATCTGAGACTGGTAGGCACCACTACGAAGTGCAAGTGCTAAAACTACACTAGCAAGCCTTGCATCAAGTGGTGCTAAATACCAAAATAAGCCCGGCATTCCAAAAACAAAGATATAAATCAGAACCAGAAGTGGAATACCACGGAATAATTTTTCGTATCCACTTGAAAACCATTTGAGCTCTATACCCCCGTAAACACGCATAATTGCTAGCAATATACCCAATCCAAATCCACATAATAGACCTAGAGCAGTTAAAAGCATTGTATAGGGCAATCCTATTGTCACAATATATCTAAAAATTAATGGTATATATAAAAAATTAGGGATTGAAGTGAAAGTTATTATTAAAATAATAGATATGACAAAAAGTGTGAGCTGAACGATTATAACAAAATCAAATGCTTCTGCTAGTTTTTTTTTATAAAATTTAGTAACAGCTAAAGTACCAATAAAGAGATCAATTATAATATATTTATAAAATTGTATTATAAGATAAAGAAGTAGGTTTTCAGTAAACAGGAAACTAAACAGAATAATAATGGGAATATCTATTATCAGCCAAATTGTATTTACTACAAACGCCGTCTTGAGAGAAGTATCCCATACTTCATCAGAAGATCTATATTTTTTCCTTGCATACCATCTCATGCCGAAAATACCAAATGCAAAAATAATAATAGAAATGACTATTCCTATAAATAACCGGGTAAATTCTAATTCAGCTTGAAACAACATGGTTGTTACCTAATAATGAAAATTTTTTCTTTATAATTTTTGAGTATTAAACATAGTCTTATAAGAAAAACCTTGTTTGGTTAAATTAATAGTTATAGTTTTTTTAATATTTATGAATATAAAAAAAAAAAAATTAGTCTTTGATATAACCTGTATAGATCTCATCAATAGACCAAATGCTGTGAATAGTATAATTACGTCCTATCCTCTTACTGAAATATGAAAAATTATTTCAGGGAGGATTAGAACATAGCTTATCCAAACCACTTGTCTATTATTTCAAACAGTGTTCCATTCGGTACAGATGCATCAAGGATGGCTGTGTTAATTATGTACAACAAGTCTGGATTCTCATGTCTGCACCATAGTGATAGAGGATCAGTTCCCGTTGTTAAGATGACCCTAAGGCTATATGTAGCATTCCACGCGTCAAAAATTGGTTCATCTACATATGCTGCGTCTATACCCGTACCACTGACTAGATCTTGAATAAGCAAGATAGCACTAGAAAATGCTGTGACAGTAATACCGGATATAAGAGCCAATTCAGCTTGCATTACAGTACCCGATTGGCAGCCAATATTCAATCCCGATCCAGTAAGATTATCTAAACTATCAATTGTTGTGAGTGGTGAAGAATCCACTACGATGACAACCTGAGCTACACTAATATAAGGTATAGAAGGTGCAAGTTGTTTTGCGCGTTGTTGTCCTACTTCTGTCGTAGGATCGTAGGTCATTGCAGCCGCAATCATGTCGATTGTGCCTGCTTGACAACTCCCAATCAAGGCATCAAAACTAATGTCAGTCATTTCAAGAGTAACGCCAAGTGCATCAGCAATCAACTGACTTAAGTCAATATCAAAACCTTCAATCTCATTTGGTATTTTAGTTAAGTTCCAAAATTCGAAGGGAGGGTAATCAGCACTAGTTCCAACAATCAGTTTACCTCGTTGTTTTATTAGATCTACTAATCTTGACGATGGTGCAGTAATAGGTGAAGGTATAAACCATCCCCCTAGTAATCCTCCTGCTACGCAAACTATCATCCCTATTACAGCTATTTCTCTTCTCATTTATAATAACCTCAAATTTTAATTAAATTATATAAATAAAAAAATTATTTTTGGATAAATTCTAGTGTGGATATATTTCATAGGTAAATATATAAATATTTCTATTCTTTAGTCGAAAATATAGATAATTTTTAATCATAGAACTTATATTACAAACTAACAAGATGAGATAAAAAACTCTTGAGAAGATAAAATAAAGTAATCAGATAGTGAACCTATCACACCTATTCTGAATTTACAGGTTTGATAACAAATGAGCAATTAAAAAATTGTAAAAAAAAATTATTTAGTTTTTAAAACAATTGTTATAGCTTTAGTAAGTCGGATGACATCCATTACTTTACCTTCTGCTACTTTTATCTCTTCTCTAGAAATAGCATGAGTAAAGTCTCCCTTCCCATTGCATATGTTTACTATCGAATTTGGATCACCTGTTAATATAACATCGGGATCTAAGACTGTGCCATCTGTAATTTTCACTTTTTTGTCTTTAATTACTAAAAAGAATGGATCCTCATTATCCAAGTTGAATTGGAATATCTTATCCCAAGCAACGTCTTTTCCACCAACATTAGTGGTAAACATGTCCTCTACTTTTAAATTATCTTCCATTCCTAAAAGTATTTTTTTTAAATTATCTTTTACAGTATCCATTTTTTATCCACCTCCCTCGAACTCTGGTTTATTAATCCAGCTCTCATATTCTTCTTCTGGTACGAAAAAGAAATCAGTCATAATTCCTTCTCTATTCTTATTGAATACTGCCTTAACTTTCTTCCCTTTTTTAATTTTAATAGGAACTAAATTTTCCGAAAAGATACCTTGGAGCATTCCAGTGTCGGCACCTTTCAACTTAATGAAACCCATTGCATAGGGTACATTTTGAATAAAAGCGGAGGTTGTAAACCAAGCAATCGTGCTGACCAAAATTTCACCTTCAGGTTTTAATTCTATCCATTCAGTGTCTTCGAAGCAATCGGAACAATTAATTCTTGGAGGCATCCATACTTTACCGCATTTCTTACATTTTGTTGCTAAAATTTTTTTATTATTCATTAACTCAATGAAAAATTTGGAATGTCCACCCATTGTATATTTATAATTTATGACAATTTTATCTCTTATTTCATGTGCTTCAAATTTTTCACTCATGGCTTTTTCAACCCCTCCTCATTTGTCATTACAATAACAGCAGCATACGCTGCTCCAGGACCCCCTATAGAATGAGATATTGCTCTGCCCTTTTCAATGGATACTTGATGTTTGCCTGCTTTGCCTCTTAGTTGAAGTGCCGCTTCACCAGTTGACATGATTCCTGTAGCCCCAACGGCATGTCCACAACCAATTAATCCTCCTGAAGGACAACATGGTAATTCTCCTTCCAACCAAGGGCCTTCACCGGGCTTTTCAAAAGAGTTTTCAATCCATGGACCACCCTCTCCAAATGGTACAAATCCTAGTTCCTCATAAGAAATTACTTCTTGTCCACTAAAGGCATCATGTAATTCTGCAACATCAATTTGTTCCTTAATTTTATTATAATCAAGACCTGCCATTTTATATGCTACTTTTGCTGCGTAAATATTAGAATATAGCCTCCCTACACTTTCTCGATTACCAATGAAGCAATCTGTGTTCGCAGCTGCAACTCCTGTAATCCATATTGGATTCTCAACTCCTAATTCTCTAACTTTTTCTTCATTGGCTAGAATTAATGCTGCAGATGCTTCAGAATAGAGACAACAATCCAACATTTTAAACGGATAACAAATAATTCTTGAGTATATCACATCTTCAATAGTCAGCTTCATTGGAGATTGGGCTTTAGGATTTAGCATTGCATTACCATGATTTTTCACACTCACATACGCCATTTGTTCTTCGGTAGGATTGCCAAATTCTTCATAATGTGCATTTACCATCGATACATAAGAGCTTGCTGCCATCATACCCATTGGGTACTCATAAGTCATATCTGAAGAGTAAGCAATAGCATTAAGAACTTCAGGGGTGGTAGTTCCTGTCTGTTCATCATAACAATCATTACATTTTTCAAGACCGATACAAAGACATAAATCAGACAATCCAGAAGCTACTTCAGCATAAGCCATTCGAACTGTATATCCTCCTGTAGCGCCTCCTGTGGCAACTCTGGTTCCCGGTTTATTATTCATACCTAAATATGAATTTGTAAAGATATCCGGCATAAATTGTCGCTCAAATAACTCATTATAAATTCCATAAACCGTCGATTGGAGATCTTTGTGTATGATTTCTGCTCCGTTTTTATTAGCGTCTTCGAGTGCTAATTTTGTAGCATCATAAGCTAATTCAAAATAAGTTTTATCTAAATACCTTGCTTTAAAAGGTGTAATTCCTATTCCAATAATTGCTACTTTTCTCAATTATTCTTCACTAATTCAATATTTTTTTACTTTTATATTGTGTAATTATAATTTCAAATGTTTAATTAATATTTAATTTCTCAAAAATCTGGCAAATAGTATTACAGTAAAGTCAAATATCTTTTTTATCATAGAAAACATCGCAAAATAAAAGCTTAAATATAAATTCTATTATAAAATTCTTGTAAATATATATAGTATATTGCTAAAAATTTCAATTAATCAAATTCCAAATTTTAATTACAATTATATTAATTATTTGAGATGCGATAGAGGTGTAGTAGTTATTTCTCAAGATGAAATGAAAGATCTTACTACTGATCTAGATAATAAAATAGTAAAAGCATTACAAAATAAAGTTAGTACGTATGAAGCAGAGATTAGTGAACTTAAAGACATTTTAGCAAAGAAGGATGAAGAAATAGCAAACTTAGGAAAATCAAGAGATATTTTGAGTTCTAAATTAGAAGATACTAGAGGAAAAATCTCTGAGCTAGAAAATACGGCTAACAAAATTGATAAATTAAACAGCGAAATTTATGATTTGAAAAAAACAATTACTTTAAAAGATGATGAATTGAATAAATTAAACGCAGAAATAAATGATTTAAAACAAGAAATGGATGATTTAAAGCAAGAAATAACGAAATTGAATGAAAATCTTAAAGAAAAAGAAAAAACTTTTGATGAACAAAAAGTTAAACTAGAAAAGGCAGAAACAGAATTGTCCGCATTAAAACCAGCCGAACCAATGGAATATACCAGTAAAGAACGCTTGATTTGTCCAATGTGCGGCGCAAGAGGGAAGGATTTAAAAGTAGAAGAAGATAAAAGTAAAGTGCTTAGCTACGTCGGACACAGCCCACTATATTCCAAAATTAATGTCTGCAAGAAATGTGGTTATAAATTCTAACTAATCTATTTTTATTTATTATCCCATTTTTATTAATTTTAAAGTAAACCTTATCATTCAACATAATTAATTTAGATAGCTTTTTTATTATTAAAAAGGAAGTTATATTCAATTATTATTTTAATTTTTAAGGTATAATAAAAAATGATTAAAACAAGAATAACTGAAAAGTTTGGGATAAAATACCCTATTATTAGTGCTCCAATGGGTCCATTCTATACAACTGAATTAGCTATTGCAGTTTCTGAGGCGGGTGGATTAGGAGTTGTAAGTCATGCTACATTAAGAGGAAAAAATTCAGTTAAAGATTTCAAAGAGCAATTAGATTATGTTATCGAACATACGGATAAACCATTTGGTTTAAACGTTCGTGTTGCTCGAATTCAGACAGATCATAGAGCTTTGCTAAGAAGGATTCCACAATGGCGTAATGAGAACCCTAAACTAAGGGAACAATTAATATATGGTTTAACTAGTGCTGGAGGTCCCCGTTTAGCAGGCAAAATGTGGAAAGAAAAAGCACCTGATATGTATCATTTTCATGTTGGACCCGCTTTATGGTTAGTGGATAAGATAGTAGAATCAGGTTGCGATGGCATTGTGGCAACAGGAACTGAAGGTGGTGGCCACCAAAGTTATGAAGGTGTAACTACATTAGTTTTATTACAACAAGTTGCTCAGAAATACCCCAATAAATTATTGGTAGGATGTGGAGGTTTTGCTAGTCCAGAGGGAGTAGCGGCGGGGTTGGCTATGGGGGCTGATGCTATTGCCATGGGAACACGATTTATCGCTTCTAATCAAAGTGAATTCCGGCAAAACTACAAAGATCTAATCCTTCCTGCTACAGCTCGAGATACGATGCTTACTACCGGAGGTTTTGGACCTATTAGATTATTGAAAAATAAATATTGCTTAGAACATGGTAAAGTAATGACGAAAGAAGAAAAAATAGCGCAAGAATTAGCTTACGAGATGGATGAATACCTAAAAGACCTTATTGCTTATGAAATAGTGTATACAAAAGGCGATGTAGTTGATGGAGCTGTTCCAGTAGGACAAACGTGTGGTTTAATCGATTCTATACTCAATGTTGATGATATTGTTAGTGGCTATACAAAAAAAGCAGAAATATTATTGAAAAAATTATGTTCGAATATATCTTAAAATTATTATTTTTTCTTTTCTTAAATAAAAAAAATAAATGATTATATAATATTACTCTTCCTTTCGTAATTCTCTTTTTAAAATTTTACCAATCACAGATTTAGGTAATTCGGATACGATCTCAATTATTCTAGGATATTTAAACGGACTGATATTTGCCTTACACCATTCTAAAATATCTTCTTCAATTATTTTCCCCTGATATTCAGATTTTAACGATATAAATGCTTTTATTTCTTGTCCAGTTTCTGGATTAGGGACACCAATAACCCCTACTTCATTCACAGCTTCATTCATATAAATTAGATCTTCTATCTCACTAGGGAATACAGCGTGACCCTTTCTTTTTATCATATCACGTTTTCTATCTTTGATATGTAAATATCCCTCTTTATCAATACAGCCTATATCCGCTGTATAATACCAGATTATTCCTTTTGAATCTTTTCTTAATGCATAATCCGTATCTTCTTTTCTTCCTAAGTAACCTAGCATAACCTGTGGTCCAGATCCGCATATTTCTCCTATATATTGTTGCTCATCTTCTCCACATTTATCACAATTTTCGTTAGGACATTGGGGGAGAATTTTTTTTCCCTCTTCAATGTCAACAATCTTAATTAACGTGTCGGACAGCGGAAAACCAACAGTGTTTATTTTTTGAAGTACTTTTATGAATGGATTTATGGTTATTATGGGAGAACATTCTGACACTCCGTAACCTTCAACAATAATGGCACTCGTCAGTTCTTCAAATGTATTTTTAACTTCAAAAGGCAAAGCAGAAGCACCACTTATACAGGCTATTAGTGAGCTAAGTTTATTCTTATATTTGGCGGAATCAGGGTCTTGATTAACTTTTATAAAAAGTGTAGGAACTCCAGGCATATATGTAGCTTTCTCTTTCATAATTATTTTTAAAATATTTGATATCTTATCTGGCGGACGTGGTACTAGGATCAATTTCCATCCTTGATGTATAGCAACAGTCATTGCTATATTTCCATAAGAATGAGCTAATGGTACTACGAGCAACATTCCTCCTTTTCCTTTTACTGCTTCCATTTCAGGTACTTGAGTATATGCCCATGTAACAATTTGTATAGTATTTGCGATCATATTAAAATGAGAAGTCATAACCCCTTTTGGAACCCCGGTTGTTCCACCAGTATATATTAAAATGCTAGATTCTTTCTTGATATCAATATCTACTTTAGGCACATTTATCGGTAGCCCACTTTGCAAAACATCTTGAAATTTATGAAACATGATGTTATTAACTTTTTCTGGCCACTTTTTCATTCTTGGAACTATTCCTAAAGCAGTTCCTATCTTAGCTTTCATTTTAGGTAAGTATTCTGCACTGCCAGTTAATATTATGCTTTTTATTGTAGACATTTTACTAAGGTCTTTTCCAAGAATATATTCTTCGTATAAAAAATCTAAGATTATCAAAATTTTGGCTTTTGAATCGTTAACTTGATGCGCAATTTCTACAAATCTATTAACTGGAAGGATAGGATTCGAAATTGCTCCAAGTCTAATAACTGCCCAATGGGCGATCACGTATTGAGGAACGTTAGGTAAGTCAATACATACTACATCTCCTTTTGTTATTCCCAATTTAGATAGTCCAGTAGCAAATTGATCCACTAGTGTATCTAATTCGAGATATGTCATTCGAAACCCCTCAAAAAAAACCGCTTGCGAATCGGGATATTTTAACGCAGTTCTACTTAAAAGGTCCCCTAAAGGAATCTCATCATAATCAATATTTCTAGGTGTTTCTTTTGGCCAATTTTTCATCCAGTATTCTGTAATCTCATCACTCATTTTCAATCAAATTTGAATTTTGTAAGAATATGTAATATTATTCATTTCAATATTATATAAAATTTTAAAAATAATCTAAAACTGAAATACAAATTTCGTAGAAATCGAAAACTGTTTAGTTACTATATTCTCATTTTGTATAAATTTTTATCTGGGATATAACTCATCATCATCAAATCATCTCTAATGTCCCATCCCAAATTTTGGTAAAAATCAACGACTGTTTTATTATGTTTTTCAATAAATAAATGAACTTTATGAACTTCCAATTCCTGAAATTTCTTCATTAATTCATCCATCATCAACTTACCATATCCTTTCTTTTGATAAGCTGGATCTACTGCTAGATGATGAACATATCCTCTTCTCCCATCAAATCCACCCATAACTACACTTATCAATTTTTCGTTTATTTTACCAATTAAAAAGAGTTTAGGATTTCGTTGAACC
This sequence comes from Promethearchaeota archaeon, assembly GCA_048938005.1. Taxonomy (GTDB): domain Archaea; phylum Asgardarchaeota; class Lokiarchaeia; order Sigyniarchaeales; family SOKP01; genus Loki-b32. The sequence goes on along the minus strand of JBHLMQ010000006.1, from coordinate 104,379 downwards.
ATTCTCTCGAGTCCTTCTTTAGTGTCAGAAGATCCTAGACTGATTCCAGTTTTTCTCCAAAGTTCAATAACTTTCTCATAATATTTTATTGAAAATGTTTCAATATTCATGATAATGTGATATTTTTTGAATTTCTTTTTTGATTTCTATTTTAGATTTTATAATTTTTTTTATATAATCTGATATTTCCCTCCTTTTATTAAAATCAGAAGGTATAGGTAAACCTAATTCCATTATTCGATTGCCTATAGTGGCTATCGTACCCTGAACAAAGGTTATTGCTTGTATTTGTTTTTGGACAATTTCTAAATTTAATAAGTATAGTAATAGGTAGGAATCGATGAATTCATCATTCTCTAAAGTTTTAATCTGGAATATATGGCTTTGGATAATTATTTTAGTATCCAGTTCTGTTATATATGCTGTTTTACCTATTAAATTAGGGCCACCATCTTTAACTATTAGAATGTCACCTGCTTCAATGTTCTGCTTAGATTTGTACTGTTCATATACTTCCTCACTAGTTTTTTTATAGGAATCTAAGTTTATCTCCCAGTTGTTTAATTCGCTTGTTCGAATAAAAGGGATATCACCTAAGCCATATACATGTGAACCAATCTCATCTCCTCGAGGGAGATAACCACCTTTATTACTATAGATTATTTTCTTATCCACCAAATCTTGAATTGTAGCAAGAGTGAAATTCTTATCATTTTCAAGCTTCTTTAAAGTTTTTTCTACCCCAGTATAATAAATGGGGATGAAAATTTTATCTTTAACTTGGCTGTATTTAATTTTAAAGATTTTTTGTTCCTTTAAATAATTAAATTCTTCAGCATCTTTTATTGCTAAATGTAAATCTATGAGATCATCATTTACTATCGGATTATCTTTAGAATCTAATTTTTTGCTTCCATCATTATTCAGTTTGTATAAAATTTTACCATCTTTATCATGTCCAACGTTTTCTACAATTGCAAAATCAATTATATAATCCTCTGGAACATTATTTAATTTTTGAAAAAATAGAATACTTGTTTTATTGCATGTATAAGGTTGAAATGTATTCTGATCTAAAGAAACTATAGCTAATATTTTACCATTAGTAATTAAATATTCCCAAATATAGCGATCTGTAGGATTTCCGAATATTCCTTCTGGCAAAACTATACCTAATTTGCCACCATTATTAAGTAATTGAATACACCTTTCAATAAACAAAACTTGAGGAGCTTGTTGTTTCATTAATTTATTTTGCATTTTCCATCTGCCATCAATATTTTTCCAAGCATGTCCTAGTCGATAATCGGTTAAAATTTCTTTATTATTTATTGGAATTTTGACACCGAATGGTGGATTAGTAAAAATATAATCAAATGTATCATTTTTTATTATTTGCTTTGCTGGAGGTCTATAGCTTTTTGAATCTAAAGAATCTTCACAAAAAATGTTAGATTTTCCATTACTTAATATTTCTAAATATAATTTACTAATTTTTGCCAGAAATAAATCCTTATCAATGCCAAAGAGGTTTGAGATTGATTCAATTCTTTTTTCTTCTGATTCAATTTTAGACCATAATAGATCTTTTGCTTCAAGTAGGAAACCTCCATGACCGCATGCAGGATCTAAAATTTTTGAATCGACAACAGGATCTAAATAATTTACCATAAATTTTATTATATTGGGAGGGGTAAAGAATTGCCCTGCTTCATCTTTTAAAATCTTACTAACAAAAATTTCGAAAGCATCACTTAAAATATCTTTAGATGATTGAAGAAGTGAGATATACTCTAATTCTTTTACAACTAAATGTACAAGTTCTTTATTTAATTTGATTTGTTCATTTTCATCAATTATATCTTTATATTTCTCTCGTACATTTACATTGAAAAAGGCTTGAATTCTTTTTAATAACTGCTTATCAGATTCGCCAATTCTTATAAAAAATTCAACTTCTTCTTCAGATTTTTTATTAATTTCATCAACTAACTTGCATAATAGAAGGTTTATAATTTGTTTAGAACGTGTTCTAGTATCGGTATCGGTGTATTTTAGCTTTCCATATAAATGTTGATTTATTAATGAAAAGACTTGTTTTAAGTTTGATGATTTCTTTAAATCTCTTTTTTTTATTACACCAGATTCTTCCTCAATAAAATCAGTGATATGAACTGGCATCTATATTTAATTTAATGAGTTTTTGTTTTCTATCAAGTTTTACTTCTCCATAAATCATTTATATTGAATTAATTTATTATTGTTTTTTATTAATTGAAAATTAATGTAAATTATGTCTTCTAATAATTTACAATTTGGAGAATATATCGATTTCACAGTAAAAAAGCGATTTGGGATTATAACACTTAATAGACTTCATAGATCAAATGCATTTGATATTAAACAATTCGAAAATTTAAAAAAAGCTGTAGAATACTGCCAAAAAGAAGATAAAATAAGGGGATTAATTCTAACAAATAATGGAACTTCTTTTAGTACTGGAGTTGACTTAGGAGCTATTGATGGGAGCGATCATGAAGCAGTGAAATATTTGGAAGGGACTGCGGCAAATATCTGTAAATTAATCTATTATGGTAAACCAGCTATTTGTGCGGTAAATGGACGAACCATGGGTGAAGGTGTAGTGTTTTTAACAAGTTGCGATTATCGAATTGCTACTAAGGAAAGTTTTTTTCAAATGCCAGAGATATTTTCTGGAATCTTTACTGGTGCCGCATGTTTGGTCCTTTTTTCAAGAATACTTGGAATTCCTTGGACTAAAAAAATGTGTATGTTTTCTGAGCGAATTGATACTCAAAAAGCTCTGAAAATAGGACTGATAGATCGAATTGTAAGCGATAAAGAAAATTTGATGAAAGCAGCATTAGATAAAGCTAAGTTCCTTTTTACAAAAAATCAAACAGTTCTAAATGCTATCAAATTATGCAGTAACCATTTGGCCGATAAATCCTATACTCTAGCTTACGAAATTGAGAAATATGGTTCATCTTGGTATGAATATGAAGATAAAGAAAAATATATTGAGGATTTTAAAATAAAATTTGAGTAAGAAAAATTTAAATTGAATTAATATGTCATCAGAAACTAATGATTTTGGAGTTTTTATTGAATTTTCAATAAAAAAAAAGTTTGGAATTATAAAATTGAATCGAGTTCATAGAGGAAACGCGATTACTACCGAAATGTTAAAGAATCTTAAAAAAACAATAGAATTCTGCCAAAATTCAGAAAAAATTAGAGGAATAATATTAACTGGAAATGGATCATCTTTCACGACAGGCATGGATATTGATGAAATTGATGGAAGTGACCAAGTTGCTGTAAAAGAATATGAAAAAACGGCAAAATCTATCCAAGATTTGTTATATTATGGAAAACCTGTTGTATGTGCTATTAATGGTAAAGCTATGGGTGATGGAGTTGCGTATGCACTTTGTTCAGATTATAAGATAGCTATTAGAAAATCTTTTTTCATGATGCCCGAGATCAACTTAGGTATTTTTCCAGGTACAGGTATTATTGTATTAATGACAAGAGTCATTGGGATCCCCTGGACAAAAAAAATACTAATGTTTGCTGAAAAAATCAGTGTTGAAAGAGCATTAGAAATCGGTTTGATAGATCAGATTGTAGAAGATCGGGATGAGTTAATGAAAGTTGCGCTGGATAAAGCCAAATTTCTTTTTACTAAAAATCAAACAGTTATGAATGCTATTAAATTATGCAGTAATCATTTGGCAGACAAATCTTATAATGAAGCTTATGAATTAGAGAAAATTGGTTCAGCATGGTATGAGCATGAAGATAAAGATCAATATCTTAAGGATTTTAAAAAACAATTCTATTAAAAAAAACATTTTTTTAGTCTTATATCTTAATTTTATATACTCAATCCAAATTAAATTAAAATAAAGTGAAATAAAAAATGTCTTGGGAAGAATTTAATCAACATCCCCATACAATCTGTAGTGTGATCGAAAAATGGGCTAAAGAAAGACCTGATAAAACCGCATTTATAATTTATGATACTGAAAAAGAGGTAACATATAAGGAGTTTAATGAAGCGATTACAGGAATGGCGTTCAAACTTTATAACATGGGCTTTAGAAAGGGAGATATAATAGCAACATCTCTACCATTCCTATATGAACATATTATTTTAGGATATGCCTGTGCTAAATTGGGTGTAATGTGGACTCCAATGGACTTAAGATTAAAACCACCAGAAATAATGAAGAACTTAGATTTACTAAAGGAGAAATGTAAGATGTATTGCCATCTTGGAAAAACTTCAGCTGCGAATTTTGGGATGATTGGAGCAGCTGTAAAAAAGAATAATCCTTGGTTAGAATATGTAGTACAATTTAGTGCTCCAGATGATAAATATAGAAGCGGAATAATTCCAGCGTATCAAATTGCAGAAGAGGCGAGAAATGAGATTATAGAAGCTATGAAAAATCCTGAATCTATGAAAGGATTTATGGAAGAATGTGTTAAAGTAGGAGAAGAAGATCCAGTTATGATTGTCTTCACGACAGGCTCTACAGGTTGGCCTAAGCCAGCAATGTTGACTAATAAAAGCATAACTTGCCAAAATATGTGCTTGGCAAAAGGATTTGATATCGAAGATGACGATAAAATGCTCGTAAACCTCCCCCCTTCACATGTGGGTGGAACTACGGAACAATTTATGACTCCTATGTTCGCTGGTGCAACTTGCGTAGTTTTGCATATATTTGATCCGGTAAAAACTTTAGATGCTATACAGAAATATAAAATCACAACATTTGGTCAAATCCCGGCGCTATTTGTAATGGAATGGCGATTACCGAATTACAGTGATTATGATCTAAGTTCCTTAAAATTTGCACTTTATGGAGGTCAAGCAGTAGATAGACCCTTCCTTGAGAGGCTATCATCAATGGCACCTAAATTTGGTAGCGGTTTTGGGCTAACGGAATCATCAGGATTTTGTACATTTACTCCTTTAGATGGAACTGTTGATGATATACTTGCTGGCTTAGGGACAGATTATCCAATTTATCCTATGAGCATACGAAAACCTATGAAAGAAGATGGATCTACAGGTGAGGAATTACCAGATGGAGAAATTGGGGAGATTTGCTTTCAAGGACCACAAAACTTTCTTGGGTATTTTGGAAACGAAGAGGCTACACGAGCTACCTTATCTACAGATGGAGTACTCTATACTGGCGATTTAGGTTTTAAAGATGAAAGCGGACTTCATCTCTCAGGTCGACGAAAATACCTTATTAAGCCTAAGGGTTTTCAAGTCTTTCCCCCAGAGGTTGAAGGATTTATTGCTGAAATACCACAAGTTGAGTTTGTTGGTGTGGTTGGTGCGAAACATGAAGTATTTACAGATGGAATTGTAGCGTATATTAAAGTTAGAGAAGGCGAAACCTTAACGGAGGAACAAGTATATGGACATTGTAAAGGCATGGCCGCTTATAAGAGGCCCTCCTTGGTTGTATTCTTGGATGAATTTCCCTTAAATAGAGTCGCTAAAACAGATTATGTTGTATTAAAAGAACGTGTGGAAAAAGATATTGAAGAAGCGCGAGCAAAAGGAGGTTGGGATGCATAATAAAATTTTTTTTTAAATTTTTGTTTTAGTTTTTAATTGTTTTTTGTTATATCATATTGAAAAAATAAATTTGAAATTGCGTAATATTAAAATCTAAACTTATTTTATAGAACTTAATTATCTATAGATAATTAACCTATTGTAAACAATAACAAAGGAAAACAAAAGAATTAAACTAAAAGAAAGAATAATTAAAGCAAATCAGTGATAAGGTGACAAATTTTGGCTAAAGAAGATGATTCAAAAGTTTTTATTGGCAGAAAAAAATCAATGAGTTATGTAATGGCTGCAATGGTAGTTTTGAATGAGAAACCAGTTAGACTATTAGCTCGAGGACGCTCAATTTCCCGAGCTGTAGATGTAGCGGAAATTCTGATTAATAAATTTGTGAAAGGATGTACCTATGGGGAAATATTAATCGGAACTGAAACTATAACAAATAGCGATGGCAGTAGTAACAATGTATCATCGATTGAGATTGAAATTCTTCCTCCAAAAAAATAAAGAAAGAAAATTACTAATAATATTCAGGAGAAAATCAGGAGACTTTCTCGTGTCTTTTTTTTTTATTTTATTGTTTTAATGCTTTATTTATTATATTGTGAATTTATATTCATCAATATCAATTATAGGACGATAACCAATTTTTTGATATATACTATTAGAGACGGGATTCATTAAATCAGTAAATAAAAAACAAAATTTATTTCCCTCGTCCAAAAGATGTTTACTAAGTTTCGCTACACATTCAGTTGCATATCCCCTTCTTCTTAATTCTCGTGGTGTATAGACTAAATTCACTAAATTTCCATTAGGTGTTTTACCAGCCTTTCTAGCCATCGAAACTACTTTATTACTATCCAACAACAAGAAAATCTTTTCATTTTTAATATCATCTATAAGGGCTTCTTGAGATTTTTTTAAATGAGATTCATCTCTTTCGGGTAACGCTTCTAGAATAAAATCTTTTGCCCAATTTAATATTATTAATTGATCCTCTTCAGATCCTATAATGAAATCTCTACTTCCTAAAGTTTCAGCAGCAACTTTTTCTAATTTGTAAACTCTTTCATTTCTAATTAGTTGAGATTTCAATTTTTTATTTTCACACCATAATTGAGCAAATTTTTTTGCTCCCTCTTTTAAGCCCAAAACACCAGGTAATTCCATCTTCTTTTGAAGAAGGATTTCGGCTAATATGTCAATAGATTTTAAATCATCTGTATAGGAAAGAAGTTGATTATAAGGCGGAGTTCTCAAAGATACAAGTTTTAGGTCGCTTTTTTCACTTACAGTTATTAAAATTGGCTTTTCTTCTCCATATCTTTTAGGATTAATTTTAATAGTATTAAGAATTGAAAAAATCAAGTTGTTTTCAGCTTCCTTCTTCACTAAGAAATCGTAAACAAGATTATAAAATTTATTAATATCTTCATAGAACTTGACTTCCATATTTATCTAAGAAGAAAACTTCATTAAAAAGTTCTAAGATTAACAAATTTACTTTTTTATTAATTTTAAAGAGTTTTCTTAAGATCTTCAAGGCTTTTTATGAATTTTTCAATTTTAACTTTATAGACGTTTTGAGCGTCCATACTACGTATTAAATCCAAAAATTCTCTAATAAGAGGATGTTGGAGAACAATACAAGTCTGATTTAAGGTATTTACATCCAATATTAGCGCAGACTCTAATTTTTCACCCATCCCTAATACATCTTTAAATATCAATTCGTTATTTTCTGTATATGATAAAACTAAAATATCCTCTCCTATTTGAGAATCATCGGTTTCATTTATTATTTTAAACTCACACATGATTAATTTTACACTTTTGTAATACTTATAAGACTATTTATTTTAGCTTAAACTTAATAAAAACAATTTTTTTAAATTGTCTTTAATAATTCTAAGTATAATAAGTATTTTAAAAGTTCTATTTAAAAATAAAAACAGAGGAAATTGAGTGAAATGGCACGTCCATATCAAAAAGCAAACATTCCAGGCCCTGAAATGGGTACATCTGTTTCTGATCCAACAGTCATGGCTAATTTTTTGAAGAATCCACAGAAGAAGATTTTTGTCATAGGCGCAGAATGCCTAAATTGGGAACTCAATGGTAAAAAAGTTGTAGATTACTTTGTAGAAATTGCCAATAAGATAGACTGTCATGTAGTTGCTACAGGTCATTCGTATGTATATTTAAAGGAGAGAATAACTGATGACAAATTATACGATATGTCTTTGATAAATATCACAAATCGATTGTGTGATAAAGATTGGCTTGGATTAGATGGAGAAGGACAATATTCTATGGCAATTTTTGGAGGTCATTTAGTTTTTTATGTCTCTCAAACATTATCTCGGCTGAAAAATTTCACAAATTGGGTAAAAACAATTGATTTAGATAAATATTCTCATCCAAATGCAAGATTTAGCTTGCCAAATTTAAGTGATGCAGAATGGAAAATATTTTTAGAAAATTTAATTGAAAAATTATAAAAATGTAAACAAAAATATATGAGGAGAATTTAAATATGAGTTTTGCTGACATGCCTGTAGATGTTGGACCAGTTTATGAAGGTGAAAGAATTCGAGGAAACCAAATGTATGTTGAACTTGGTGGTCCAAAAATAGAACGGCATTTTGAGCTCGTAAGAGTAAAACCAGACAAAGAAATTGAAGATGGAAAGGTAACTCTCATTGGACCTGATATAAAAGAAATGGAAGTAGGATCAAGACATCCTATTGGAATTTTGGTAGAAGTTGCCGGACCTGAGCTTGAAGAAGATTTAGAAGCTGTATTTGAAAGGAGGGTTCATGAGTTTTGCAATTTTGTAAATGGAATAATGCATTTAAACCAAAGATATACCAATTGGATGCGAATTTCTAAATCTGCTGTAGAAAAAGGATTTGATAATTTTCAGATGCTTGGAACTATTTTAATTAGACTGTATAAAGCTGAACTTCCAATTATTAAAAAAGCTCAAGTTACATTCTATACTGATCCTGAAAAAATTAAAGAACCATATGATTTTGCATTAGAAATTTATAAGAAAAGAGATGAAAGAGCCCGAAGCATCAATGATGAAGATGTTGATATGTTTTATGGGTGTGTTTTATGTCAGAGTTTCGCTCCGACTCATGCTTGTTGCATAACACCAAATCGGATGAGTTTATGTGGCTCTATTTCATGGTTTGATGCAAGAGCTGCAGCTAGAGTCGATCCGAAAGGACCTCTTTTTGAAGTTCCAATGGGTGAATGTTTAAACGAATTAGCGGGTGAATTTTCTGGAGTTAACGAGATGATAAAAAAGCGATCACTAGGAGAAATCAATAGAATTTATCTTTATTCGGGAATGGAATATCCCCATACCTCATGCGGTTGTTTTGAAGCAATTGATTTCTTTATTCCAGAGACAGGAGCAGGTCATGGAATTATCGATAGAAGTTTTGATGGAGTTGCTATTAATGGTTTACCTTTTAGTGCAATGGCTAATCAGACAGGTGGAGGAAAACAAATGCCTGGTTTTAACGGTATAAGCATACAATACATTATTTCACCTAAATACCAGAAATATGATGGTATAAAATCAGGATTGGATGGAGGAATTTATACAATCGTATGGATGGGTAAAACAGTTAAGGATCGAGTATATGAATTCCTTCCAGAAGATTTAAGGGATAAAATTGCAACTGAAGAGGATGTTTCTGATTTGAGTGAATTACCATCATGGTTGGAAAAAGTTGGTCATCCAATTATAGAAACTGAAGAGTTTAAGGCTGTTATTGGTGGTGTAGAAGAAGTAGAAGAGGAATGGGAAGAAGAGGGTGCGATGGTTCCAATGGGAACTGTTGGAATGACAATCCCTGGAGTAGGTGGTGCTGGAGGTTTTAAAGTAATCCTTAAAAACTGCAAGATCCACGCAGAATCAATTATAATTAAGAAAATTGAGCCTAAAAGGAAGAAGAAATAAATTTATTACATTTTTTTCTTATATTTTTTATTTATTTATGTAAGACATGGATAAAATTTACATAATTCAACTTTTTTAGAATTTTTATTAATTAGTTCTAGTTGAGCTCATCTTCTTTTTCAAAATGAAAAAGAATTTATAAAAAGCAGACTAAGAATATTACGTAATTTGTAAATCGAATATTACTAGGATGAATAAAATATGGCTGAAGGAAATAATGTTGAGGATCTTGATGTTTATAGAAAATTACAAAAGCATCTAGATCAAATGCCAATTGGATTCCCTCGCGCAGAATCAGGATCAGACATTCGCGTTCTAAGGCATCTTTTTACACCTGAAGAAGCCAAAATTGCTACATTTTTAAATTTTGGCTGGTATAGAGATATAGAGGCATTAGATCAAATTTATGAACAAACTAAGAATACGGGAATAACTTTAAAAGAATTAGAAAAAATTTTGGATATCATGGCAAAAAAGGGTTCCATCATATCTAAACGAGTTGAAAATAAGAAATTTTTCGGTACTGCACCATTAATAGTCGGTATGTATGAATACCAAGTTAATAGTCTTACGAAGGAATTTTTAAAGGATTTAAATGAGTATTTAAGTGAAATATGGCGAGAAAAAGCTAACCCAACGGATTATGGGCAGTTGCGTATTATTCCAGTTGATATTGACATTATACCAGAGCATTATATTGCCCCTTATGATAATGTAAAAAAAATCATAGAAAAACATGAAGGTCCTTTTCTTAAAGTTAATTGTATTTGCCGTCAAGAAATGGAAATCCACGGAGAACCATGTAAAATGACTAATCACAAAAGTAATTGTATTACCTTCGGGAATATGGCTCAACATTATATTGATCAGGGATGGGGTACCCAAATTAGCAAAGAAGAAACTCTTAAAATATTACACCAAAATCAGGAAGAGGGCTTGATTTTTCGACCAAATAATGCTCAAAACATAGACTTTATATGTAGTTGCTGCTATTGTTGTGATGGAGGGATAGGAGGTTTATTAAAAGTACCAGATCCTGCAAATTATGTGGTTTCTAATTATTATGCTGAAGTAGATCCTGATTTATGCACCGGATGTGAAACATGTATCGATCGATGCCAGTTAAAAGCTATAACATTAAAGGATGACATTTCTTCAATAGAAAGAAAGCGATGTATTGGTTGCGGGAATTGTGTTGCTGTATGTCCTTCTGAAGCTATATCACTTCAGAAAAAGGAAGAACAATATGTTCCTCCTCAAACTATGGATGATCTTTACAATATGATTCTAGTGGAAAAAAATAAACTAAAAAATAAATAAATAGAGTTATGATTAATGATTTATCAACTAGAGCTATATCTTTCATTTTAGATCGGTTTCTTTTTGTTTTTAAATGACATTCCATTTCTTCATTTTTGCTAAAAATGTAAAGATTTTTATATCACGGAAATAATTTAACGTTTGCCTTAAAATCTAATGTTATTTAAAAATAAAATAATAATAGAGGTGGTAAAATATGTATACCTTTACAACTGCTATCTTTCCAAGCCATAAAGCACCCGAGGCAGCAAAAAAGTTTCTAGAGCAATTAAGTAAATATCCTGATGATGAATCATTAGGAGAGACTCTTGTAAATGCTGCTGTTAAAACGACAACATTTGGAATAAAAGTTGTTACTATATCCCGAGTAAATAAAGGGAAACTCGAAGAAGCTCTAACTCGCGGTAATGAGATTTTAGCTATGTACAATGAAATCGAGGGGTTTGAATATTCATATGAGGTTTGGTTAGAACCAGGAGAAGCCTTGGCAACAATAGGAATGAAAATGCCTGAATAATAAATATAACATATAAAAATTTCGAAATTTTAATTATTTTTTTTTTAATTATCAAGGTAAAATTAGGAGATTGCCTTATTCCTTCGAAAATTATCTTATACAATAAATTTTACGAACTTATAATAATAATTTCTTCTTAAAGTAGTTCGAAACAAAATATTTTATTCGAAATTTATAATGTAGAGATGATACAATATTTCATCTTCATCTTTATATAACAAACAAGCAGCACTCAATCATGTAAAATCTCTAGCATTTGGGCGAAAGGCAGGAACTAAAGGAGAATTAAAGACTATTAACTATATAAAAGATATGTTAAAAGAAGAAAGTATAAAATTTGAAACAGAATATTTTTTATGGCCCCCATTTTTGCGTAATTTATGGGTATGTTTTTTAAGTGTTAATTTTTTAATGTTTATTGCCGTTTTAAGCAGTATTCTCGTTGGGGGATTTGAGTTTTTTAAGTTAATATTCATGTTAATAGTAATTTATTTCATAAAAAACATTATAGATTTTATAGACTATAAATCAAATTTAGGCAGAGTAAGATCATTTAAAAAGCAATTTTGTTCACAAAATATTCTTACTAAGGTTAAGGCTAAAACAAATTTTATGGAAGGACCAGTTGCTATTTTTTCTGCCCATTATGATTCCGCTTGTTTTAATTATCCTGAAAGGTTCTTAAAATACATGTTTTTAATTTATGTTTCTTATTTTTCCATTTATTTTCCAATAAGTTATATCATAGATCTTCATTTTATTGCTAAATTACTGAGTTGTATAACATTTTTAGTCTTTTTAGGATTTTTCCTTAGTATTAGAATTAATAATAAATCAAATGGTTCAATTGATAATGCCAGTGGTACAGCCATATTAATCGAGTTAGCAAAAATTTTTCATACCAACCCGCTTAATAATATAGATTTAATCTTTTTATGGGCTGGTGCTGAAGAGTTTGGGTTATGGGGCACAAAAAATTATTGTGCCAGAAATTTTGAGTGGTTAGATAAGAATTATAACCTCAATAAATCTTATAATATAAATATCGATATGGTTGGATCTTATATTGGATTGATTGATAAAGTTGGAATTTTTAAAAAAACTATCTTAAATAAAAGTCTAAATAATATTTTAGAAGATATCGCAAGAGAGAAAGAGATTTCTTTGATAAAGGAAACAAAATCAATATCATTTTTGAGTGACCATATAATATTTAAATTTTTTGCTAAAAAACTAAAAAAAGAATTACAAGTTTGTTGGTTTAATTCAAAAAAGGATTCAAAATTTATCCATAGTTCAACCGATACACCAGAAAAGTGCTTGTCAAAAAATCTTAATGGTTGTATAGAGATATGCCACCATGCATTAAACAAGTTAGATACAGATTTAGATAGTAATACAATGAATTAAATTTATATGGAATTAGATTTAAATATCCTTACCTCTACTTTTTTTCATACTTGTATTTTTGGTAAAACAATTAATATTGTATAAATTAAGATTATTTCTTCGACAAAATTCTCTTTTACAATAATGTCGTACTATTGCGACGGAATATTACCACAAACAATTAGATTTAAATATATGAGTTTCGTCGTGTATTAGGAATATTCTTATAAGAATATATTATAATAGCGATTTGGTTTAATTTACGTCATAGTTCACTATGTTGATTCGAGAAGCTGGTATACTCTTCCATGGAATTCCCATTATCTTCACTAGCTATCATAGGGCTAGTAAACAAAAGACAAATTTAGTTTGTTCAAGCGGGCTAATGAGTGGACTCTTATCCTTTGCTGAATGCTTAATGGAACCAGTAGAATATTTTGAAAGTGATAAATATTCCATAATTTTTAAGAAAGGTTCGATAAAAGACTTATATAGGGATGTACAAGAGATCGTAGCTTTCATAGTTTTGGATAAGGATTATAGACTTGAGAAATATTTACATAAAACTATTTTACCCTTATTGGAAAAATTATTAAAAAGATTTATCTCTCAATATGATGGCTGTAATCTTACGAAAATTGGTCAGTTTGAGCCTTTTAAGATAATAATTAATAAAATCTTCGGAACTGGTACACAAACTTTGGAAGAAAAAGTAGTATCTTTATTAACATAATTGAAAGTGATAACGGATAACCAGATTAAATTTTTTAAGACCTAAATGATTCCTTTATCTTTTTTACTAATGGTTTGGGAGTATTAGTGCAGTTTACTTCTAAACATCCATAATTACATTTAGGATAATATGCAAAAATAACCGAATCATATAATGTCCAATTTATATTATTAAAGCCAATATCATAACCAACTATCTTAAACCCTTTACTTAAAGCAAGACACATTGAAGAAATTCCATTTTTAATTGTTGGGATTCTCCATAGAATAATTCGCCAGTCACGATACGTTTTTAGTAGATTGTTTAAAGATTTTTCTTTAATATAGCCGTATAGTTTCACAATCCCGTTGTATGGTTCCTTAGAAACACCATACAATTCATAACCTTTATTTTTTATACCATTTTCAAGTATTAAGATATCATTATTCATTTTTTTTGATATTTTTTTAATAAATTCATAGAAAAAGATAACGTCCTCATTATTTAATAAATAGACATTTTTATCTCTTTTATTCCATAAATTTTTAAATAAAATGGAATATAGGAATGCTCCTTCTTCTGTTTGTGGAGGAAACGGCTTATTTTCATCCAAATTATAATGTCTTTTATCTCCAAAATTGTTATATGCAGGAATTAAACCATAAGGCACAGCCCCAGCATTTTCGATAAGTTTTTGAGATCGAATCGAAGAGCTTCTTACATCAGAATCAAGTCTTAACACATTATCAAATTGAGGCATTTTTGTTACTGTTAAAATACCCGCAGCTCCTATTTTTGTTGTGATTCCTTGACCTTGATATTTTTTCTTAGTTACAGCTTTACTGGCATGTGCAATGTATCTATCAACTTCTATTAATCCCGCTCCAGCAATTTCATTATTTTTTATTGATTCACCAATAAACCACAGATTATTTTTTTTTGATAACTCTCTTTTTAAAAGATTGATATTGTATACTATGGGATTAACATATTCAAAACCATAAATTTCTTTGAAGATCCTAGAAATAGTTATCGCATCATTAGGATTTCCAAATCTTAATCCATATTCTTCTCCATCTTTAGCTACAAATTTTTGAAAATAGAGTTTATCCTCTTGTGTTAATATATACTTTTTGCTGGCAGTTTGCATAGTAAATTTGTGGAGTGATGAATTCTTTAAATACTAATTAATACTTCATATAAGTCTTTATAAGGTTTTCGATTCTTTTACATGAAATAAATAAAAAGATCGTGAAACATTAATTAGTATATATACTATTTATTTTAATAAACACAGGGGAACCTTTTATTTTTTTAATTTCGCACCAATTCCATAATACATCAAAGAAACCCATAATAGAACTGAAACCCCTAATATCATTATAAAATCCCTAAATTCAGCAATATTCAATAAATGTGATATCATTATCGAATATAAATTACAAATAATTAAGCCTAATGAGCCTATTAAATAATAGAGCCATCTCCTCTTCAATTCTTTGGTTTCAAAGCTAATATATATTTTCCACATAGTATAAATTATTGGAATAATTTCAAACACAGTTACGATTGACGCCATATAAATAAAAAATTGCAGTTTCCAAACTGGATATCCTTGTGGATTTATCGAAACTCCGTTGGAAACTAATAAAATTATTAACATCCCAAAGAAATGTAATAGTCCAAATAATAAAATATATCTATTTTGCCTTTTTACTGAGAAGATAATAGTTGATTCTAATATTATCATATTTACAATTAAAATAAAAATTAATCCAAAAGTTACAAAGAACCAAGATAAAAAATGAAGAAATATAACGATTTCCTCATATTCGACGTTGATAACGAAATAAATCATATTGAGAATAAAAGCAATAATCATACTTATAAAGAATCCACTAAATATTAGATTTAAGCGTTGTCTTCTTCTTCTTACTATTTGGTAAGCCAGTGAGGAAAAAAAAATCAGCATAATTCCTTGAATTACGTAAACTAATATAATTCGTGTAATAGGATTCTGAAATAAAACTATTGATACCACCAGTAACGTTTAATTTAATTTTTATATGGTTCAATTAATATTAATAATTATTTGTTAATATTCAGATTTGGTTATAAATTAAACAAATTAATCTTAGTATAATTTTTATGTTTATAATCGACTTAATTTTTTAAGACGAGTAATTATATTCCATTCTTTCATAAGTCTTGCCACACTTATTGGTACGAACTGTTCCCATTGTTTACCTTGAATCATGGCTTCACGAATATCACTTGAGCTAAGTCCTTTATTCTCGAGAGTTACTTCCCATAGAACATGAATTTTCAACCCTAATGATTCTAAAAAATTCTTTTTTAGACGACCCCAATCATCATATATAGTTAGAAAGAAAATAGCGTTGATTGGGACATAATATTTAATAAGGTCTGGAATATTTATTGGGAATGGCACAATGGAAAACTCCGGAAATTTTAAACCTTGCTCTATTAGTGCATCTTGTACCATTATATAACGTTCATAATAAGTTAATGGATTCGCTATGGGAGTACTCCTATGAGGATTTGCTTCTGAATCTCTTGTTAAGGAAGGATCTGGATTTGTAATACCCACTATAAGATGGTTGCATAATTTTTTACCCGCTAGAAGATATTTTATATGGTCATTATGCAAAACTTGGAATCTTCCATGAATCACACCAATTTCGTACTTAGATTCTTCACTTTCCATTTTGATTTTCAAATAGATTTAGATTATAGTAAGTCGAATAATTTTAAAAATAATAATAATTTTGTTTGTAATTTCAGTTACTTACTCTTCACTACTTTTTTAGACTTTTATTACTTAAAAAGCTGGTTCTGATATAATTATTAATTGTACATAAAAAATTGAACCATTTTTTATTTATGACAATCGAGAACTGTTTTGAAACGAAATTAGGAAATTCAATAGTTCTAAAATATACAAACCATGATTCGGTTAAATTTATTCATGCCAGTGATATACATCTCGGCGCTGCTCAATATCGCAACGATTATAGATCAAATGATTTTATTCAAGCTTTCCAAGAAATATTAGAATTAGCAATTAAGCATCATGTTGATTTTATTTTATTAGGTGGAGATGTATTTACTTCATTAGAAATCTTACCAGGAAAATTAACTAAAATTGTTAATATATTGAAGGATTTCAAAGAATTTACAAATGGAACTATTTTAATCATAGCAATAGAGGGTAATCATGATATCCGTAAATTTTCAAGAGGAGTTAGATTCGAAAGACGAGGTCAGTCATGGTTAAAACTTTTAAATAGTTTAGGATTGATAATCCTTCTTGATGCTGATTTAGAAGCGCCTTCTGAAGAGATGTTTAAGCCTTTTTGTTTTAATACAAAAAAAGGGGGTAAAATACAAGTTAAAAATGTAATGATTTATGGTACTCGCTATCTTGGTGAACAGCCAATTTCTTATCTTTCAAGAATAAGAAAGGCGATAATAAAGGATAATGGTCTATTTAACATTCTTTTACAGCATTTTGGCATCGAAGGTCAAATGGAAAATGTTTCCGGCATCAAATTAGAAGATATCCACCCCTTACGACATCGGGTTGATTATTTAGCTTTAGGTCATTTCCATAAACAATTTGTTCTTGAAGATTGGATATATAACCCAGGATCTTCAGAGGCTGTATGTTCCATAGATAATTCCTTTAAAAGAGGTATTTTTTTAGTAGAAATTTCAAAAAAATTTGAAAAATTCGTAAAACAAGTTAAAAAAATTCGTTTAATTAATCGAAAATATCTCTGGGTAACAATTAATTTCAATTTTGAAATAAGAAATAAGAATGATATTGAACCATATTTAAATGAAAAATTATCATCCTCAATAAATTATCTGAATTATGATCTTCATCCATCTAACCCTCAAATGCCAGTATTATATCTGATTCTAAAAGGTAAAAAACCTTCTAAATCATGCAAGATTAACGAAAAAGATTTAAGAAGAAAACTTTGTAATACATTCCCTATTATAGATATTAAAATTTACCAAAAATTTGAGTCTTCGTTAACAACATTAGACAATTATATAGTAGCTCCATTAGATTAGTTACCTCAGTTGACTTTGTTTTAAAGTTTATTAATAAGTTCAATAAAAATAGTTATTATGAAGATTCGATCTTTAATAAAAAATAATAAATTTTTCACGATTATTTCTGTTGCTTTCTTAGTATGGCTTGTTTTCCTCGTTGTTTTATCAATCATTGGTCAAAGAACGGTAATATTCTATGATGCTCTTGGACAAGTCGATGTTTCGTCAGAATTTTCAAGTGAATTGCCAGTGCAAAGATATTTTATAGAGCCTTTTTATGCAATTGCCTATGTTTTAGAGTATGAATTTACATGGATGTATCTTTTTTTGATTTTTTATCCGATTCTAAGAGGAATTTATTTATACTTAAAAAGAAGGGGTAAGTTTAATTCAGAGAAATATAGATATATCACTTACCCCTTAGCAGATATCATTTCTTTTTCTTTTAAAGTGTTGATGCTAGCTGTTTTGATAATTGGAATATACATTCTTATTGGTTATGCTTTTCAAGGTTATTTCTTTGTAAGTAGAAATTTTATGGTGCCTATTCAATTAGGATTTCATATTAGCCTTATTCTCATTTTCATAAAAGTAGCTTATACTATTATCAAATTATTGCATCCAAACCTTACACTTAACTTATCTAAGAAATCCTTATTCCGAAAAACAAGAAAGAAAGTAAAAAAGCGAGTAATGCGAGAAACAATTTTTTACTTTGGAATTGGTGCTTTACTAATTTGCAGTAATATCGTTTTAATCTCTACTCCTTTTACACCCCACGAAATAGTTCCTATAGGACCACTCGATGATGATGAATTTTTATTCGATTTTCATGTTCATACTACATTTTCAGATGGATGGTTAACAGTTGAAGAAAGAATTCATTGGTACATCCAACAAGGCATATCAGGGGCTGCTTTTTCTGACCATGATAATATAAGAGGTGCTACAATGGCTCAAAATTATGTAGCTCAACATGGATTGAATTTTGTTGTGTTCATAGCAGAAGAATGGACAGATCACGAGAATGATATTCATATGAATTATTTTGGGATTGCTGAAGAAATTGTACCACTTGAATCTTATACTCCTGGAGGACCGGTTGCGATGAACGCGTCTGATTTGATAGCTTATGTGAAATCACAGGGAGGATATATAACTGTAAATCATTATAATTATGATCCAAATCCACATGGAGGATATGGGATTCCATATAATCTAAGTCAATTAAGAGATTGGGGTATTGATGGATTTGAAATTGTAAATGGCGGTAGTTATAGTACTAAATATCAACAAATAAGGACTTATTGTTTAAATAATAATCTAACATGTATAGGAGGTAGTGATATTCATTCAAATGAGGATTTAAATACATTTATTAAAGTGAGGTTAGCTGATCCAACAAATCTAACTATAGCTAACGTATTTGAAACTTTAAAAAATAATACACATGAAGTTATTGCGATTGATCTGAATCCAAAAATAGTAGACTTTCCTAGCGATTTGAATGATTTTGGATTTTATGTTTTGGAGGATTTTATTAATTATATTTTAAACATGGATGTATACCAAGTTTTATCGTGGATGATTTGGTCGGGATTTATTTATCTAATTTTCTTTTTTAGTTATAGAAAGATAAAACGAGTAGATTTAAAGCTGTTAAATCGTAAAATATATTAATTTTTTTTATTAATTTTTTATTAACTTTAAGAAGTAAGTTTTTTAAATGTAATATCCTGTATTATCTTCCTTGTAATTATCCCTTTCGTCATCATTATCATCATCGTCCTTTCCTAGGAACTTTTTATAGAAATATTTCAACATATCCTGAATTTCCTCAGGATCTCCTTTAAAGTCTTTAAGATCATTAGGATCAAGCCTAATAATACCACCCCTTTTCATTGGGATTATTTTATTCCGAATGTCTTTTTCTATTCTTTCTTGTTTTCTCACATTTAGTAGTAATTCTTTTTTCATTAATTCTTTTAATTCATTTACAACAAGTTTATCTAAATAATTTGGTTCAAATTCCATAAGTGCTTCTGTACCATAGAACTTAGTAATTCTTCTGAGTGCTTTATCCCTTTTGAATTCTGGAATCTGGCTAATACTCCCTAGGTTAAGCTTTGATAAAATATTTAACCAATCGAGTTTTGTCGTCCAAGAGAATTGTTTATTGTCTTCTTCCATTTTTAATATGTTTTTTTATCTAATTGATAGAATTCAAAATAAGAATTAAAATTTTTTCAAAGCTTATTATATTGTAACCAATAAATGAAACTTATAAATTTATTGATTTCATTCTATAATATCCAATGTCAGGTTATCTTCTCATATATTTTGCCATCTTACAAAGATTTTGTATGAAAAATATTTTAAATAAAAATAAAAAGGTTTTCCCTAAAGATAATTAATTTTGAATGAATTCCCGGATTTTTGAAGAGACAAATTTAGGAGCGTCGTGAGTAATCCAATGAGAAGATTCTTCATTACGTTCTATTCTTAAATCTTTAACATAATCGGACAATCCATCTAATAATTGAGGTTTTAAAGCAATGTCATTCATTCCCCAAAGTATTAATGTAGGTGTCTCAATGATACCTGTCCATTGCTTAAAGCTTGTATTTGCCCTGTAATAATTCACTCCTCCCAGTATTGCCCCAGGTTTAGACCACGCTTCAAGGTATTTTTCTTTATCAAACTCAGTAAAGCTTTCTGTAAATACTACTTCTTTCAGTGCTTCATAGTCATTCTCAATTATGAACTTCTCTCCATTTGGCTTTAAAAACTTAAAAATATAGTAACTTGCTTCTTGCTGCTCTTTATTAGTTCTTAATAAATGTTGAAAAATTTTATGGTGTGGAGCATTCAATATAATTAACTTATTTAATAGATCAGGATATTTTTCGGCAAATATCCATGCTACAGTACCTCCCCAATCATGTCCCGCAAGATTGAACTTTCCTAATTTCAATGATTCACTCAATCCTTTAATATCTTCTATTAGAATTTCTACCTTATAATTTTCAACGCTTTCAGGTTTTTCAGATAAATTATACCCTCTCATATCGGGGATTATCAATTTAAAGTCGTCTTTAAGGAAGGGGATTACTTTTGACCAACAATACCAAAACTCTGGAAAGCCATGTAGTAAGATTAAGGGTTCTCCAGATCCAACAATGATAGTATGAAGTTTAATTCCATTGGTTTCAATAAAAACTTCTTCTATTTCATTCATATATTCCATTTAAATTTACCTGATAATATATTTTTTAGAAAAGTAATTATAAATTTAAAGAATTCATTCTTTAAATTAATGTTTTCAATATCAGAAATAAGTAAATAAAAACAAGAAAAATATTATTTAAGTTGGTTAAAAAATAATATTAAAAATTTATTCAAAATAACTCAAAAATGAACGTGTAAAATCCTTTACAGCAGAATTGTCAATTTCACCGAACTTATAACGTCCTCGTGGAATTTTATCGCGGGTCGATAAATATTTCTTTAAAGAAAGCTCAAAATCATTAATAAGAATACTATTTTCTTCCGCGAATTTTATCTCGCCAAACTTTAATAAGAAATCCGGGTTCAGAATACTCATTTATATTTTCACCTTTAGTGTTAATCTTTTATTCAAATGTTTTTTTAATTAAATAATTATTTTTTAATAAGAAAGATACTTTACTATATAAATATTTTCATACGCTTCCAATGGTGGATTTTTCCGAATCGTCATTCACTGAATGAATATTCATTCATTAGATCCTTATCTTTATTTTACAACGAATTATTTTAGAAAAGATATTAAAATAGCACATTTATATAATTCTCATCATTTTCCTACTTCCATTAATCGAATTTTATTAAAAAATTGTAAGAAAATTAATAAACCTATTGAAATTTGAAAAATAAAAAGTAATAAATTTTAACTTAATTTCTTAACATGTAATAACATTTCTAATGAATTTTGCTTTGATATAAATTATATAATATTTTTTGAGATGATTATAAATGTCTTTAAGAGCAAGAAAGTCTGAAATAATTAAGAAGGAAAAGAGAAACCTATATTTAATATCAGCACTCTCTGTTTTTGAAGAAAAAGGATTTAATAACACTCGGATAAAAGATATTACAAAAAAGGCTGGAACTTCAGTAGGAAATTTTTATAATTATTTTAAAAGTAAGGAGGAAATATTTGAAGTCATAATTAGTGGATTAGCTGAGCTTATGATCGGGAAGTTTAGAGAATTATTCATTTATTTCCAAGAAAATAGAATCCCCCCAATCTCTGCTGTTAAGAACCTCTTTCGAGGATATGCAAAGATATTTAAAGCAAAAAAAGAGACTTTCCTCATTTTTCTTGAACAAATGGGTGGGATTAATAATAAATACAGAGCGAAAAGAAATGAGATTATTGATAAGTTTACAGATGAAGTAGAAAAAATTATCTTAAAGCTAGTAGAATATGGAGCTCGTAGCCAAAATCCCAGTGTAACAGCTAGAGTTTGGACATCTACAGTACTGGGAGTATTTAATTGGTGGATTCGGAGTGATTTTGAACTTGAAGAGGAAAAACTTATTAAGAATCTGACAGATTTTCTTGTTAGAGGGACTATGACAGATTAAACGATTTTTATTTTACTTTCTTTATATTTAAAAAATTGATCCCGCTTAAATTACACTTTTTTGGGAGATTCCTATCATTTTCACGCTTTACTACAATTAGATTTTCTAATAATAATATGATGAAAGAATTTTTACAGCAGTTATAATTATAAGCAATAAATCAAAATAATTCTTGGAGAATTAGTATTTTATAATTATTGGGCTTGAAATAAAATGAATAGATCTATAGATAATAGAACTTACTTGAATTTTCTTTTACAATACTTAAATTTGGATAATTTGAAACAAATATGCCGAGATTTTGAAATTAAAGGATTTTCAAAGCTTAAGAAATTGGAATTAATTGATTATATTCTTGATTCGTTAGCAGAAGAAGAATATAATGAACTATTACAACAAAAAGAAATTGAAATAATATCTAATGGAATTGATTTAGCAATAAAGAAAATTAATGGTGAAAATAGAGAAAGTATCGCCGAAATAAAAATAGTAAATCCTGATGATCATGAAATTGAGTTATTATTTAAAGGGTGGAATTGGGAAGTACAATCATTTTTATCCATTACTCCAAAAAATATAGATAATCCTGAGCGTGATTGCGATTGTCGGATTGGGGCGAATATGGGATTTTGCAGTCATTTTTGGATTGGATTTATTTTTTCATTAAAACAAAATTGGTTTAAACTTAAAGATTGGACTTTAACTGCTATACCGGATGATTTTGAAGAAAAAATTAAAACTATTAAACTTGCAGGAGCGCAAGTTGGGGAAAAAGTTGAGAAAATACAAGAAGCCGCAGTTCTTATCGATGAGACATCGTCGGGCGCCAAATTAATGAATTTTCTTAATTCATCTATAACTGTATATGAAGGTGAAATTACGGAGATCCTTGAAAGAGAATCTGAATTTCAAGGGAATATAACAAGATTTTTTATAGCTTCGCTTAAAAATATTAAGTTTGGTCCTAAATTGAAAAAAGCAAGTGATTATCGTGAAGAAGATATCGAAAATGTTGAAAATTTAAAAGTGAGAATTAGTGAAAAACTACAGAGTGAAAACAGTTTTAAAAAAGGAGATAAAATCAACTTTAATGGTAAATTGGATAAAGATAATTTTTGGGGTTATATAGTAAAGAATGTTAGAAAAGCTGCGAGGAAATAATCAATACACTAAGAGTCCTATTTAAAATCTTTAATTTTTCTCTCTTCATTTTGAAATCAGAAATATTTTAATTTATTCATACCTAGGGATTTAATAACTACAGTTTTTAGTAACTAAATATCTAATTACATGAAAGATAAAATCTGTATTGTAACAGGAGCTAATTCAGGAATAGGTAAAGCAACAGCATTAGGACTGGCTCAATTAGGAGCACATATTATAATGCTTTGTCGCGATAAATCTCGAGGCGAAGAAGCACAGTTTGAAATAATAAATGAAAGTGGAAATGAGTTAATTGAATTAATGCTAGCAGATCTTTCTTCACAGCAATCTATTCGAGACTTTGTTTCAGATTTCAAAAAAAAATATGATAAATTAAATGTCCTAATAAATAATGCAGGAGTCAATCCCAGTAAAAGATATGAAACAGTGGATGGTATTGAAAAAGCATTTGCTATTAACACTTTAGCCCCTTTTTTACTAACAAATTTGTTAATTCCAACTCTAAAAAACAGTAGCCCTGCTAGAGTAATTAATGTTGCATCGAATGTGCAAAGCAAATCTATTAATTTTGAAAAACTTCAATCTAAAAAATACTTTAGATCATGGAAGGCGTATTCTCGATCCAAAACTGCTCTTATTCTTATCACATATGAATTTGCTAGGCGGTTAAAAGGTACTGGAATTACAGTAAATTGTCTTCATCCAGGATTCATAAAGACCAATATTACTCGCTATTATAAAGGAATCATTAAATTTTTTACAAAAATTATCTTTAGTCTTGCTAAGAGCCCAGAAGAAGGAGCTAAGACTTCAATTTATCTTGCTTCTTCTCCTGAAGTAGAAGGTGTAAGCGGAAAGTTTTTTATAGATAAGAATGAGGCAAAATCTAAAGAAATTACCTATGATACTTCTGTTGCAAAAAAACTTTGGGATATATGTGCTAACCTTACGAGGTTAAATCATTAAAAAGTATGATTTTATATTATTGAAGTATCTTTTTAAGGATATTTTTGTGCTAATGAATTTGTAAGTTGCTCTAATTTTTTAGAAACTTTCAATTTGAATATTTTGGCTTCCTTCAATTTCTTATAAGTATCAGGTAGTTTCTTTATATTCTCTAAATAATAATTCTGGATATTATCTAATTTAGGGTAAGGGTTAATTAATTCACCATTCTTTATTACAGGAATTAATAACGCTTCTGAATTGGGAGGTGCAGTTTCGTTTTCCAAAGCTAATAAATCTTCTTTAAACATCCCATCTTTGTCGTATATCCTATAAACCTGTTTTACTCCAGGATAGGTTAATTTTTCTTCACTTATCTTTATTTTAGGTATATTATTATATTCTATTAATTTATATACTCCAGAAATCGTGGGATCGTCACTAGAGGTTGCTAATTCAGTTCCAATACCAAAAGCATCTATGGGAGCATTTCTATCAATAATCTCTTTTATCTTATATTCATTCAAATCTGAACTTGCTACAATTAACACTTTTTCACATCCATTATCATCCAAAATTTTTCGAACTTTTTTGGCATGATCAATTAGATCGCCAGAATCTATTCGAACTCCTTTTATATTATTTCCAAACTTACAAGATTTTTCAGCTGCTTTCTCAGTATGGTATGTGTCTATTAATAGGATAGAGTCTTTATCATAAATTTTATAATATGAGTCAAAACTGTCTAATTCGCTCTCGAATTTTTGAACAAAACTGTGAGCCATAGTGCCAGTAGAATTAATTGATAATTCCAGATCTGCAACTACATTGCTGGTAGCGTTAAATCCTGCAATATAGCTTGCTCGGGCAGCATATACACCAGCAAGTGGACTATGTGATCGTCTTGTGCCAAATTCAAGAAGAACTTTATCTGGAGCTATATTTTTAATTCTTGATGCTTTAGAAGCAACAAGAGTTTGATAATTAATTACATTAAGCAAATATGTTTCAACAATTTGAGCATGAAACATAGGACCCTCTACTCTTATAATTGGTTCATTTGGGAAGAAAAAGTTTCCTTCCTTCATTGCCCAGACATTCAAATTGAATTTAAAATTAGGTAAGTACTCATTGAAAAAATTTGCATCAATATTTTTAAAAACTGCTTTCTCTCTTAAAAATTCAATAGTACGCTCTGTAAATCTAGCATTTAATAGGAAGTGAACTGCTTGTTCTAAACCTGCAAAAATTAAATAATTACGATTTCTAGGAAATTGTCGAATAAATAATTCAAAAGTAGCAATATCATCTTTTTCATCAATATTATTTTCCAGATTATATTGATAATAGGCCGCTCCCATCGTTAATTGATAAAAATCCGTAGCTAAAATCATATTTTGGTTATTTATAAAACCAGAGCTCATAGTCTTCATTTTTTTCTAATAAATTTTAGTAATATTTTCTTAAGTATTTACTTGGTTTTTCTAATTATTAACATTTACTTGAATTTAATTTTCAAAAATAATATTCTCCAATAAAGGGTATGAGAGACTCAAATCGATTAATTTTTAAGTTTTACGAACTTTAATAATATTATTCTTAAGAATCGTATTCATCGTAAAAAATTTAAAAATAATCAAATGCATTTTTGGATAAATAACTATTTTATTAAAATTTTTTAATTTGGAGTATACAGAAAATGTACCATTTAGACGATGATGAGTATTTAAGTGTACCATATTATCGAAAAACGCGAAGTGTTTGTCCAGAATGTTTAGAACCTATTGATGCTGAAGTTTATGAAGAAGATGATCAAATTTGGATGAAAAAATCATGTGAAGAACATGGATTTTTCAAAGATAAACTTAGTTCGAGTGCTAAATATTATAAATGGACACATTGGGCTATAAGAGATAAAGATGGAAACATTGTTTGGAAATTTGATAAAGATGGTGAAACTAATCCTCCTGATTTTATTGGTGAAGATCCAAGGGGCTGTCCATATAATTGTGGCTTATGTGAACAACACATTTCAACTTGCTCATTAGCTTTAATAGATTTAACAAATCGCTGTAATTTTAATTGTAACTTTTGTTATGCGAATGTACAAAAATCTGGCTATTTAGTTGAACCTACATTGGAAGAAATCGATAGAATTATGAAACATTTTAGAAGTAAACCAATTCCAGCAATTGCTATAATGTTTACCGGTGGAGAACCTACTGTTAGAAAGGACTTTCCTGAAATTTGCAAAATGGCAAAAGATAACGGATTTAAAGAGGTTATCGTAGCTACAAATGGTTATGGCTTCCAAAAGAAAAATGGTGGCCTAGAATGGACTAAAAAGGTAAAACAAGCGGGTTTAGATACATTATACTTCCAATTCGATGGCATAAATGATGCTACATACGAAAAAACTCGCGGAATTAAGAACCTTATGGCATACAAACAAAGAGTTATAGAAAATTGCCGTAAAGCGGGTTTAGATTCCATAGTGTTGGTTGCTACAATTGCTAAAGGAGTTACAGACATCGAAGTTGGTAATATTATTCAATATGCTATTGATAATGTGGATGTTGTACGGGGGATAACATTTCAACCCGTATCGCTTTGTGGACGAATTGCATTTGAAGAGAGAGAAGATCTTCGAATAACAAATGCAGATATTCTCAAAGAGATCGAGAAACAAACCGGAGGAAAGATTAGTATGGAAAATGCATGGTATCCGCTAAGTACCATTGTGGAATTCGGTAGAGTTATAGCTTATTTAGCAGATGTCGACCCTATAGAGTTTACATGTCATCCTGATTGCGGTTTTGCTTCATATTTAGTCACAGACCCTGATAGTGGGGAAATGATGCCTATAATGGAATATTTTGACCCATTAAAAGTTATAGATTTCGCAAACCGTTTTTGGGCTAAAATAAAGCATAAAGAGAAGAAACCAATTAAAATTTTTGAAGATATATTTGGTGATTTTGGTAAGACACTTGATAAAGGACTTAATTTTTTAGACAAAACGCAGCTTCGAGCGAGATTTTTACTTGGAGTATTACAATATATGAAAAAACCAGGAAAGCTCATGGAGATGTTTTCAAGGCTAGTAATGCGTGGAGATTGGGAGAGTGTGAGTTCATTTAGCTATGGCGCATTGCTACTTTCGAGCATGCATTTTCAGGATGCCTATAATATGGATATTGAAAGAACTAAAAGGTGTATTGTGCATTTTGGGATAGCAATGCCTGATAAGACAGTTAAAGAGATTTCATTCTGTACAATGAACACTATTCATAGACCTATTATTGAGAAACAAATTGCCAAGCAACTTACAGCAAAAGTAAGGGATGAATTTGATACCTCTACAGGTCAGGCTGTTGAAGAGGTTCAGCAAGAAGTAGCCCGTAATGGTGGAATTGAAAAGGAAGGTGATAAATAAATGCCTGAAGAAACCTTTGAAGATAAAGATGGCATAAAAATCCGAAAATTAGCGGAGCTAAGGACGTCAACAGCGAAAGATTATGAAGACGCAATGCTTAGACGAGTAGAAGAATTTAAAGAAGTGAAGGGAGAAAAAAGTAGCTTTAATAGCCTTATACAAAATTCAATCTTTAAAGCTATTAGTACTGCTTTAGATTTAAAAGTCCAAGTTGATAAAGCCATTGGGGATGAAAATTTAAAGAAACTTCGCAAGACCATAGATGATATCCTTCTTATGGGATTATAATTTTTTTTTTATTCTCTTTTTAACCATTTTTAATATTAATTTTTCAATAATCAATTTAAAATTAAAAAGTCTAAATATCATAAACAGTTATTTTCTTTACTCAACTTAAATCAATTATTTTTACAAAACATATTTTTGAGATAGTGATTTAATTAATTTTATCATGGTATACAATATAATCACTCTACCTGTAACGATTCTCTTTGTCATTTGTGGTGGTGGTTTATTTTATTATGCTATCGAATTAAGAAAAAAATATCCAGAACAGCATAATTTTTTGAATAGTATTTTGACTTTTGTTCTATGGATATTAGCTGGGTTGATATATCCTATTTTTTTTTGGACCGAAAATACGGACTTTGGATTGTTTCAAGTCTTATCTACATTTTTCATATGTATCTTTACACCTGGGTTGATATTTCTAATATTATATTATCAATTTCAATTTGTTGTAAAAAGGAAACCAGATATCAAAGAAAAAAGAAACATTGAAGCCTTTCTTAAAAGATTTGATGAAAAAAATAATGGTATAACAAGTGAAAGAAAGCAAATTTTAAAAACTGATTTGCATCGGAAAGCCTTACATTTATTTCCAGCAGGAATAATAATTCTTCTCTGGATTTTTTCAGTATATATTTGGGATGGGATAGGGAATGCCGACAACATTTGGGGTATTACTGGTGAGGAATTTGGAAAATTTTTAATTTTAACTGCAGGATATTCGGGAATTTTAATATTTGGTGCTTTAGATTATATAAGACTCTCATATATTTTTGAGAGTCGAAATTTTTTTCATTTAATACCTGATAATGTTTTGAACTTGTTAGGAAAATCGATGAAACGTAAGGAAAATTATGAATTTATTAAACCTACAATATTAGTATTATCCTTTGCACCTATTTTTTTCTTTCCGTTTGGAGTATTTGCTGCTGCTAGCTTAATAGCTACTATCGGTGATGGTGCCGCCTCAGTTTTTGGGCTTCGATTTGGAAAAATTTATTTCCCTAAATCTTCAGATAAGACAGTGGTTGGATATATTGCTGGTTTTTTGGCGTCTTTCGGAATAAGTATATTAATGTTATTAATATTCGAATCTACATTAAATTTCAGCAAGATTATAATTATTGCTAGCAGTGGAGCTATAGTTTTTTTTATTATTGACTTTTTAAATTTAAAAATTGATGATAATATCTTAAATCCTATTTTTTGTGCCTTAATTATGGGATGTTTGTATTATCTATTGTGAAGTATTAAATGTAAGAAAAATTAAAAAAAAGCATCCATCTTTTTAATACCCTTAATTTCATCAAATGTAATACCGAGTGCATCTAGCACTTGTTCTAAAGCGGATATTAAAAGTTCCTTATATTTTTTGGTATCAACATCTTGGAGTTTGGCTAATTCGATTGCTTTTGCTCCGATCGCCCCCTTACTTTTGATAAAACTTATTGTTTCCCCTTTCTGATATTCTTTTCCTGTTACATCTCGTATTTCTAGTGCTGCTCTCACATGCTGTGGAACGACTTTAGTGTAACTTCTAAGGTTCTTTTGTATAGCAATATTGATCGCATAATCTTCTAAAGTAAAAGTATCTGGTTTTCCTATTTTCTTTAGGTTATCTCTTACAATTTCTATAATTTTATCCTTAGCTTTCAAAAATTCATCATTGTTAGTAATATTTTTCAATATCTCAATCATTTCGCTAAATACGGTCTTAATAAATTCAGGAGTATTTTTCTTTTTAGCTACTAAACCTTTTATATCTGTATATTTAGTATCCTTATAAATCCCAACATAATTCTTTTTTCTCTCAGAGAGGGCTAAGAATTGATATGTTTTTTCCTCTTCCAAATCAAGATCAAGTTCTTTTTTACTCCAATCAGAAATTTCTTTCATTTGATCTTTTGTAGGATTTTTCAGAAAAACGGAATCTGTATCACCATATAATACTTCTACTCCCAATTGTTCAGCCTTATTGATAGTTTGTTTAATAGAATATTGTCCTATTCCTGTAGTGCTTTCTGCTACAGGTAAACAAAATAAAGGGAAATTCTGGGATCCAAAAACGCCATACGAGCCGTTGATGAATACTTTGAGAGCTTGTTGGATTGTTTGATAATAATTTCTTTGCTTTTCGGTTAAATTTTTATCTCCTGATTTCGGTTTAAAGTATTTTACTCTTATATCTCTAAAAAAAC
The DNA here is from genome assembly GCA_048938005.1 of Promethearchaeota archaeon. Classification (GTDB taxonomy): domain Archaea; phylum Asgardarchaeota; class Lokiarchaeia; order Sigyniarchaeales; family SOKP01; genus Loki-b32. The sequence continues at coordinate 74,090 of JBHLMQ010000006.1, read as the reverse complement.
CTACAACATATGCAAAGATTCCCATTTTATGAGTACATATGTGATAAGGAGTACCTTTTACAAGGTTATCTTCATCATCTTTATGAGGGCATAAGACTGTTTCGTATGATAAATTATATTCTTTTATAATAGAAGGATATAGGCTTGCAAAATCCATAACAACTACATCGTAGTGAATCCCTGGGACCGGATCTACTACGTAAGCTCCTAAAAATTTTTCGTCATCAAATTTAGAGGACAGGATTCCTCCTGGTTTTGACTCCTTTATTTCTGATCGACGAGGAATTAGAGCTTTTTTTCTCCTATGTTCAAAATAAAAGATATTTTGAATCCATGTTGAAATTTGCCTCCGAACCATATCATGAATAGGCATCTTGGTTATTCGGCATAATAAAATGATTAGATTCCATACTAGTGAATTGTTAAATTTTGTTAATTCTAAGGTTAATATAGAATCTTTAAGATTATACCAAGAAAGAATATCATATTCCATTTCATGAATTATCTCATCATGCTTAAATTTTTCTTCTCCTAATAAGGCAGCACTAATAGCATTAAGAGAGGCACTCTCATAAGCGCCACTAAATGCGTAACCAGAAATACTTCTATTGAAAAATAGATTAAATAAGTCAATATGTATTCCTTTTCTTAAATCACATTCAGCTTTAGATAGAATCCCAAAACCTCTTTTTACATGAATAGGATTTAGATCCTTTTCGATTTTTAATTTTTCAGCTCTATGGTATAAATAATTTAAGTCAAAATTATCTCCATTAAAAGTAATAACTATAGGATACTCCCATATAAGGCGAAAAGTTTCTATTAATAACTCTTTCTCTGATTTGAAGAACATAATTTTAGCGTCAGAAGGGAATTTCTTATGCATTTTTTCGAATGTATATCCTTCTCGTTCAAGCATATAAACTAATTTTAATCCATCTGTCGCTACAAATGAAACGCTAATAACTTCTTGCTTAGCTAAATGGGGATCAGGGATTTTATAATCTCTTTCGCCGACCATAACTTCAATGTCCATAGCTAAACGTTTAACTTCTGGGATTGGAGTTATAAAAATATCTAAAAATTCCTCAGAAAATTCTTGAATTTCTGGAGTTTCATTTTTAAATAATTCTCGAAGCTCATTAGCCATTTTTTTCGAATTTTCATCAATTTTCTCAAAAGATAATTTTTCAAGCTTACCGTTTTCAATTTTATAAATTAAACCTGGAATTAATTGCCTATCAAATATATAATTAAGGTGATACCGAATATCAGCTTCCCAAGCTTTTTTTTCATTGTTTCCTAAAATATTACGTATATTTATTCCAGAGCCTCCAATATTCGTTGGTGTTTTACCATAAATCTTAATCATGTCAATCTCTTGATCATCTAACAAATCAAACCGCTTTATTTCTTCAAACCGATTAAATCCTTGATAATCAGTCAGTTTTGTTTTCTGTCCCGTTTTTTCAGTATAATATAGTTTTTCTAATTCTGAAATAGGTTCTTTACTTAAACAATAAGGCTCATGATCAGTGGTATCGATCCAAATCTTTATATCATCAGAATCTAAATCATAAAATTTACAGTATGCTTTATTTTGTCCACCGTCATAATCTACATCAAGTAAAAACCCTCTCTCTATATTTTCAACAATTTCATCTTTTTCAATTAGGTAACGAATATATTTTGAAGAAACATTTTCGCGCAGTACCTTGGCTAACTTGATATTCCCCTCTTTTAAGCCAAATGGTTTATCATCTCCTCTAAAAGACAAGGGAGCAGGAACCTCTTTTGTAATTTCCACTACTCTATGTGCCTTTTCCTTAATTTTCTTCTCTTCTTCTATTTCTTCTGTTTTTCTTTCCTTAATCATTTCTTTCAGCTTTTCTTTTCCCTCTTCTTTTTCACTAACGAAAGAAAAGAGTGATTTCTGAGCCTTATCATCTGATTTTTTCTTTTTTGGACTTGGCAATTTTCAAACCAATAAAAAATAATATTTCAATCTCTAATATAAATAATTATTATAATATTTATTATAATACCCACTATTCCTTATTTAATATATGGAAAAAGGAAGAATTACTTGATTTGTGTTTATGAAAATCTGTTTCTATCTGTTATTATTAATTAATCTTTTAATTTCTTCTAAAAGAAGTTGTTTCTCGGCTATGTACCAATCGAGTTGACTCTTGGAGGGATTTTCATGATAAATAATTTCAGCAACTACTTTAATTTCACCTTCGGAAGGAACAATCAATTGACCGTTAACATTTTCTCTTATTAAAAGAATTAAGTTATCTGTTTCTAATGGTTTGATATCATATCCATCTTTAACATTTTTATTAATCGTGACACAAAGCTCAGCCAATTCCCAAATAGATTTATCTAAACTCTTATTTTCCTTATAAATTTTAAATGCTAGAGAAGTTACATCCTCTTTCGTGAATGGAGACACTTTTTTTTACCTCATCTTGTTATATATTATTCCTAAGTAAGATAAGTGAACTTTTAATTAATAATAAGATAATTGATTAACAAAAAGATAAGTAAACTTTTAATTATTTTGGTTAGTTTTTAAAAGCGTCTAAAACCACAAAATTAAAAATTTATAACACTTTCATATAAAATATAAAATTAAATTTATAAAGCCCCCTAGCCTCCGTAGCTTAAAATAATTTATGAACTTATTATTTGGCTAAGCGGTATAGCAGCAGACTTGTAATCTGCAGGTCGCGGGTTCAAATCCCGTCGGGGGCTCCATTATACCCAACATTTCAGACCATTTTTCTCTTTTCTATATATTTGTATAAAATCTTAGTTAATTTTTTATAATAGTATGTATTTATTTGGAAGAATAGGTATACATAACTAGAATTACGAGTGGTGAAACTTAATAAATAAGATCAACAGGGTTATTCTTTGTATCATTGACGACGTAAGGGCTGAACACTTTTTCGATTATATAAATAAAGGTTTACTCCCTAATATGAAAAAATTATTGGAAAAGGGGATTTATTCTGAGAACTGTATAACTGATTTTCCTCCTATTACTTATCCTGCCCACGTATCTATAATAACTGGAACCTATACTGGAAATTTTAAGAAAGAACCATCCCACGGAGTTCCATTAATAAATTGGATGGGACGTGACTTCTCTCCACCAATTTTAAGAAGTTATGCTGCTAAAAATCTACAAATCTACAAAATTAATAATGAAATAGGAAATAATTGTAGAACGATTTTTGAAATGGTGGGAGATGGTAATAGTGCAAGTATAGCTCAATTTATTAATAGAGGTTCTAATTATGTTTTTCCTGAAAGAAAAACAAGACTTGCCTTGTATTATCTCCTTTTAAAATATTACCCTAGTGTAAAAAGGAGGATGATTAGATCCAACTCAGTAATTATGCAAAAATTGCTGGAAACTTTCAAGAAACCTAAAAAATTCTTTGAGAATTCAGAGCCCCCAATTTGCTCGATACTGTGGTTTATCTCATCTGATCTTTTATTGCATAAGTTTGGTTTCGATTCGCGTATATATAAATTGAATCTATTACACATTGATAAAGTTATAGGGATACTAATAGATAATTTAGAAAAAATGGGATATTTAGATGATACTGTTATAGCAATTACTTCAGACCATGGAAATTACAAAGCCGATAAAGTTGGAAATTTATCAAACTTCTTTAGACAGAATGGTTTAACTCATTATCACCCTCTTAAAAATTTAAAGGGAAATATGGATCTTGCTGATTATTCAGGTGTAGGATTCTTTAATTTTAAGGGTAATGATCGCTCCAATTTTAAAAATAGCTGGTCTCGCCCTAGTCTAAAAGAACTCAAGAATTACGGTCCGAAAAGAATAAACCTATTAAACGAATTATATAGAATCCCTGGAAGCCATCTAATGTACTACAGAGATAATGGGAATACATACAATAAAGGAACGATATATCTTAAAAGAAAAATCAAAGCTTCTGGTGAAATAATAAAGGGAAGAATTGAATATGATGGAAATGGTTTAGAATATAAAACACGGTATATCTTGGAAAACGATGAGAAAGATATTTTTGGATACATAGATGATAATATTGCAAGTGGTTTATTGGATAATAAATTTCACTCAACTCAAGAATGGTTGGAGGCTACACATCATCTTGATTACCCGATGTATCCCGATTTAATACCACGTCACTTTAAAAATCCTAGAAGTTCTGATATTATTCTCAGTAATGATGAAACTGTGATTTTTAATATTCATCATGGAAAACATAAGGGTAAAAATATCTATGATCATGATAGAGGCTTACGGAATTGTATGGTTGTTCCATTAATAATAGGAGGATCTTTAGAAATTCCACATAAGCACATTACTTATTGTAAAATAACAGATATAGTCCCAACATTATTAAAAATTTTAGGAAAAGAGCCACATAAGAGTATTGTTGGAGAGAGTTTACTATAATTATTGCTTCAAAGCTATATATCTCTATATAGGCTATATAGGATATATAGTAAAACTATTCAAATAACTTACAACTAATTATTTTCAAACAGAAGTGTAATTTTAATCTTAAAAAAATATATAGTGTTTGAATAAGCAAGTCTTATGAACAAAGGAACCTTGTTTCTAATCGTATTGATATTAGGGATATTATGTGGTATCTTGTTCACTTTTTTAGATAGTTATATTAGATCTTTTATTTAAACTAAAATATAATGACCCTTAGAAAATTATGAATCAATCACGCAAAGTTAAAAAGCAAAATAAAATAAATATAGTGATTATTTTTATATTAGGGTTCTTTATTGGAAGTCTCTCTGCCAATATTATACTTGGGGCCGCAGGACAGAAAATTCATATTACGATCATTTATAGTTCTGAAAAGGCAAGCTGGATGACTGTTGCTTACTCAGATTTTATGGATGAATGGAAAAACACACATCCAGATGAACCAATTAGCATCGATATGCATCCATATGGTTCTTCAGATTCAATAATTTCTATGTTAAATAGTGAGATATTTCCAACGATTTGGAGCCCTGCTAGTTCGATTTGGATGCCTATATTAAATAAAAAGTGGGCGGATTTAACTAAAAGCATAGATCCTATAGTTAATATTAGTGATGCTGTAAAAATAATATATTCTCCTATAGTAATTGCTACGTGGGAAGCTTTTAACTTAACTCATAATATTAAAGGATTTGCAGATGTTCATAATTTAAGTTTAGATCAAAGTTTAAATATCAGAATGGCTCACACTGATCCACGTCTGTCAAATTCTGGTTTTATGAGCGTTATTATGGCATTATCTGCAGTCTCAGGGACACCTTCAGAAAATTTATCAATAAGTGATCTTACTAATTCAAACAATCAACAATGGTTGAGGGAATTTGAATCAAGAGCGGTATTGTATGGAAAATCTACAGGATTTTTAGCTCGTTATATGAAAAGTGAAGGCCCTAGTGCTTTAAATATAGCTTTTTTATACGAAAATTTAATAAGAGATATATCGAGTACCGCAACTGGAGGCAAAATAATTGCTATTTACCCCGAGGAAGGAACTTTATACAGTGATCACCCCTTTTGTATATTAAATGCTAATTGGATTACATCTGAACAAAGAGTAGTAGCAGAATCCTTTCTAAATTTTCTTAATAAGAATGAAACTGTTGCATCTGCACTACAATATGGTTTTAGACCAATTGATCCTTCAATTCCCTTAGATCCCGAAGTCTTTAATTATGAAAATAATGGAATTGCCTACGAACTTAACATACCGGAATTAAAAATACCTAAAGATGGAGAGATTTTGTTGAAAATTCCAGATTTATGGCTACTTTGTAAAGCAACAGCATAGGAGGTTATAAAAATTAGATCACACAAAAAAAATAAAAAAGAAATCCAGTATCTGGAAGAGATGCATATAGTTGATGAATTAAAATTACCTTTTAATTTAAAAGTAGACAGATTTTTTTCTAAACCTATATATCGAAAAAGCTTAGATATTATTGTTATTATTTTCTTTCTTTTAGTTATTATTGGTCCTGTAATTAACATTTTTTCAACTATTCTCTTAAATATTCCAGCTATAAATCAAGATGTATTTAATGATGAGTTATTAGGAAATCTACAATGGCTCAATATGTTGAGCGCTCTTGGTTATTCATTCACTATTGCTGCAATTGCTGTTGCAATTGATATCATAATTGCTTTTCCAATTTCAATCATATTAACCCGCTATGATTTTAGAGGAAAAAAAATTCTTGATGCCCTAGTAGATTTACCTATGGCAATTCCAACGAGTGCGTTAGGTTTTTCTGTATTATTATTTTGGGGGATATTTGGGATTGAACCGGGATTTATATTAATTTTATTTGGGCATGTAATTTTCACATTTCCTTATATTGTACGTAATATGAAAATTGTATTAGAAAAAACCTCTACATTATATGAAGACGCAGCTCGAACTCTAGGAGCTCCAGGATTTACAGTTTTTCGGACAATTACATTACCAATGATGAAAGAGGGATTAATTGCGGGAGCAGTTCTAGCATTTACAAGAAGTCTCGGTGAAACAGGCGCTACAATTATACTTTCAGGTTTGGTTGAAACCGCACCCATTATGATTGTAGGGTTTAGAAGACAATTAGAGATACCATCTGCTTCACTATTAGCAGGTATATTAATAGCAATTTCACTTATACTCCTTTTTTCAATTAAGTTCTTAACTCGAAAGGTAGGATTTCCAGTGAAATCAGTTTGGCCCAGGATAGAACGATTCTTAAGTCGTAGGAATTTAAGATATTTAAGAGATATTCTAGCATTAGTAATTCTCCTAAGTTTTATTCTTATTCCTGCTTTTTATATAATTGTTGATTTATTTGGAGAAAATTTAATAGGAGATTTGTTTTTAGGGCAAGATTATAAATGGGCATATTTGTACACGAGCTTTATTTATTCAATAGGAATAGGTGCCTTGGCTGTCTTGATTAACCTCATTTTTGGAATTCCATTTGCATTTATAATTACTAAAAGAAAGTGGGGTAGGATTATAACATTTTTAGATACAATTTTAGATATCCCTATAGCAATACCTTCAGCAGCTTTAGGATTTGCAACCTTCTTATTTTGGGGTCCCGCAGGTTTAGGATTGTTTCAGTCTGGATTTTTTATGATTTTATTCGTCCATGTTGCTTTTACCTTTCCTTACATGGTAAGACCCATTATAGGAGTATTGGAAACTTCAAATAAAGGGGTTGAGGAAGCGGCTCGTACTTTAGGTGCATCAAATTTAACGGTATTTAGAAGGATAACACTTCCTAATATAAAACAAGGAATTATTGCTGGTTGTATTATGGTATTTACTCGCTCTTTAGGGGAAACAGGAGCTACCATTGTAGTTATGGGCAGTATTAGGACCGTACCAGTCCTTATAGTTGATTGGGTAGAGGCAAATGCATTTCCCAGTGCTATATTCGCCAGTGTAATTGTTATAATCTTTAGCGCCTTTTTGATTTTTATTTTACGAACAATTAAAAAAAAGGGAGGTAATTAAAATACCTTCGATAGAATTAATAAATGTCAGCAAAACTTTCAATGAAGGACGAGTTCTTGCGGTTGATAATGTCTCTCTAAAAATTGATGATGGAGATTATGTATTTCTCCTTGGACCTACTGGATGTGGAAAAACTACTACATTAAGAATGATTGCAGGGCTTGAAGAACCAACGAGCGGAGAAGTTTTAATAGAGGGAAAAAAGGTACAGGGAATACCACCCGAAAATAGAGATATGGGTTTCATTTTTCAACATTTTGAAATTTTTGAACACTTAACTGTATGGGAAAATGTCACATTTGGTTTAGAGATGCGTGGGTATGAAGATGATTATATTATAAAAGAAGCTGAAAAAGCATTAAATATGGTTGGATTATTAGATTATGCAGATGAATATCCAAACATATTCGGAAATCCAGGTTTACAGAAATTGGGTATCGCTCGAGCTATAGCAACCGGAGCTAAAATTTTAATCATGGATGAACCCTTAGGTTCATTAGATCCAAAAGTATCAAAAGTATTCCGTCATGAGCTAAGAAACCTAATCAAGGATTTAGGTTTAACAGCTATACATGTAACTCATAATCAAGAAGAAGCGATGGCAATCGCAGATAAAATAATCATTATGAGATCCGGAAGAATACTTCAAATGGGGACTCCATATGAATTATATGAGAATCCAAACAGTATATTTGTTGCAAATTTTTTAGGAGAAACAAATTTTTTCCAAGGATTTGTTCTGAAACTATTAGAAAATGAAAAAATGAATGTCTGGATTCGTTTAGGTGGCCCGCAAATCGTATGCAATAATTTTAAAAATAGATTTAATCTTGATGATAATCTTGTTATTGCCTTTCGTTTTGAAGATGTTTATCTATTTCCAAAAGATTATAATTTTGAATCCAGTCCATATGATTGGTCTAAAATGCAATTATTTAATGCAATTTTAGAAATTTCAAGATTTATAGGAACAACTAAAAGGTTTTATTTAATATTGGATAATGGAGATAGATTTTCATCCTTAAAGCCTGGAAATTTTGAGGAAAACTTTATTCCGGGACAGGAATTGATAATTGGTATTCATATGGATGATATGCATATATTTAAGAGTCCTGAAAATCTATTCAATGAACTTTCTTTGACATAATAATATTGGTGAGAATAAATGGTAAGAATTGAATTAAAGAACGTTTCGAAATCTTTCAGAAATTTCCAAGCTCTTGATGAAATTTCACTTGAAATTAAGGATAAAGAGTATTTTATAATTCTTGGTCCAACAGGGGCAGGCAAAACTACTTTACTTAAAATAATAGCAGGTCTTGAAAAACCGGATAATGGAAAGATATTTTTTAATAGTAAAGAAGTAACAAAACTAACATCTGAGGAACGTAATTTGGGATTTATGTTCGAAAATTATGCTTTATTTCCCCATATGAACATTGTAGAAAATATTTCATATAGTAGTCGGGTTCATGCTAGAGATCCCAAGCAGACACAAATCCTTGTAGATCAAGTTTTGATGATGACACTTTTAACAGGAAGAAATACAGCTATACCAGAAGAATTAAGTGGTGGTATGAAACAACGAGTTGCTTTATGTCGAGCTCTTTTAAATCTAGAGCAAACTAAGTTATTAATATTAGATGAACCTTTAAAAGCCCTTGATGCAGGGCTTAGAATGGAATTACGGAGAGAACTATTATTAATGGCAAAATCTAAAGAATTAGAATTGACAGTAATACACGTAACTAATGATGAGCAAGAAGCTATGATGGTTGCTGACAGATTAGCTGTTATGGATCAAGGAAAAATTATTCAAATCGGAACACCTAATGAAATCTACTATAATCCAATAAATCTCTTTGTTGCAAATTTCATGAGTGAAATAAATATCTTTGAGGGAAAATGTATAAAAAACAATAAACCAACTTGGGATATTTATAAAAAATCAAAGCAGAGTGATAAATTCTATACAGAAATTCATAAAGATTCAATTCCAATGCCAATAGACATAGGTTTTGATGATATGGTTGCCGCATATGTGAAGAAGGGCAAATTCGATAAGATTAATCATGGAGATAAAATAATATTAGTAGTTCGAGCTAATCATATGAAGATAAGGTTAGGAAATCGAATAAAAGATAAAAAAAATGCTTGTTTAGGAAAAATAAATCGCCGAAAATTTATGGGGGTTTTTTATCGGTTTGAAGTTATTATTAAAATAAATAGGCAAGAGAAAATAATGATTGTTACAATTCCTGCAACCTATGAAGTTCATAATACTTTTTTAGAAAATTCAGCGGTGACAATTTATTTTCCTAAAGAATTAGGTATTTTATTTAAACATCCGGGAGAGCAATACATAAAAGAAGTATTGAAATTAGAATAATATTAATCAAAATTAAATTAAAAAAGAGGTTTTTAAGAAAATGAGTTCTTTATTTAAATTTTTTCAATCCAGAAATGAAGAAAGTGCAATTAATAAAACATTAGTCCATATGCAAAAAGTTCTCGAGTGTGTGGTTGAATATGAAAAAGCGGTGTCTTATCTTATTGATGAAAAGAATATAGACCTTGCTTTAAAAGTTTTTTTTCGTGTAGATGAAATCGAACATCAGGCTGATGGAATTCGGCGGAATATATTAAATATGCTTTCGAAGGCAGAACTCAGTACCACAATACGAGAAAATTTGATTCATCTTACCCAAAGAATCGATGATATAGCAAATGCTGCCAATGCAGGAGCAAGGATTTTTATATACATGAATCATGCTGACTTTTTGAAGTTGGATGAAGAAGTTCATAAAAAGTTCTTAGAAATGGCGAGAATCTCCGTAGATTCAGTTAAGAAGGTAAATATTATGGTTAATAAATTACTGACTGCTACTGAAGAAGAGATCTATCAATTAGGTGAAGAAATTAATATGTTAGAACATAAATGTGATGAACTACGTCATGGAATAAACAGAATACTAGTATCAAATAATCCGAATATCAATCCTTTTAGTGCGATTGAAATTCATAATTGTATCTCCACTTTAGAAGCAGTAAGTGATAATGCTGAAGATGTTGCTGATTATATAATCATGTTAACAGTAGCTAAGAAAACTTAAAGAAAAAAGGTCTTTTTTATAATTTTAATCAAATTTTTATTTGCTCTTTTTCCTTCTAATCTAATATTTTCTTTACAAATCTACTTTTTTTAAAGATATTTATATCGAAATAGTAAAATTCTAAAAATAAATAAATACCTTAATTCGGATTTATTCATAGCAATATTTAGAGATTAATAAATCAATAATTATATTAAATTATATATAGAAATTTAATAGATGTATATTATACTATATAGATAATAGAACATAAGTTTTCAAAAAATGAAAGAGATTGACGATAAAGAACTAAAAAAACTTAGTATTGATGAATTAACGCAATTATTTATAGAGAATATAAATGAACAAAATCTAAAATTGATAGAAGGGATTGAATTTCTTGTTCAAGAGGATTTTAATAAATTTAAAGATAATATGAATTATGTGATTGGAACTAATACTGAAGTCCAAATAAAAAAAAAGTTTGAATCTAAAATATTCAAATCAAAATTAATGTTCTCTAAAGCTGATAGATTAAAATTATTCACTAAAATAAATGATATCAAAAATATCGGGGAATTTTTAGCAAATAAAATGCTTCTTTATAAAGCTGTTTTCCCTGATGAGCAGTTTAAGCAACAAATTTTAAGTATCCTTAATATGTTAAAAAATATTTCTAACAATTTATCAAGTGCTGTGAAATCAATTGGTTCTGATCTTAGTAAAGCTCACGATATATGTGAAGAAATAAAAGAAGAACGTAGAAAAATGAGAAAAGAAGAATGGAAATTATTAAATCGTCTCTACAATTACGATATGGACTACTTATCTCGTACATTCATATATCTGAAAGAATTGATTGAAGATATAATGATGTTGGCCGATCATATTAAAAATTTCTCGGAATATATTCAGTTTCTTGCAACAAAATATCTAATCTTTGATTAAAAAATTAAAAGGCAAGAATCAACATGGCTGAAGAGTTAACTATAATCTTAGTCATAATCTTAATAATTATGTCAATTGGCCTAGCTTTTAGCATTGGGGCGAATGATGAAACTCTAGCATCTTTGGTTGGGGCTGGCGTGTTAAAATTTAAAATAGCACTTATATTAGGTGGTATTGCAATAGGTTCTGGTATGATTCTTTTTAGTGGAGGTTTTGTCCCGGAAACAGTAGGTAAAAGTCTTTTGGGTGAAGGACTAGAAGAAAAGTATACTAATTATATGCTTTTAGCAGTATTAATAAGTAGTATTATATGGTTAGTAATAGGTAGTTTTGCAGGCATACCTTTAAGTAGCACTCACTCATTAATTGGTAGCATTGTTGGTGTTGTTATAGTTTATGCACTCTTTCAAGGAGGAATTGATCTTAACACTGCATTTAATTATGAGAAATTAAGAGATGTTGTTTTAAGTTGGTTTATATCTCCCATATCTGGACTATTAATAACATATATTCTCTTCAAAATCAGTGCTAAATTTATATTATCTCGTTTAAAAGGTTTAAATCAGATCGAAAAATCTGAAAAAAATTTTAAATGGCTTTTGTTAATTGCTGTTTTATTTGCTGAAATTTGGGTTGGGGCTAATTCAGGAGAAGCTTTAGGTATTCTTTTGGGGCTTAGAGAAAATAATTCTATATCTAGCGGCCAATATCTTACACTTGTAATTTTCTGTGGAATATTTTCTTTTTTGGGTATTTATATTGCAGCACGTTATGTAATTAGAAATTTAGCATCTCATATGATTAATACACGCCCTAGTGAAGGATTCATTATACAGATTAGTTCTGCAATTATTTTAATGATTGCCACATTATTCTCTCTTCCAATTTCCCATAGCCATGTAATTGTTTTCTGCATAATTGGTATGAGTATTGCCCAAAAAAAAGAAGTGGATTATAAAGGATTAGGTAAAATGGGACTTTATTGGGTGCTAACATTCCCAATTGCTGCAATTTTGGCAGGCTTTATATATTTTGGATTAAGTTCATTTGGTTTTTCTTGATAAATTTTTAATAATAAAAAGATATATATTTCTATATATTCTATATAGACATTATAAGCTAGAATAAAAATATTGGTAAAAATGGGTTCTTTAATTGAATATTTAAAAAGGGAAACTGCCTTAAATGCTTTGGAAAAAACTATAAAACATGCCCAAAAAGTGCAAGAGTGTGTTAGGGAATTGGACAAAGGATTACAAATACTACTAAAAGAAAGAGATCTTGCAAAAACACATGACATTTTTCATAATGTTGATTTTTTAGAAGGTGAGGCTGATAGTTTAAGAAGAGACCTTCAAAAAGATATTTCAAGAGGAGAATTAGATCCAAATGTTAGGCAAAATTTATCACATTTAATTAAGAGAATAGATGATGTTGCTAACTGTTGCACTGGAGTTGCTCGTAGGATTGCAACTGTTCCAGTAAAATTTTGGGAGCAGAGCAGTGAAACGACAATAAAATTAATTAGTGAGATTATGAACCTTACAGTAGATTGCTCTCAATTCTTAGACAAAATTGTAATAGACTTAGTAGAAGAGAGGAAGAATGTTAAGGAATTCGCTAGACAAATAAATTACCATGAGCATGAAATAGATCTTTTAAATATTAAGTTAAGGAGAAGTCTTCAAGAAACTCATTATGATGTTAATTTTTTTACTATTTTTACGGTAGGAAATATTTTCGATATTCTGGAGGCTATATCTGATAGTATAGAAGGCGTTGCTGATTACATAATGGTTTTATTAACTGGTGTAGAATAGATTATAATTTTGAACTTATTATAAGATTTCCTTCAAATTAAACAATAAAGATTAAGCTAATTTTAGATTCACTTATAATTCTTAGAAACTAATTTTTTATACTATAACTTGGTTACATTATCAAATTTATAGTTGAAATATTAAAGGATATTCTTATGGATTCATATAATAAATTACCAGATGCTGAAATTAAGTCTGCAGGGGAGATATCAAGTAAATTTTTAGAGCTTGGAATTTCTACTTTCAAGGAGGCTTCTGATTATGTACATAATATTGAATATGGTTATAATACAAATTATGATGATAAATTAATCTTTTTTAAAGAGAAAAAAGGTACTTGTACATCTAAACATGCGGTAATCGCCGGTCTTGCTAAAGAACTCGATATACCACTATTCAAGCATGTAGGTATTTATAAACTCAATGAGGAAATTTTAACGGGTACAAATAAAATTTTAAAAAAATATAACATTCCTTATGTACCAATGATTCATTGCTTTCTAGTGTATCAAGATTATCGATTTGATCTTACCGAAGGTAATTGCAACGGAAAGAATACTACTATTGAAGAATTCATTCATGAGGAAAAAGTCGATCCATTCATCAGCAGAAAAGATGAGTATTTATTATTTAGAAAAGTATTAAAAGAGAAAATTATAACTTCAAAAGAAATGGCTGGAATAAAGGATAGGGCTTTATTAAAAGCGAGAGAGGAATCGATTATTCTTTTAAAAGAAAATATAAAAAAACAAAAAAAATTAAAAATTTCTAAAAACCTCTATTAAAATCCGAATACATAGGAATAAAATAATTGATTCGTATCTGATCTATATATTTAATATAGTTATATTTTAATAAAAAACGGAAAAAAAATAAAAAGAAGGAAAAAAAATATATAGAATATATAGATTAGAATTTAAATATATGGTTTATTTGTTTTATATAATTATGAAAAAAAGGATTAAATCATGGCATTTCATATAGAAACAAGAAAAGTTCAAAAAACAGGAGGTTCAAGTTATATAATTTCATTACCTAAGGTATGGATTGATAAATATCATGTTGAGAACCACGATACCCTTGGTATACTTAGTCAACCTGATGGAAATTTACTTATCACTCCTCAAATTGATACAGAGAAAATGATCAAAATAAAAGAGATTATAGTTGACGATTTTAAAGATGATAACTATTTATTCCGTATTTTAATTGGAGCATATATAATGGGTTTTTCTAAAATTGTTATTAAATCCAGTAAAAAATTTGAAACTTTCATAAGAGATTGTATTATAAATTTTACTCAAATTGCTATAGGTCCTGAGGTTGTAGAAGAATCTAATAATTTCATAGTTATTAAAGATTTACTTAATCCCACAGAAATGCCTTTTGAAAAAACCATAAAAAGAATGTATATACTTGTACATGATATGCACAAAGATGCTATTGATGCCTTAGAAGCCGATGATAAAAACTTGGCTGAAGAAGTAATAAAAAGAGATAATGATGTTGATAGATTACACTGGTTAATCAGTCGTCAGTCACACATAGTCTTAAGAGATATTATACTCTGCCAAAAGATGGGTTTAACTTTAGAGCAGGCTAATCATTTTCAACAAATTTCGAGGTTCCTTGAAAGAGTCGGTGATCACGCAGTGCGTATAGCAAAGAATGTATCGCTAATAGATTACAAGAAGATTAATAAAGATTTGATTAAAAACATCTTAAAAACAAGTAAATTATCATTAGAATTATTAAATAGAAGCCTTGATGCTTGGCTTCAAAAGAATATACTTCTAGCGAATGAGAACATAGAACGAATAAAAGAATTAATTTCAAATACAGAAAAGATAAGTCTTAATACAACTAACAGTGCAGAATTTTCAATCGCAATAGGTTATATTATGGAAAGTATTAGAAGAACAGGAGAATATGCTGGAGATATCTCTGAAATTATAATAAATAATTTAGTTTAGGAGAAATTTAACTTTAAATTAATTTTTTCTAGGATTTAAATTACCAATTCAGAAATGATATTATTAAATTATTTTTTGACAGATCTCCTTGAGTTAATTGCCCCATAATACTTTCCTTTTTAAAAATTTCTTTTAATATCTTTTTAATTGCCTGTGTTTCAGACAATCCATTTTTAAGAAAATTATTATAGCTTTCATAAACATTTTTATGCATCTCTTGAATTTCATCCATTCTTTCAATTAAGAAGGCTCTACCATGAAAAACACCATTTCCAGCTGAAAATATTAATAACTCATCCATATCCTCAGTAAATTCATATAAATTTTGAAGGGACTGATATATTAATGATATATCCTCTTGAATATCACTATTTCCTCCAAATAGCATTTTGTACTTGGGCTGTACAGCATCAGCAACGAAAGCCCATTGTTGCTTTCTTTCAATTAAAGCAACTAATTCTGGAGCGTGGCCAATCATGGGAAATAATTCAAATTTATACTTTTTTGATTTTGTTATTATTGATTTATCAATAATTTCGGCATTAACAGGTAATAATTTTGAACCCCATGCTATTTGACGGTATTCTGGATATATTTTACCTGTTTTTAAAATTTCTTTTGCTTTTTCACTTGTATATATTGGGATATTAAATTCTGTGTTCAAAATATGGGCTCCACCAGCATGATCCTCATGTGTATGTGTAATAAAACATTTATCAATCATTTGACTATGATTAAGTGATTTTACAAATTCTCTAAGATCATTCTCTCCTCCGGGGGCACCAGAATCAATAAGGAGCCCATCTACTAAATAGCAAGATGTAAAATACGGATAGGGCATCAATTCATTATCTGAAGCCCATTGCCACTCTAAAATTTCATTATTACAATGATAATCTATACGAACAACCATAAGTTGAATCTCATATTGATAAAATGAAACTTACAAAAAGATTTAATCTATTCTACTTCGATCTTTTTTGGGGGGATAAAGATATGTCTTGGACCAATTCTTTTCAAATGCATTGCATTTTCAAGGCAATGATGAGCACACACACCACATCCAATACACTTATCTTCATTCACAACAGCAATAGTATCTTCTAAATCAATTGTTTCCATAGGGCATTTTTCGACACAGGTTCCGCACCCTATACACAAATCTTCATCAACAGTTGCTATATAAGACGACATTGTATGTATTGGTTTTGCACCACGATAGTACAGATTGATCATCCCACAACAACAATTACAGCAATTACAGACAGCTTCAATTCCTCTATTTGTATCCGAATGAACATGAAAGACTTTATGGACTAACCCTTCGTCTTCTGCTTTTCTTAATATTTTAATTGCTTCCTCCTTTGATACTGGTCTACCAAAACCTTGTTCAATTCCAAATACAGCAGTTTTATCAAAAAGGAAACAATTTTCTTTTGATGCTCCTAATTTACAAGGGTCATTAATAAGATCTTTTGCATGACGGCAATAACAATGTACTAGGGCGATATCATCGTACTCTTCCACGTATTTCTTTATTTCCTCAAATGGCATTACAGTTTCAGTTCCAACTTCAACTTCTTTTTCAACCGGAAGTGTTCTATCAGTTGGTGGCAAATTTTTAAACACATTTACAATACTTTCATAATTCTTTTGTGTCCCCTTGCTTATTTCTACAAAAAGCTTTTCGAATAATTCTGCTAACTTTTTATCTCTTTCTCTTGTCGTACCTTTTAAAAATGTGTATTCAAAGATCCCTGGATATAGCCCCATTAAGCGATAAACCATTAGCCCAGTACCTCTACTCCTCGTACCAACAATAACTCCATTCTGCATTAAAGTATCAAGCATTTCAAGTATTGATTTTTCATGCATATCAATTCTTTGTTTAATTTGTCCGAGAGTCATTGAGGGTTTTCTATATATTAAAACAAATTTTGCTTGTTCTTCAGTTAAAAGAGTTTGTAATATTTCAATCAGAGTATCACTAATAGGGACAGGAAATACTCCTGCTTTAATAATAGTTCTGGCAACTTTATACCAGAATTTATCTGTCATTTTTGTTATATCCTTATTTAAAATTTCTTAAAATATTCTTAATTGATAAAAATATTGATGATTTAATTACATTATGAGAATACTTAATAAGGCAATGGTATTCAAAGATGTCAAAATTTTTAGAAAAAATCTATAAAATCTTAGGACTCTTAGAATTTTTTAGTTGGTAGTTCTTAAATCCTTATTAATATCAAATTAAGGGTTTGAGGAGAGAAAAAATTATGATGAAAGAAATCCAAGAAAGAATACATAAATTAGAGCTTTCGATTTATCTTTTAGAAGATCATTTACAGAAATATGCTCATCTAATAAAGCCAAGACCTCTCAGATTTATTAAAAATCAAATTAAGCATTATAAACGTGAACTTCAAATACGGAAGGATTATCCAATTTGAAACTTATATCTGTGATTTCTTTTTAGATTTTTTTTATTTTATGTTTAATATAGTTAAATTTTCTTAAACCTTAAAAATATATATTACAAATATAAATATACCTTTTAAATAAATTAATCAATATTAAGTAAAATTAATTTTGGGTATTATTATGGAAAACAGTAATATTGAATATAAATTTAGCTATACTGGTATTTTCTCACTCAATTATTTCATACAGGGTATAAATCAGAGTATCTTTACAGCAGTAATACCAATTTATCTTTACTCTCTCGGAACTGTTGATTTAGCAGCATTATCATTTATGCTTAGTTTCGTATTTATTCCATTTATATTAAAGCTAATTTATGGTATATTGGGAGATAAAATAAGATCAAGAAAGTTTGGAAGGCGAAAACCATGGATAATAGGGGGCGCTTCATTTTCTGGCCTAATGTGGATTATTATCACAATTCTATTATTAACAATCTCAATAAATCCCGATTCTGCGATGGCATTATTCACATATGCAGGATTTTTTGTTGTATTAGGAGTAGCAATGGCAGATACTGCAATGGATGGTTTTATTATCGAAATTTGTCCTAAAGAACTTCTTGGACGTACGACAGGAATGGTTTGGGCATGTAGATCAGTGGGAATAATAGTTGGAGGTCCATTGATATTGCTCTTACTAGGTGTTATTCATATATTTTTTGTATTTATATCTCTAGGAGTTTTGACAATAATATTTTCAACATTAACTCTCATAATTAAACATAAGCCTATAGTTGAAGATATAAGTCTAGTTGCTAATCTAAAAGTAATGTTTAAAAAACGTGAGAATTGGAAAGTTTACATTTTCTCACTTTTCATGGCAATCGTTGATGGTGTTATATTCGTCTTTTTAGCTTTATTTATTCTAATCCAATCAGGATACGTTGAAGCAGCTGGAGCAACAACAAGTGTGTTGGAGGAAGATATTACATTATACCCTCCTCAAGCAATCATAACATTTTTAACAGGAATTGGTGTGTTTGCAGGAGCTCTTATTGGAGGAATGATTGCTGACAAAATTTCAAGAAGAACTGCTTTTTTTGCATCAATATTATTGACTGTGGGATCATTAGCTTTACTTCTAATACCAATTCCAAAAACATATAGTATGATTTTATTAATTTTCGCCTTTTTGGTCGGATCTTCAAGTGGATGGAGTAATTCTTCTTTTTCAGCTATTGCTACACAATATTCACAACAATATCCTGAAGCACCTAGTACTTACTATTCAATATGTACAACGTTTATCAATTTAGGCACGCAACTTGGCTTGATTTTTACGGGGCTAATATTTGATGCAATCGCGGGTTTAACTGCTGACGTAATAGTGATATTTGGAATAATATTTATAACCATGATGATTCTATCGAGTTTAGCAATAATCCCATTTCTCTTCTTGGATCGTAATCAATATGAAATAAAACCAAATTTATAAGTAGTTTTTTGAATATCCATGGATATTCAATATTTTTTTTTATAAAGAATATAGAACAATTACATTGAAATTAAACATAACCTTTTGTTAATAGTTAAATTTTTCAATTTTAGAAGATTTTAGACAATACTTTTCTTAAATGATCAATAAATTTGTGGTGTTTTAAAGTAAGATGAATTATGCTGAGAGGGTAAAAAGGCTCCCAACATATATTTTTGTAGAGATAGAGCAATTATTAGAAGAAAAAAGAAAAAAACGGATTGATTTAATTCCTTTAGGGATTGGAGATCCTGATTTAACTACCCCAGAATTGATAATTAACGAGATGATAAGGCAAGTTAGAATTCCAGAGAATCAAAATTATCCTGCTAGTATGGGAGAACAAGATTTTAGGGAAGCTGTAGCAAGATGGTATAAAGTAAGATTTAAACTGGAATTAGATCCTCAAGATGAGATTTCAAATGTAATTGGAGGAAAGGAGGGTGTTGCGAATATTGCAAGAGCCTTTATTAATCCAGAAGATATAGTTCTTTGTCCTAATCCGGGATATCCAGTTTATGAGAATGGAGCAACAAAATTGTGTGATGCAAATCCATATTCAATGCCTTTATTGAAAGAAAATAATTTTTTGCCTGATTTAGATATAATTGATAAAAAAATTCTTAAAAAAGCTAAATTAATGTATTTGAATTATCCAAATAATCCTACTGGTGCTATAATGCCAAAAGAATTCTTGAAAAAAGCAGTGGATTATGCTGAGGATTATGATTTTTTTATTGTTTATGATAATCCTTATTCAGAGTTTACATTTGGTAATTATATTGCTCCATCCATATTACAAATAGATCAAAACCATATTGAGATTAACAGTGCATCCAAAATGTTCAATATGACAGGATTCCGATGTGGTTGGGTGGCAGGAAATAGAGATATTATAAAAGGGTTAAGAAAGATCAAATCTCAGATCGACTCGGGTTGTCCGATTTTTATACAAAAAGCTGTAATTAAAGGTTTAAATGAATATAAATCAGAAAAAAAACCAGAAGTTGTCGAAAGCACAGTAAAAACTTACGAGAAGCGGAGAGATATTCTAATTAAAGGTTTAAATGATATAGGGTGGACAACAGACAAACCTCAAGCAACATTTTATGTATGGACTAAAATTCCAGAGAAGTACTGTGAAATGAGCTGCATGGATTTTGTAAAGAAATTAATTGATATAGGAGTAATAATCACACCTGGAATAGGTTTTGGTCAATATGGAGAGGGATTTGTGAGATTTGCTTTAACACAACCCGAAGAACGGATTAGGCAAGCATTAGAAAGAATTGAAACATTATTTACTTAAAATATAACAAAAATAAAAAAAAAAGAGTTATATTATAAAAACTAAAAAGATTGTCATCATTTCGAAGAATTTTGATACTTTTTCCTTAAATACTCCAACTTTTTGCTATCCTCCGCCTCTAAACTTTCTGAAAGCTCATTTGGCGCATTAAACATCATCATAACTGGAGCATTATAAGAATCCCAATCTTTATAATAATCTAATATCAGATCAATTTTATCTGATTCTTTTTCCAGTACACTTCACCTCCATTTTTAATTGAATTCTTCACTGGGAGGATCAATCTAATTACGACCTATTTCATATAATAATTATTGAGATGCAGTATAAAAGAGAACAAATCAGTAAAAGTTATAAGAAAGAGGTCAAAATTTTTTGATTTATTCTCTCTTAATACCACGGATTAAAGGTAATACTGTAATATGTATCTTACACCAATAATCCATAGTATACTGTGAAAAACTCATTAATTAGGAAAAGTTAGAATAACCTTATAAACTTTCCCATTTACTTCCCATTTATCGGAATTTGTTGAATTATACTTATAAGTAAATTATTAAATCATTTGCCAATAAACTAGTTTGTGAGCGACATGAATAAGAAAATTGTATTGATTGGAGCAGGTTCAACTTCGTTTGGACCTCCAATGTTTAATGATATTTATTTAAGTGATGTGTTAGAAGGTTCAACAATAGTACTTCATGATACTAATAAAGAGAAGTTAGAAATGATTTATGAGTTATTAATGGTAGAAAACGATAGAATAAATAATAAATTCAATCTAGAAAGAACGATTGATAGAACTACAGCTCTTAAAAACGCCGATTTCATAATTAATTCAATAGAAGTTGGAAATCGAATGGAATTATGGCGACAAGACTATGAAATACCAAGAAAATATGGGTCAACACAGATTTTAGGGGAGTGCGGAGGATCCGGTGGTACTTTTCATGCTTGGAGAATAATTCCCCCAATTATTGAGATTGTTAAAGAGGCCGAAAAAATTTGTCCAAATGCTTTTTTCATCAACTTTTCAAATCCATTATCTCGAGTATGCTTAGCAATTAAAAGAAGTGTAAAAAAGTTAAAGTTTATTGGTTTATGTCATCAAATCGAGTTTATGGTCAGACATTTGCCTAAAATGTTTAAAAAATCGATAAGAGAGTTAAAAATGAAAGTAGCAGGTTTTAATCATTTTGCATTTTTATTAGGCTTGGAGGATTTACTAACAGGAAAGAATTTAATGCCTTCATTTAATACTAATGCCATGAAATATTTCAAAGAACATGAGGATAGATTCGAGTTTTCTACACTTACATTTGAAATTTATAAGAGATTTGGGTATTTTCCATATGTAGGGGATAATCATATTGGAGAATACTTACAATTTGGGGAGGAATTTACAGAAACCCAGGATATGATAGATTGGATTGATTTTATAGACAATGAAGGACAAATGATATATGAGAGATTCCGTAATTATTATAAAAGGCTTAAAAGAGGAAGATATCCTAGAAAAGGAATCTTATCAAAAGAACTGTCTGGAGAAAGAGCGATCCCAATAATAGAAGCAATCATTAATGATGAGAATTCCTATGAATTTGCTGTTAATATTCCAAACAATAATCTTATTGAAAATTTGCCGCAAGATTCAATAATTGAGTGTTCTGCAGTAATAAATAAGGAGGGTGCTCATGGTGTTAATATAGGTCCTTTACCTAAAAATATTGCTGCGTTACTTCGCATTGAAGCGTCAATCCAAGATTTGTGTGTTGAAGCAGTTTTAAAAAGATCTAAAGATATCGCTGTTGCTTGTTTAGCAATTGATCCGAATGTTGGGAGTTTTGAAATGGCAGAAAACATCTATAATGAAATGTTTGAACAACAAAAAAGTTATTTACCTAATTTCAAATAATCCACCAGTTTTTTTACATTCGCTAATTTCTACCACCAAAATAAAAGTTTTACTACTATTTTCTCGACTTTTACTGGTAAAAGTTCGAATTAATCTTTAAATACTCTAACAAACTAGTAAACATACTTATAATATATTTATAAACACATATTTTCATTACTCTCAAGATACAATTAAAAAATTGTGTTGGGCGATGAGATCAAAAACTACCGATAATTCAAAAGAAAGAATAACGAAGGCTACGGAACTACTTCAGAAATTTTGGTGGTTTTCATTTTATTTAATTATTGCTCCTTTAATAGCAGCAGTTGTACTTTTTTTAATCCTAAATTTTTCTCGAGTTGGTCTATTCATTACATTATCTTTATCAGTAGAATGTTTTGTGTTTACTTTGCTTTTTTTCTATAAGGCTTATGATAAATACAGAAATAATCCCTTTTTTCTTAACAAAAGGAATAATCTTACTGCTAGAATTCATGTCCTTTTTTTAATTTCTATCCTTTCATTTGTTACAACTCCTATTTTTATACTTGGTTCACCATTTGATTCATTTATTTTCCTTCCATTAATTAGTTATGCAGTTCTTTTCAACATTGTTTACTACTATTATTATTTCCAACCAATTGATTTTTTTAATATAGAAGATGGAGAATTCAAACATAGCGAAAATTTTGCATTAATGGTTAAGCAGCCATATAATTTCTTAATTTTCGTTAATTATGTTACTCATATTATTTTTTTAGCTTTTACTGCTTCCACTAATTTCTCCTGGCTTTATGCTCTTATAACAAACTTACTATTTTATATCATCACATTAACAGGTACTAAGAGTCAAATAAAAAGAATAAAAGATTCCATAATTAAAAATAAACCATTTTTAAGAGACTTAATATTATTTAAAAAAAATTTTGTAATTTCCTTAGTTAGCCTTATTTTCTTTATATTAGTTCAAATGCCATTAGTTATTGTTATAACATTTAATCTCTTAGCAGAACTCCTAAATAGCTCTTTCTTAACACTGATATTCATTTTATTCTATTTTAAATCTAGGTTCTATGTTAATTATTATTATGGTTCTAAACTTGATCTATATGACAAGTCTGATAAAATTGAAGAGTCTAAGGAAAGTCCTCCCCCACTAAATATTAAATATCAAAAATACAATTCATATTTATCTGGAATTTTAATTCTATTAATTACATTGTTCTCTTTTCTAATCCAAATTCCATACTTAATCTTAATTATCCTTCCATTTATTTATATACTACTTCACTATGAACAGAAGTATGAACTATGTTCAAAGAAGTATAATAAATATGTAATTTTATTAAACTCTATTGCTCTCTTGATTTACATCTCTTTTGGAATAATACTACCTACAATAGAGACCATCTTATTGAATTTTTTGGTATTTTGCATTTCTTTGTATTTGGTTTTGCAAGTGTTTGTTAAATTAGATTATTTCCTTAAAGATAACATTCTAATCTTTCAAAATTTGCTAGCCGTTGCTAGTTTTTCTTTGGTTATGTATTATTTCTTTCCAATGATTATGTATTATTTCTTTCCAACAACTTTTACATCAAACCCATTATTAATTTTCATTTCAAATGTTCTCTTACACTCATTAATAATTTCAATAATTTTTTTAATCTCTCAGTATGTTTTAGGTGTGAGATACTTCTACAGAAAATCCCCGAAATTATTCAGGATCTTTGTATTATTTAATAGCTTTTTAGTCGAATTATTTGTTATTGCTTTTATATTATTTAGAACCTATTTCTTGATTGAACTAATTCCTTTTCTACAAGGAATATTGATATCATCAGTTTTATTTCCTATTGTTTTCATATTTTTTCTTTACTTAAATTATGGCTTACATGTGTATCCCCTAAAAGATTTCTTGAAATTCTGCTATTTTTCACTTTGGATATTTTTATTTGATTTTTTTATATCTCTGTTAATAATATCCCTATTTACTACATACTTTATTATAATAGCGTTAGATTGCCTTTTTACGTCTATTTTTTATTATTTTATATTAAAGTTTGGTTTGAAATTGGAAAGAATAACCGAATCTAAATTTAAAAAATATGTTAAAATCAATTCTTACTTATTAGCAGTGGAACTTTTTTCTGTATTTTGCTTATTATTTTTGAGTGTCTTTCAAGTCTTTCAAGTGGTTTCGCTAGTTCAGAACATAATTTATTCAACATATTTATCATTGGCATTAGTTTGTGGAATAATCAACATCTTTTCAAAAAAAGAGATCTTTTCTGAAGGTCTTTATATAAAGATAAACAGTTTTATTCTGCTATATACAACCGTGATAGTATTCTACTATTTTTTATTGTTAACAATTGGTACTCTTTATGTTTTAATAGTTCCACTGTTAGTTTCGAGTATAATTCTTTACCTTCCAATATTATATTTAAGAAAGAAAAGATTATACCATAAATTTATATCTAAATCTCTTATCATAAATAGTATATTATTATCAACCACGATATCATTAATTCCAACTATTATAGGATTGGAATTATTCTATTTGAATTTATATTTTGATATAATCTTTTTGATAATAACTGTAATAAATTGTACGCTATATATCGTATTTTTAATTTTTACAAGTATCTTTTATATATCTAAGAAAGTCAAAATTAGGGAGAATAGAGTAAGATTTTTTCTGAAATTACAAATAATCATAGCATTTTGTATAAGTGCAACAACGATATTTTATTATCCCTTTTTCTTATTAATAGGGACTTTTTATGGTATAATCTTACCGTTAATCTTATTACTATTTTCGTGGCTTTTCCTTTTCTATTATTCATATAAAAAAGAATATTTTAATTTAGAATGGATTAAAAAATTAACGATTTATGACTTTATTGTCTTATCTTGTTTGATTATTTCTTTACCAACAATTATTAGTTTAGATTTAACGAGATTTGGATTAAAATTAAATATAATTCTCATATTAACTACAACAATATTCCTTTTATTTAGTTTTTTAAAGATTTCTGAATTATTAAGTGTAAGAATTAAATTAAAAGAGAGTTATATTAAACGCTTCAAATTATCTGGAATTATTTCTTGGTTTTTATTTACAGTGCTTTTATCTTATTATGTAGCATCAATCTTTATCGTAACAATAACGCTAAACCCTTTTACCCTTTTAATAATAAGTTGTTCTTTATTTATGTTTTTTGTTTTAAGTATGTATACACTAAAGTTATCATCTGATTATTTTCCGGAATTAAAGATATTTAATTATTTACATGATATAATCGTTTATGGAATAGTTGTTTCTATATCATTTACTTTTACATTTTTGATTCTCTCAACTAATTTATTTGCGTTTATCTTACCTAATTTGGTATTTTACATATCGATGTTAATAGGGTTTTTTCTAACAATATTTCTTTTGTTTGTGATTGTTTTTGATAATCTGATAGAATTTAAATTAACGCAGTTAAAGATTATTTTAGAGTTAACAGCATGGTTGGTTATTAAGATAATCTTGTGCACTTTAACACTTTCTCTAATTGAATTCTATATTCCCCAATTCTTCATTGTAAATAAAATATTTTTGTTTTCATTAACTTTTATTCTTTTAACTCCTCTGAGTCTTTACATTCTAAGGAATTTAAAGTATATTTCCGCCAAAAATCAACTCTTAATGAAGAAAATAACATTAATAACATTTATAATTTCAATATTAAGCATATATTTAGAAATTTTATACAATCTAACAGCTATCATCCCTTTCTTTAATCAGAATCTTTTATTACAGATAACAGTTATTACGGTTAATGTAATTTTATTTCTATATTATTCCTTTTTAAGATTTAACAAAACTGTAGAAGAAAGATCTGTTTTTACTTTATACCAATTTTATATACCATCAGTGTTATTACTAGTAAGTCTTCTTTACTTTAACTCAATTCTTACAATTTTTCTTACATTAATATCATATGCGCTAATTCTTTCTCAAAGGAGTATAATCCCCATTTTTCGATTTGTATCGTATTTTCTACTAAGCTACATAACATTTATTGAAGTTCTAGCGATTTTAAGCATGTATAGTGTCATATTGGGATTTAGTATTCTCGTCATTATATCCCTCTTAACTATGAGTTGGGCTTTATTTTTCTCGATTTTAATAAACATTAAAAAAAATAACAATTTAGAGAAATTTGCATTATATTTTCTCATTTCTCTCTTGTCTTTTGTCTCTCTAATTACGTTTACTAATATCCTCATTATCTATAACATAACAATCTCAATTCTAATTTTTTTATTATTCATAGGATTTTTCTTCTATCGTCTAAAAGATGAGCGTTATAAATGGTTTATTAGACCATGTGTGGTTTTAGCTATCTTTGACATTACTAGCTTTATGTCATATTCTTGGTTTTTTAACAATCTGATTTTTGGATTATATAATCCTATTCTAACTTTTACACTAACAATGAGTATAACTGGTTTTGGATTTGTTCTTCTATATAATAATTCACCAGTACGATTTAGAAAGATATCCTTTTATATCGTGCTTATATCAATTGTGCTCTCTTTTCCAACCTTTTTATACTTTCTTATCATCGCATCCTTGGATTTGCCCCTTTTATCTGTTGTTCCTCTAATAGTTGCAATTAATTTTGGAGTTTTCTTATATTATCTTTCAATTGGTATTTACCAGTGGAGAATATCTTGGGCGATTTGGAAATCTGGGTGGTATGCTTGGAATATTCTTCCCTTTGTTAACTTTTATATTATTTATCAAAGTTTCACAGGAATAGATGTTTTAACTAAATCATTACAATTCGGAGCCTTTAGTGTAGATGGCTCACTAATAATATCAATTATAATTTGCTCCTTATTTTTCTTGCCAGTAGTGTATAGTAAAATAAAGAAATACTTTTCTCTAATTGTTTTTATTATTTGGGGTGAAAGCTTATTCTTATTATATTGGGTAAGTCAATATCTATTTCCGACTGACATTTTATTAACAAATTTATCTTTTGGTCTGTTTTCAGCAATCTTATTAATGCCATTATTGGCAATATTTAAATATTGGAAAATTATTTCGATTTTATGGATATTCCCATTAACTGTTATTAATGCTGGATTTTTGTTATTTTATCTGATGGAAATCGGCATCTTACCAGAAATTACAATTTCTATTGACATATTAGTTATTGGCTTATTTTTGATTGTTTATTCGTTTTTCCCAAATATAAGATCAATTGGCATTATCTTAATAGGTGCATATTTCATAACTTTATTAGGAATTTTCTTAACAATCTACTTTGTTCTTTATTCTATAATTTTGGATCCCATTTTTTCTGTTAACATTAGTCTTATTGTGATTGGATTCAGTCTTTTTTCCTCTAAATACACACAATTACCCAAAAGAATAATAAATTTATGCCTCTCTTGGATTCTAATTTTTAATTTTTCATGGTTGACATTCAACACATTCAATTTTTTTCCGGGCTTATTATTGTTTGCTTTTTCATTAGCATTAACCGTTGGTGGATGTTCCTTTTTCATATTTAATCGTTATAAAATGAAATTCCGTATTAATAAAATAATTCCGTATTTAATAGTGGCAGTTGGAGCATCCCTCTCAGTGACATCCTTAATTTCCATCATATTTAAAGCATCCCCTGCTATTTTAATTTCTACGTTTTCTTCAGTGTTTATCGTTTTCTTATACTTTATATTCACTGAATATCGATATATGCTCTGGTTTGGTATTCCAATTCCAATATCAACACTTATTTTAGAATTGCTCTTAATATTTGAGTTTATTCAACCCTTATGGTTTTTAACTTGGGCGATACTTTATCTCATTTCTTTTCAGATTTTAATTAATATATTTAAAAATTTAGTGAAGGCTGAAACACCAGAAAAAAGAAATAGCATATTGAAGCTTTTTGAGGATGAGAATCAAGTTAAATGGCTCAATCTTACAGGTTTTCTATTAAACTCAATTTGTATTTCCTTATTTATTGCAATTATTTTGCCAAATCTATTAAAGCTATTTCTATTTACTCAAATTTTGATAGTTTACCAGATTTGTGATTTTTTAATAATTTGGCCATTTTTATTCTTATTCTGTTTAAAATATATTGAAAAATCAAAATTAGATATAAAAATAAAAAATCCACTCCGTTATTTCAATAAAATTAGTTTTGTTTTATATCTTTTAATTCCTTTTGCTTTAGCTGTAAATCTTCTTCTATATTTAGTTTTTATCAATTTAGCAATTTCAATTTATTCTTTTTTATTAGTAGTTAGTGGAATAGCATTTATTGAGAGTTACTTAATGGATAGAAATTATTTCTATTTGTTATTTAATTCAACTCGAAATAAATTTATTGTATGTTCGTGGTTTATATTCAGCAATACGTTGTCTCTTTTCCTTTATTTGTTTCATTTAAATGTTTTCCTTTTAGTATTAACAATCTCTCTTTTAAATCTTATTTTTCTCCATTTTTTATCTTACTTAGATATTTCGAAAGAGAAGATCTCTACAGCTCGTTTAATCCTTATTTATAATTCATTTATATGGAGTTCCTTTTATATAGCTTCTTTAATCTCTGATGGACTAATACTACTTTTTGAAGGATTAAAAGGTTTTCCCTACTATTCTTTGTTATTTCAAAACGCTACTATTCTATTATATGCTCTAAGTTTCTTTTTCGTCAAAATTGAGAAACGTTTGAAAAATTGGATTGAATTTATTCTTTTCGTCCTATTTCAAGGATTATTAGCTATAAGTCTTTTTTACATCTTCACAATATTAGATTATTTAAACTTTTTCATGATTAATTTAATAATATTAATAGAGATATGCTTTTCATTCAATTCTATTAAATACATTAATATTATGATAGATAAGCAAAAATATCCTAATTTTTTACCGAAGATAAATTCATTCATGCTATTAATATTATATTTTGAAATAAGCATCATCATGTATGGCTTGGTTAGTGAATTTTTAGGCTTTGATTTGATTGAAAGTATAATGGTATCTGTATCAATATTATTTGTACTAACATTGTTAGATATTTATTCAATAAAGAAAGTAAAGAGAAGTTATGCATCATTAGTTCATACTATCAGCTTTTTTACAATTTCATTAATGTTATTTCTAATTTTAAACAATTTGATATCTCAATATCCTTTTCTGCTTAGTTTGGAAATCTTTATTTTTATACTAATGCAATTTTATACTAATTATTCTCTTTTTGCCTCATTAAAGGATTTTTACCCTAATACCAAAGATGCTCTTAATAAAATCCAAACATATGTTCAACATACAATAGGCACGGGTTTCTACATTACATTATCCATTTCAATATTCCAAGCATTATTTTTGCAGGGATTTCCAATCCCATTGATACTATTGATTTTAAGCCTTTTAATCCATCTATTAATGATTATAGATAGTTATCTATTAAAGTTTTTAGGAATAGCTACTCGTTATGTAAAAGTAATGTCTTGGATTTTAATTATGATATTTACATCAACTTATTTAATATGGCTTTATAATATTTTTTCTATTACATTTTTATTAACAGTTATACCTATAATCATTTTTATCTTAATCCTTGAGTTCGCTTATCTTTTTAAATTATTACTTTTTTGGCAATTAGTTGTTTCTAACAAAGAGAAAATTAGAGTTTCTCTAATTGGCTTGTCATATCTCAATTTCATGACATGGCCATTATATTTTGCTAGTTTAAATCCATTTCTCATCCTTAATTTAACATTAGCCTCTCTTTTCATTATGTTTATTCTTACATATATCGATAACTTCATAGGCGTTCTAAAAGAAACATTACGAAAATCCTTGAGATCTTACTCATTTCTAATAATTGGAGGTCTATTATCTATTGATGTATTTTTATTATTGAATTTTATTCCAGATTTCAATATCTTTTTAAATTTAAGTATCTCTTCTCTAGTTTTTATAATGTTCTTAGGAATAAAGATAAAACCCTTTAAAGAACATTCTATTTTAGCTCTCACCTTTTGGGTAATAATATTTGTTTTATTAAGCATAATCATATATTTTATTTCTTTATCTTGGATTGCAGGATTAGCAATCTTTATCATTACAGTTATGGTTTATCCATTTATTTTCCTTTTGGAAGAATTAAAAGAACTCTTCAATAAATTAGTTGATTATCTTACAATATTCTTTAGAAAAGTCAAAATCTTAATTAAGAACACATTTATTAAAATTGTCAGTTTCCTAAAGAAAAATTTTCAATATGTTTGGATAATATTTAGCCTCTTTGTATCAATATTTTTTGGTATCCTTACATACATACTTACACTCTGGTTGGTTCATTCAATAGTACTAGTTTTTCCTATTTTTGGGATACTTTACTCTATTATGCCTTCTAAAAAATCTGAAGATGCTGATTTAATGTTTCGGCGTAGAATGTTGCGTTTAATCATCAGCTGGGGTAGCATTATTGTTCTTTTGTTTGCTTTTATAACATGGGTTTGGTATATTTTCACTATTTGGATATCAATTTGGATAATGGGGGCTATTTTGTTACCCTATATAAGTTTTAAAGAAAAACGTGAAAATATTTCAATTAAGTGGAGGTTTTATACCCTTATAATTTTAATTATTTTGCTTGTTCTATTTGGAATATTGCTTGCTCTACAGATTTATTACATATATTTTTTCTAAGTATTAATTAAATAATAATGTAGATCATTTTTTTGAATGGTTTTTACAAATTTTTATATATATATGCTGATTTTGGATATAAAAAGTTGAAAACTTTATATATATGTTAAAATGAGATAGTACTTGTAAATCTAAATTTAAATAAAAAATATAAAAAAATAAAATAAGAAGTGATCTATTTTATGGAAGCTTTAACAAAAAGAATTCTAGCTATTGTTCTTATTGCCGTTATAGGCGTGGGAATCGGTGTAGGAGCATGGTTTTTCCTTGCTCCCGGAGCAGAAAATCCTTTTATATATCCAGGCCTTGAACCCTCAAAAAAACCATTGAGCAATACGATTAAATTCGGACTTCTCGATGATATGAGTTGGAGCGGTGAAGGAGCTTGGGGTGGAATGTATATAGCAGCGCGCCGAATTAATTTAGGTGGTGGTGTAGAGATAGGTGGTGTAAACTATTGGGTTGGCATGGTGGCAGAAGATACGAAAGAAGCAGCATATGATTTTGATACAGCAGAGGCCGCTACATATGCGATGATTGAACATGCACCTCATGCTATGCTGGGAGGTTTCCGTTCTGAAGTTTTTTCGGATTACCAAACTATAGCAATGGGTGGTCACGTTCCTTTTCTTATAACCGGTACCGCAACGAGAGATTGGTGTTGGGTAAGAGTGAAAAATCAGCCTGAAATATATAATTATACATTTCGGTTGGGTCCGCTTAATAATCAAAGAATGGGAGTAATTATAGGAAATTATGTAAATAACAGACTTTTAGGAAACATTTCTAACCATATGGGATATCCAGTTGAAAATATTACAGTTGTATATGAGAAACTTATTTGGGTTGGAGACGTTAGAGATGAATTTATAGCAACAGTTCAAGCTAAAAACCCAGGTATTACAATGATATTAAAAGAAATTCCTGCTGGTGGAATCGCATTTGATTATGATACAATGTGGTATACCATAGCAGGATCCAAATCTCATTTAATAGTTCCAATAATCTCAGATCCAACTGTTGGAGCAAATTTCGGAGCACGCTACGGTCTTTATCACCCAAATGCTCTTGTGGCAGGCATCAATGTTATGGCACAATTTGACGTATATCCATTATATACTTACAATGCTGGCTATAAAGTACATGCTGGATTGTATGAAATTACTTCCCATGGTTTTTCATATAACAATGGTACTCCGTATATATTACCTTTTCTGGAGGAATACTTCGTAAAATGGGGAGAATCTCCAATCTATACAACCTGGAATGGTGCTAATGGTATTAATATAATTGTTGATTTAATGGTAGCGGCGGATAAAATTTTAAATGGTGATGAACTTGTTCTTGCTTTGGAGCAATTAGATTACTCAAATCCATATCAAGGACTTAACCAATTTATAGGATTTGATGAAGCTCATGATATATTACCTCAAAATGGAAGCCTGCCTGTTGGATGGGGCGAAAATCAATTCCGTCAGTGGCAACCTCTAAATCTTTCGAATCCAAATCAATATATGTATCAAACTTGTCCTCTCGTTCCAGGATGGGATTACGGAAATGAAACAAGACATCCTGGCTATTTTTCCAATTTAGAAGGTCCTCTTGACACAGTGACATATCCCACGATAGGTCTAAAGTTTGGTATACCCTTAAACCAAACAGCATACAGCAACGAAATAATGTTTCCTCATTGGTGGCTACCTGGTGTACATTAACTTAACTAAATTAAATTAAAATTTAAAAAATTTTTTTTTTATATTCTTTCAACGCGTTGGCGTAATCTCATTGAATTTTTACATTAAGGGAAAATTAAAAATCAAAAGGTTTTTTAACCAATTTTAATTAATAACTAAAATTAATATAATTATTACAAACACTTAAAAGATTGATTCGATTTGACATTTTTTACTGATATAATTGAAATTCTGATTTTTGGAAGCAGTTTAGGGCTAATTTTAGCCATAATCTCTTTAGGTTATTCTTTAGTCTATGGCGTTGGGGGTGTTATTAATTTGAGTCATGGAATGTTTTATTTTCTTACCGGCTATCTTATCTTTAGTTTTACTAGTCCTGAATATCTTGGATTGGATTATGCGCTTGGAGTATTTCTAGGTCTAACAATAATTACAGTAATTGGAGCACTTAGTTATTTCGCACTTATAAAGCCATTTCGTGATAATGAAATAATGGTAATGATTGCAACATTTGCATTGGGTTTTCTTATTCAACAGACAATAATGTTAATCGAACATCTTGTGCCAGGTTATACATTTCTCCAATTTCCTTCATTCATCTCTGGGGCTGTTAGTATTTTTGGTATCTTATTCAGTTATCATGAAATATTTATTATGATAATATCATCGGTTGTCATTGTTTTGTTAATAATATTTATAAAGAAATCTAGATTTGGCAAAGCAATAAGGGCTGTTTCACAAGACCAAGATGCTGCTCAACTAATGGGGATAAACATCGATAGTGTACTATTATTTACGGTGACTCTGTCTGCTTTTCTAGCTGGATTTGCTGCGTTTCTATATGTACCTGAAGAACCATTAGATATGGCGAGTGGTTGGCATTTCTTATTATTATCTATGTCAGTGGTAATTCTAGGAGGGATGGGAAGTATTCCTGGAACAGTGATTGGTGCGTTTATTCTTTCATTCGCTACATACATTTGCCAATATTTTATTGACCCATATTTCAATTTATCTAGTATTTTGTATCTTATCGTTATAATAGTAATGCTAATGATTAGACCTCGAGGAATATTAGGAAAGAAAGAAAAAATATAATTAAATATAAGGTAAGTAAAAGGAGACACGATAAAAATGGCTGAAAAAGAAGAAATTATATTAAAACCTGAGGAAATTGAGGAATTAAAGGTTAAAACTCATTTTCCAATTTGGGAACCCTTTAAAAACTTTTATAGAAGAATAATTACGGGAACAGGAAAATTCGTGGACTATAAAATTCCCGCAGCAAGAGACAACTTTAAAAGTTGGATTACATCATTTAGGGGTGGGATAATTCTGTTTTGCTTTGGTTTTTCTCTCATTTTTCCTTTAATTTTAAATACGGCTGAATATTATCATCTTTTCATAGTAGCAATGATATATTCCATTTATGCTGCTAGTTGGGATTTATTAGCTGGAGTTACTGGACAAGTTAGTTTTGGTCACGCTGCTTTTCTTGGGATTGGTGGTTATGCTTTTGCCTGGTTGCTCGGGTTTCAAATCAATTGGGTCTTGGCTATATTTATTGCTGCAATATTAACAGTATTAGTAGGGTTAATAATCGCAATTCCATCTCTTAGACTTAAAGGACCTTATTTAGCATTAGGTACCTTAGCATTTAGTTTATTATTTTATTATCTTTTACAATATCCCGAATTAAACATAGATCAACTAGAATTACCCCTTACATTAGATTTCTGGTATAGAAGCAATATATTGAGAGAATTTTTCATTATTTTTGCTTTTATGACTATAAGTGTAGTTATTATGCTTGTTATTTACAATTCCAGACTTGGTAAGATATTTCAAGGAATACGCGATGATGAGTATGCCACTCAAGCTTCTGGGATTAATATCACCAAGTATAAATTATTCTCATTTATGATAAGTTCATTTTTTGCAGGTTTAGCTGGTGTTCTATTTACACTTCGCCGTGGTTTAGTAACGTTCTTCTCGTTTTCAACTACATTATCATTTTATCCGGTAGTTTTTACATGTTTAGGGGGGATTGCATCAATTTCTGGGGCTGTAATGGGCGCATATACTTTCACATTATTAACTAAAGCTATTAGTGAAATTTTTTCATTATTTCTTCCTTCAGAACTCCAGATTTACTTTGAAACTATAGCAGCGTTTATTTTCGCAATTATTTTGTTGATAATTATTAGATTTACGGAGCGGGGGATTATGGAACCTGCAATAAAGCATACAAAAACCTTGTGGGATATTCTTTTAGGAAAATAATTAAATTAAAAAACTAAAATAATAGAAGAGGAAAAAGCTATGGCAATAATTTTACAAATAAAGAATTTAACAAAAAGATTTGGAGGATTAACTGCTGTAAATGATGTAAGTTTTGATGTAGAGCGTGGTGCCCTTGTCGGTTTAATAGGACCAAATGGTGCAGGAAAAACTACATTATTTAATTTAATTGCTGGATCAGAAAAACCTAATGCAGGATCTATATGGCTTCATGGTGTAAATATTACGAAATTTAGTGTTCACAAAAGAGTTAAATATGGAATAGCGAGAACATTTCAAGTAGTCAGACCTTTAAAATATCTCACCTGTCTTGATAATGTTATAGTTGGATGTATGTCTCCAAGAGGTAAAACAATGAGTGAGATTATTGGAATCAATCAACTTGCGAGTTCGATCCTTGCGTCTGTGGGATTAGTAGATAAAGCAAGAATACCCCCGGTAATTCTACCTTTCGGTGATTTGAAAAAGCTTGAAATTGCTAGGGCACTTGCTTCCAATCCTGAATTACTCCTTCTCGACGAACCTTTTAGTGGTCTATCATATGAAGAACAAATGGTCATAGTTGAATTAATTAAGCAATTGAATGAAGAAGGATACACCATTTTAATAGCGGGACATGTATTACGAGAGCTCATGGCTTTAGTTCCAAGAGTACTTGTTATGCACCAAGGTAAGTTAATCGCAGATGGACCTCCAAAAGAGGTCGCTAATATTAAAATTGTAGTAGAAGCATATTTAGGAAGAGGTTAAAATTATGAGAAATCGAAAGAAATCCACACCTATAGAAGATACAAATAAAGTTATTGAATTGAGAAAGGTCTATCATTACTATGAAAAGGCTCGAGCGCTGGAAGAGGTGAATTTAAGTCTTGAAAAACAAGCACTTGAGGCAGTCATTGGCCCTAATGGAGCGGGGAAAACTACTTTACTTCGGGCTATTTCTGGATTAGAAGAGATAGATAGAGGTAAAATATTATTTAAGGGAAAACGAATAGATGAAGAGGATGCATATAAAATTGCACGAATGGGTATATCTCAGTGCCCTGAACGACGTAAACTCTTCTATGATATGACAGTTCTCGAAAATCTTCAAATGGGTGCTTTTTCATTAAAAGATAGAGAAAAATACAATGAACTCTTGGAATTTGTATTTAAAATGTTTCCTCGTCTAAAAGAAAGAAAAAAACAGCGAGCGGAAACTCTTAGCGGAGGAGAACAACAAATGCTTGCCCTAGGTCGAGCAATAATGGCAAATCCAGAGCTTTTATTACTTGATGAACCGTCATTGGGCTTGGCTCCATTATTTAAGAAAATAATATTTGATTCAATTGATCAAATCAAAGAAACTGGTACAACGACACTGTTAGTTGAACAAGATGCTGTTCTAGCATTTGATGCGGCAGAGTACATTCATGTATTGGAAGAAGGAAAGATAGAGATGAGAGGTACAAAACAGGAACTAGAAAAGGAACCCAGAATAAAAAAAGTTTATTTAGGAATTTAAGGTGAATTAAAAGTGTCTGCTCCTTTAGAAAAATTATTAAGAGATGCGAGAATAGATTTAGTTCTTGCTAGAGTTGAAAAAGATCCAACAATTATAGAAGAAATTATTGGTCATTTAGATAGTGAAATTAGGTCTATCAAATTCAATGCAATTTATGCTTTAGGAGAATTAGCTGAAAAATCAAGTTCTGCGCTCTTCAAGTTAGTAGAATGTTTAGAAGACAATGATTGGAGTATATGCCGTGAAGCAGTCCGATCACTTGGAAAGATGGGGAATATTGCGGAGAATGGGGTAGCGCAATTATCAAAATTAATAGAAAATGAAGAGGAATCAATTAGAAAAGAAACGGCAATAGCACTAGGAAAAATCGGATATCCTTCAGAAGAGGCTATTTTTAGCCTGATTAAAGGATTAAATGATGATAGTGAGGCAGTTCGAAAAGAAGCTGCAGAATCTCTTGGAAAAATTGGTCCTGATGCTCATGTAGCCATTTCAGACTTATTAAATAGTATAAAGGATCAAAATTGGTCCGTTAGAGCAGCAGCGGTGACCGCATTATCAGATATTGGGAAGGGAACACGAAAAGCTATTCCATCATTACTTAAAGCGCTTGGTGATAAAGATTGGAGAGTTCGAAAAGCAATAATATCTACTCTTTCTCAAATTGGAATTGGTGCTGTTCCAAGCCTTTTAGCATACTTGGAACACTACAATCCAATAGTTAGGAAAGGAGTATTGGAAGCTCTTGGAGAATTAAAGATACCAGATCCGATGATAATCAAAAAATTAGCAACAATGCTTAATGATAAAGATGAAGGTGTTCGTGGAAAAGCTGCTAATGCGCTTAGTAATATTGGTAAAGAATCTGTATCAGCTTTATTGGAAGCACTTGAAAGCTCTGATATGGATATTCAAAAACTGATCATATCTGCTATAGGCGCAATTGGTGCTGATGCTAAAGATGCTATCCCAACTTTAATTAGAATCTTGAAATCTAAAGAAGAAGATATTGATTATAGAAGAGAGCGTTTGTACTCTAAATCTAATTTATTAAAAAAGAAATTGAATGAATAAAAATTGGTGTTTAAAATTGAGAAGTTTAAATAAAACTACTATTGTTAGTTTAATTGTGGTTATTGCGGCAGTTTTGGAATATCTCTTGTTTCCTTACCATGCTGCTTTCTATTCATGGCCAGCCAAATATCATTATGTATATTATTTTATCATAGGGCCATCAATAATACTATTAGGATTAATAATCGCTATTATTGGTCTTTTAATCCGGATATACTTTATATGGGATTTAAAAAATCAGTATCGTGTTGAAATAGTAAGAACTTTAGGGAAAATAGGAATAAATTCAGAAGAAGCTATTTCAGCTTTAGAATATGCTCTAGTTGATCCAAAATATATTATACGAAGAGAAGCAGCCCTTTCTTTGGGGAAATTAGGTTCCTCCGCTACTTCAGCTGTTTCTTCATTAATAAAGGCATTAGAAGATAAGAATCCTGTTGTTAGGTGGCGCGCAGTTGAAGCTCTAGCAAAAATAAACCCAGAAGACCCTAAAGTTATTACTGCTTTAAAGTCTTTACTTCATGATAAATCTGATCTAGTTGCAACTGTAGCTTTAGAAGCCTTAGACCAAATTTCTGAATATTAAAATTATAAGGTTTTTTTTGTAACTCTAATTTTTATAGATTTAGATTTTTTAATAAATCTATAGCAATATTATACCTATTCCAATAATATTTTACAATAATATTTTCTTGTTCAATAAAACATTTAATAGTTTTTAAATATAATATAATATTTAATTGTTTAAATTAATATAACGAGATAATTTAAAAGTAATTGATTAAAAATGAGTGAAAACCCATATGATGCGAAACCTTGGTTAAAGTTTTATGACGATGATGTTCCAACTGAAATAGATTTTCCTAAAATTAATGTCTATGAGTGCCTTGATAATACAGCAAAAGAATTTGGTGGCAAAACTGCAATTTGGTTCATGGAACATAAAATTTCATATAAAAAATTCAAGGATATAACCGATAGACTTGCCACAGCTTTAGCAGATTTAGGAGTTAAAAAAGGAGACGTTGTTGCTATAATGTTGCCAAATTTCCCTCAATTTCTTTTTAGTTTCTATGGTATTTTAAAAGCAGGAGGAATAGTTACAGCATGTAGTGTACTCCATACTGAACACGAATTAGCTTACCAATTAAACGATTCTGGGGCTGAAATAATTATAGCTTGGGATAATCAAGTTGAAAAAATTAACAGCATTAAAGAAAGAACGCGTCTTAGACATGTAATAATAACCAATGTATTTGACTATGCTCCAATGGCTAATCCACTTGGTCAAAGAGAACCACCAGAAATCAGTGGTACTATTCAACTTCTAAAATTAGTTAATAAAACAAAACCAAAACCACCTAAATTTGAAACCAATGCTGATGAAGAAATAGCTGTCCTACAATATACTGGAGGTACTACGGGTTTACCTAAAGGAGCAATGCTTACACATTCAAATCTCATCTCTAATTGTGTTATGATATACGAATGGAATAAGTCTGTGGGAGAGAGGGGAAAAGGTACAGTACTTACAACCTTACCACTTTTTCATATCTATGGAATGAATGTCTGTATGAATTTTTTTATTTACAATGGAGTAACTATTGCTTTAGCTCCTGATCCTCGCGACCAAAAAACTTTATTTGAAATCATTAAAGCTACTCATCCTGAATTTTTTCCTGGTGTACCAACTATGTATATGCGCTTACTTGAACGAGATGATCTTGAAGATTATGCAAAAGATCTTAAATCTATTAAAGTCTGTAACACTGGTGCAGCTCCTATGCCACCTGAAGTACTAAAAGAATTCGAAGAAAGAACTGGGGCTACAGTTCTTGAAGGATATGGGATGACTGAAGCTTCACCCGCAACTCATGTTAATCCATATGGTGGAAAAAGGAAAATTGGCTCTGTTGGATTAGCTTTACCAAGTACGGAAACTAGAATTGTCGATGTCGATGATTACACTAAGATTATGCCTATTGGTGAGCAAGGTGAAATTATGATTAAGGGACCTCAAGTAATGAAAGGGTATTGGAATAAACCGGAGGAAACAGCAAATCAATTGAAAGATGGATGGCTTCTAACTGGTGATATTGGGAAAATTGATGAAGATGGCTATCTATATATACTGGATAGGAAAAAGGATATGATTATCGTTAGCGGCTTCAAGGTTTATCCAAGAGAACTTGAAGATGTTTTATTTGAACATGAAGCTATTGAAAATGCTTCTGTAATAGGTGTCCCAGATCCTGACCTCCGCGGCAGTGAAAAAGTAAAGGCATATGTTGTGTTAAAAGATGGTTACCGTGAGACAGATGAAATTAAAGGTGAGATAAAAGAGTTCCTAAGACAAAATCTAGCACCTTATAAAATGCCAAAATTCATAGAATTTCGAAAAGAGCTCCCAGAAACTTTAGTAGGTAAAGTTCTTCGTAAGGACTTAAAAGATATGGAAGCTAGAAAACGAGGAGAAGAAGTATAAAATAAATTTTTCAATTTTTTTAATGAAAGTTTTTTTCTTTCCATTTTTTCATAAAATCTTTAAAATTATTATCAGACATACCAAGGGAATTAAAACTATCCTTTTTTAAATTCTTTTCAGATTTAGATTTATTCTTGAATGATAATTCCCAATCATAATATGAAACTGCTTTTGACATTATTCAATACTCAGATTTATAAGAAATAAATAAATACACTGTATCAATTTTCTAATAGCTGTAAAAATAATACAAATTTGTCTATTAGGGGAGAGATATCCGACTAAAATATTTAAGTGTTGATTTCCTAAAAAAAAGTTATAGATTATAGTAGGATTTTATGACTTTTAATTTTCTATAATAGAATATATACGTTGAGGTCGCCCTGCTTTTTCTCCTTTAGAAACTGTTTCTTCAATTAAACCTTCACTAATTAAAAATTCAAGGAGTTCTTTCAACTTCCCACCACCTAATTTTGATTTACTACTAAGATCTCTAGTCTTTATCATTTTATTATTTTTTATTGTATCTAATATTCTTTTAATTGGTTCAGGATATTCAATTTCTATTCTTTTAACTATTGTTAACACTTCTAAATAGTTTTTAGCTTGTTTTGCGAAGGGACTTCGAAAACCATCAATATGAAATGTCTCATCTTCTTTGAAAACAATTGAGTTCAAATAATTCTCATCTAAAAGGATATTTCCCATATTCACAATTTCGTCATTATATCTAACAACTTGACACGTTTTTTGTTCTGTTTGAATTATCTCAATTCTTATTCTTTTTAAAATATCTGTGATAATTTCAAGATAATTAGATATTACTTCAAAATCTATTAATGAAAAATAAAGCTTTATTTTGATCCCCCTCCTATAAGCTTCATAAAGGCTTGGTTCTAATCTTTTTAACATAGAAGGAGGTAAAGAGGTCATTATAATCTCCTTTTGGGTTTTTTCGAATAAGTTGTAAAAATTTTCATAAGCAAGGATGGCACTAGAATAATGATAAAAGCTAATATCCTTAAGACATCGTCCAAATTTACTCTCTTGGGCTTTAAATTCCTCATCAATTTTCTCTAAATTTTTTTTAAAAGTGATGAATTTCTTATTTATTAATTCGGTTAAAGCAATCTTAGGATTAACTCTAACAAACAATCTAGGTTTTGAATCTTTTGAAGATTCTATAAGCTTTTTTTCTTTTAAATACAAGAGGTTATGATACACTTGAGTATAAGAATAATTCAGTTCTGTTTTAATATCATTAATAGTTCCAAATTTATGTGTTAAAAGATATAGGTAAATATCTATTTGAATATTAGAAAACCCAATCTCATTAAGAACAGAAACTAAATATGAATTCATTTTATTAAAATTTTTATTTTTACTTTATTGTTATTAGAGTAATTTGTGACATTATTTAAATATATTTTGTAATATAATAAATCTTTTATTGTCACAAATCATTTATTATCTTAATATCTAAAAAAAATTGATGTGATTTAAATAATGGCTCAATGCAAAGATTGTAAATTTTATAAACCAATTGATGACACTAAAGGAGATTGTTTTGGGCATGAAGTTCCCGCTACACTTGATGTTGAAAATTGTCCTGCGAATGCTTTTCAACCCAGGGAATAAGCTCAAACTATAAAATTTAGGTGATATAAATGCCAACGAAAGTAGATTTTAAAAAATCAATGAAAGAGTTTTATAACCCAAGTTCACAAGAAGTAGTAATGTTGGAAGTTCCTGAAATGCAATTTTTAATGATTGATGGAATGGGATCTCCTGGAGATTCTAAAGAATATCTAGATGCACTTGCAGCATTATATCCAATTGCGTTCAAAACTAAATTCTTGAGTAAGTCAAAAGGGAAAGATTATGTTGTTCCTCCATTAGAAGGTTTGTGGTGGGCTGATAATATGGGGGATTTTACCGAAGGAAATCGTGATAAATGGAAATGGACCATGATGATTATGCAACCAGACTGGATCACTCAAGATATGATTAATGAAGCAATTTCAATTACTAAAGAGAAGAAACCTGAACTTTCAGAATTACTTCCCAAACTCAGATTAGAAAAATATGAAGAAGGGAAAGCTGCTCAGATCATGCATATAGGCCCATATTCGGAAGAAGGTCATACAATTCAAAAAGTCCATGATTTCATTAAGAAAGAAGGAGGTAGATTTGATGGTCATAATAAAAAACACCATGAAATATATTTAAGTGATCCGAGGAAAGCTAATCCAGCAACTATGAAAACCGTTATAAGACAACCATTTAAATAATCTTTTATTCCTAATCCTTTTATTTAACAACCTACATCATAATCTTTAAATTTTAGGTCTCAAGTAATTTTAATTAACTAAAAATTTTGAGATTAAGAATATGAGTAATGAAGAACCTAAACAAAAAATAAACGTAAGAGATTGGATTGTACTTAGTACCGTTATGATTGGTGCCGTTTTAACTATCCTCGCTTTAATTTGGTCTAGTCCTCCTTCAACTGGCATAGTCTCAGTGACATTTTTATTAATGTTAGCATTCATCTTTTTCATAAACTCAGTAACTAGTAATTCAAAAGCTCATTTTGAAGCCAATTTGGGCAATGTTTCTGAAAAGCGAATTAATCACTTTGTAATTTTTGCAGAGTATTCATTTGGACTTGGATTTACATTTGTTATTTCTGGATTTACAATCCTTGGTTATAAATATTTATTGGGTCCAAGTAGGGAATTAATAGCATTAATCCTCCCTATTTCCTTCTTGGTAATAACTTGGATAATAATACTAATTTACAACATTATTAATTATGATGGTAAGGCTTTCAAAGCTTTTAGAAGCCTCAAACGAAATCTCTGGATATTATTAGAATTAATCTGTCTTTTAATTATATTCTTTGATTTTTTTGAAATAATTACAATTCCCTAAATTCCTTTTTTTTATCAATTAAATAAAGCACGAGAGATCTTTTTGAAGAGATTTCTTATTGTAATCTAAAGTCAGTAGTTCTTCTAACTCTGGAAATTTGAGCGGGAAGATATTCTCAAAGGCTCTTTTTAGCAGTTCAACATATTTTTTTCTATCATATTCATGCTTTTTATCATCATATAGATCTGAAAGGATAACCTTTTTTTCAGGAAAGTTTGGATCAGCCTCAGCATTAAGAATAATATATCTTACATTTTTACCAGCAGACGCTACTATTCCTGAACGTTCAAGCTGTCTAGCAGCCACTGCTTGATAGGAATTCACTTTATATTGAGAAGGTTTTCGGGAGATTTTTTGACGAATTGTAAGTTCATCACGAGACACTTTTCCTGAATAAACTCTCTCTACATATTCGTAGAGCTTCTTTTTTGCTTTAGGTATTCTTCTTGTGAACTCATCGACAGTTTTTGCACCTTGAAATATATCAATAAATGCATATTGAGCATCCTTCACAATTTTGGGCATATCTCTGCGCCTTACTTCTATTCCTCTCACCTTAACCTCTCCATCACTTTTTATCCCCCAGTAATGGCTGAGGGCAGGAACATCTGGTTCTGCTCGAGAAGGCAAAAAAACGATTATATTGAATCGACCGTCCCAACTCATAGGAATACCAGTGCTTTTGGTTATTTCATCAGCAATTTTCTTTGTTAATTTTTCAAATTCTTCTGGAGATCTTCGTTTCGTATCTTGGAGCCACATTGAGTCAACAATACCATGGACAACTTTACAACCATATTTTTTAGCAATCTCAACGGATCTCAATAGAAATTCCCGAGCAAAAGCACAAACTGTTTGATGTGCCTCAATTTTGCCAAAACGAGCATTTTTAAACCCCAAATATCCAAAACTTACCACTAAAACCCATTTTAGTGCAATATCAGTGAATTTATACCGAAGATCATCATGTGTCTTGTTATATTCTTTGCACTCCAAACGCTTTCTTAGTGGTAAGCTAATTGATTTCGATATAATTCCTTGTCTTTTTGTACATATATGAAAATTTGTGCCGGGTACTTTAATTCCTGTACCA
The DNA here is from genome assembly GCA_048938005.1 of Promethearchaeota archaeon. GTDB lineage: Archaea > Asgardarchaeota > Lokiarchaeia > Sigyniarchaeales > SOKP01 > Loki-b32. The sequence continues at coordinate 29,707 of JBHLMQ010000006.1, read as the reverse complement.
TCATCTTTACAACATTGGCAGTTAATAGTTTCAGAAGAAATATTGAAGTTAGCCATTAAGGACGGATACATTGAAGAAAAATCCAACTCTACAACTTGATCAAAAACCCCGATTAATGGTTCGAATATGTGCCCTCCCCGATCATTTGTGATTAAATCAATGCCACTTCGAAAGTCTTCTGGACTCTTTTTAAAAGGTGGGATAAGGTGATCTAGTTTATATGCATTATAGTATTGTATTGATTGAAGTGCGCCCCCAATCGTTACTCGACATAATCTTTGCAAAGGAACTCGGGACACTCTTGCAACTTCAATAACTCCGGGGATATTACCCTCACTAAAATGTAAACTACCATAAGTTGTAGTGTCTAAATGAAAACGCCCTGTAAAATAAACTTGTGTTTTAGAACGTCGCATAATTATTCCATAAGACATATAATGATCAGAGCTTCCTGAAAGATCAAAAATACAATTCTTGAGTGGCGTTTTAGTGCGAGAAAAATATAGATCCTTAGAGACTCGATTCACTGATGCTCGAGCTACTAAATAAGGGAATACAAATTCATCTCCTCCCTGTGTTAATATAATGTCAGGATCCAGTTTCTCAATTACCTTACTAATTGTCTTGATGGTTTCAGCTTCATCTGCCTTATCAATTAGAATCTTTCTTTTTCTCTGTCCATCCGCTCTTGGGATGTTGGCTTTTTCATCTTTTTCAACAATGCTGATTTCGGCATATGCCAGAGGATCGTTGTAATATGACCTCATACCACGCTGCTGTATTTTAATATCCAACCATACAGCCTTCAGAGGAGGTAAATCGTAAAACAATACTTCGTTGTCATCTTTTAAATTTAAGGATATTAAACGCATTAGGGGCCTGTCAGCTTTTTTCTTCTTTTCAAGTTTAACCTTGAAACTACAAAGAGACATTGGGAACAGATCATTTACATAGAAATACATCTGAGAGATTGGAAGATCTGTGTTATACAAAGTAAAAAGCCCAATCTCATCGATTTCTTTAATTGTCTTCTTAAATACAGAAGGTTTTACTACAGATACTCCAAAAATTTTTGTTTTTTCATGTTCCTCCAGCTTCACATATTTTTGACAAATTCTAACATCCGTTACATTATGATGAGATTTGAGAATTTGTTTTAATCTCTTTAAGTCTTTGCCAACATGTCGTTTTGGGACAGCAAAAAACTCAGGGTGGAAGCCATGTAAGATTTTTACAACCTTTTGCTCTTTTGCTTTTTTCACCCAAAGAATTACTCCATTGCTATAAGTGGAGATATCTAAAAGCCAGCCATCAAACTGATCTTGATAATCCAATCTCTAACCTTTTTCTTTTATCATTTCTTCTAACTTTTTTACTTTCTCTTCTAGTATCTCGATTTTTTTTTCTTGTTCAACTGCAAAGGAAATAAACAATACTTCTGACACCATCGGGCGTGCGCTCATGCTGCCTGCATCTGCATGTATTCGAGCAAAGTTCATCAATTTATCAAAGATCTTCTGTTCTTCAGGACGTAGCGCTCTTTTGAAGTCCTTCCAGCTTTCAATTTCATGTTCTAACGCAGGTCTAAAAGAGGGTACAGTTCTTCCCATTTCTTACACTTTTATTTTAGGTAAAATCCAAAAAAGAAAGTCTTTCGGCAAATTAAAACCGAAATACAATACTAATTTTCTGATTTTTTTTAATAAGCAAAATAATAATAGTCTAGACAATAATACTATATAGAATTTGAGAGGTGATTAGATGACATATAAGATAATTGATTCTCTTTGTTATGTACCAACCGAAGAAGTTTTTATTGATCTTCTAGTTTCTTTACCTCCGCAAATGGCACGATATCTTAAAGATATTTTTGGTCCAAGAGTAGCGCCTCTATTAGGTATTACATCAGAAGAGCTTTATAAAATGAAATCAACGCTGAGCACTTCCGAACTCAAGGAAGCAATTGAACCATTTTTACCTAAAATAAGAAAATTGACTATGCCAATTGAAGATTTTGTAGAACAACTAGATAAAATGGGAGTAGAAAAAGCAGTTATCTTCAATTTAGATGAGGAAACTCCTAGCGGGATCGCAGGACTTCCAAATGATTATTATGCTGAAATTGTAAGACAGTTTCCTGATAAATTCATAGGATTTGCTGGTATTGATCCGTTAAAAAAAAAGAAGGCAATACAAGAAATCAAAAGAACATATGAATTAGGTTTAAGAGGCATAGCTATTAGACCATTTATGTTTCAAATCCCACCAACTCATAAAAAAATGTATCCAATTTATTCTATATGCGTAGAACTTGATATTCCTATATGGTTTCATATGTCTATTAACTATTCAACTCATACGATGGAAGTTGAACGCCCTATTTATCTAGATGTTGTTGCTCAAGACTTTCCTGAATTAAAAATGATTGCTGGGCATGGAGGATGGCCATGGGTAATTGAAACCGTTGCTGTCGCATGGCATAATCCAAATATTTATATCGATATTGCATCTTACCTTCCAAAATATATTGGTATGAAAGGAACAGGATGGGAACCCCTTATACATTATGGAAATTCTGTTTTACAGGATAAAATTCTATTTGGTTCCACTTGGCTATTTATGGGAATATCAATAAAACAATTGGCAGACGAAGTAATGAAATTACCTTTAAAGGAAAAAGTGAAGGAAAAATGGCTTTATAGTAATGCAGCTAAACTCTTTGGCATAAACTGATTAGATTTAATAGATTAATCCTTTTTTTTATTACATTCTGGACATTTTACTAAATCAAAATCTTCTAAATCACTTCTCCAAACATATATTTTACCATAACCTTCACATAATTCACATTTTTTTATATCTCCCTTAGGAAATACAAAATAACTCACTTTTTAGATCACCTCCCTAGAGTAATCATGCGAATAAAATTATTCCTAATGTCATAAAAGCTCCACTAATTAAAGGAACTGTAAAATTATCATTTATTTTAAATGAAAGAAGTTCTGTCATTGGAGCAGTAATTCCACCGATAATTAGAATTAACAAGGAAAAACGTAAAAAAGTGTAAAATAAGAAGCTGCAGATGAGTACAGATCCGATATACGCAAGCGTACCCTCAAAAGTTTTATTAAATAATTTATTTCGACCGAAAGCTAATCCGAAGATTTTACTAAACATATCACCAAAAATTAGAAAACTTAAAGCTATAATTGCTATGTTTTTATCAAATAGAATAATAGTAATAAAAGCTGCCAACAAAAATAGCGTCATCGAAGATAATTTTTTCGACTCACCTTTTCTAAAGAATGATTTCACTTTTACTGTGAGCAATTCGTTAGTCTTCCTATTTAAGAATCTAAATATATCAAGTCCGAAAAAACATATGAATACAATACCTATGATAGTAAGAGCCAATAACTTCGAGTATGCAAAATAAAAAATTATAAAAATGAAGGCAAAAGGTCTGAGAGCAACACGCCACCAATGAGTTTTAAAACTTTCATCCTGCACTTGAATTACCTTATCAGTTATAATTCCAAAAATACTGGCTACTGTGATATAACCAACAACAATATAGAAGAAATAAGTGTAAGGATTATGAGGATATAATAGAAAAGCAGAATATCCTAGCAATGGCAACACAATGGCTCGTATAATTTTCCCGCTTTTTGAGATATAAGCAAAAATTATTATCAGAACAACCAAGAATAAAAGGATATATAAGAAATCTATACTAATGAAAAGATATTGGAGTAAATAAAAAAATAAAATTCCTTCAGCACAAACGACGCCTCGACCACCTCGAAAACCTATATAAAGTGGGAAAACATGTCCAATAATAGTTGCTAATCCGCTTAATTGTGCACATAAAAAATTAACACCTATACTTTGAGCAATAAAAATTGAAAAAACGCCTTTTAAAGTGTCTAAAATTGCTGTTGGAATAGCATAAGAAGTCCCTAATGTATGATAGATGTTTGTAATACCAGCATTACTCGATCCTTCTTTTCTTATATCTAACTGTTTTAATTTACCAAATATATATGCTGGAGAGATTGAACCTATCAAATATCCTAATAAAACACATAAAATATTTATTCCAAATCCTATAATCTCTATGGTTTTCCCATCTTATAATTTTGAGTTCAATAATTTTTAAATTTTTCACGAAATTTGAAATTTAGAAATTCCATCATTATATTAGAAATCTACCTATTTAAATGTTTTCATAAAGTTTGAAATTTATAAAGTTCGAAATTTATAAGGAAACAAAAAAAAAATAAATAGCGCAGAAAATTAACGTAATAAAACCAATTATAATGTTTAAATTATGACTGAAGATTTAAAAAAATGGCATGGCCCCTGCGGAATTTATTGCAAGAGATGTCCAGGAGTAGAATCCTTTGGATGCAAAGGATGTAGAGAACAAAAAGGTCAAATCCTTAAGTTTCCAGAGTGTAAAACTTATAAGTGTGTTATTAGTAAAGGATATGATTTTTGCTATGAATGTGTTGATTTTCCTTGCGAAATGTTACAACCTATTGTAAATTTTGAAATTTTCACACCTCATAATTCCAAGGTGTATAATTCAATTATGATAAAAAAACTAGGATTAGAGGAATGGAATAAAATCTGCAATGAGAAAACGACACTCTATTATCAGGGAAGAAAAATACATTATGGTGGTGATCCTTTAACACTTGAAAAAAAAGATCCTAATATGTATAAAAAGAAGAAAAATGAAAATTAAATCTATTTTAAGCTAGTTACTCTGCTTTCCTCTTAGCTTTTTTAGCAGCTTTTTGAGCAGCCTTTTCAGCTTTTTCAGCTACCTTCTCAGCTTTCTCAGCAACCTTCCTAGTTTCTTCAGCTTTCTCAATTTCTATCCGTTGTTCTTTAACGTCTCTCATTTTTTCCATTTCATATCTCGTATAATCCTCATTTGTTGCCTTCCTTATAGCTTGTACCCCACATTTTTCGCAATATTCCGTTTCTGTATGTGTAAATTCTCCACATTCATCACAAATAAATTTAAATGTTTTTTTAAAAATCTTAATGTCCAAAATTTTTCACATCTGTCGAAATTAATTTTTTATTAGATACTATTGACTATTATCTCGCATTCTTAAAAAGCTATTCACCCTTATATATTTAATCAGTATGGTATAGATAAATTCACCTTTTATTAATAGATAGAAAACACTGGAAACAAATTCAGTTGAAATGAAAACTAAACCCAATAATCTAATGTCGCATTCTTTAAAGGAACTTTTTTCTTAGGTTTACGGGGCTTCCACTTTAACAACCTATTTTCAGGCAAGTAAGGATGCTGAACAAGGGTATATTCCATATATCGTTCGTCATCATTTATCATTACTAACACATTTCCAAAATGAGAAAGAATTTTTCCCCCCTTCGGTCTGAAAAGGGAATTTTCATGTAATGGTGCTGTTATAATAATGAAAGGTTTTGTTTTCCAGAGTATTTGTTTAATTCCATCTATTGTTCCCAGCAGATCTTCAAAAGTCTGTTTTTCATAGCCTTCAAACAAAGTTGTAATCCCAGAGATTAACACAACTTTCACATCTCCAAGCGTGGAAAGCCTATTCTCCAAAATCTCAACCATTTGATCCCATGTAAACGCTCGTGAAATAAAAATGTTTTCTAACACTTTCCGGGGGGAGAGATTTTGTGACACAGCAAACTTGCTTACATTATAAGGATTAAATCGATTATTTCCGTCGATAAAGGCGACTCTAATACCTTCTCCAAGCCCTCCATTGTTAAAAGCTTTTTGAACAATAACAGCCGTTGTTAATAAAATATTTGTTGTTAGTTTCTTATCTCCATAGAGTAAATAAACTAAATCTCGGTGAAACCCCCCAGAAAGCAATTCGTCTAGTGTGGCATCCCCGCTTGAAATGAGTGAAAAATGATTGTTCCTTTTAAATACCTTGAGTCCTGAGTCAAACGTCATCAATATGAAGTAACCATCCTTCAAAATAAAACAAAGATACGCCGACAATTTTCTGAAATACACGCAATTTCTCTATAGTGTAGAATTATCATTTCTTTTTTTGAGAAAAAATAATCTTTTAAGAGTAAGATGGTTTCGTGGAGACAGAGAGGGGTAATTAAAAGTAAAAATAAAGTAAAGAAACTTTTTAATCGTGAGGAGTACCTGAGGATATCATCAAATTAATTATAATCTCTAAAATTTTTTTATGTAAAGTCTGAAATTCTCTTTTAATTTTTTATTTTTGCCTTTTTACTTTTTTAATTTGTATTTACTTTACTTTCAACAATGGAAACTACTTTTGGAAGTACATCTCCTATTTTTTCATGAATTACTACTTCTGCAACCGTATCCATGTCAGTTTCTTGAATATTGATAATAGCTAATTTTGCTCCATTTGACAGCGCTTTTTGAGGATAAAAGGCAACAGGGTAAACTACAAGTGAAGATCCGAGAACAAGTAATAAATCACAATCAACAATCATTTTATCCGCTGCTTCGAGTGTCTTAGACTCAAGAGGTTCACCAAAAAAAATGGCATTAGGTTTTAATACTCCAGAACATTTCCTACAAGAAGGGGAATAATTTCCTCCTAGTACTTGATTTACCATGAAACTTATTTGATATATTTGCCCACACCTCATGCATTTTGCCTCATAAGCATTTCCATGAAATTCAACAATGTTTTTAGTCTTTGCTTTATGATGCAATCTATCAATATTTTGTGTGAGAATTCCCTTTAATTTCCCTAGTTTTTGAAGTTTTGTCAATGCTTTATGCCCTTTATTTGGTCGTGCTCTAAAAATAGCCTTACCTGTCTCTAACATAAATTCTAAATTTTTAGCGGGATTTGCCACATAGGAATATATTGAAGCAAATTCATATGGATCTACTTTTTCCCATAATCCTGTACCTGGTGACCGGAAGTCTTGTATGCCACTTTCAGTAGACATTCCTGCTCCAGATAAAACAACGATATTTTCTGAGTTTAGGATTAAATTTGCAAGATCCTCAATTTTTTCTTCTAAACTCGACATTAATTCAATACTCCAAAAAGTAATTATTAAAAAAAAAACCGGTATAAATTGAAATTATAGATTATAATATTATATCAAATTAAAGAAATTTTGATTAAGAATTAACATTTTATTTTTATAAATATTGTCTATTAACAAAAGTATGGTGAATTATATGACAGAAATAGCAGTTATTTCTACAAAAGATCGTATTTATGGTGTTAATAAGTCCTTTGAATTATTAGCTATTAATCCTGTTAAAGATAAAAATGTAATTTTTAAACCGAATTTTAATACTGCTGATCCTCCTCCTGCTTCAAGTTCAATGGAAACTGTAAAGCAACTTATCATTAAGATAAAAGAAATGGGTGCAAAATCCATTACAGTTGCGGAACGGAGTGGTCCAGTTAACACTGCTGAAACATTTAAGAAAAAAGGATTATATAAGTTAGCAAAAGAATTAGAATTTAATATTGTTGATTTAACTGATGTACCTAAAGATGCTTACGTTCTTAAAAAACCAAAAGACAATCATTGGAAAGAAGGTTTTCTTTTTGCTAAAATATATGATGATGCAGAATGTATTGTTGAGACCTGTTGTTTAAAGACTCATAGGTATGGTGGGCATTTTACTTTATCACTAAAAAACGCAGTAGCATTAGTGCGTAGAGATTACATGGCTGAGTTGCACTCTTCTAAGTATCAAAGGGAAATGATTGCGGAAATTAATACTGTGTATAAACCAGACTTAATTATCATGGATGGTCTTGTTACTTTTGTAGATGGCGGCCCAATGAATGGTACTCGAAAAAAAGCAAATGTTTTTTTAGCAGGGACAGATAAAGTAGCAATTGATGCTGTTGGAGTTGCATTATTACGAATTCTAGGGACAACTCCAGAAGTTACTAAGGGATCAATTTTTGAGCAAGCCCAAATTAAAAGAGCAGTGGAGCTAGGAGTAGGAATAACATCACCAGATAATATTGAATTTATAACTGATTCTGAAAAAGCTGAAGAATTAATTGTTCAAATCAAAGAAAAGCTCGCAGAATGAATGAGGTTTTCCCTTAATTGTTAAGGGGAGTAAATTTTTATTTTTACAACAAATTTTTTTTTATTAATTTAATCAACTCATCCCTGCTTCAGTGAGTACTTCAATATTTTTTGACTTAAGGATTAATTTTGTTTGTTTTTCAATGTTCTTTTCTAAATCACTTACTTTCATATTCCCCCTAAAAAGTGAATTAAAAAAAAATTAATAATGATTATTTTTATGTATTGAATATAATAATATATTATAAAAAAAATATAAGAAGTATAGAAATATCATTATCTTACTGAGAAATTAAGTTTATAGTTAGTAAAAATTTGATTTCAAGAGTCTCTTTATAAGGTTTGATGTAAATGGCTGTAACAAAAAGTTTTATCTATAAGGTATGTATTGTAGGAGATGGCGGAGTAGGAAAAACTAGTATGGTATTAAGATATTGTGAAAATACTTTTAAAGAAAATTATATCATGACTATTGGATCTAACTTTTCGACAAAACAAGTTGAATTAGAAGAGTATCCAAATTATTTAATTAAGTTACAACTATGGGATCTCGCAGGACAAAAGCATTTTAGCTTTGTGCGTCCACCATTTTATCGAGGTGCGAGCGGTCTTATATATACATTTGATTTAACCCGAAGGAGCTCATTTCAAAATATTTTAGATTGGAAAACCGAAGTAGAAAAAGTAGTTGGTAATGGTAAGCCTTCTGTGCTTGTCGGAAATAAATTAGATTTAGCAGAACAAGGTAACAGAGAGGTTGGAGAAGGAGATGGGGAAGCATTGAAGGATGAAATAAATGCAATAGCCTATTATGAGACAAGTGCTAAGCATGATGTCAAAATTGAGCCGGTATTTAAAAATATAACTTTAGCAATAGTAGAACATACAAAAAAGATATAGCTTTTTATTTGTTATAAACAATAAATTAAAATTTAGTTGTAAATTTTAAACTATAAAACTAAATAATAATAGGTAAATTATATGTTTGGAGCAGCAGGTAGGGCCTATGATCGTGCATTAACTGTTTTTAGCCCAGAAGGGCGCCTATTCCAAGTAGAGTATGCATTAGAGGCAGTAAGGCGTGGAACACTCGCGGTTGCCATTAAATCTAATGAAGATGTGTGTTTAGCAGCTCAAATAAAAATTCCATCAATATTAATGAACGCTGATTCGATTGATAAAATTTTTCAGGTTGATGAACATATTGGAGTAGCGATTTCTGGTTTGCATGCTGACTCCCGTACTCTTATTAATTATGCACGTGTTCAAGCTCAATCATTTAGATTAACATATGATGAGCCCGTTCGTCTGAGTATGCTAGCAAAAGCTATTGCAGATTTGAAGCAAATGTATACTCAGTATGGGGGTATTAGACCATTCGGTTGTGCACTCTTTTTTATTGCTATTGATGCTAGTGGTCCTCAGATTTATACTACATCGCCTAGTGGAATATATCGTTCATTTAAAGCTTATGCCATCGGGACTGGAGAAGCAGCTGCTCGAGAATATCTAATTGAACATTATAAAGAAAATTTGACTTTTGAGGAGACATTAAATCTAGCGTTAAACGCGCTTAAAGAGTCAATTGATGAAGATGCCACAAAAGAAAACATCCGACTTGCTTATATAAAATCAGAGGATAAACAGTTTCATATGTGCAGTAAAGATGAAGTAGAAGAATTTTTGAATAAGTTAATATAAAGCTTATTTTTAAACTCATTATAAAAGATTTTATTTTCGAAATCTATATTATAGATATTAATATAACTTCCGGAATTTTTTTTATACTACGGAAGAATAGGGAACTATCATGGCTAAGAAGAAGATTAGGGAGGAGTTCGATAAGCTTTTTAAGAAGGGGGACGAAAAAGCAATTAAAAAGATGTTAGATAAGAATCCGTGGTTACTTGATGAAGTTTCACATTCTATGGACGCAGGCATGGTAGAACAAAATCAAATAATCGCAGCTCTAGGAGTAATGGAAGATGAGCTTGGAGGCCCTGTACCAATTGATGAGATAGTATTTAGTTTAAGAGTTGATTTTAATATTCGTAAAAGTGAGGATGAAGTGCATACAATTTTATCTAGTGTTGAAAATTTGAATCTTGTAAAAAGGGACGCTAATGGGTGGAGTTTAACAAATGAAGGAGGAAGAATTTGCGATGATTATCTTAATAAAAATCTAGGAAAATTTGAAATTTAACTGATTAAATATTTATTTTCGTTTAATGATTCTTATATTATAATTAAAATATTATATTAAACTTGTATAGAGTTTATTTTATATTAGGTTTATTCTTAATTCTCCTTGAAAATAGTTGATATTTATGGAAGAGAAGAGAGAGGAAGATTTCGAACTAGAATTTGATGAGGACGAGTTTGATCCTACAAAAGAAGCATTTTTTTCTGATATGATGGAAATGGAGGAAGAAATTGCTTCTGAAGCTTATGAATTAGTTGAGCATGCTATTAATCTGATAGAGACACAGTATTATGATGATGGTATAGAGATTTTACGACAAGCAATTGGTTTATATACCCAGATTAATAGAGAAGCAGAAATTAAAGCTATAAATGAAAAAATATCAGAAATATATGTGCTTAAAGAAAAAGCATTCAGAGAAGTTGAAATAGAATCTGAAAAAGGCATTGAAATAATTGAAGAACCTGGAGAAATTGAAGAATTTGAAGTCAGTAAAGAAGCTAAAAGCGAAGAAGAATGGATCAGAAAATCAAACCAATTGATAGTTGAAGCTCAAGAATTAGTTAATATTAATAAATTTGAGGAAGCTTTTAATAAATACGATGAAGTCGAGAAAATCCTTGAAGATGCTAACAAACCTGATGAAATAGAAAGATTATATACTTTAATTGAAGATTGTTATAATAAAAAAGCGGAATTCTTACGAGTTATTAAGAAGGAAGAGATTGTTGAAGAACCAGTAACAGAACTAGAACCTGATGAGAAAGTAAGCGAAGAGCAATTAAAAGAAGAAAAATTAAAACATTTTCTTGAAGCGAAAAAACGAGAAGAGGATATCTCATCTAGAGCTTATGAGCTATTAGATCAAGCAGTAGAAATGGTAAGAATTCATGAATATGATCAAGCCCTTAAATTGTACGAAGATGGCGCGAATTTGTTCAAAAAATTGAACTGGACTTATGAGATTAAAAAAATTCAAGATACTATATCTCAATTAGAAAAAGAAAAATTAAAAATTGAGGAAATTGAAAAAGAAAAATTAAAATCTGAGGAAAAAATTAAAACCGAATTACAAAAAGAAGAAATTGTTGATCATCGAGTAGAAGAAATTGAGGAACAGGAAAGATTAGCTAGACTGGAAAGAATTAGAGGAATAGAACTTCAAAAAATGGAACAGGAATTCTTTAAAGCCCAAATCGATAATATGGCCACTGAAGCTGCTAGATTGGCGCGTAACTACGAATTAGCAATGCAGAAAGCTATTAAAGAAGGAAATATAGTAGAGGAATGTGAATATCCTAAAGTTATTGAAATATATAAAAGAATAAAAGAATTACTTGTCGAAAAGGGTTGGAATAGTGAAGCTACTATTTATGATGATACGATAAATGTCTATATTCAAAAGTTTGAACAAGATAAAAAAGTAAGACAAATTGAAGCAGAAAAAACAAAAAGAAAAGAAGAAGCTGAGGAAGTGCTAAAAGTTAAGAGAGAAGATATAGAAATTGGAATAAGTGAGGAACAACAAAGAGTCATAGAAGAGCAACGTCAAATTGCTATAGAAATTCAAAATGTTAGGAATCAAATTGATGAAATCACAGATAGAGCTGAGCGTTTAGGAAGAGAGTATGAAGTAGCATTGCGGAAAGGTAAATTTGAATTAAAATGTCCATATTCAGAAATCATCAATATTTTAGCAAAAGCTAAACAATTGGCATTAGAGAGGAGTTGGGATACTGATGTAACAATCATTTCAAGTCAAATAAATAATTATAGAGAAAAATTGGAAAAGGATAAAAAATTGAGACAAATAGAGGCTGATAAAGCAAGGAAAAAGATAGAAGTTGAGGAGAAATTAAAAGTTAAAAAAGAAGAACCTATTATTGGTTTAGATACTGAAAGATTGAAATTAATTGAAGAACAGAGAAGATTGGAGAAAGAAAAAGAAGATTTTGACAGTGTTATTGAGGTGATGATAAATCGAGCAGAAAAAATGGCTCGAGAATATGAAAAAGCTATGAAAAAAGCTATAAAGAAAGGAAAATTGGCAGAAAATCCTCCATATTTAAAGATTATCGGTATTTATGAAAGAGTAAACCGAATGTTACTTGAAAAGGGAAGAAAAGAAGAAGTTGATGCATATAATAATCAAATAAATTTTTATACTCAAAAATTAGAACAAGATAATAAATTACGAGAAGTTGAGGCTCAAAAGGCAGAAAGAGAAAAGGCACTCAAAGAAATGCATAAAGTTGGTGTAAAAATTGGAGTAGATGAGGAAAAGTTAAAAATTTTAGAAAAGAAGAAAGAAGAAGAAAATTTCGAAAAATTCATTTCTGAAAATGTCAATAGAGCAGAGAAAATGGTACGTGAACATGAAATCGCTATAAGAAAAGCTTATCGAGATGGAGAAATACTAGAGAGTACTCCTTATGCTGAAGTTATCGAGATATATAAACAATTACGAGAAAAAGTTTATGCTAGGGGTTGGAGAGAACAAGCAGAGATATACGCAAATCAAATTAAAATTTATAAAGAGAAGTTAGAAAAACATGAAAAATTACTGGAAATAGAAGCTCAAAAAGCTCAAAAGGAAAAAGATATTGAAGAAATGTATAAAGTTAGTAAAAAAGTTGAAGTAGATGAGGAAAAGATAAAAGTTATAGAAAAGAAGAAAGATGAAGAAGACTTCGAAAAATTTCTGTCTGAAAATGTCAATAGAGCAGAGAAAATGGTACGTGAACATGAAATCGCTATGAGAAAAGCTTATCGAGATGGAGAAATACTAGAGAGTACTCCTTATACTGAGGTTATTGAGATATATAAACAATTACGAGAAAAAGTTTATGCAAGGGGGTGGAGAGAGCAAGCAGAGATATACGCAAATCAAATTAGGATATATCAGGAGAAATTAGAGAAACATGAGAAACTACTTGAAATAGAGGCTCAAAAAGCGGAAAGAGAAAAAGCAATCGAAGAAATGCATAAGGTTAGTGTAAAAGTTGAAGTAGATCAAAAAAAATTGAAAGCTGTCGAGAGGAAAAAGGAAGAAAAAGAATTTGAAAAATACATTACGGAAATGGTTAATAAAGGAGAAAAATTAGAGAGAGATTTTGATTCTGCCATGAAAAAAGCCTTAAAAAAGGGAGAAGTAATCGAACAGACTCCTTATCCCGAAATAATCGAGTTATATAAACAATTACAAGAAAGAGTTTATTCAAGGGGATGGAAGAAACAATCACAAATATATTTAGAACAAATAAGAATTTATCAAGAGAAATTAGAAAAACATGAAAAATTGTTAGAAATTGAAGCCCAAAAAGTTCAAAAAGAAAAAGAACTTGAAGAAATGCTTAAAGCAGGAAAAAAGGAAGGAAAATCAGTTAAACCAGAAAAGATAAAGGAAATTGAAGCAGAGGAAAAAGAAGAGGATATTATCCTTGATGAAGCAATGAATCTTATTGATGAGGCAGAAAAAGCAGTAAAAAGCTATGAATTAAGTATACAGAAAGATGTTTTAGTATATCAAAGTCCTTATAATAAAGCGATTTATAATTATGAAGAAGCTCGAGAATTGTTTAAAAAAATTGGGTGGAATGATGAAGCTAACCGCTTAATTAATACAATTAAGTTTTACAAAGACAAAAAAGAAAAAGATGATAAATTAAGAGAGATTGAACAAAAGAAACTAGAAAAACCAGAAATTGAATTAGAAGTAGAACAGATTGAACTTGAAAAAGATTTTATTGAAAGACAGAAGAGATTGCAAGAATTCGAGGAGAAGCAGAAAGATGCAGATGAAGCTGCTACAGCAATCTTCAGTATGATTCAAAATGCTGAGAGACTTGCACAAGAATATGAATTAAAACTAAAATCCGGAGTTTTTGATTTTGAAGCACCTTATGAAAAAATTATTGAAATTTATCGTGATGCGCGTAAACAATTTGAAAGTATTAATTGGAAAGAAGAATCCGCAAAATTAGTAGATACGATAAAATTTTATAAAGAAAAATTAGCAAAAGACAAGAAGATACGTGCTTTAGAAGCTGAGAAGGTTAAAAAGCGAGAAGAAGAGTTATTACATCAACAAAGATTATTGGAGCAGGAGCGGATAGAGAAAGAAAAATTACTCCAAGAGAGAAAAGAAACTTTAGATTTAAAAAAAGAAAAGGTAGCATTATTTGAGACTCAAAAGGATAAAGCATTTCGTTTAATGGATCAAGCCAAACACGAATTAAGAGAAAATAATTTTGAAAAAGCTATTGAATATTATAATGAAAGTGAAAATATATTTGCAGATATAGAGTGGCTAGAAGGAATTAACATGGTTCGAGATTCGGTTGCAATGATTAAAAATAAGAAAAAAGCCATTGAAATGGAACAAAAAGCCGCTGAGGAAAGAAAAATTGAAGAATTAAAGATGGAAGAACAACTAGAAGAAAAACTGTTTGAAACTCAAGAATTGAGAAGAAAACAGCAAGAAGAGAAAAGAAAAGAATTTTTATTAATTCAGAGAGAAAAAGAAAGGGAGAGGCAAATTTCTGAAGAAGCTTATGTACTTTTAGAAGAAGGAACGGCTTTAATGGACCGTAAAAAATTCACTGAAGCTTACGACAAATACATAAATGCTCGGGAATTATTCAAAAAAATATTTTGGGAGCGAGAGGTTTCACGAATAAATAATGAGCTTTTATTCAAACTTAAAAGAGAACAGAAGAAAGCTGAAATTTTAGAAGATGTTAAAATAAAAAAGATTGAAGAAGAGAAAAAGAGAGCAATATTAAAAGAACAGGAAAAAAGAGAACGTAAGGAACTTGAGAAAAGAAGAAAGGAAGAAAAACGTAGACTTGCACGAAAAGAGCTTGAAATGGAAATAACTAAAAAAATAGAGCGCGCTCACAAGCTTATAGAAAATTTCCAATATAACGAAGGTGTATTATTACTAAGAGAAGAAACAGAAAGATTGACGAAATTGGGAAAATATGATGATATTGTAAAAATTAATGAACAAATTGAAAATATAAAAACTGAAGCGGGGATTCCATTAATAACATTAATAGTATCTATTAATGATTTACAGAATGAAAAGTTTAAGAACGCATTTAAAGCATTAGATAGAGCTCATATATCTGTAGCGAATAACCAATTCAAGAAAGCTATTTCTGAATTAACTGAAGCTAAGTTCAAGCTTGAGAATCTTAAAATAGGAAAGAAGATCTTAAAAGAAATTGATAAAAAAATCAACGAATTCAGAGCAAAAGTTCGTAAGAAACCAATAGAAGAAATTCCGAAAGTCAAAGAAGAAGCTTTAAAAGACGAGAGGGAATTACTCAGAGTGCGTATTGCTGCCAGACGCAAAGAAAGGAGGAAAAAAGTACTAGATTTGTTGGGAAAGCGTAATGAATAAAATACTTTTTATACTATTTAAATTATTTCAAAAAAGAATAAAAAAAAATTAGTTTAAATTAATAATTTTTCTTGAATTTCATTCTCAACATCAGATTCTATTACACTTGGGGATAGATTCCTATTTACGGATTCTTCGATCAAATATTCTGTTTTAATCAAATCTCTAATAGCCACTCGAATCGCTTCTGAGCGATTTGGGAACTTACCATCAATTACAAGTATCTCTAAAACTTTTAAATAAGATTCTGGTAAATTAACTGATATTAACTTAATTTTCTCCACCAATTTTTTATTAAATTTGTTTCAATTGATATATGTATATACGAGAGTGATATATTTAAAGGTTTAGTGGAAATTAACCCCAAGAAGTCCGACAGAATTCATATATATCTTTAAATGATAGTTTAGAACAAAGAAGTTGTAGAAATTTAATACCCAGCAATATTAGAAAACTCTTAGAGCATTATGAGATTTTAATTCTATCCAAAAATTTTTATATACGTGTTACGTATAACATATTACATATAATGAAAAATCAAAAGTGAGTTAAAATGGCAGATATTCAAGCACAATTAAAAGATCATTTGAAGAATGGAAAAGATTGGGAAAAAATGGAAACTCCTATTCCCGGTGTATTTGTAGTAAAAGTTCCCGCGACAAAAACAAGACCCGCCTTATTATTCTTAGAAGTTAATCCTTTAAAAAACGATGGCAAACCTATGAAAAGAAAGGGATTATTTATTGGAAGTAAAGAGATGTATATTGCTTTTAAAGAGGCTTTAGAGGAAGATACGATATATACATTGATTCAAAATGTTGAAGCGGTCAATCCTGAAATAAAAGGAGCTGGAGCTACTAAGAAATTAGATATGTAGAGAAAAATTATATTGTTTATCTCTTTCAAAATTCTAATTGATTTTTTAACAAGGTTTTACTTTTAAAAAAATATTTAATTCTTTATTTTATTATTAATTTAATATCAGCACTTAGTAAAAGTATTTATTCCATTTTATACAAACATTAGGTATAATTATTTGGTGAATTTTATGACTCATGAAGAAGATGGTGTTCATTGTATTGTTTGTGGAAAAGAGAGTATGAGCCTTGCTCACGATGAGTGGATGAGAAGAGCATTCCCTTTTGTTGAACAAGGTCAACTGAAAATGTGTTCAGGTTGCGGAGCTAAATATTTAGTTTGTGAGAATTGTGGGGGTTTATACTGTCGAGTCCATCCAGCTTTAGAGAGTTGGGAACTTCCGAATAAATGTCCTAAATGTGGATGGGTAAATAAAGATGTAACAGCGTGGGATGGAACATCTGCTCGCCACTTTTAACATCTTTAATTTAATTTTTTTTTTCAGTATCATTTTTTTAATTAAAAACAGTATCATTTAATATCTCACTTGTAATTTTATTAATTTTGAGTGAAGAAAATTTAAATTTTAAAATAGCAATAATTATTATAATTATTTGGTGAATTTTATGACTATTAAAGTTGAAATCGCTTCTCCAGAGCAAATTGAAAATTTAAGAGATTTAACTAAACAATTGGTAGAAGGTTTGGGGCAAAAATTTGATCCAAAACGTTTTGATTGGGGAATTCGACGTCGTCTTTTTGATCCTCTTCAGCGTCACGGTATACTTATAGCTGTAGATGAAGATTCAAATGATGTGATTGGAATGATTATTGCAGAATTGCGGATTGATCCGTTTGGCTCATCCGAGGGATATATTAAGCAATTTTTCCTAAAGGAAGATTATCGAAAGAAAGGTGTTGGAAGTCTTTTGTTAGAAAAAGCCTTAGAACATTTGAAGAAGATAAAAGTAGAAAAGATAAAGGTTAATATTAAAGAGAGAGCATTAGAAGCTTTGAAACTCTATGAAAAAATGAATTTCAAGAAGGTTTATGAAGTTTTGGAATTAGATTTAACAGAAAATAGCTAAAAAAGCAAAGAATGATTTGAGAAAATGAGTTTAGAAACTCCTTGGGTTGAAAAATATCGTCCTGAAACATTTGACGATATTGTAAGTCAGAGTATTGCGATTAACAACCTTAGAGAGTTTGTTAAGAATAGAAATATGCCTCATATGATTTTCACAGGCCCCGCAGGAACTGGAAAAACCAGCACTGCCCTTATAATAGCAAGAAGCTTTCTTAAATCACAGGAGATGGATACAAATCTCTTAGAGTTGAATGCTTCAGACACAGTGCGAATAGATTTCGTGAGGCAAGTTCTTAAGTCTTTTGTAAATCAAATTCTTGTAAAGGATGGAAAAGAAAACTTAAAATTTGTAATTTTAGATGAAGCGGATAATATACCAGGACCCGTCCAACAAGCTCTTAGAAGAATTATTGAAAAAACATCAAATAACATAAAATTTATACTTTTATGTAATTATATAAACAGGTTAATAGATCCGATAGTTTCTCGATGTGCTGTATTTAGATTTGTAAGTTTACCAAAAGAAAAGATAATAGAAAGACTAAAATATATTGCTGAAAAAGAGAAATTGAAAATTCCTTCTGATATATCAGCTGAATTTTTTAATCAATTGTTTTTTATATCAGGAGGGGATTTGAGAAAAGCTATCAACGCTCTTCAGATGGCTGTTGCTCTTGAACTTTTAGATAATTTAGATATAGATGAAATTTTAAAAATTTCAGGATTTTTAGACACTAAAACTTTAGGAAATTTAATTGCAGCTATTAAGGGTAAAGATTATATGAAATCGAGAAAAATAATTGGTTCTATTGAAATTCTTGACAGTCGCAATTTCATTAGACAAATAGCGAAAATTTTACCATCATTTAATATTGACCCAGAAAAAATTGTAAATTTAAGAACATATATTGGAGAAATTGATTATAAAATAAGCCAAGGGGCAGACGAACAAATTCAGATTTCAGCACTTTTAGCAAGCATTATAGAAAAGGTTCAATCTTAACTACAAATTAAAAAAAAAGATCTAAAGGTATTCAAGTTTGAATGAGGAAATTCCTATATGGCGAATTAAGTATCATCCAAAAAATTTAGACCAAATTAGCGGAAGAAAAAAGGTTAAGGAGACCTTAAAGGGTTTTATTCAACAAAAAAACTTTCCACATTTATTATTCATAGGATCAAAGAGGATTGGAAAAACATTAATAGCTCAATTATTTTCGAAAGAGTTTCTTGGTAAAGATTACGATGCGAATTTTAAATTAATTTATGCTAATGTTCCTTTAAGTGAAGAGGAAAGAAAACAGGCGAGAGCGGATGCGTATATTTCTACAAGTAAAATTGGTAGCATTGCAGGAAGAAGAATTACAACACCTGCATTCATTCAATCAAGAGTCAAACCGTTTGTTCAATTGAAAGTATTAGGAAATGCCCCTTTTAAAATTCTTATTGTGAAAAATTTTGAGGTTTTAGGTTCAAACCAGCAAGGTTTTAGAAGATTGATGGAAATTTATGGTACAAATTGTAGAATGATTTTAATTAGTACAAAAATTTCAAGTATTATTAATCCTATTGTTAGTAGATGCCAAATCGTTTTAATTTCTAGTGTTAAATTTGAGGATTTCAAAAAATTGATAAGATTAATTGCTAAAAAGGAGTTCTTAGAGATCTCTGATGAAGTAATTGAAATTTTATATAAGATTTCTGAGGGTCAAATATCTCGCGCTACAGATCTTTTACAACTAAGTAGTATTTCAGGAAAGACAATCGATATGGAGAAATTATATGAAAATTCTCAAATATTTCGTAATGATCTTATAAGGAGTCTTTTAATGGTTGCTTTCAAAGGAGATTTCCCAAAATCTCGAGAATTAGCTCGTAAAATCCTATCTAAGTATAAATTTGATGCTCATGAATTTTTTAAACTCATGATTGATGAACTAAATAAATTACCATTAAGTAAATTCGCCAGGAGCAATTTAATAAATTTTATTGCAGATTCCGATTTCAGATCTCTTGATGGTAGAGATAATGATATTCAAATATCTGCCCTTTTATCAAAGATTTGTCTATTTTCAGAATACATGTGAAGAGATTGGAACATGTCAAAAAAAAAATCAGAGATCCCATGGGTTGAGAAATATCGTCCAAAAAGCATTAAAGAAATGGCCTTACCCTCAGCAAGAATGAGTGGGCAGAGAATAAAACTAGCTGAAGAATTAATAAGCTTTGTTAAAGATTTTTTTGTAGAACGAAAAAGAGTTAATAGAGAAAACAAACAGATTCGAAAATTTAATAGAACCGCAATCGAAAAAGAACAAAAAGAAGAAATAAAAATTGCTCCTGAAAAAGCTGCTGTATTATTAGAAGGACCTCCTGGAATTGGTAAAACATCTATCGTCTATGCACTTGCTAATGATTTAAATATGGAAGTAATAGAAACAAATGCGTCGGATACGCGAACAAGAGCTACATTAGAAAGAAGATTGAAAGAAACTGTTAAATCTCGCGGAATTATGGATTTTATTACCGAATCTAAAGAGAAGTTAATTCTTATTGATGAAATCGATGGAATTTATGGTGTTCAAGATAGAGGAGCTATCCCTACTGTAATCGAATTTATTCAGAATACACAATTTCCAATTTTAATGTGTTCTAATGAATATAAAACAAATTTACAGCCAATTTATAATAAAATCCGAAGGTATGAAGTTCATCCTTTACCTAAGAAAGAAGTTGTAAAGATTGCACAAAATATTCTGAAAAATGAAGATATTACAAACCTTAAACCGGAGGATTTAGAATTAATTATTGATAAAAACAACGGTGATTTAAGAGGTGTAATTAATGATATTCAAGGAATTAGCCAGGGTAAAATAGAAGGCGATGTAAAGGAGTTAATTCTAAGTCTCCATCGTGACAATTTAGAAGAAATATTTACTTTAATAAGAGATTTATTTCGTGTTTCTTCTTTAAGAGAAGCTCGAAGTATAACTGATAAATCTGATGTTGATTACAACTTCTTATACAAATGGATAAATGAAAATCTCCTTACATTCATAAAATCTAATAAAGAACTTGCTGATGCGTTTGAAAATCTCTCGTTAGCAGATGAAATTTTTGGAAGAATTCGTATCAATCAATATTGGGGATTATTACCTTATTTTTTCGACCTTTTTGCTGGAGGCGTTGCTTTATCTCGAAAAGAAACACCAGTATCAAAAGGATTCCAGAGAGTTATTTTCCCACGATATACTTCCGGAACTTATTTTTCTTTAACGAATGTTGAAAAAGAATTTGTAGAAAAACTTAAAAGAAAATATGAAATCTCTCAGATCGATTTCATTCAAGATTTCCTTCCATTCTTAAAGATTTTGTGTGGAGCTTCAAGAAAGCAACTCAAAAATGTGAGTGATTGGTTAGATTTGGACGCGAAAGAGAAAAAGTTATTGAAATAAACAAATTTTGATCTCCAAGAATGAGTAGATCAATACTTTAAAAATTTAAGATTTAAGAAAAGATAAATTAAAAATAATATTTTTATTAAATAAATATTTAATGAGATTGATGATTTTTACATTTAATTCATAATTTTCTGTTTAAAATTACTTTTTTTGGTTTAGATTATAAATTTTGTTTTACCCAAAATTTTTTAAATATTTCCAATAAAATCTATATTAAAAATATAGAATTATAAACATATTCTTAAAAGGTAAAAATGTCTGAAATTGAGACTGTTGGAAAAGAAAAAATATCAATTTTATCTAAAAAAACTCGCTTAACTCTACAAATTGTAGGTGCCGCAATTTTTAGTTCATTATCTTTAATTTTTTCTCTCTTTGTGGTGCCATATTTACCTAGGACTCCGGAAGGTATTGCTTATTTCGATCCCGTTTCAATTATATGGGTAACATGTTTTTTAATATTTGGCCCATTAGCAGGAATTTTGTGTTGTGTGATTGGAATGATACTACTTTTTCCTTTTGATCCTTTTACCCCTATCGGCCCTCTTATGAAGTTTTCAGCCACATTTTCGTTGATTATTATCCCCATACTTTTGCTATATCTAATTAAAAAGCAAGAAGGAGAGAGAATGAGCCAAAAATTGAAAAAGCTAAAAACTTATATTATTTATGGAGCATTAGGCACAATAGTTAGAATAATTGTAATGGTGATTCTAAATATCGTCGTTTACTTGGCGTTGGGGCTTAACCCAGCAGGATTAGGATATTATATTGTAATTGTAATTCTGCTCAATGCTCTAACGAGTTTATGGGATTTATTAATTCCTTACTTGCTTGTATTTACAACTAAACTTGATGAAAAATTTGAAATTTGGTAATAATTTTCATTCTTTTTTTTTTTAATTTGATTGTTAAAAAGGAATTTAAGTAAATATTATTTTTCAGAACATCTATAATTAATTATCTTAATATTTTAATCAAGAGAGGATTCACATTTTAAGTACTAATTTTGAATACATATTATATAAATTTGAGAATGGTATTTGTACCATCACTTTAAATCGCCCCGATAAGCTTAATGCTTTGCAATATCCACTATTATTGGAAATTATTGATATTTTAGAAGCTATCAAGAAAGATAAAACAATTCGAGTAATTGTTATTGAAGGGAAAGGGAAATGCTTTAGTTCTGGCGATGATATGAAAAGTTTAGGACACGAAGGACCTCGGTTTAAACCCTTAGAAGATGGTTCTAGAATGCCTCATCATAAAGTAGTGCGTTTAATTCGAGAAATTCAAAAACCCGTTATTGCTTTATTACATGGCTATTGTCTAGGAGCTGGATTTGATATTGCACTTTCTTGTGATTTTAGATTAGCTGCGGATAATTTGGAGATTGGTGATCATCGTATTACAAGAGCTCAATGCATTTTAAGTGGGGCAAGTTGGTTTCTTCCGAGAATTATAGGTTTTGCGCGAGCTACAGATATAATTTTAACTGGACGACATCTTGATGCAAAGGAAGCCTTAGAGATTGGTTTAGTAAATAAAGTATTCCCACTTGAAGAATTCAAGCAAAAATCATTAGAATTTATAAGAAAAATAACAGATTTGCCAACGAAATGCTTTGGATATAATAAAGCGATGTTGAACTTTTCACAATATAATGAGTTATTCCCATCATTACAAAATGAATTTAGATTATATTTAAAAAATATAAGAACTTATGATTTTGGAGAAGGAATGAAATCTTTTATGAAAAAGAGAGAACCAAAATTCAAGGGGCGATGAAATTTCGTATTTTTTTAATATTATTTAAATTTAAAATTTAAGATTAATTTTCAATGATATGGAACTTTCAAAAGAGATACAAGACTTTCTATTTAATGATGCATTAGAGCGTTTTTTAAGGTATGTTAAAGTATGGACTACTTCAGATGAAAGTGTAGAATCTGTTCCATCGACAAAAATCCAATTAGATCTAGGAAAAATGTTGGTTGAGGAATTAAATAAATTTAATCTTGAAGATATTATCCAAGACGATTATGGTTTTGTATATGCATATTTACCACCTAGTAAAGGACTTGAAAAGACAAAACCTATTGGTTTAATAGCTCATATGGATACTTCACCCGCAGTGAGTGGAAAAGATGTAAAACCTGTTATTCATAGAAATTATGATGGAAAAGATATAAAATTTGCTCAAGATAAAGATTTAACTTTAACTTTTGATGATTCTTCACTTTTGAAAGATTATATAGGACTTGATATAATAACAACTGAAGGAGATACCTTATTAGGTGCTGATGATAAAGCGGGCATTGCTGAGATAATGGCTGCTTGTGCTACTTGGGAAAAATATCCTGAATTAAGGCATGGGCCTATAGTTATATGTTTTACTACAGATGAAGAAACTGGAAAAGGAATTGATAAAGTAGATAAAACAAAATTACCTGAAATATGTTATACAGTAGACGGTGGTGAACTTGGTGAATTAGAATTCGAATGTTTTGATGCATGGTTAGCTCAAATTAAATTTAAAGGTCTAAGTGTTCATCCAGGGAAAGCTAAGGATAAAATGATCAATGCAATACAAATTGCGTCTAGGTTTTTTAGTGAGCTTCCTGAATATGAGTCACCTGAACATACTGAAGAAAGGGAGGGATATTTTCATTTAAGTAAATTACAAGGAAAGGTAGAGGAAGCAACAGCAAGAATGTTAATTAGAGATTTTAAAGAAAAAAATAACCAAAGGCGAATAGATTATATAAAAAATTTAAAAATAATCTATGAAATTCGTTATCCTGGATTAAAGATTGAAATTGATTTCAAGCATCAATACAAAAATATGGCTAGGTTTATAGAGAAAAAACCAATAGTTATTGAATTAGTTAAAAAAGCGATAGAAAATGCGGGATTAGACGTTAAGGTTAATCCTATTAGAGGAGGTACAGATGGTTCCCGTTTAAGTGAAAGTGGAATTCCAACACCAAACATCTTTACCGGAGGTCAATTATTTCATTCTAGAAAGGAATATATACCAACTTTAGCTTTACAAAAAGCAACCGAAGTTATAATATATTTAGCTCAATTATGGACACAGCAAAAATAGTTATTTAATTTTATTCCACCTTATTTAATCTTAATATCGTAGCTAAAGCAATTTCACCCTCTAGGGTTGCACATTCCTTATATCTTTCTTCCATCCAAGGAATAATCCACCCCTCAAGGGGATTATAATAACTATAAAATATAGCACCAAATTTTACATTATTTTGAATACAAATTGTTGTGAGGACATTGAGCTCCCCATTTTCAATTGAAATGCAACCTTTCTTCTGTAATTCAAAGATTTCCTCTTTATTTATTCGATAGAATGCTTCTTTACAGAAGTTTTTTCCAATATGATAATTTTCAGTTCTTTTTTTTGTTTCATGAATAAGTATATCAATTATTTCTTGTTCTAATTCAGTTTCTTCATATTGATTTCTTCCATAATGTATTGATGTTCCGTCTATCCCCAAAGCATGTGTTGGAATAAGATAATCAAGTAATTTTACTTTATTGCCTATTCCCCAAGAACCACAGACTAATAGAATAATTTTTGCTCCACAAAAGATCAAATCTTCTGCAATTGAAGCCATAGGTGATGCCCCCATAGGTGGTATTAATACTGTAATGGGTAGTTTTCTATATTTTCCTCGATACATGTATTCTGGCGCGGAATAAGGGTGAAATCGCATTAACCATTCAATTTGCTCCATTTTAACTTTATTTTTTAAATAATTCAAAAGGAATCCAGAAAAAATTATCATAACATTAGGATCAATTTCAAAATCTTTCATGCTTTTGTCAGAAGATTTTATTGCTGCTTGAATTACATCTTTTGAGGCACAACATAGATTTTCTTTCACTATTAAAATCACTTAATAAAATATTGATTATTTAATCTGAAAATAATTGTATTTAAAAGGATTATTGCTTTTTTTGAAGAATTTTTGAAAAATCAGTAATGGAAAATACAATTATACAAATAAATAATAATATTGAAATATAGATAAATGCCCATGTATATGAGAAATCATAAATTAATCCAAAAATAAGAGATTCTGCCATAGAGATGAGACCAACAGATAAATAATAATATCCATACGCTCGACCTCTCTTTTTTTCACCCGTTAAATCAGCAATATATGCTCGTGATATAGGATCCACAGATGCAAGGTAAAATCCATATACTAGGAACAAAATTATTATAATTATAAGAGAGAACATAGAACTATTGATTGGAAACGCTAAAATAATACATGACGTTAACAAAACTGACAAACCAATAACAATAATTTTTTTTCGCCCTATTTTATCGGATAATATTCCAGTGATGGGTGAAAAAATAGCATATATAATATTACTAAGCATGTATAAGATCGGAATTATAAAAATAAAATCAACATAATCTCCTGCTCGAATTTGAAGAAAAGCAATATCTAAGCTCGCAAATTCAATAACGCCTAAAATTATAATCAGTTTGATAAAATTTTTATCTAATTTTTCCGATTTAGGACTAGTTTCTTCAAATCTTAATTTATCATCAAGCTCTTCTGGTTTCACATCTTTTATTGTCAAAATAAGAGCTATTGCTATAAATCCGGGAAATATAGAGAAAAAGATAATTTGAGAGTATGTCCATGCTAAAAATAAGAATAAGAATGCTAATAATGAGCCTATAACTGCGCCTATGGTATCCATTGCTCTATGTAATCCAAAAGCCTTGCCCTTTTCTGTAGCATAATAAGATACAAGAACATCTCGTGAGGATGTTCTAAGTCCTTTTCCAAAACGATCTATAGATTTTAACCCCAATACATATTCCCAGGAAGGACTTAATCCTATAAATGGTTTCGATAAATTTGATACTGTATAACCAGCTACTACAAAAGGTTTTCTTTTATTTATCTTATCACTAATCCAACCTGATACTCCTTTAAGAATATTTGAAATAGCTGTGGTTAATCCTGTAATTAATCCTAAAATTAATCCCGTTCCACCCACTTCCAAAATAAAGTAAGGTAATATACTTTGAATCATTTCACTTGAAATATCTGTAAAAAAAGAAACTAATCCCATAATAAAGATAGGAACTGAAACTCCGAAGATGAGTTTTACCACTCGATTTGACTTTCCTGTTTTGCCCATATATATCAAATTGTTTATCGAATATTATTTATAAAATTGAATTTTAAATAAGGATAATTAATTTAAAACCTGTTAAAATTATAATATAATATAATAAAGATAAAATTTTAATTCATATTAGATATTAAATTTTAATGTGATTCCAATGTCAGATGAAGAAAAGACTTTAAATGTTATTGATAAGACAATTCAAGCTGCTGAATCAAGTTTTAAAGAATTTATTAATGTTTTAGAGACTTCAAGAACAGCATTATTAAAACTTGAAAGTGATAAAGAAGCATTGAGTGAAGAGAAAGAGAAACTTGAAAATGAAAAAGTGCTATTAGAAGGAGCAAAAACTAAATTAGAAAGTGAAAAGCAACTTTTAGAAATCGATAAGAAAAAATTAGAAGAAGAGACAAAGAAGCTTGAACTTGAAAAACAAGAGAGGGATCAAAAAATTGGTTCATTAACAGAAGAACAAATTAAACTCTTAGATGAATATCAAAAAGTTAAGGTTGAATTATCAAAATTTATGAAAGCTGCGGAAGAAGCAGAAGAAGCAGAATATAATTTTGAGAGAGTTCGTGCATTACTTTCAATTTATACTGCATTAGTCTCGGAGATATGGGCCGGACAAGCCCATTATAGGATACTTCTTACACTACATGGAGATAAGGAGGTAATGACAAGGGATGAGTTAAAAACAACGCTGGGTATAGGTGGCGCCTTTGTGTTGCATTCAGTACAGGAATTAGCTAAAGTAGGATTAGTAGAATATGATATGGAGACTAGTACGGTTAAATTGAAAGAGCGTCTATTCCCAAAAAAAGCATTAAATGAAAAGAAATAGATTTTTTTAAATTACTTTTTTGGCTTGAGAACTTCAGGATTTTTAATTTCTAGTCCCGCATTTACACCTAAATCATCAATAATGATTCTATCTTTCTTTTTATCAATAAATTTTAATTTTATTTTAGAATTAATACTCTCAGCAATATGGCCTGACATTACTCCCTCCTGAGGAGCTTTCATAAGCCCAGATCCAATCCCTTTTTTTGCAACTTTAAAATCAAGTCGATAATTCTTATCTTCCACTACGATTTGAATATTATCTTGGCTTACATCTAATGATTTAACTTTTGCTCTCGTATAGGTAGCAAATTTATAGAAATCTCCTTCATGCCATAATGCACTTAGAAATCCATTAAACCGCATTCCAAGGAAAGGTATTTTAGCAATTGAAAACATAAACGAGAGATTAGGGTTAGAAAAATGGTTTGATTGTGTCCAAATCCAAGCAGTTGGAAATGACTTACCCCAATCTTTTTCAATATAGCCTTTTCCATTATCAAAATTAACAATTTCCCCATTAATAGTGAGTGTTCCATGAATTTTATGGTTCATACTCACTATTCCATGATATGTTTCCATAAATGGCATGTAAGAAAACCAACCCATTACTCCCGGCTGCAAGAATTTCTTGGGCCAAGGAATTGGGTCTAAATATTCCAGATCTCCATAAATTTTATATCCTTGTTGATTTATATCAATATGTATTCGATCTAATGCAAAATAGTTTTTACCAATCCGAACTTCATATATCTTATTTGAAAGATTTTCAAAATCGTCTAAGGAGTAGTTAAAATATTCTGCTGTTGCATTAATTCCATCTAAATATTGGATAAAAGCATGTGAGGTTTGCTCTTTTTTATTCAATGCTATAGTTGGAATAATTGCATATATATGATCTGCTGATGCATCTACAATTTTATTATACCAACCTTCAAAATAGAACTTTTTTTTTAAATTTCCCTGAAATACATTAGGTCTACTTCTTTTTCCCATAATAACACCGTTTATTGATTAAATTTCTTGATTGTAATCTGTTAATAAGTTAAACATTTTCAATAAAAGGAGTAATGTTCTTATTCCCCTCATCTTTATTTTACGAGTTAGCCAAATTTTAGCAACTCCAAGCATAGATATTCGCCTCATAGCGATGGCAAGAAAAGTTTGCGTGTCCATTTCTAAGAACGCATTCCAGCCAATCTTTTTCTTTTTTAAATTTGTTTTTGGTTTATTTGGAATACTTTTAACTTTCACAGATCCATGATCGATAATAATTAATGCCGCATAATTTAAATTGGACGCATTTAAGAGGATTTTAGCATCAATCTCTCTGAATTTTTCTTGAAATTTCTTATTTTCATTCAAAGGGACGAGAACGCTATTAATTAGGCCAGCAAAACCTCTTATTCTATTATTTTCTTCGTTTTTATCTGTCATGATATTAATTGATAAATAATATTTTACTTTATTTTTGGTGTTATATAAAATCCAGAATCAGATATGTTGCTTGGATCAAAAGCTTCTTTAATTTTTCTTAACCAGATATGATAATTCGACATATGAGGCCCAAAAAGTTCATGTAAGCGATTTCCCTCCACAAAAAATGGAGCACCAAGATGTTTAAGTAAATCTAATTGATAACTTTTTTCCATATATTCACCCATTCCATTAATACTTTTCTGGTCTGTTTGATCATAAAAAGTTAGAGCTTCTAAATGAAAGTAGTGTCCAGATTCATAGGAACTTAGCCATGCGCCTCCTCCAAAATCATTAACTATTGCACCTTTCTTAATATAATTTTTCTTTAATGGAACATTCATGGAAGCACTGCGAAGACAAACAGAAGCTGTATCGCCTCCTCCTTCTGCTGATTGCATACTTCCAGTTGCTAAAAAACCATGTAATCCCAAATTTGAACGAAGAGCTTCGGCATAAAAAATTGGATCTGGAGTATATAATGTTCCAATTATGTTCTTTAATTTTAATTTTTTCAATAATGATTGCATAACTTTTTGTTTATAATCAAATTCTCGCCTCGTTCGAGCAGCTATTAATACAACTAAGGGAGCTTTCATTCTTCCTAATGCTATTTTATCTAATAAACTTTCAATTGTATTTGAAAATATTGCCATCACAGCGTAATTGCATAAATAGCTACAAATGAATGAAATTTCTTCCTCTTCCACTCTTAATATAGCAGATTCAAATTTTTTGAAGTTTCCACAATCCATAATATATAATTTCATAAATTTAGGAATATCAAAATCATAGTTAGGAGAATTTCCTTTGACATTAAAATCTGTACTACAAGGATATGGAAAAAGTTTTACAGCAACTTTAGTAAATACTCCAAGTCCAGATTTTGTACCTGACCAACCTCTCATTATCCCTCTTAGACTAGGACCTGGACCATCTCCATGATACCAATCAGGATTATTCTTCAAGCCATAAGATCCTAATTTCATAATTTCTCCGTCTGGCAAAACCCATTCCACAGCTAAAACATTTCTCGCACTATATCCTGTAGAAGGAGATGTAAAACCAGGACCATTCATCGATGTAGAACTTGCAAGAGGTGA
>JBHLMQ010000077.1:6900-11580 GCA_048938005.1 Promethearchaeota archaeon | reverse complement strand
GGAAGAATGTTTACAGAACTTAAAAAATCTGGAACGATTATTCAAGCTCCCACTAAGACGAAATACTATTGTATTAGTTGTAGCGTACATGCTGGGACTGTTTCTCAGAGAGCAAAGGCTGATAGAAGATCTAATACATAAAGTATAATTTTGAGGTAAAGTTTACTTAATTCAGAGTGTTTGACTTTCTAAAAAAGGTTTTTTAATCAAAATTACTCTTTGTTCAGTCCTTCTTTTAAGTGTTGAATTATATCTTAATATCTTTTTATAGAAAATATTATGAATACCATGTATATTTGCTAAAATCTTAGTTAAATACTTTAAATTTAGATTTTTTCTTTTTAGATATTTCTTAAATTCATATAAGTTCTTAGTTGTAAATTTGAAGTATTCTCCTTTATATTCACCTCTGGATATTACATGAGATTTTAATTCATATTGATTCGATGGGGAATTTATTTTTTCCAGGCAATATGAAACAAATTTAGATGCAATTTTTGAGGTATTAATATGTTCATTTTCCTCACTTTTTTCAAGATCTTTAAAAATTCTATTAAATAATTTAGATCCAATATCATTTTTCAGATCTATAGTTCCATAACTAGTGAGGTTTGGATAATTATTCTTATGATATTGTTTTAAGAAAGTCAAATTGAAATTATTACTTTTAGAAATAATCTTGAGGAACTCTTGCTTTAAAATTTGGTTCAATCCTAAAAATTCAGTAAATAATTTAGGACTGATAATACAGAGATTATCTTTATTCTTAATTTTATTCGAGAGAGGAGGTAAACTTCTATTTGTCTTTTTATTTTTCCAGTTTGTACATACAATAATTAGTAGGATGTTTGGATTTTGATATTTTATGCATTTCTCTATAATATTTTCATAAGAAATATTACTTGTAAAATCAAATTGAATAGCTCTAATCTTTTGAAGAATATCATTTTTAATTCCCAATTTTTTTTTTAATCTAGTTCCATTGTTAAAACGATTTAGTTTGTTATATAAAAATCTATTTTGTCCAATATTTAATAAAATCCCATCTGCCTTTTTATTACTAGGAGGAAATATTTGTACTTCTGAATAATACTTATAATTTTTTGATGTAAAATGTTTAGTTAATAAATCTTTAATACAAATATGAGTCCAAGTTCCCAATTCTGAATTAAAATCTGATGGAAATCTTAAGTTTAGTTTTTTTTTATCATTATTATATATGTACTTTAGGATACTTTTTGAAATAGTACCTCGCTGACCATTAAGTCCTAGATTTTCCATCTCAAGGGCAATTTCAGATATATTTAAATCTGAAAATAATGTTCTATGAAGGATTAGTTGTAAAATTTGCGACTCATTATTTATTTTTTTGCTTAATTGAATCAATTTCTGCTTCTCTTCTTCATTTTTAAAATTCTTTTTAATCCACTCAATAAAATAAGGTGAAATTTTTATACCTATGTTCGGGTATAACTCTTTTCCTTCCTCACTCGTTATTTTTCTATAGCTTTTAAACGTACTTACTAATCCAAAATTAATTATATCGTCAAAGAATAAGTTCTGAAGATTAATATCTTTAAATTCTTCATCTTGTCCTGGTTTAAAATATTTTTGGAATATCTTTAAATTATTATTAAATACTTTTTTCAAAGCGATTCTACTTACAGTCATTCGAGATACATCTAAGCCAAATTTTTTAAACATTCTGGAAATTTCACCCAAAGAAGTTCTTTTTTTTGAACTAGTTATTGAATTTTGAATAATATCAATGATAAAACTTTCTATTTCATTATTTTTATTGATATTTTCAATTAAATTCAGGATTCTTTGGCGCTTATGAAGTTCATATTTAGATTTTTTAATCCATGATTTAAAGGAATTAGCAATTTTTCTTCCTATATTAGGATATTTTCCAATCTTTTGGTAATAATTTTTAAATGACGTATGTAATACTGGATTTAATAGATTTTGATAAAGAGAATTATTTAATGATAATAACTTATCATAATGATAAGATTTTTTATATCTTGAAAATCTTTCTTTGTAGGCATCAATAGGTAAATTCTGCTCTGCAATTTTTCTTACTGTTTCTCGAGATATTTTTAAGTTTTTCTTCCAAAGTTCATTTACAATATCCAATTGAGTTAATTTGGAATTAATAATTAAATTAATTATATATTGAGTAATCTCTCGGTCTCTATTTATTCTTTCAATCAATTTAAGTAAATATTGTTTTTCATCATAACTTTTCAAATTTTTCTTGATCCATGAAATAAATTTATCGCCTATAATCCTACCTGTATTTGGATAATTTTTCGGAAAAGTTTCCCGAAATTCGTGAAATTTTTGTAATAAAACCTTATTTAAGAGATTATGAAAACTTAAAGTTTCAGTATTAAATAATTGAATTTTCTTCTTACCACTTGGAAATCGAATTTTATACTCTCCTCGTAGAATTTTTTTAGCGTATTTTCCCAAAACGGATGAGTGGATGTTAAAACCAAGAAGTTTAAATTCCTCAGAGATTTTTTTAAGAGACAGTGATGAGTTTTTAATCAGATAAATAAAAAAGTTAAATAATTCTTGATTAGTATTAATTTCTTTACAAATACTAACTATCTTATCCGTGTTTCCAATGCTCTTTAACCATTCGAAAAATTGTTTAGTTATTTGAAAACCTCTATTTGGATATTTAACTTTTAAAAATTCATTTAACATAAATTTTTGATATCTTGTAATAAACTCTCTTAATCCTGAACTTTTAATATTTTTGAAATTAAGATTCCTTAAGTTTTGTTTTAAAATTTCATATTTCTTAACCAGATGTCTAAGAAATCTGGTTTTTATACGATTAATATCCCAAGGATGACTTTCTTCAATAAATACTTTAAATCCGTATATATTCTGAAGTAAGTGTACATGAATTGGATATTTACTTTCATACTTTTTTAAATAAGAGATCCACTTATCTCTTTCTTTATCAGTTAAATTTATGTATATACATTTTCTATCTAAATCTTCTAATATATCATACTCTTGGAGTATCTCTTTTAAAACTAATTTAAGTTCAGAATTGAGCAATTCCTCTTTCGATTCCTTTATCCACTCTTTAAGTATCTTTTTCCATTTCTCATCTTCTCGTTTTTTCTCTTCTGTTTCTTCTACTTTTTTAGTTTCAGCTTTTTGATCCTTTAACCATTGACTAAATCCTATTGTTTCTCTTCTCCTATATATAGGCCTTTTACCAGTTTCTTGACGATACAATTGCTGAAGCTTTAAATATTCTCCCTCATCAGATTCATCTATTTCTAGTTTATTTTCTTCCTCAATTGATTCATTGATATCTTCTTGCTTAATCTTTTCTAATGCTCCAGTTTCTTCAGTTCTAAGATCCTTTCTAACTCCTGTTTCTTGGTCGTTCTGTTGTACTTCCATTTCACTTTCGTAAAAACTATTGGCAATTTTTTCAATTTCCTTATCTATTTCTTTTTGGGATTTTCCTTGCTTATGGAACTCCCCTTCAGCTTCTGCTACACGTTCTATCACATCTACTCTGTCAATCTCTTCTCTTTGGTCGTCATCATCCTCTTTATCTTCGTGATTAACCGACTTTAATCTTTCTGTTTTTTGTTTCTCATAGTGTGCTTCCACTTCTTCTATAAAATCATATTTATCCTCAACTTCTTGCATCTCTTCGGTTACTTCTTCTGTTGATTTACCTTCTGCCTGTAATTGTATTTCAGCATCTATGAAATACTCTGCTTCATACACACTATCAACCTCCTTTCTATAATCTTCTGGTTCTTCCTCATTCTTATGATCAATAGATTTTAATTCTTGCTTTTCTTGTTGTTTATAGATTTCTTCTAACTCTTCCTCAAATTCTTTTAACAATTGATAAGTCTCTTCCGCTTCGCGCATTAATTCAGAAATCTCTTCGAGACTCTTTCCTTCTTGTTCAAGTCTATTATATTCTTCCCATAGATATTCAAATTCCTCTGAATCTGTAATTTCTTTAGGTAATTCATCACCCTCCTCTTTTATTTCTCCTGTTAACTTTTCTTCATTTTGCTCAGCTATTTGTTCCTCTAAATGTTGTTCATCTTCCTCTATTTCTTTTTCTTCATTTTTTTCTTTCATTATTTGATATGCTTGCTCAGCATTAAAAGCAGTTTTATCATATTCCTCTAATTCTTCCTCAGAAACACCCCGCTCTTCTTCAGCCTCTCTTAACATTCGCCCTAATTCTTCCATATCTCTAATAAAATCAATCTCATCAGGATCATAGAGTGGCTCTAAATCTTGTTCATATTCTTGTGGGTCTGGTTCTATTACTTCTTCGTCTTTCTCATCTTCAGCATTAGGTTCTTGTTGATACTCTATTTCCGTCTCAGAATCTTCATGGATTAATATAGTACTCTGAGAGTCAATATTTTCATATATCTCTTTGTTTTCAATTTCAGACTCATCAGAGTCATTATCATATTCATCCGCTAACTCATCAATATCCTTAAATTCCTCATCAGAATCTTGATCGTACTCATCCGCTATCTCATCAATATCCTTAAGCTCTTCATCAGAATCTTGATCATACTCGTCCGCTAACTCATCAATATCCTTAAATTCCTCATCAGAATCTTGATCATACTCATCCGCTAACTCATCAATATCCTTTAGCTC
>JBHLMQ010000077.1:0-6800 GCA_048938005.1 Promethearchaeota archaeon | reverse complement strand
TCATCAGAATCTTGATCATACTCATCCGCTAACTCATCAATATCCTTTAGCTCCCCATCAAATTCTTTACTATTCTCTTTTGTTAACTCATCTTTTTCATCAAATTCATTATTTTCTTGACCACCTACTATATCATCACCATATTCATCATCTAAATCAGACAATGTAATACTTCTCGAAAATTTTGAATTATAACATATCTCTACTAAAATTCATTGAATAAAACAGAAAAATTTGATTTCTAATACTATTAGTATAATATATTCTTCGCAGTCCCATATATGAAATAATTTCTTGAGTATCAAGATGAATAGTAAAGAGTCTTCCAGAATCCTGCTTTAATGCAAAGACCATACTAATATTTGGGTCACTATAAAAACTTCTTGTCAAGGTAACCACATCATGACCAGAAAAAATCGATCCTACTCCCCGACTTCTGAATGATTTTAGAAATTCTGAAAATTGCTTTCCTACTTGTGACTTAGATATAACATCATCGTCATTAAGACCTTTAGCTTTGACTTCGGTACATATTTCACCTATTTCATCAATTGTTACTAAGTACTTGAGCTCATTTGCTCCTATATCTGGAATAAATATTTTAATCATTTGAAAAATTAGATTTATTACTAAAAGATGTGCGCTTTCATCACAATTCGTTAAGTCTAGTAACACATTTTTACCTTTGATTAATTCTTCCAACCAAATTGGGAGTTTTGAAGTCACTTTAACGACAGTATCTAGATCAGAATTGTCAAATAAATCATTTATTCGATTACGGATTGCTCTTAAAGACGCACCACCGAAATCACCTGGATATTTATATTTCTTAAAATATCCCCACCATAATTTAAATAAATCCCTTAAGATTGAGGGAGGTCTCTTATATTTTTTAAAATAGGCTTTTTCTACAGTATTCATATTTTTTAAATAAACACCTGTCAATCCTACGGAAGAAGTTAAAATTCGTGCGTTTTCTCGTATTAATTTAATAATTTTGGACCAATTTAGAGAGGGGATTGCTTTTGCTAAAGTTTCATAAGAAAAAAAGTAGGGAATCTCCAAATTAGGATATTCCAATGTGAGATCACACTTATAAAGGTTTTTATCACTCTCTTTCCTTAATAATATAACAAGAACACCCACATGTGGAGCTATTTTTGACACTTCATATATGAGATAAGCAATTAATCTTGTTTTTCCTAAACCAGTCCTCCCTGTTATAAAAGCATGATATGCTAAATCATTTAAAAATAAGGATTTTATTATTTTAGTTATTTCACCATTTGGATTGATGTAATAACCAAGAGGAAGCTTAATTGCTTCTTTATCTTCTTTATTAAATGAACCAAATCCTACATTCTCATGACGTAAACCAACTGCCTTTTTAAGGGGGTTATTATCATGAATAGTAAAATCTACTTGCTCAGGTTTAATAAATCCAGGAATTAAGTATTCAGGTTGAATATCCCCTAAACGAATAGCGTCTTTATAATATATTCCTGTAAAATGATTCTCTAAATTCTTATACATTGCCTGACCTTCTAAAATATTTCTCCACATTATGGGATGAGCTTCTTTAAAATAAGCTTGATCTCCCCGAAAGTTTCTGATATTAGCTGCTAAATGTCTTAAATGACCTTCCAGTTCGGTAGAGTGGCTCTCAGATGTAGATTGTATATCCAAAAAGATTTTTACTTTATACATATCCTTTTTTGTCAAAACCGATGAGATAGAATCATCTAATTGCCATGTAATGAAGATTTTTACAATTCCATCAGCATTAAAAAAAAAAATATCAATAATTTTTCCTATAATATTCAGCTTTTTACCTTCTTCAAATTTAGGGCGTGGTAGAACAAGCTCTCTTAACCTTTTCTTTTTCCTTAAATCTAAGTGAGTTATTGCTTTCGCAGAAATCTCTCCCGTTAGCCCAGGAAATCGCTCTCTTAGGCTATCTAAGAGTTGATGGGCAGAAATAAGAGCCTCTTTTTTACTTTCTTCTTTTATGAAGAATTTCCAAGAAAAATGACTATTCTCTAATCTGAACTGGGTTGTATAGACTCTATCATCTCCAATAGGATCATATAACCACGATTTTTCCTCATCCGCATTATCAATAACCTTAGGTACTTGAGTTATTTCGACTATGCCTTGCCAAAATTCTGGTTCGATCTAAAGCACCTCCAATTTTGTTTTAAAATTTAAAATTTTAGGCATATTTAAATAAAAAATATTGATTTCAATTTTACATAAAATGCCTTCTAGTGGTCTTGTAGAATTCCCTGATTAATTCTTCCAATTCACGAGCATTTTTTTCGGGATTTTCAGCATTTTGGGATAGTTCCTCTGATTTTTGACAACAATCGTTAAGTTTATTCATGGTATATGGAATAACTTTATAAGAAGTTAGAGCTTTAATAAATGAGGAAAATTCTGTATTTTTAGGAGTTTTAGTTCCGTTCATTTTAAGAAATATCTCGTATAACGAGGTAAGATAATTAAAAATCAAATTTTTACCAATTTGTAATGCTGTATTATAGCGTTTATCCTCATTTGCCTGATGCAATTTAAACCATTGCCATATAAAACTTCCCAATTTTCTACATACTAAATCACTAAATTTAGTACTACGAATTATATTATAAGGAGATTTGTTTTCGATTAAATTAGGTATATTAGAATTACCATTTATCCCTTTCTCAATCGTATTAACTGTAATATTAGAGGGTCTTTCACTTTTTGTTTTGTAGTAATCGTTTAAGGCTTTATAATATTTTTCTCCAACTTTATAGCCGGTACGTACAGTTTGACCTCCCCCTGCTTGCGATGGATGGCTCTCAACTAAATAACCTTGCGTTATAAGAATTTGAAATATAAAGTCTCTTAACTCATTAATTTTCTTATTAGTCTGAAGCTTTTTTGAAGCTTTAGGATAGATGTATGTTAGAAGAACTTTCTTAAGTTTTTGTTCGTAATTTCCGCCAATTTTATCCACGCTACTGATAGCATCCAAAAAGTTTATTATTTCATTAATATATACCGAATATTTTCCCAAATCTTTTTCTAATAAAGTTCTTTTAATTCCTGCTAAAATTTTTTTTTCTTGTTCGATATAATCATATCCTTGGTTTTTCATATGTTCTACTATGCTCTCCCGGGAGAGAGGTTTTACATACATTAGATCCTCATAATCAATCACCCCAGGAAATGGTTGGGGGATATCAGATCTCTTCATTATTACTTCATTATCTTGTAAATTTTTCAGGTATTCAATCTGATAGCTATTATTTCTTTTTGAGCTATATAATCCCGTTCCTTGTAATTCTTGTAAATTCATCTGATTCTTTAAAACCATAATATCTCGCATATCTGTGGCTTTGAAAGTGATTATATTAGGGAAATAACTCAAGACTTGGGAATGTAGATATCTTATTTGATTCACTGAAAAAATGAATCCGAAACCTTTTTGGAGTAAGGTAGCAATGAATTTATTAATCCTTCCAAAATCAACCGGACTGTTATAATTATCAATATAATTCCCATCAAAAAAGAGATCCACATCAGGAATAGCTATGATTTTTGGATAAAAGATGTCTGTATTTTGAAGGTAATGAATAAATTTTGAAAGCACTACAAACGAGATGAAATTCTTCTGATTCATTTTCTCCAAAAGAGACAAATCAATGATGATCGATTTATTGTTCGTGATAAAATCAATAGTTTTTATTTCTTGCGGAGATGTGAAAGAATTAGAGGCGAAAAAAGCCCTCCAGTCAATGAATCCATGAAGTAATGCCAATAAGGAGTTATATTCATTATGTTTTATCAATTTCTTTTCCATTTCTTGATCAAGAGCTATATCTTCTAAAGTTAGCATCTCAGTATTTGATATTGTTTCTTTTAAAAGATCAACGGTTCTTTTCTGTTCCTTGAAAGCAAGAGCAAATACATCGAAAAATAGATTTAAATATTCTATATTCCGTTCATCATGTTTGATATCTGATTTTATTAAATCAATGCTAAGTGAACGACCTAATTTGAAATATAAAAATGTATCTTCAAAGACAGTATTTTTAAAAGTATTTATTAGTTTAGACCATTTACCTGAATAATCAAAAATAATACAAGGAATTTTTATTTTTATTAGTTCAGTGACTATCCTCATCATTGTATGTTCTCTTTGTTCAGTAAGACCATTTGTAATTAATAATTGCTTTAATTGCGCAATAATGAAACCCATTTCGGCTTCTCTTTCCAAAAATTCTGTATTTATAGTTTCTCCTATAATAATATCATTTCTTAAGTGAAAAGGCGTGTTAAACTCGGCAGGAACTCTAGTTTCGATTCCCTTTTTAAACTCGTTTGAAATGTTGATAAGATATTTCAAATTCTTGCCTTGGAAATAGACACATGATAGCCGAGTATCTCCAAGCTTAAATAAGCTAGTTTTAAGAGAAATAAATTGATATCCATTGATTAGTGTATGATTGTACAATTGCCTCAATTTAAGATTAAGAAAATTATCCTCAAACGCTCGTACCATAATCTCAGAATCAGATATTAATTCCTCCTCCAGTTCAAAGAAATATTCCTTCTCCGGTTGATTAAGATAAGTGTATGATACTACTGATATGGTTAAAAATGTATCCCAGATACCTGTCCTCATATTTAACCACTTCTCAAACACTTGCGGGGCATTTTTAACTCGTGAAATACTTCCATTTCTATCCAGTACTATTTTCCCAAAGATATTCTCCAAATCGGATTCTCCTTTCTCATTCAAAGCTCTTTTAAAGCGTTTACCCAATTGGTGGGATAATAAGGGCTGGGTTTGAAGAGTATATATAAAAGAGAGCTTTTGATTGTTTAATTCTCGGAAGAGTTTATCAGGATACATAAAGCACTTCTGGAACGCTTTCTGTAGATTGAACATCTTAAATCCAACGAGTAAATTATTTTCTAAGAGTATAAAAAGCGAATCTCTGCACCTTTTTATTTGATAAAAGTCAATATCGATAAAAGGATCGACAGTTCTAACCTCAATATTCTTGAGGAAACATACTTTCGAAATAGAGAATATCATATCCTCCCACCACACAAGCACAGAACCAATAACAATTACTAAATTAAATAGTAATGTAAAAAACCAAGGTATTGAAAGATAGATCGAAAAATAAGAGAGTATTATGACGAACGAAGTAATTATAATCCATTTTACAACAAAATGACTACTTATTTTAAATTGGTTATTCTTTTGCTTAGTAAAATCTACAGAATTAACGTTAATCCCGCAAAAAATCGGTCTAATAGTATTAAGTAAACTGGATCCCTTCAATAAAAAGATTTGAGTATGATGGAAATTCGAACTCAGATGAGATTTTAAAATTCTTGATTTCAAGTTTACCAATTTAACTAATCTATTTATTCGATTTTTAGTTAAAAATCTTTTACCTGCAGCATATACACTAAAATAAATAGAAGTGTCATTATTGCCAGATTTATTCACCCCATTCTTTTGATCTATTAAAGGTGTTTGTATAACTTGGTAAGAAAAATCGATTTTTGCAGTATAAAGTGCATTAAGAAAATGATTCAATGTAGGATGAACATACTCAGGTAATATATTAAGTTTAAATATTCTAACAGCAAGAATTAATGAAGTTCTTTTGTTAATTACTACAAGTGTTTCGGGATCATTAATCCAGAAAATTAAATCTTTAAATGGATTAATTTTTTTTACTCCATGTACGGATTTAAAGAGGTTTTTATATGCATTAAATATATTCTCATAAAACAGCAATATAAAAGGAAATGATATTGCCATTACTAAATAATTAATCTTTGAGTAAATTTTAAACACTAAAAATGAGAGTACGCCGATTATAGTCGCAATAAAGACAATTCTACCAATAACTTTCCTTGTATCATTATCTTTATGGAAAGGATTGATATTCCATATATCTAAATAATTAGAAGTAGCTTCTTCCTCCTCAATATTTTTTAGATAATCATTATATTTCTTATACATTTTGAGCCTTATTTGTTGTTTTTTGCTATCAAATTTTGGTAAGAAATTGAATTAGACTTTATGATTAACAAGAGTATTTAAAGAAAAAATATCGTATGAGTGATACTTTTATATTTTTTTCTAACTTATAAAGAATTATTGACAAAAATTTCTGTTTAATATGAAAATTGTAGCTTTGGGTGGTCTCAATTAACAAAATAAAATTTTATATTCTATTAGTAGTGCTCACTTTTTTTATTACTATTCTTAATACCCCTCAGAATTATAATTGTAATAAAGATGAAAATTTTACATCGCTATATAGATTTGAAAAAATAAAAGAAAATAGTCTAATTATTTCAGGGCCTATCTCAATTAATGATGCTCAAGATTGGATTGATTTAAAAAATGAAGGTAAATGTGTCGGCGAAGGAACTCAAATCGATCCATATATCATTAGTAATTTAAAAATTAATGGGAACGGGTTAATCTGTATAGCAATTTCACAGGTTAGAGATGTCTATTATAAGATTTTGAATTGTGAGTTATATAACGGTTCCTATGGAATTAAAATTACTTATGCTGATATGGGAGATATCATTGGTAATAATATTTCCTATAATACTTATGGCATCGATACATTTATTTCACCTCCATATCCTACAAATAAATTGATCTCCGATAACTTTATATCTCACAATGAGGATGGAGGTATAACTTGCATACCTCTTTATGATTGTGAGATTTCTAATAATATTATAACTTACAATGGACACCATGGTATACATTT
>JBHLMQ010000076.1:7231-11799 GCA_048938005.1 Promethearchaeota archaeon | reverse complement strand
TCGCTTCCAGTAATTATAAACCTTGCTTTATCTTTTTTATCATCTTTCTTCATATAAGGATAAGCAGCTTTAAAAGTATAGAAAACTCCTAACACGTTAACATTTAGAATTTCAGCAAATTTTTCATTGAGAAACTCATGGGTAGTCCACATCCGAGAATAACCTGCATTTGCGATTACACCGTTAAATACACCAAGCTCATCGTGAAAGGCCATAAATGCCTCTATGATTTCATTAAATTTCGTAATATCAGCTGTTTTTACAACTGCTTTCACTCCTGTTCCTAAACTTTCAATCTCTTTTTTAGTTGCATTCAATTCTTCAAGAGTTCTTGAAGTTAATCCGACATTTGCTCCTTCCTTAGCACAAGCTATTGCTATAGCTTTCCCTATTCCTCTACCAGAGCCCGTTATTACTATATTTTTTCCTTTTAACAACATTATACCATTATATAATCTGATTTAAAATATTAATATAATTAAAAAGTAAAAAGAATTTTAAATTTTAGTAGTGATCTTTACACTGAAAAACAGAAACTTACAAAAAGTTAATTTCGAGGTTTTTTACTTAAGTTATACAGCTCTATAAGCTTCTTTAATAGCAGAGCATCCTCCACATCTCACACAACCTGCTCGATTTTTTAAAGGATCGACTCCATACTGTTTCATTAATTCAGCACTTTCCAAATATATCTCTATTAAATCCTTATAATATGTAGGAGGTAAATCTTTTTTACCAGGGATGGATCTGACCGGCGTGATATATGGAATAACTCCAATTGAAATAATTTTTTCGACATCTTTTATAAAATCTCCTTTATATTCTCCAAATCCTGTTAAAACATAACTGGACACCTGATTTTTCCCAAAAATCTCAATAGCATATTGCCAATTTTTTTCAAATAATTCATAAGAAATATTAAATTTGCCAGGAGTAATCTCTTTTCTTAGGGTTTCATCAAGAACTTCTATATGAATACCTATAGTCTCTGCTCCAGCTTCTTTTAATTTATCAATATAGCTTAAATCTTCCAAGGCTTCAATTTGCACATGTAATGGGATTTCTGGATGATCATCTTTAATTCCTTTTAATAATTCAATATAACGATTTGCACCCTTGTCAATATTTTCATCTGTGCCACTTGTTAATGTCATATGGGAACATCTACGCTCCCTTTTAGCAGCTGCTATAACTTCTGACATTTGCTTTGCATTTTTTTCTTCAATTGTAGTATCGTATTGTAGACTTAATTCAATGCCGCAAAACTTACACGGTTCACCACATGCCCAATAGATACACTTTTGATAAATCGTACTTGCCAAGCAATCAACCCCATGAACTAATGCTATTTTTTTCATATCAATTCCATCAGTAGTTTTTAGTTCATAGAATTTTGGATTTTCAACAAGTTTTAAATTACCAAAAATGTGATTAATGTTATTATCATAAACCTCAAAAAAATCTCCTTTTT
Source organism: Promethearchaeota archaeon (assembly GCA_048938005.1). Lineage (GTDB taxonomy): Archaea > Asgardarchaeota > Lokiarchaeia > Sigyniarchaeales > SOKP01 > Loki-b32. The sequence continues at coordinate 10,328 of JBHLMQ010000076.1, read as the reverse complement.
TTTTTCCTAAGATCAAATTAGTCTTTTGTTTATCGCTCCATAAAGCAACATTTACTAACGTTTTATCATCTTCTAATATAAAATACCTCCCTCCAAGTGGTCCTGCCCCTCCTCTTCTTCCAAAATCTATTTGGATCCCTTGTTCCTTATATTGGGTGATTAAATCATTATCCAAATATAATCCTTTACACAATAATTCAGTTTTCTGGTTTAACAGTGTTTCAGCATTTATCATTCTTCTAAAAAAATTTTCTAAACAAGTTTTAGATTTTCATATAGTTGAATTTTTTTAATTATTATCTAAGGAATCTAAAAATGGAATTTATTTAATTTTGAGGGTTATTAGAAATAAAGATTTGAATCGAAAATTTTATTAATAACTTTAAACAATCTCTCTTTACATTAAAACAAAGCAAATGTTAAAGGTGTTAAAATCATGCCAAAAGTTGAAAAAACAATAGATATTGCTGCATCTCAAGAAAAAATTTTTGAAATCGTTGATAATGATGATGATTATGCCAGGTGGAATATTGTTGTAAATGAAGTAACAAAACTTGGTGAAGGTAATTACTTTTTTAAAACCAATGTTGGAGATATTACATCCCAACGCGTAGAAACAATTCCTCCTGAAAGTCTTTATGCAACTCAAGAAGGAAGTCCTATGAAAAGCATAGGATATATTTTAAAACCAAAGGGGGATATCGTTGAAGCAACAATTTGGTCAGAATTTGATGATCCTGGTCAAGAACCTATTCTTGGGATCGCCGCAGAAATGCTCTTAAAAAGCTTGAAAAAGTATGCAGAATACCTTGAATCTGGTGGTAATCCAGATCAATTCTCGAAAAAATAAAACTCGTCCCTTATTAATTAATTTTTATATTATTTTTTTTTTCCTTAAGTATGAAGACAGAATTAATTAGGTAATAAAGAGTTTTAAATGATGTATACTTATAGTTTCATAAAAATAATTTTAGGGCGGAAAAATGAAATATAAAAGTATCTATTTGATTTTGTTTATTGCACTTATTATCCCATTTAGCTCGGTCTTTCTTCTTATAAATATTAATTTAAATGAACAAAACAATGTTAACAGAATAAGTGTAGAACCAATTTTATCTGATGTAATTGTGGGTAATTACACGGTTCCAGGTATTTCCGGGCCAATATCATTAAACCAAGTACTTAAAATTGGCATTTTAGATGATATGAATCATATTTCTGGTGAAGATGCATGGAAAGGAGCTTTACTAGCCGCAAGAGAAATTAATGAAGTTGGTGGAGTCTTAATTAATGGTACTACCTACTACATCGGACTTGTAGTGGAGGATACACGAGAAACATCTTTTGATTTTGATACAGCCTTGAATGCTGTTGATAAAATGATAACAATTCATAAACCTCACTATATTATTGGAGGGTATCAAGAAGAGGTTGCATATAATTATGTAGAAAATATCATGGAAAATAAAACTCCTTTCGTTTCTACTGGCTTAATTTCAGATTGGTGGTGTGAAAGAGTTTTAACCGATTATTCCACATATAAATATTTTTTTAGAATAACGCCCCTCAATTCGACATCTTTAGCTAATGAATTAGTTTCCTATATTTTATATCTTTTTGATTATTTAAACTCAACTTATGGGGCTTCAACATTGAATATAGGCTTACTCTATGAAAATTTAATATGGACTAATGATATTAGAGATAGTTTATTAAATTTGCCTATACTAAATCCAAATATAACTATTGTTAATCAAATATCATTCCCACCAACGATGATCGATCCTCCATCAATGTCCACATGGTTAACCAATCTTGAATCAAGTGGTGCACAAATTGTTATTCCATTGATTTCTTTAGGTGCAGGAATTATAATGAGTGATCAGTATGAAGCTTTGAAACCGGGATATCTCCTTGCGGGCATTAATGACTACTCCCAAAGTGATAGATATTGGGATCAAACTTCTGGAACTTGTCGTTATGAGATATTGATGCAAAATATCTATAATTCATCAAAAACAACACTCACAATGCCATTTTGGAATAATTTTACAGGAGAATACAACAATGAACCTTATTATACTGGGGCGGGATCTTATGATGCTGTAAGATTATTAGCAAACGTGTCTTTTAAGGCTCAATCCTTTAATTCTGATACAATTGTAGCACAATTGGAAAATATTAATACTTCCAATCCTTTCCCAGGGGTTGCAGGTAATATTGCTTTCACACCTTTCCATGATTTAGTCGAGGGTTGGCCATTTACTACTAGTTTATTTACTCAATGGCAGATGGATGGAAATAAAGTAGTGCTTCCCTCAGGAGGTTCAATATACCCTGATTCTCTCGCAACAGGTACTTTATCAATTCCATATTGGGGTATTAATAATATCGTAGCAGATTATTCTCATTTATTGCCAGGAGATTTCAATTTAGCTAGTGATGCTGATGATCCAGATACTAATGGTGCTTTTAACCTTATTTGGACTGATTCTGATGGAGCGGATAATTATTCTCTTTATATGTCCAATGAAACGATTACATATGTAAGTGAAAAACATACTGCACTAGCTATACAGACTGCAATTTCACCATTTCTAATTTCTGGATTGAGAACTGGAGAATATTATTTTGTTATTGTAGCATATAATGAAACAGGTCAGAAGTTTTCTAATAATGTCCATATAACAGTTCAATTACCAGCACCGGGAAATTTCACATTGTCAAGCGACGCGGATGATCCAGATACAAATGGTGCTTTTAATCTAATTTGGACAGATTCTGATGGAGCAGATAATTACTCTGTATACACCCATAACCAATTTATTACAAAGATAAATGGTAGTCTTACAAATCTTTCTTATCAAACTGCCATATCTCCATTTCCAATTTCAGGACTATTAAATGGAGATTATTATTATGTAGTTGTAGCCTACAATCAAACAGGGCAAACGATGTCAAATTGTATTAAAATTACTGTTCAACACCCGCCTCCCGGAAATTTTGATTTATCTAGTGATGCGGATGATCCAGATACAAATGGTGCTTTTAATCTAATTTGGACAGATTCTGATGGAGCAGATAATTACTCTGTATA
>JBHLMQ010000076.1:0-7131 GCA_048938005.1 Promethearchaeota archaeon | reverse complement strand
GCGGATGATCCAGATACAAATGGTGCTTTTAATCTAATTTGGACAGATTCTGATGGAGCAGATAATTACTCTGTATACACCCATAACCAATTTATTACGAAGATAAATGGTAGTCTTACGAACCTTGCTTATCAAACTGCTGTATCTCCATTTCCAATTTCAGGACTATCAAATGGAGATTATTATTATGTAGTTGTAGCCTACAATCGAGCAGGGCAAACCATGTCAAATTGTATTAAAATTACTGTTCAACACCTACCTCCCGGAGATTTTGATTTATCTAGTGATGCTGGTGATCCAGATAAAAATGGTATCTTCTATCTCAGTTGGACAGACTCTGATGGAGCAGATAATTACTCTGTATACACCCATAACCAATTTATTACTGAAATAAATGGTAGTCTTACGAACCTTGCTTATCAAACTGCTGTATCTCCATTTCCAATTTCAGGACTATCAAATGGAGATTACTATTATGTAGTTGTAGCATATAATCAAACAGGTCAAACAATGTCTAATTGTATTCAAGTAACTGTATTTTTATCTGGAGAAGATGGTACTACCGTCATAGTGATCCCAGGATATAATGTAATTTTTCTTTTGAGCATATTCTCTTTTGTTTCATTAATTATAATTAAAAAGCGCCATAAATCCTTCAAATAATCCTTTTTTTTTCTTACTTAATTTTATAAAGATATTGAATATTTGAAAAAAATTTATTCCAAATATATAGAAAAAAATCAAGATTTTTCAATTGAGATTTCATAATATCTTTGCAAAAACTTATTAGAAATGACAAATTTTAAACAATCGTTAAATTATATTTATTATATAACAAAAAAAGAGTTACTTTAATTAAATTTACCAATTCTTAGGAAGATTAAAGCAGATTAACCGAAAAGGTGATTAGACATCGCACATAAGCGTCCGTGGAGGTGTTACTCCCGCTGGACTAGAAGACCTTATCAATATAAGAGAAGCTCGAATCGTAGACGAGAATTCGCTCGCGGCGGTGCACAAAGCAAGATTGTGAGGTACTGGGGTGGAGCGAAAGAAGTTCCATGGGAAGATTGGGAACTTGTAGTAGGCTTAAAAGTTAATTCTCAGATTCAAATCTCATCTAATACCCTTGAAGCAATTAGAATTACTATTAATGGTGTTCTTCAAAGAAAACTCGGACGACAGAATTATCGACTTCGAATACGGCCAAAACCTTTTCAAAAAATTAGAGAGAATAGAATGTTGGCTTTTGCCGGTGCGGATCGCGTGCAATCAGGGATGAGAAACTCTTTTGGAAGATCTACTGGAGTATGTGCGCGAGTGAGAGCAGGGCAAATAGTTGCTGAAGTAGGGTGTTATATTAAAAACCTTCCATTAGCAAGAGACAGATTAAGAGTTGCATCAATGAAAATCGCCAGTTCATGTCAAATTGTAATCCTGAATTATAAAACACCTGAGCTATTAAAACAATCAGGATTACCATTATATAATGATAAGAAAAGGAGAGAAGTACCTCTCTATGAACTAGAATTTGCTACTACTTAAAATAAATAGTTTTTTGAACTTATTCTGTAATTTCATTTTTTAGCGAATTTTCCTCTGTTTTTTTAAAAATATTCATTAAAAATACACCCACAATTATAATTAAAATTGAAATAATTGTCCCAATAGACACTGTTGCTCCTTGTACAATTATTAACTCAAAAATAACAGGTGCTGCTATATACAATGAATTATACATAGGGACTAATTTTGAAGCGTCGGCTCCCTTAGCAAATCCTATTTGAGTTAATATCATTGCGAAAAGACCCGCAAGAAAACTAAATAAAAAAATAAGACTATCTAGCTCTAATTCTAAAAGTCCAGCAAAAACTTCAATAAAATTATTGGATGTTAATCCAATTCTTTTTAAAACATTATCCGTTCCTCCCAATGTTCCTGCAACAGCACCAAATATAAATGCTACAGCAATCTTAGTCTTCCAAGAAAAGCCTATAAGAAATAGAACCAGTATAATAATTACAATAATAAGTATAAAAAAGTTCACATAGCTGATGTTTCCAATAGGTTGCGTTTCTATAGTATAAAAAATCCCGACCATGGTTGTTCCAATGATTATTGTTATAGCTCCTATTAATTCTGGTTTACTTATTTCCTCATGTAATATGTAATGTGAATAAAACATTAATAAAATCAATCCTAAACCAAAAACGCTGGAAAAAACGGCTGCTGAAGCAAATGATGTCCCTATTATCTGCCAAACAAATACTGTGTTGTTTAAAATGAAACCAATAATGTAAATTAAAGGTTTTTTACCTTTTTCTTTAAAAGACTTCTTTCTAGAAAAAATTTCTATCCCATGTCTTTCCATAGCTTTTGCTAGGTGTAGTATCAAAGTATTAAGTATTCCGAAGAGGAGTCCCAGAATGACAGACATTTTAAAGAAACAATTAAGTTGTTATTTATGGTTTATCTGGAATACTTAAATAAATCTAGTTTAATTATAAAATATTATAAAGTGTTATTATTCAAAAAATCAAACAACATTAAAATCATTTGAAAACTAATCTTGAGAAATCTTGAACCTTTCTTCAATCCTAAGAGTATATTAATAGTTGGCGTTTCAAGAAAAGCCTATACCTTCAGCTATACAATTTTAAAGAATCTTTTAGAAATTTTTTATCGAGGAAATGTATATATCTTAAATCCTAACGCCGATGAAATTTTAGGAATTCAATCGTACCATTCTTTGGAAGAGTTGCCAGAGATCCCTGAACTTGCTGTAATAGTTTTAGGAAAGAAAATTTCTGAAGTATTTGAGAAACTGGCGAAATTTGGAGTAAAGAATATTGCAATTGAATCAGAATTGAGAACTGAAATAGAAGACCCTAATTTAATAGGAAATTTAGATAAAATTAGTGAGCAATATGGCGTATCTTATATGGGACCGTCAATGTTGGGGATAATTAACTTTAATAACAACTTTACAACTTCGATAATCCCTGTAAGACAGTATCTTATGCAAAAACATAGGAAAATAAAGAAAGGTATCAGTTTTATTGCACAATCAGGAGGGTTAGCAGGAGCAATGGGATGGTGGGCACCGTCTCAGGATTTACCAGTTTCTAAGGTAATCCATCTAGGATTTGGATTCGATATTAATGATGCAGACGTTTTACAATACTTTAAAGAAGATGAGACAACAAAAGTAATTTCGATTTTTTTAAGAGAAATCACAGATGAAATTATCAATTCAATAGAAAAAATAGCACCGATTAAACCTGTGTTATTTTTCTATGTGGGAAAAGATGATGTAAGAGAAAAAAAGTTAATTGAAGTAGGAGGAATTAGTGTTTTAAACTATATTGAGCTTTTTGATCTAGCAAAGATATTTCTATGGTGTCCAGAACCAAAAGGTCCTAATCTAGGAATAATTGGACCTAGTTCAGGAGCCATATATTTGATAGTAAAAGAGATGAGAAACCAAGGATTATCACTTGCTAAAGTAACTCAAGAACATAAAGAGATTATTCTGAACAAAGTAGGAGGATCCACCTGTAAATTAGGTAACCCTGTTGATTATTGGCCACCAGAAAGATTTGTTGGTACTAAAATTTGTGAAATATATAATACTTCTTCTAAAACATTACTAAAAGATGATTCTGTAGATGGTTTAATATTAGCTTTAGAATTCTTTATAGAAATTGAATTTGATTTCAATATATTTGATAAAATAAAAAAAACATTTCTAGAAAAACCGATAATTACAATATTAATTCAAGCAGAACACGAAGGGGCTAAAAGAGTTATTAAAGCTGCTTCAGAACTAAAAATCCCCGTTTTTGAAAATGAAGTAGAAAGAGCTGTCAGAGGATATAAATTACTTTATGACTGGTATTCAAAAATAAAAAAGAAATAAAAATTAACTTAGGAAAATTTCTTTTAATTCTTCAGGTATTTCCGCGGATTCATCCATTAATGAGAGCGCATAAACTTGGTCACCACACCTACATTGCTTTCCTTCGAATAAGTAAAATTCGAATTGATCTTTCCAGTTACAAATTTGAACATTACTTATTTCTGCAACTTCACCACATACACAATAAATTGCTATGGTTTCTGAATAATTAGGCATTATAGTTGCGAAATCATTCGGAGCTTTCCTAAATTTAGAGTTGTTTAACATTTCATTAATTTTTTCCGCAAGTTTATCTTTAAGAGTTGGAATAAAATATGAGATAACACCGTCCTTGCCTTTCATTTCAGTAAGTACAATGAAATTTTTCTCCATTTTTTCCGCTTTCTTTTTTTCTGGCAATATTGGTTCTTGATACTGCATAAGTTGTTCTGGGATTGGAAATGGTTCTACTCCTTGAGGATATTCAAAGGTATAAAAATATTGCATTGCGTTTCTTACAATCTTCTGATTTAATAATTTTAAATTTTCATAATCTCTACTATGTAGCACAAATTTGATAAGTTGTAGAGGTACTTTGAGTTCTATAAGTCTTGATCTAATATTATCCAATAATTCACCAGCAAAACTCTTTAAAATCAGTAGATCTTCTCTATTTTCAGTATATATTTCCTGTTTATTTTGTTCTTTAAACTGAAACCATTTTTTAACAATATTACTTCTTATCAATTGAGGCGCCATACAAAACACACACAATATCGGAAGTAAGAAATATGTCAAATCTGGCCAAATTAATGATATCACTACTGGAATAAACATAGGTAATGTAATATATAATGTAAGTTTGCGTAAACGTTTATCCATAGAACCCTTCACTCCTTTACTAAGAGCAATTTCTTCTGCTTTTGCTTTTAACTTTTTGATAATGTCTATGATCCCTCTTGATTCAAAACTTTGCTTTAAAAGTCTATCTTCTTCACTTAATACACCGAAATTTTCTATATGGGTTGAAATTTGCCTTATATATTGATTTAGAGTGTTATCCTTAAAAATAAAATCTAATATTTCTTCAGAAAAATAATCTAAAAATCTTACAATAAAAAGTTTTTTCTCAACGTCTTGAATATCTGTTGGACCTAAACCAAGTGCTTCTTGTATTATTTGACCTTGGGTCTTTCTTTGTCGCTTAGCTGGTTTTTTCCTTTCCTCTTTCTTTTTTTCCGATTTCTCAGATTTTATTCTTTTTTCATTTTCAATGTCGTTCATAATGTATTCAAAATAACATATTTTACAATATAGAGTAATTAATTAATAACAGATAATTAACTTTTGGAAAAATAAAAAAAATAGAAATAATTGAAATTCCTAATAAATTTGTTTTGTTTTACTCTTACCGAAATTTTGGAAAAGTTTAAGATTAAGAATTAATACTTAAAAAACCTATTTAAATTTAGATAATTATGAATTTATGGAAAAATATACCACCTGGAGATAACCCTCCAGTTATTTTAAACGCAGTAATTGAAGTTATAAGTGGTTCAAGAGATAAATATGAGTATAAACATGAATGGGAAGCTTTTGTTTTAGATCGAATTATTCCATCTTCTGTTATTTTTCCTGTAGAGTATGGTTTTGTCCCCCAAACATTATCAGATGATAATGACCCTCTCGATATAATGGTATTAAGTTATGAACCACTTGAAGTGGGGTGTATTGTAAAAGTTAGAGTTATTGGTGCTTTAATTATTGAGGATGAACATGGAGATGACCCAAAAATTCTATCCGTTTTAGTTAATGATGCAAGATTTAGGGGATATAATGATATTCAGGATGTGCATCAACATAAATTAAAAGAAATTCAAGAGTTTTACGAGACATATAAAAGATTAGAACCGCATAAATGGGTTAAATTTAAGGAATGGAAAAACGCTAAAGATGCAGAAGAAATTGTGGATTATTCAATGATCCAATTTAAAAACAAATTATAGCTTAGATTTATGGATTGCATTTCGAATCTTCTCTGCAGCCTTGCTCGGGTTCTCAGCACGAGTAATTCCTCCACCCACAATAATAATGTCTAGTGGATAAGCTAATATTTTAGGGATATCAGCAACTCGAATCCCACCAGCCACCGCTAAACGTGGATGGTCTCGCAACCGTGTTACTAATTCTAATTCAAATAATGGAGCTCGTCGTGATGCTTGGCGATCTAAGCCACTATGCACAGCAGCATAATGTAATTTCGTATTTTTATATTTAAGATCTATGAGCCCTGCTAATCTAATGACTGGTGATCGAGACATGATAAGGTCTGCCATAATTTCAACATTAAAATCATATGCTGCACGTAAGGCTTCTTTTATTGTAATATCATATGCATCAGCAAGTATGGTAACGATATCAGCCTTTGCTTGGGCAGCCATTCGCACCTCAAGATATCCCGCGTCCGCGGTTTTTAAGTCTGCACAAACCAGCTTGTCTGGGTGTGCATTCTTTAATGCTTGAATTGCCCGTACACCCTCGGATTTTATTAATGGAGTTCCAGCTTCCAAAATATCTATAAAAGGAGCTACCCTTTTTGCCATTGCCAAGGCATCATCTAACCTTTCAAAATCCAATGCTACTTGTAATAATGGAACTTGTTGCTCCTTTTTATGCATTTTTATTTTTTATAGGTTTTACAAATCATAAGTGATTATAAAAACTAATAAATAGTAATAATACCAAAATATTCTTTAATCTTGCAAATAGAAATCGCGTCTAAAAAAAAATTGAAAAAAAAATCTAAGCAACGTTTATAACTTGTGTTACTTCGGGAACAAATTGTTTTATAGCTCTTTCCACGCCAAATGTCAGAGTTTGTTGCGCGTGCATACACCCAGCACAATGTCCCATTAGTCTTACTTTCACTGTTCCGTCATCCTCTATTGCCACAAGTTCAATATCTCCACCTTATAGGAATCTAGAGACCCTCTAAATTCAATCCATCTGGAGTTGTGGCCTAATTTTATCGATAACTTGTTTAACTTTTTCTTTGTCCATTACTTTCACTTAATAATATTATCTATATTCTTTAATAAAAAAAAGAGCAATAACCTTAAAAAGACTTGTTTTTATATTTTATTAATTTTTATCCCCAACCTTTAATTTTACTAAATCAATTTGATATTTTTATTATAGAATGTAGAGATTTTATAAAATAGTTAAAAAAGCTT
>JBHLMQ010000075.1:0-11917 GCA_048938005.1 Promethearchaeota archaeon | reverse complement strand
ATTTCTAGCATTTGCATCTTCTACATACGAGAATATTAATGATTTTATTTCAGAGGGACCTTGCCAATAATCATCGTTCCGACTGAAAACAAGCTCATCACCTACCCAATTCTCATAAATAAAAGGGCCAGTACCTATTGGAAATTCATGAGTTTCTCCTGGTCCAATTTTTTCAATGCCATGTGACATAGAAATTATATAACAAGCACTAAAAGTTAATAAATGTACAAAAAGTTGGTAAGCATGATTTAACACGAATCTTACCGTATAAGGACCAAGAATTTCTATACGATTAATTATTTGTGTACCATTAGGCCATTTAAATAATTCAGTAGTAATTGCCAGATCGTTTTCGTCCATTATTATACCAGTTGCATTTGTCCAATATAATAATCTATCAAAGGTAAATTTAACTGCGGTTGCGTTTAAAGAAGTTCCATCATGGAATGTTATACCTTGTTTAATATCTACAACATAATTTTTATTATCAGACCAAGTACCGAAATCTTCAGCCAACGTCGGGACCATTTGTAAGCTTGGATCTGAAAGATTGTATGAAAACAAACCTTCAGCAACTTGGTCAAGAACATTTAGAGAACCAGGATCCCAAACGTCAACTGGATCATGAAATACTGGTTTAGTACCAATTCCAACTCGTAGTAGAGAACTATTTGTAATTTTATTGATATGTGGTTTATTATCATTGAATTCATAAGTATTAGAAATATTAGAGGGTAATTGAGGTATTAGAAGAAACAACAGTGCAAGAGTAATGAATGTAAATTTTAATTTATGTGAATAATGTGTTTTTAACATTAATTTCACCATTTATTCTAAGAGATCATTGTTATTTAAACATTTCTATCTTTTTTAATAGCTAATTTTTGCCACAAATGTCAATAGATTCAATTTAGATTATGATTGATATATTATAAAGAAGAAAAGTTTGAAGAGATGAGAGTTATCATTCCTTCTAATCATTATGTATTATTCTAAATTTCCCCATTACACTTATTGATCCTTACCCGAAATTTATTTTAAAAAAATGATTAATTTTATTAGCACATATATTTTGATCAAACATCATGCAATCTACGAAAAGTGAAGATTGTCTTATTTTTTATGCTTTTACACCAAAAATTACTAAAATGCGTCATGTATACAGTTCAATTGAAGATTTTATGAAGAACAAACAATTTATTGATCCTTCTGATAGATTTAATTTGATTGTATTTCAAAAAGATGGACCAAATTATTTAGATCACTTTACATTTGACTATGAACATATTTTAAAGACCTTAAAGTCATTAGGTAAAGATATTACAAGAGCGAATATTGCAGGTGGAATTTTTTTAGCAATCACTTTTATTATTGAGGTATACAAAAAAATATCTGAAAAAATTTTTAGGCTTTTCATATTAGTTGATGATGGAGCTTATGAAATCCCTGATGAATATCTTCCGGCTTTAGTGGAACTTATCAAGAAGGTTAAAGACATGCCTTTTTTTATTGATACAATATTGATCGGATCTCCATATTCTGATCAGGCTCAAAAACTATTGAAATTAACAAATCTATGTAATGGAGAGTTATACGGTGTCAAAAGTATAAAGGACTTATATCCAATTTTAATGAGTCTTTCAGAAAAGAAGTATGTTACAGAACCCTCATTTGTGAAACAAAGTTTAAGGATGATTCTCCCGGATAACCAACCGTTTTATATTAATTTAGCAGATGTTCCAAAAAAAGTTAGCGGTATAGCCACTTGTTCTATTTGTTTTCAGAGGGATGATCATGGTATTGTAAAATGCCCTTCTTGTGATATAATGGCACATAATGTTTGTTGGGCACAATGGACAGAAACTTCCAATATAGGAATACCTCATGTTTTTAGGTGCCATAACTGTTTTAATATTTTAAAACTTGATAAGGATTTTGTACATGATGTTCATGCAGGTAAGATCCCAACTATAGCTGAATTAACTAAAATGAAGAAAAAGAATATAGTTGAATATTTGCAAGAATTGGAAACTAAAGCCAAACCTCAGATTGTTCAAGCTGAAGATCCTATGACAGTTGAATTTGGAGCTATGATAGAAACAAAAAAGTTAAAAGCTAAGGTCAAAAAGAAATCGAGAAAAGTATCAGTGACAATTTGTCCTAATTGTAGTAAGATTATGATTGGTGATAAGAAGAATTGTCCTTCCTGTGGATTTTCTTTATTTTAGAAAGGTTGGTTCTAAATTCTTAATATATAATTTTTTTATGTATTACTATCAAATTTTATATTATGTCATTTTTAAAAAAATATGAATTTGTAAGTGATATAGCACCAATTTGTCCTTATTGCGAAAAAGAAATTAATATTGAAGATTTAATAGAAGGAGGAAGAGGCTTAAATCAGAAAACCAGTAGGATAAAATTTACTTTAAGGGTAGAATTTGTTGTCACATCAGTCTTTTTTTGTCCACATTGTCGAAAAATACTTGGAATTGGTAAATGGAGATAATAATAAAATTATATCAAATCTTTAATTTGAATTTTAGAATATTAAACGATGAAAAAATAGATATAGTTCTTATATCCTATGTATTAGAATTTATAAACCATATATTTAAATAATTTAAGACAAATCCAAGTATTAATTGAATAATTGAGATTTTTTACAAGAAATTTATTGAGGTTAATAAATAAATGGTTTCTGATGTTTTTACTTTTCTAGTTGGTGGTAAAGCTGGTGATGGTGTAAAAAAAGCTGGTTCTGTTGCCGCACACATTTTTTCAAGTATAGGTCGTCATATATTTCAAATGGATGATTATATGAGTTTGATTAGAGGAGGTCATAATTTCTCTGTTATAAGCACAACACCTAGATGGATTAGTAGTCATTATATGAAAGCAAATCTGATAGTAAATTTTGATAAAAGAAGCTGTGAAACCCATATTAATGATATTGCAGAAAATGGAATTATAGTTTTTAATTCAGATGAACAGGAACTTGATAATGGGATTGGAATACCTTTGTCTTCAGAAGCAGATAAATATCCAATGAAAACGTTAATGTTTGGCGTCGGTGCTGTAGCGATCTTAGCTGCAGCAATAGGATTTGAGAAGGAAGAAATGAATCAAATTATTAGAGATGAATATCCGAGAGGAATTGAAGATAACATAACTTTTGCTGATACAATTTATGATATGGTATATCCTGATTGTGGAAATAAATTTACCCTAGAAAAAGGAGATAAAAAGAGGCCTATTATTACAGGAAATGAGGCAATAAGTTTGGGAGCTATAGCAGGTGGATTGGATGTGTATTATGGCTATCCTATGACTCCTGCATCAACAATCTTACACACACTCGCTAGTGAAGCTGAGAATTTTGGTCTAGCTGTTGTTCATGCTGAAAGTGAGATAGCAGTCATTAATATGGCAATCGGTTCGGCTTTCACTGGAGCAAGAGCTATGGTTGGTACGAGCGGTGGTGGTTTTTCTCTCATGACCGAAGGTTTCTCTTTGGCAGGAATTACAGAAGCACCTGTATTAGTCATACTATCTCAGAGACCAGGACCAGCTACAGGAGTTCCCACTTATACAGAACAAGCAGACCTAGCTTTTGCTTTGAGTGCAGGTCATGGAGATTTCTTAAGAATTGTTGCTTCTCCAAGAACAATTAGAGAAGTTTATTATCTTACTGCTGAGATGTTGGATTTGGTATGGAAATTTCAAACACCAGGAATATTACTAACTGAAAAACACCTTTCAGAGAGTAGCATGACAGTCGAAATTGATTTAGAAAAATCCAAGTGGGCAGAACCAAAAATGCATAAAGATGGTCAATATAAACGATATCTTGATACTGATGATGGAGTTTCTCCTATATTATTTCCACCATCAAACCAGATAATTAAATGGAATAGTTATGAACATGATGAATTTGGTATAACAACAGAAAATGCTAAGAGAATTTCATTTATGCATGATAAAAGAAATAAAAAGTTAAAAACACTTATAGAATATTTGAAGGGGCAAGATACAGTTAAAATAATTCGTGGTGAAGATCCTGTTAACATCTTCACATATGGATCAACTTATATGAGTGTTTTAGAAGCTCTCAAGTACGGAGGAATGAATCCTACAATTGTCGCACCAATATATTTGAGCCCATTACCTATCTGGGAATTAGAAGAGTATGAAAATCAAGATAATATAGTTATCGAACAGAGTGCTACGGGACAATTCACTAAGCTCCTAAAAGAAAAAGCTGGATTAAAGGTAAGAAATACAATTAAACAGTATGATGGTCGTCCATTTGATCCAATTGAATTATCAAAAAAAATAAAGGAGGTGCTTCAATAAGATGGAAGATCTAAAAACATATGCTGAAATTACTTGGTGTCCAGGATGTGGAAATTTTGGAATCTTCACAGCTATAAGAAATGCAATTCCTATATTAGAACAAAAAGGCATTAAAAGAGAAAATATTGTTATGACAGCTGGGATTGGATGTCATGCTAAAATTTTTGATTATCTTAATTTAAGTGGAATTTATGGATTACATGGTCGCAATTGTTCAAACTCAGAAGGTATTAAAATCGCAAATCCCGACCTTAAAATAATAAACTTTTCTGGAGATGCTAATGGATTAGCGGAAGGATTGGCACACACAATGTTCGCAGCGAAAAGGAACCAAGATATAACATTTATTTTACATAATAATAGTGTGTATGCCCTTACAACAGGCCAATTTTCTCCATTAGCAGAAAAAGGTTGGAAAGGCCCCTCTACACCCAGAGGTAGCTACGAACAACCATTTAATCCAATTTCTTTAATGATTGAAGCAGGTGCTACTTTTGTTGCGAGAGGTTTTGCGGGAGATATAAAACATCTCACTAATCTTATTGTTCAAGGAGTTGAACACGAAGGTTTTGCTTTTATAGAAGTCTTGCAACCTGCTGTTCCATACCATAATTGGGAGGAATATAGAGAACGAATTGAGTATCTTGAAAAACAACCAGAGACTTATTTTGAAGCTATTAAGGCTGCTAAAAAGAAACATAAATATACAATCGGAGTTTTCTATAGAACTAATAAGCCAGTTTATCATAAAGAGTTATATGGAGATCATAATCCAGTTACAAAAAAAATACCGAGAGTCGTAAGATTAGAAAAAATCCAAACAATTCTTGGATCTTTATAAAGAATAATTGTTGTCATGCCTAGGAATTTTAATAATCTTATTAAAATGACTTCATTTTTAATATCTTCTTAAAATCCAATAGAAGAAAATTAAAAATTAATTCATAATCTCTTGAACTTTAGGAAAATTTTTAAATAATTTATGAGATTAAAAATAGTGAGAATCCATGTCAAATTTAGGTTTAAAGTCCCAGATTTTAAGTCCAATGATATTAAACTTTCGAGAAGAAATCAAGATCGATAAGAAGACGGCAATCTCGAAGTTCTGGAAGAAGATTGAAGAAATTGGCACACCTATTTTTGAGGATATTGAAGGGGATAATAAATATAACCTGATTACTTTTGTTTTTAGGGAAGATGAGGAAATAGAAAATATTGTTTGTTATATACGTATATATCTTCAGAATATGTTTTTGACTCAAGACATAAAAGAGTGCATACTAGAAAGAATCAAAGGTACAAATGTATATTTCAAATCATATAAGATTCTTAAAGGAATTAGGGCAACCTATATTTTAAGTAAAAATAATCCACTAGAACCAAAAAACCCCCAAGAAAATTGGGTTAAATATTTAGATACGATTGTTCTTGATCCTTTTAACTCTAAAAAGTCCATATCTAAAATAAAGGGAATTAGTATTCCAATTCATGAAATTGAATCTCCTGAGGCTCCTCCCCAACCTTGGTATGGCAATAGAATTAATATAGATCATGGTAAAGTGGAGGAATTTACATCTTATAGTGAAGTATTAGAAAATGAACGTCAAATCTTAGTTTATACCCCCCCAAACTATTCTAAAAAACATATACCATATTATTTTCTTTTATTATTTGATGGAATACTCTATGAAGAGAATGCTAAAGTATCCTCTACTCTTGATAATCTAATTGCAGATGATAAAATTCCTCCCATAGTTGCTACAATGGTAGAAAATTATGGCTCAAGCAACCCTAACTTAAGAAATAATGAATTATCCGCTAATCCTAGATTTGTGGAATATATCATTAAAGAATTATTACCTTGGGTTAGGGAGAATTTCAATATCACTACTAGTCCCTCTCAATCTGTTGTTGCTGGAACTAGTGCTGGAGCTATTATGTCTACATTTATAGCATTTAAACATCCAGAGATCTTTGGTAATGTAATATCTACATCAGGATCTTATTGGAAGTTGGGAGAAGAGTTCGCCAATCAATTCGCTCAAAACAAATTATTGCCTTTAAAATTTTATATCGACGTAGGAGTACTTGAGGCAGCTAGTCCTTCAGGGATATTTAATGCCAATCGTCATTTCCATACAGTGTTATTAGAAAAAGGATATCCCGTCTGCTACACGGAATTTCTTGGAGGGCATGACTTTGTTTGTTTCCGAGGTTCAATAGCAGAGGGATTAATTTATTTAGTAGGAAAATAGAACGTTCTATAAATTCACATTAGAGTTATTTTATAGAATTACAAGACCAGTTTATCATAAAGAGTTGTATGAAGATCATTATTTAAATTTATGATCCATTTTCGAATCAAATCCTATTTAGAAGTTATTATGATATTAAATATTTCTTAATTAACTTATGCTCGAAAATTTAGCAAAAAAAGTCGTTTACATTGACGTAATGTTAGAAATCTAAATAAATAGATTTTAACCTATCATCTTAGATATAATTTCATTATTCTTTTAGCTGAAGAAATAAAGAATATTGTCTAATAGGATAAAAAGAAAAATTTTATATGATTTGAGAAATGAAAGTGATTATAATTTAATATCAGTACAACAGAGGATGTGTCAGAAATATGGTTGATGTAAAGATAATACTTTCATTCCTATGGGTAGCTACAATGTTATGTTATTTGTTAGGTGATGTAATGCGTATATTTGCTGGGGATTTTAAACCAGGAGAAATGGATGGCAAACCAGTGACTCAGAAAGTCTGGCTTGGAGCAGCAATAATAATGGTGATACCAATTATTATGATTTTTCTATCCCTCATATTGGATAATCCTTTGAATGGCTGGGTAAATCTTATCATAGCCATTTTCTTTATTGTTTTTAATCTCATTGGAATAAAGAGTTATAAAAGTTATGATATATTTTTGATCATTGTAAGTTTTGGATTTAATGCACTGACTATTTGGTATGCATTGACTCAAATTCTTATTTAATTGTCATGTAATAATAGCATTTTTTAAAGCTAAAATGGTGAGAAAAAATGGAAAATAAAGAGAAAATGAAAGTAATTGTCTATGAAAAATATGGGCCTCCGGAGGTTCTTCATTTCAAGGAAGTTGAAAAACCAACCCCTAAGGATAATGAAGTCCTTATAAAAGTTCATGCGACATCAGTAACAATAGGGGATGTGATAGTGCGAAGAGGCAAACATCCAACTTCCAAACTTCAAACTCTCATGTTGCATTTAATGTTAGGGATTAGAAAACCCAAAAAACCTATTCTAGGGATGGAACTAGCCGGAGAAGTTGAATCAATTGGAAAGGATGTTAAGCGGTTTAAGAAAGGGGATCAGGTTTTTGGCTCTACAGAAATGAAGTTTGGTGCTTATGCGGAGTACAAATGTTTACCTGAAGATCGAATACTGGTACTAAAGCCAACAAATATAACTATTGAAGAGGCCGCTGCTGGTTTTGCTTCTGGGGGAATTACAGCATCGAATATTCTTAGAAAGGCAAATATCAAGAGGGATCAAAAAATTCTTATCTATGGAGCTTCTGGAAGTGTAGGTACTTTCGGAGTACAGATTGCTAAGTACTTCGGAGCAGAAGTCACCGGAGTTTGCAGTACCACAAATTTAGAATTGGTGAAATCCCTCGGAGCAGATAAAGTAATTGATTACACTAAAGAGGATTTTACCCAAAGCCGCGAGATTTATGATGTTATCTTTGATGCAGTAGCCAAGCTTTCGCCTTCACATGGTAAAAAGGCTCTAAAGAAAGGTGGAACCTATCTTAATGTTATTAAGGACTCCGGAAGAAAATTAAGGACTGAGGATTTGATCTTTATTAAGGAGTTAATTGAGACGGGAAATTTAACTTCGGCTATAGATCGACATTATTCCTGGGAAGATATTGTCGAGGCTCACAGATATGTCGAAACAGGGCATAAAAAGGGGAATATAGTAATAACTGTAGAACATAATTAGTATTTTCTTTTCTATATTAAATTTAATAATAATTATTAACAAGCATAATTAATTTTATACTAAGTATTATAAATTCAAAAAAAATCTGAAAAAAATGAAGAATAGATTGGAGGATTCACCTTGAGTATTGAAATCTGGTTATCTGGTTTTCTTTATTTGCTTATTTTGGTTTTACAAATTGCAATGGCTCTGTTTGGATATATATTAGAACCGACGCCGAAACATTATGAATCAGACGATAAGCTGAAAAAATTTAACAAAGATCCAAAAAAGTTTAAAATTGGCATCGGGTTAGCACTCATAGAACATGTTTGCGTCATTACACTTGCGATAATGTTGTTTTTTGTTATTAGTCCATATAACCTACTACCTGGAATTGTTTGTGTCACCTTTAGAGTAGCAGAAGGTGCAATCCAAGTCTATAATGAAAAGGACTACTGGGGACTTCTTGATATAGCAGGAAAATATTCAGTTGAAAGTGGTGCGGAGAATGATTCGTTGATGGATTCATATCGTAACATTCTCAAAACAAAAAGTTATAGATTTACATTTGCAATGATCGGCTGGTCTGTTGGTACACTCGCATTTTCAATCGTGATAGTTTTCTATGGTTTGGCACTCCCCATTATTGGATGGATAGGAATAGTTGCCAGCATTTTAATTGGCTTTGCTAATGGGATGAAACTTCTAAAACCTGACGTTAAAGCCTATGAAACCTTATCATCTATCAGTGGTCTGGTAGCGATTCTATTTGAAGTACTCATCGGAATATCACTATTATTTTTTCCACCCATCATCCCATAGTTAATTCAATAAAACTCTGAACCAAGTACTATAATCCAAATGTATTAAAAATAAATATATTATAATTTTATAGGGATCGTTACTGAGGTGATTCCGATTATATGTGTTACAATTGGAGGTATTTTTCTTATAATTTTTTTGGTTAAATTGATTCGGCGCAAAGAGTAGGCAAATAATAATTTGTTTAAAAAAATAAAGTTGTAGAATATGGAAGAAAAAAAGATAATTGAAACAAAAAATCTTAGAAAATTTATTGAAAAGTTAGAAATTGATACTTATGGTGTTGCTGACATGCACTTATTAAAGGAAATGGAAACTGGAATTCCCACAGATTTGGAAAAATTCATAAATATGTTTCCATATGCCATTGTATTAGGTGCTCAATATGGAAAATTAGGGAAAAAAGCTTCCGGTGGCAAGACAGCATTATTTTTGGAAGATGTTGCATTTTCTATAATGGAATACTTGGAGGATAAGGGTTATAAGCAACTTATTATTCACACTGAGGATGAATTTGATCCTATTAATCGGAAAGGGTTTATGTCTCTAAAACTCTTGGCAAAAACAGCGGGCCTGGGTTGGCAAGGTAGGTCATTATTAATTGTTTCTCCTGAATTTGGTCCCTTGCATCGTTTAATTGCAATTTTGACAGACCTACCACTTCAAATTAATCAAGTAATTAAAAATGGATGTGGTGATTGCCGAAAATGTATAGAAGCATGCCCTCAGAAAGCACTTACGTTTGTTATTTTTGAAGATCATCCCTCATGTAGAGAGGATGTTTTAGATATTAAAACTTGTTTAGGAGATAATGGATGTCTAGTATGTCTTTTATCCTGTCCTTGGCTAAAAAAGTCTTAATACTCCACAGTAATATTACCAAATCTTATCTTAATTAAGTTAAATTTATACGTCCAATAGCTCTAAAAGGCAAGGCTTCATTAAATCTATTATAATCATATAATCTTCTTCCATCAATTAGATTAGGTGTTTTCATATACTTCTTAAAATCATCTGGTGTTAATCTCTTAAATTCATCCCATTCTGTAATTAATAGAGCACATTCAGAATCCTTCAAAGCTTCTTCCTTAGAACCAGCATATTGTATTATATCACCTAATTCCGCTTCAGCAGTTTTAAGAGCTTTAGGATCATATCCAACAATATTAGTAGCTCCTCTTTTTCTTAATTCGTTAATAACTCGTATACTTGCTGCTTCCCTCATATCATCTGTTCCAGGCTTAAATGCAAGTCCTAACAATGTAATTCTTTTTCCTGCTAACTTTCCTACCAAATTTTCGGCAGTATTAACTATATGTATTGCTTGGTCATCATTTATATCTAAAACGGCTTCTAGTAACCGTGATGTATAACCTTTGGATTTTGACCAAGCTTTTATAGCATTAACGTCCTTATGAAAACATGAACCACCAAAACCAACTCCAGCACCTAAAAATCTTGGATTAATTCTATAATCAAGACCTACTCCTTTCATAACCTGAACTATATCAACATTCGGTACCAGTTCAGCAAAATTGGCAAATTCATTAGCATAACTAATTTTTGTTGATAACAAACAATTATTTCCATATTTAACTAATTCAGCACTTTCCAAATTCATACGTAATATTGGGCAATTTTTCAGATGATCTCCATAAAAATATTCATAGAATTCTTGAAGCATAGCACCACTTTTTTCATCAAATTCTCCTATTACAATTCTATCTGGATGTAAAGTATCTTCAATTGAACGGCCTTCTGCTAGAAATTCAGGTTGCATACATAATCCATAATCGATTTCTGGTTCTTTTCCTGAAACTTCATTTATTATCTTAGATACTAAATTTCTAGTAGTTCCAGGAACTACAGTTGATCTGACAACAACCAAATGATATTTATTTTTTGTTTTAAGAGCTTCTCCGATCTCTCTTGCCGTACTCTCAATAAAACTTAAATCAATGCTTTTATCTTCTCTCATTGGAGTACCCTGTGTAATCATGGAAATATCTGTTTCTATTATTGCTTTTATAGGATCAGTTAGACATTGTAATAGCTCAGGATTATTTTCTTTAATATTATCCATCATTTCCTGGAGTCCTGCTTCAAAAAAAGGAGCCTTTCCATCATTGATGATGGCAGCTTTTTTTTCATTATGAGTTGATGTTAATACTTTTATATCTTTATTGGCAAAACAGACTGCCGAGCAAAGCCCAATGAAGCCAGTTCCTAAAATACTTACAGAATATTTATAAACCATTATATAATTCATTTTCCATTAATTCTAATTATAATTTAAAATAAAGAATTCCAATTAAAACTTTTTCAAACTAATTTCTCAAAATAGATCGATAAAACAGATTACAAAAAAAAAGATTTCAATATTAAATAAATTAGAAAATTCAATAATCTTGATTTATTTTATTATAAAGATTTTTTAAAAAAAATTATCTTTCAAATTTTTTCCCATCAGTGTAATTTCCTGGATCTGAAGCATTATTTGGATCAAATTCATATTTGATTGCTTTCATCCATGTGTGGTAATTACTTGTAATCGGTCCAAATATATCACATTGATGTACATTTCCTTCCATATCCCCTATTCCTAAGCCAATTCCAAGAGGATGTGTTTTACTTGCTTCTATCACCGAATTAAGGTAATGAATCGCAGCTTTACGAGAACTTTTATTTGTAATATCGTACATAAATAACTCTTCTAAATGAGAAAATGTTCCCCCTTCATAGGGATTCCCCCAAACATTATCTG
>JBHLMQ010000074.1:0-12189 GCA_048938005.1 Promethearchaeota archaeon | reverse complement strand
AAAATTAAATTTACAGGAATTGTTAGTAAAAAGGAACTAACTGAGTATTATAATAAAGCAGATTTATTCGTTAGTCCAGCAATATATGATACTTTTAATAATTGTGTTGCAGAAGCATTAAGCCATAATATTCCTGTAATAATTGATAAAAAATCAGGTGCTACTGATTTTGTTAAGAATGGAATAAATGGATTAATCGTTAAAAATAGTAATCCAAAAGAATATGCATCACAAATTGACTTATTATTAAAAAAGAATGACTTTAAGAATATCTCAAATGGAATAAAGGATTACACAGATATTGATAATATAGTAGTTAAATTTGAAAAGATTTATAAAACGAAGAATAAAAAGAATAAAAAAGTGTTTTTCAATATTATAAAATATTTATTTTCAGCAGCATTTGTTTATTGTTTATTAGCTTTAGGAGAAGTAGGTATAAAGCTGCATAGTTTAATTCATAAGTGATTTTTATGAGATCTACTATATATAAATTTCGAAAAGCCTATAACTTATTTATCATACCATGCGAGATGGACTCAAAATTAGAATTATTCTCTTTCTATTATTTTACCTTTAAGGTTTAAGACTATTTCTCTAATTTCATTTAAGGCTCTATCAATTAATTCCTCTCCATTTTCAATATTAAATGCAGTTATAGAAACCTCAACCTCAACAGATAACCCAATGCGAGGATGGGTTTTAATCCAAAGTTGAGGATATTTTTTTTCTAATCTGTTTGTATAAGCTGCTATCTGACTCTCTCCAATTCCTGAGAAAAGAAATCCTTTTTCTATGAATTTACCCTTCTGTTCTTTTAAAAGTGGGGTAATGACATTTCTAAACATTGCTTTCATCTCGGCAGGTACCCCAGGTAAAATAAAAATAGTAGTCTTTCCTTCATTAATCTTAACTCCAGGAGCAGTACCTATAGTATTAGGTAATGGAATTGAATCATTTGGGAGGTAAGCCATTTTTTCTCTTTCTTTTGTCATTCCTTCAAGTTTTAATAATCCTTTTTTATGAGCTTGTTTGTAAGCCTTTTTAATTGAATTATAAGCATGTTTGTTTAACTCTAAATCCCTGTTCAAACCCTTAGCAATTCCAGCTAAAGTCATATCATCAAACGTTGGGCCTATTCCCCCTGAAGTTATGATAATATCTGGATTTCTTTTTAATATGTCTTTTAATGTATAAGATATTGTTTCTAAATCATCTCCTATAGTTGTTATTCTCTTGACCTTGTGTCCAAATCTAGTAATTCTTTTTGCCATCCAATTAGAATTAGTATCTTGAGTTTTTCCGATAAGAATTTCGTTTCCAATCATTAACAGCTCAATTTCCATAGGTTCACCATTAGACTATAAAAAATTCTAAATTAATTAGGAATGAATTAAGTAATTTCCGATTATTTTTCATAGATATTTAAGTTTAAAAAATTTGATATGTTTTAAATCTTTTATATATCCATTAAAAGATTAAATGAAAAAAAATGATGATTGAAATAGATGATGCTGGAACTGGAGATTTAGTAGGAGATGCCTTCATTGGTTTCCTAAGAAAAGAAACAGGAGAATTAGTATTTCGAACAATACCAGTAGATTTATTTAAGGGAGAAAATTGGGAAAACAAAAGACCATTAAAAGAAACTGTAGAATTAGTTAAAGAAGGCTTGGCTGAGTTAAAATTCCAAAAAGAAACTGATGTTATTCATCTCTGTAGGGGTAATATCTTTGATAAAGTAAGAGATTATTTCTTTGATGAAGGCATCAATTATGAAGACACAGTAGTTGAAGGGAGACTGCAAGATGCTGTTGAAGGAAAATTGATACAGCACCTTCAAAATGATTTGGGTGTAAGATCAAAAAGCTTAACTAAGAAAAGTGGGGCAAAAAGATTCTTTATATTATTTAATTGGGTTTGTTATGACTTTTTTAATAGAGAGAAGCATGTAAAATCAGGATTTAAAAAGTGGAATACAGTTTGGCGAGATCGAGCTATTAAAAAATATGAAAAAATTAAGAAATCAAAAAAAGAAAAAAATTTCTAATTTTTTAGCTTTAAATCTTGAATTTCTTTAAGATTCAATCTTAAGCTTTCTTTTAATGATAATATCTCGGGCTATGCCTAATGCCCCAAGGCCAATAAGAATTCCTCCCGGTATACTCATTCCTAGATTTATTGCTAATGCATATGAAGTTGAATCCATCGGCAAATTCATTTCTTCTTGAGCAAGATATGGCATAACATTATCTCTAAATTTCGGTAACCAATTTAGTATCATGTTCATTGCTTCATCTTCTAAAAAATTCATAATCTGGAGATCATTAGCTAATACTGTTGTAGGATTTGCAATTGCAGAATACCACTTCCTTAGACCCATTTTATTAACAAGCGAAAATTCATTTGAAACATTCCATAGAGCCTCTGCTGATTCAAGAGACATGTTAGTTGGCAAAACAGCCATGTTTTTACCTTGATAGCCAACTTCAAATCCATATACTGTACCTGCCTTTAATGGCAGTGGAAATCCATATGGATATATAACTTCACCATCTGCGGTGCCATTTGCCCATTGCTCCAACAATAAAACTCTCGCATATTGTGAAATATTCATGCCTACACCATCTGGAGGAGGAAGCTTCATAAGTTCCGGAACAATATTTTCCTGAAACGATTCTTCGAATAACCAAAAAAGTATCATGTCCATCTGAGTTTGAGTTAGATTGAATTCATTCATTAATGTACCCTTAACAGTATCGTTAGTATAAGCAATAATCCACTGATTAATTCCTGTATCATTTGTTAGGGCATTAGGGAAATTGTTCTCATCAAAGAGCGCATATGCACTCTTACGTGTTATATTCGAAGGTGTCAAACGGCCAACTTCAAATCCTATTAATGTTTCATTTATTTCATCAAGCATTTCACTAAAATCAATTCCTCCCTCGTATAATGTCTCATTCAAAACTGTACCATTTGCCCATTGTTCCATGAATAAAGCTTTAGCAATAGCATTTACTGAAAAGAGTCCTGCTAATGCCGGCATGTAATCTACATGAAGTCCAGCTCCGATTACAAGGGGGATCGCCCAACCGATCAAATATTCGGTTATATATTCTTCAAGCTTAGATAGTTGGTACCAAGTACAATTATAATTTTCTTGCATTGTTTCATTCAGTAGACTAGTCCCACTTGAATTAGCAGCATGATATTGAGTTAAAAAATTAGCTACACCCTCACCTGTTGAGGTATCATTAAGAAAGCCTTGAATACCAGGAATATAACCAGGAACTGATGTACTATTTCCATATAATATCCTATTTTGAGCATCTTCAGTAAAATTAAGAGGCTCACGATAGTGGTAAGAGGTACCATTAAATATAACCCAAACTCCATTAGTATCATTATTGAAGAATCTTTCCATACCTATAGGGGGTTGAAATGTACCAACAACACCGCCAGTATTAACAAAAATATTAATTAATACAGCAACAAATGTCACTTCAACCATGTCTTCAAGAATAGGAATTCCCATATCTCTAATGCCCCTGAGTGCTTTAGGTATTCCCTTTTCTTTAATCATTGGTTCAATCAAAGGAATTGCTTCTTCTTCAATCCCTAAAAGACCCTCGTCAACAGAGTCTGCCACCATATTATTAATATAATTCTCAATTAAGATTCCTCCAGGAACCAAACCTGACCCAACTGCAAGTATCACAGCAGAAATAATAACTATTTTTTTGGACATCTTTTTCATTTGATAATTATTGATCAACAATATTACTGATCAATATTTAAATATTTCCCTTGATTAATCAATTATGATTAATTATATCAATAAAAAATGGGGGTGCACCTCCAATTAAAAAACAGAATTTAATATCTCCTCCATCAAAAAAAAAGCTTGCTGGTGCCCTTACAGCTTTAATTCTTGGCTTTTCCCTAATGCCCACTAGTTATTTACTTAAGAATTTTATTCTATCTGAGATTAATAAAGGAATAGCAGAAGAAATTTGCGTACCACTCCCTGTTACCTCTAATTATGGTGAATGGATCTCAAATAATTATTCTGGAGCAATTCCAATGTATCGAAAATTCTACTTATGGAATTTAACTAATCCTAGTGAAATTCTTAAGGGAGATAAACCAGAATATGAAGAAGTTGGTCCATATATATTTCGAGAATTTACTACTAAATATAATGTGAGTTTTAGTCCAAATTGGGATGAAGTTACCTATAAACAATACCCAACATATATTTTTGAACCTGAAATGTCTGATTCTTCGTGTAGTCCAGAGGATCAAATTACAAATATAAATCCTGCTTACTTAGGGGTTTTAGAATTGGCTGGAAATGAAGAAAACCTGATTAAAGCTATGTTTCCAGCAGTTCTTTTGGAAGTGAAGGAAATATTTAGACAAGAATTAAATATAACTTTAAGAGAACTTTTAACTAATGAGGGTGTTTATGATATGCTAGTTGGAGCCCTAAACGATATGTTTAGGGAATTATTTTCGGGGATTCTTGGTGAAGAGGCTATTAATCTAACTGCTACGTGGGTCGTTGACTTTTTAACTACTTACATTATCCCTCTAGAAGATTTGGTAGAATTTATGGAAGATGCTATGCCAAGTGCAGAAGAAATTTTCTTTGGGGAATGGGCAACTGATTATTTCCCTGAAGTTCAAGTGAATATATCAATATTATTCAGAAACCTTTTAGATGTTATTAATGATTTGGTTGATTTTATTGTTGATCTCATTTTCTTTTGGGATGTTTTACACCTTTTTGATGCCATTAAAAATGCTCTTAAAGATGAATTAAAGAATATGATTGAAACAGCATTTACAGACTCTCCATTCGCTGAAGCAATTAAAGGGCTTCTTTCGAATTTAATACAAGATTTGGGGGCAGAAATGGTTGATGAAGAAGGTAGTGAAACAGGAATAGGCGTTGATATTGATGGCCGAGAACCATATAATTATCCTGGTCCAGAAGCGGATTTGAATATTACTAATTATAGCAAAAAAGGTGAAACAGAAATAACTCAGGGGCAATGCCAGGCTCTCTGGGACTTAAATAACCCTAACTCACTTGTAGGAATGGATATAATTACCAATCCCATTTGGTTTGAAGCTCTTGCAGATATTGAAGAAAGTAAGATACTTTTAATGGATATATTTAATCTAACTGAAACACAATTAAATTTGATATTAGTTTGGATAAATACTAGTATAAATGGCTGGCTCAAAAATATTTGTGAATATACCATTAAAGATTGGAATAGTGGTCTCATTACTACTCGGACTGTAGATGAGTGGCTCTTCACTGCTGTGGATAATTTGGTAAATGAACAAGATCCATCGAGAGCTAAAGTAGGAATATTTGATAACTGCGTTTCTGAAATTGAAGCAGAAGTAGAAGGGATGAAAAGTTTTACAATAAATACAGGTAGAAATGATATAAATAAAGTATATGAGATTATTAAATATGATGGTGAAGCAATTATTACTGTGTGGAAAGAACAAGAAATTGTCCAGGGAACAGATGGTACTCAATTCGCCCCAGAAGTCTCACAAACAGACGTACTTCATGTTTTTGTACCAGATTTGTTAAGATCAGTTGAACTCAGCTTTAGTGGAACCACTAATCTCCAAAATATTGAATTATTACAGTTCGAATTATCAGATGAGACTTTTGGAATTGATCTTAATTATTATCAATCAATAGAAGGCTTAGCCAACATGACTATAGACCAAGGAATACCTATTTTTTTAAGTAAACCGCACTACCTTGATGCAGATAGTGATTTGATAAATTCTATATATGGAGTACATCCGAATAAGGGACTTCATGATACCTTTCTAGATGTAGAACCTAACACTGGGGCTGTAATGAAAGCAGCTGAAAGATTCCAAATCAACTTTATGATCAGTAAAACTGATATATGGTATAAAAATTGTTGGGAAGGAGTAATACCTATTCTTTGGCTTGAATTTGGTGGTCAAATAACAGAAGAGTTAGCTAAAAGTTTCAAGGAATTAGTATATGGCACCCAGAATTTAAGTGAAAATCTATTTCAAGTTATCCTTGGTGTAGGAGCTACTCTTATTGTTCCTGGAGTAATTTTTACAACAACTCAGAATCGAAAACGAATATATATTAAAAAAGATAAATTAAAACAGAGTCCGAAGGCTCCTAAGCTTAAAGAAAATAAAGCTCCCCCTTCTCCGACTCATGAAGGAGCAATAAAAAGTGAAGAACTAGTAAAACCATCGGAAGATGAAACACCAAAATCTTCAAGCGAAAATGAGCTAAAATCTCCTAATAATGGGGGATCAGAGCCGATTAGTGATGATGACTCAAAACATCAAAATGATAATGAATAAAAGACACTATTTTTTTTAATAAATACAATTCTCATAGGAGTGAAATATTTACGACAAATAAAAAAAATACAATTGATCATGAATTTGTAATTTTAGAATGTATTAGAGATAATCCTGGAGGAGTTACAACCTCAGACATAGCTAAACTTACAAAATTTTCAAGAAATACAGTTTCCAAATATGTACTTAGCCTTGAACGCACAAATCAAATATTTAGTAAGAATGTTGGTGCATATAAATTATATTTTGCGAAAAAAGAAAAATTTATCCCTTTTGATACGGCTATTTCGTATTATAAAGCTCTTTTGTCGAAATTTAAAAAGTATTTTCCAAATAATAATGAAATAGCAAAAAAAATTGGCAAGGAGGCTTCAAAAGATATAAAATTTCCATTTGGACCGAGTATTATAAAGCAATTGAAGAGTATAAAAGATTCCCCAATATCTAGAATTTATTTAGAAAGTTTTAAGAGCTTTTACTCTGCCTATGATATATTTCAACCAAATATTGAGATTACTATTCTAACAATAGATCAAGAAGGTAAAATAGCAACATATAGATTTAAAAACTCAATATTTTTAGAAAATACTGATGATTTCATATACCATATTTATATCATGTGTGGTATTTCTGAAGGAATACTCAATAGAGCGTTAAAAAGAGATGTTTTATGCAATATTGACCAAATTTATATTTCGGATAACAAAAAGGAATCTTTTTTTGATATTACTATTAAAATAAAGTAAGGAATTTACCTTTTAATTCAACTTTGTTCCACAATTTTTACAGATTTTATCTTTAACCGAATTTTTATCATACCCACATGCAAAACAAATCAAATATTTACCATTTTTAGGCTCGTCAAAATCAACCATCTTTTGTGTTTTAAGATTTTCTCCTGGATCTTTTTGTTTTTTAGATTTAAAAATCCCTATATCTTTATCATGAGGGGTAATTATTTTAAAGTTTTTAGAGGGTTCAATTTCTTTAAATCCTTTAGGTAAGTTCTTAAATTCAGAATCTTCTATAATTTTATGATTACTACTTGTAGTTGAATTTAAATCTTTTATTTCCCTTACTTCTTGCTCTTGTAAAGGTGTGCTCTCACCTTGAACTATATCAGATGAAGATTCTACTTGAGCAGTTTCTTCTTGAGATATGAAATCTTCCACATATACTTCTTCTTCAAATTGGCCCGTTTTTAAGTTTTTTATATGTTCAAAAATACTTTTCGTTCTATTGATAAGCATATTTCTAAATGATGAGTCTATATTTCGAGATTTCGAAAAGTTAAGCGTCATTTCAGATATTTCTAACCATAACTGTATTGCAGCTTTGATATCATTATTTTTTTCAAATCTTTTTGCTCTTGCTATTTTTGTTCCTAACTCTTTATTAAATCGTGTAATATCCATAATGGAATCTCTTGTTTCATCTTAAAGATACAACTTTAACAAATAAATTCTAACTATTAAATCTTTATTTGAATCGTAATACAAAATTTAATATTTAAAATCACTATTAGTTATATAAGAACATACAAGTCTCTGAGAACATTAACAACTTAAGAGCAATTGGTTTATGTCAATTAATCCATTTTCCTCTAATGAAATCGAGAATTTAAGAGAATTCATTGAAAAGAATGGATGGAAGATAGAAGGCTATATTCAAAACTATTTTCGATATAGTCTAAAAAGAAAGAAATTAGTGCTTTTTACAATAAAATTCCCAATAACTTTACCTGTAAGAATAACTATTCCATTTGAAGTAGTAAGTTTTCAACTTTCAATAGCTTTTCAGTTTTGGAACTTGGATCAGAATATTTATAAAGTTATTCTTTATTTTATGAAAGCTTTAAGGAATTTTGCTTTATCATTAACAAGTGAACATGAATTCCCCTTAGATGGAAAAACACATCAACTCAGTAAATTATTAAATTTAGCAATACCAGAACTAATCAAAAATGAAAATGAGGATACATGGCAAAATCGCATAAGAATCTCACTGTTGAATAAAAGAGATAAATTTGGAGATTTCTCTCATAAAAAATTTAGTAGAATAGTGGAATCTCTTAAAAATACAGGTTTAAATCCTAGTTTTAAAATACCTTGGGAATTACGATATGGAATTCCAAAAATTAGAACCTCTGAAACTTTAATATTTTCAAGTGACGAAAATTTTGATGAATTCTTTATTTTAGAGAAAGGATATTATACATATTTTAAAGATATTGAATATAATAAATTTTATATTAGAAGCTTGTTTGAAAGTTATACCCCTTATATTTTAAATGACTTATTTAATGATATTCCAGAGTTCAAATTAGAAGTATATGTTGAAAAGTGGATAAAATTTACTCGTTTCATTTTAAATTCTCTTATAGATATTATTAAAGCTGCAAAACTAAATCAAACGGAATTTATTAATTTTCGCCCTGAAAAAGAACTGATGTATAATAGCCCGAATTTCATAGAAGATCAAAATAATTTCCCATTCTCAGCATTAAGTTATGAAAGCTCAATTGCAAAAGAATTGTTCACTATACGTGATAATTTATTTAATAAACCACCAAATAATTTTGAAGTAATTGAATCTATTAATCAATATACTGATGCCGAAGAATTAATAAAAAACTATAGATTTGAAGAAGCAGCAAAAAAACTTAATGATTCTTTAAAAATTTTTAATAAAAACCAACAAAGAAAAATCGTTGTTTCGATCTTACTCAAATTAAGAAAAATAGCAAAGATCTTAAATCAAGAAGACACAGCGCTCAATTATTTGCAGAATGCTCTAGGTGTTGCTAAATCCGGTGAAATTCCAATAAATTTTATTATCAAAATTCACTATAAGCTAGGAATAGGTTATTACAAAAGAAAAGATTTCCAGAATGCTTTAAATCATTTTAATGTTATAGTTAATTTTCTCGAAAAGGAAGATTTTTCATTTAATAAGGAAGAATATCTGGGTTTAGCATATATTTACATTGGTTTGATTTATTTAGAACAAAATAATATCGTTGAATCCAAAGCTAATTTCAAGACTGCCTTTCTTATAGGTAATAATAACTTAAAAGTAAAATTACACTATTTTCTGCTCCGTGGAATTTTTTATAAAAAAAAAGGGAATTTAACCCTAACTCACAAATTTTTAAAAGCAGGTTTAGATACAGTAGGTCTTAATTTTGAAAATGAACAAATTCTCAAAGTTCAAATTGATTTAATTCTTGAATTATCTGAATTTTATATTCATTATCGGAGAGATAGTAAAAAAGCTTTATACTTATTGGAGAATCTAGAGAATCGTATAACATTAAGAAAGATTAGTAATATGAAACGGGGAATACGATGGAATTTATTAATGAGTGACCTTTATAAAAATTCTGGAATAAATCAACAGAAATCTCTTTTTTATTTAAAACAGGGTCAGAAATTAAAAAATCAACTTCAAACAATAGGAGTAAGCTTTTAAAATAAGAAGGATTTTTATTTCCTTGAAAATTGAGACCTCTTAGCTCCAAGACTGTCTTGTTGTCCTCCAAATCGACCATTGATAAATCTTTCTACATATAACTCTCGGAATCGCACTCTTGGAGGTTTTTTCTTATTTGAATTTACTCCTGTTCGTTCAATTTTCGGAGTCTGCATCTTAACCTTTCCTGCTTTGGTTAATGAACCATGTGAACCAGGCATTTTCTTCTATTATCCTCATTTTTTAATTATTGTATGAATATATAAATAAATTCAAATTCTTAAATTTTGTTATCTTTAACTGAACTTAAATATCGGACTCCAATTTTTTATTAAATTTTATCATTATTTCTTTATTTAAGTTTAATTCTATTTCAAGTTAGAATCATGTCCGATAAAAAAAACTATGAATCAGAAGTTAAAAATCTTAAGAAAGATGAAGATAAGATCCTATATGGAGTTAATAAGATAGTCTGTTTTGCATGTGGAGAAGAAATTGACAAAAATACAGATGTTTGCCCGTATTGCAATACGAGAATTAATTAATTTTTTTATCCAAATATCTTAAACTTAAAAAAAATTATAATGCATATAAATTAAACTATAAAAAAAGGCATTTCTGTGAAGCTTAGTAGTGGAAGCACTAAAAAAAAAAGTTATTTAGCTATAGGGCTTTTAATTTTTACTTTAATTACATCCCTATGTATCATTTTGTCTCTATTAATCAATCCAATTTGGTGGATCTTATTCCCTATATCATTATTCTTAATTATTATATTTCAATTGATGTCTCGTTATTTCTGGTTAGAAAAGAAAACTTGCCCTCGTTGTAATGCTCCTGTAAGTAAATATGGTGAATTTTGTAGAAATTGTGGTCTCAAGCTATGGTTCAAGTGTCTTTCATGTGGAAAATACATGCGCGTTGATACTAAATTTTGCGATAATTGCAATATTGAACTTGAACATTCTATTGAAGAAAGAGAAGTTTTTAAATATGAAACCCTAAAAAAAGGTTCTCCTTCACCAAAAATACCTAATTTTTGTCCAAATTGCGGTAAAGAATTAAAAAACGCAGCAGCTATTAAATATTGTGAAGCGTGTGGTGAAAAAATATAATTAGTATCTAATTATTCGATCCATCTCCCCTCTTAGAATTAAAAAAAAATGATAAGATAATCCATAAAGCAACATAAATGAGATTATTTCTAATGTAAATTAGTAAATCTGTACTATAATATGCCAATTTTAGAAAATAAACTGAAAATAACCAAGAAATATTTATTAGAATAATATATAAAGTGTATTTTTGTGAAAGTGTTTCCCTTTTCTTCCAAATCAAATAAATATCTAAAATAAAAGGAGCTATATGAATATAATCATAAAAAAGAAATAAAAATACGAATTCATAAAAAACAAGGATTCCGAGAGGTACAATCGAATAAATCAGAAAATTATTAATATAGGGATTATCACGATAAATAAACCATGCCAATGTTAATGAAAAATACCATTGACTAATCGTAAAAATTACTAAATTTGTACCAGGATCTCCATGATGCTTAATACCATAAAGAAATCTGTCTAACGGGTGCCATGAAAAGGGGATTAAAAATTGAAATATTAAGGAAATAGCAGTAGCTATAGCTAATTGAATTAAAGTTATAGTTATTAGACTAAGCTCATTCAATTTTAAATTAGATTTAACCATTGAAATTTCAAATTTTTAAATCTTTATTATTTTTACCAATTTATTAAACTCACATTTCATATTTAGAAAAAAATATAAATTTCATATATTCCTTAATAAATTAACTTCTCTATGAGGACTTGGTGTAGCCCGGTAGTATTTGATGCATGTTTTGCTTCATGAGCAAGATTTTAAATTTTTCTTTTTATTGGAAAGGTAAATTCAGAGTCTGATTTCCATGAAAATTCCTTTGAAAAAATTAGTGAAAAAAAGGCTTTAGATTAGATTAGAAAATAATTCCTATGGTAGTGAAAACAGTTATAGTCATTGATGACGAGGTCTTAGCAAAGCCCGAGGAAGTGCGGTGACTGAATTGTAATAACAGGTGCAGACGTATCCTTTTCGATCCGAACTTCTGTAAAAGAATTATTACCAAAGCTATTTCGAACATAAAATCTAAGACAGATATTTCCATCAGTATGGAGATCCCATGCAGATTGATTAGGTTGTCCAATCATCTCATTAATCGTATAATTTTTTAGCCCTCTATCTTATGTATACCAAACAGTGGTCTTGGCAATAATTTGAATTATAACTATTTATACTACTCTGGTTCTTTCTCTAAATTTGATTTTATTC